>NZ_JBFALJ010000002.1:58029-636812 GCF_040660195.1 Streptomyces sp. NPDC050147 | reverse complement strand
AAGCCTCCATGTCCTCCCCCTCCTCACTCCTGCACTGGACCCGCAGGATGATCGAAATCCGCAAACAGAACCCCGCCTTCGGACTCGGCTCCTACACGGAACTGCCGTCGTCGAACCCGGCGGTGCTCGCGTTCCTGCGCGAGGCCCCGCCATCGGAGGAAGAAGGGGACGACCTCGTGCTGTGCGTGCACAACTTCTCGCGCTTCGCACAGCCCACGGAGTTGGATCTCCAGGCCTTCAACGGCAGGCACCCGGTGGAGCTGATCGGCGGGGTGCGTTTCCCGGCCATCGGCGAACTGCCCTACCTGCTGACTCTGGCCGGACATGGCTTCTACTGGTTCCGGCTGCGCAGCGACCCGGCGTAGGCTCCACCCCTGCGACTCCGGTGCGGGGCGGTTTCCACCGCCCCGCCCTGGGAACTCTCCCCGCACCACCGGCACTCCCGCACTCCTGACCTTGTCCGCACCGCGGAAAGGACGCGACGCCATGTCGGAAGCCGTCACCCGCCCGGGGATCACCGCCGACGCGCTGCTCGCCTCGCTCGATCCGCTGCTGCGCGCGTGGCTGCCACGGCAGCGCTGGTTCGCGGGCAAAGGCCGCCCCATCACCGACTTCACCGTCGTGTCGGCGACCGAACTGCTGCCGCCGACCTCGGAGTTGGGGCTCCTGCACCTGCTCGTACAGGTAGGGCAGCCCCAGGTACCGGGCCAGGCGGGCGGCGCGCCCCCACCGCCCCCCGACTGCTACCAACTCCTCCTCGGCGTACGGCGCGAACTGCCGCCACGGCTCGCGCCCGCACTGATCGGACATGTGACCCGCGGCTTGCTCAGCGGGTTCACGGTCTACGAGGCGCTGCACGACTCCCGGATGTCCGGGTTCCTCCTTGAGGCGCTGCGGACGCAGGCACGCGTCGGCAAGCTCCGCTTCGAGCGTGACCAGCGCAAGGAGATAGGCAATGGCCTCACACCGCGCGTCCTCGCCGCCGAGCAGTCCAACTCCTCGCTGGTGTACGGCGACACGTTCATCCTGAAGCTGTTCCGCCGCATCGTGCCCGGAGTAAATCCGGACCTGGAGCTGCCGCTGATGCTGGCCCGCGAAGGCTGTGCGCAGGTGCCGGCCCCCGCCGCCTGGTTCCTGGCCGATGTCGGGCACCCCAAGGATTCGGTGAACGTCCTCGGCGTGCTCCAGCCCTACCTGAAGGGCACGGTGGACGGCTGGGACCTGGCCCTCGGGGAGCTCGCCGAAGGGCGGGACTTCAGCGGCGAGGCCCGTGCGCTCGGCCGGGCGACCGCCGACGTACACCTGGCGCTGGCCCGCGCGCTGCCCACCGTCACGCTGGGCCGCGCCCAGATGGAGCGGATCGCCGAGGGAATGGCCGACCGCCTGGCCACGGCGGCCAGGGCCGTGCCCGCCCTCCAGCCGTACGCCCCCGCGCTGCACACCACCTTCGACGCGCTCGCCGACCTGGGGCGGGGCGAGGAGACCTGGACGGCCCAGCGCATCCACGGGGACCTGCACCTGGGGCAGTGCCTGCGCTCGCCCGCCGGGGAGTGGTCGCTGATCGACTTCGAGGGGGAGCCCTCTCGCCCGCTCGCCGAACGCAGGATGCCGCAGCCGCCGGTGCGCGACGTGGCGGGCATGCTCCGGTCCTTCGACTACGCGGCGCGCTCGCACGAACCGTGGGCGCCCGAGTGGGCGGGCGACTGCCGTGCGGCGTACTGCACGGGGTACGCGGAGGTATCGGGCCGCGACCCGCGCACGGACCCGGTTCTGCTGCGCGCCTACGAAACGGACAAGGCGGTCTACGAAGTCTTCTACGAGGCCCGCCACCGCCCCGACTGGCTCCCCGTCCCCCTCGCCGCGATCAAACGCCTCGCCACGAACGGCCCCGCCACCGATCCCCACTGACCTGCCATCGCCCAGGAGGCTTCCCCCGTGACCCCCCGCCCGCAGCCGCGCAAACCGTCCGACGAGGCCAGCAAGAAGGGCAAGCGGAAGCCGGAGCTCACCGGCCGGGTGCCCGAGCCGTCCCGGCAGAAGCAGCCGAGGCCGCCGAAGCAACCGAAGCAGCCGAAGCGACCTCCCGAAGACGGCCACTCCACGTCGCCCGTCTCCCCCGCCGACCGTGCCCGCCTCCTGGACGGCACGCACCACGACCCGCACGGTGTGCTCGGCGCCCACGTCGTGCGCGAGGGCATAGCCTTCCGCGCCCTGCGGCCGTACGCACGTTCCGTCACCGTCGTCGCCAAGGATCTGCGGGCGGAGCTGCGGGACGACGGGGAAGGGTTCTTCTCCGGGGTGCTCCCGCTGCGTGAGGTCCCCGAGGACTACCGGCTCCACATCACGTACGGCGACACCGAACTCGAGATCCACGACGCGTACCGCTTCCTGCCGGCGGTCGGCGAGTTCGATCTGCACCTGATCGGCGAGGGGCGGCACGAACAGCTGTGGCAGGCGCTCGGGTCGTGTCCGATGGTGCACGAGGGAGCGACCGGGACCCGCTTCACGGTGTGGGCACCCAACGCCCTCGGCGTGCGCGTGGTGGGGAGCTTCAACTTCTGGGACGGCACCGGGTTCCCGATGCGCTCGCTGGGCGGCAGCGGCGTCTGGGAGCTGTTCGTGCCGTCCGTCGGTGAGGGCGAGCTCTACAAGTACGAGATCACCCGGCCCGACGGCACGAAGACGCTGCGCGCCGACCCGCTCGCCCGCCGCACGGAGACACCGCCCGCGAACTCCTCGGTCGTGCACGAGTCGCACCACGAGTGGCGTGACGAGCAGTGGCTCGTCCGCCGGGCCGAGGTGCCCGTCCACCAGGCGCCCTTCTCCGTGTACGAGGTCCACCTGGCCTCGTGGCGGCCGGGCCTGACCTATCGCCAGTTGGCCGAGCAACTGCCCGCGTACGTGGCCGATCTGGGGTTCACGCACGTCGAGCTGATGCCGGTCGCCGAGCATCCCTTCGGCGGCTCGTGGGGCTATCAGGTCACCGGCTTCTACGCGCCGACGGCTCGCCTCGGCACGCCCGACGACTTCAAGTACCTCGTCGACGCGCTGCACAGGGCGGGCATCGGCGTCCTGATGGACTGGGTGCCCGCGCACTTCCCGCGCGACGACTGGGCGCTCGCGGAGTTCGACGGCCGGACGCTGTACGAGCACGAGGACCCCAACCGGGCCGCGCACCCCGACTGGGGCACGCTGGAGTTCGACTACGGCCGCAAGGAGGTCCGCAACTTCCTTGTAGCCAACGCCACTTACTGGTGCGAGGAATTCCACATCGACGGCCTGCGCGTCGACGCCGTCGCCTCGATGCTGTACCTGGACTACTCGCGCGAGGACGGCGAATGGACGCCGAACGTGCACGGCGGACGCGAGAACCTGGACGCGGTGGCCTTCCTCCAGGAGATGAACGCCACCGTCTACCGCCGCGCGCCCGGTGTCGTCACGATCGCCGAGGAGTCCACGGCCTGGGACGGCGTGACCCGCGCGACGCACCACCAGGGGCCCGGCGGCTTCGGCGGGCTCGGCTTCGGCCTGAAGTGGAACATGGGATGGATGCACGACTCGCTCGACTACGTGTCGAAGGAGCCCGTGCACCGCAAATTCCACCACAACGAGATGACGTTCTCGATGGTGTACGCGTACAGCGAGAACTACGTCCTGCCGATCTCGCACGACGAGGTCGTGCACGGCAAGCGGTCCCTGGTGTCGAAGATGCCCGGCGACTGGTGGCAGCAACGCGCCAACCACCGCGCCTACCTCGGCTTCATGTGGGCCCACCCCGGCAAGCAACTCCTGTTCATGGGACAGGAGTTCGCCCAGGGCGCCGAGTGGGCGGAGAGGCACGGGCCGGACTGGTGGCTGCTCGATCCCGCGTACGGGGCGGAGGCCGACCACCGGGGCGTACGCGACCTCGTGCGCGACCTCAACACCGTCTACCGCGGCGAACCGTCCCTGTGGCAGCGCGACACGGACCCGGGCGGCTTCGCCTGGGTCGAGGGCGACGCGGCCGAGGACAACGTCTTCGCGTTCCTGCGGTACGCCGACGAGGAGACGGACGAGGCACCGCTCCTGGCCGTCTCGAACTTCTCGCCGGTGGTGCGGCACGCGTACCGTCTCGGCGTCCCCGGCACGTACACCGCCTGGCACGAGGTCCTGAACACGGACTCGGCGCGCTACGGCGGCGGCGACGTCACCAGCCCGGACCCGGTCAAGACCGAGCCGGTGGCGTCGCACGGCCGCCCCGCGTCCCTGCGCCTCACCCTGCCGCCGCTGGCTACGGTGTGGCTGCGACCTGCTTGAACCGGTCGGCCTGCTTGAGCGCCACCGGCAGCTCCTCGGCGTGCAGGACGCCGAGGCGCTGCGTGGCCCGGGTCAGGGCCACGTACAGGTCACTCGTGCCGTAGCGGCCCGGCTCCACGACCAGGACCGTGTCGAACTCCAGGCCCTTCGCCTGACGCGGGTCGATCAGAACGACCGGCCGCGTCAGGTCCGGGGCCTCCCCGGCCGTCACTCCGGGGAGCTTTTCGGCGAGCTGCTCATGCAGCTCGCGCGGGGCGATCACCGCGAGGCGGCCCTCGCCCCGTGTCTCGGCCGTCACCGCGTCGGCCACGGCAGCGGCGAGGTCGTCGGCGCGGCGCGCCCAGGGGAGCACGCCCGTGGAGCGCACCGAGCTCGGCGGCCGGAACTCGGGGTACTCCACGCGGGGCACCTCGGCGGCGACGTCCATGATCTCCACCGGCGTGCGGTAGTTGACGCCGAGCCGCGTGTACTCCCAGCGGTCCTCGACGTACGGCGCCAGGATCGTCTCCCAGGAGCCGCAGCCGCCGGCCTCCGCGGTCTGCGCGGGGTCGCCGACCAGCGTCATCGAGCGGGTCGGGCAGCGCCGCATCAGCAACCGCCAGGCCATGGCGGAGAGCTCCTGCGCCTCGTCCACGATGATGTGCCCGAACGCCCAGGTCCGGTCGGCCGCGGCGCGCTCTGCGGCGCTGCGGTGGTCGGCCTCCTCCTGGCGCTCGGCCATCCGCTCGGCGTCGATGATGTCGTGCGCGAGCAGGACCTCGGATTCCTCGTCGTCCTTGTCCTCGAACTCGTACGTACGGGACGCGTACGAGACGTCGAGGACGCCCTGGGCGTAAGCGATCTGCTTGGCCCGTTCGGCCTCCGCCATCGCCCGGGCCGCGCTGTCGTCGTTGCCGAGCAGCTCGGCGGCCTCGTCCAGGAGCGGGACATCGGCGGCCGTCCACTCGGCACCGCGCGGGCGCCGGAGCAACCGGGCGTCCTCGCCGGTCAGGTGCGGCGTGGGCTCCTCCAGGAAGTCGGCGAGGAAACCCTCCGGGGTGAGCTGCGGCCACAGCTCGTCGATGGCCGCGTGCACTTCGGGGCTGGCGGCGATCGCCTTGCCGAGCTGGGCGATGTCGTCGGGGCCCAGGAAGTTGGGGCCGCCGTACGGGTCGGCGCCGAGCCGCTCGGTGAGCTGCTCGGTGAGCATGTCGATGACGCGGAAGGCGAAGTGCGGCCGGCCGAGGTTGTGCGGGACGTCCGCCTCGCGGGCCGCCTCGCGGGCCTCGTGGGCGATCGTCCAGTCCAGGACGAGATCCCCGTCGTCGTGCTCGATGATCACCGGAGAGCCGGGCTCCGGGGTCCGCTGCCGGTCGCGTACGGCGGCGGCCAGTACGTCCGCCATCTCCGCGCGGCCCTTCACCTCGGCGGCTTCGGGGGTGTCGGTGGCGGTGGCGGTCACACCCGGGAACAGCTCGCCGACCGTCGACAGGAGGACTCCCGTCTCGCCGAGCGCGGGCAGGACCTCGCCGATGTAGCCGAGGAAGGCGGGGTTCGGGCCGACGATCAGGACCGCGCGCTTGGCGAGCAGCTCGCGGTGGGCGTAGAGGAGGAACGCGGCACGGTGCAGCGCCACGACCGTCTTGCCGGTGCCGGGGCCGCCCTCGACGACGAGGACGCCGTGGTGCGGGGCCCGGATGATGCGGTCCTGCTCGGCCTGGATGGTCTGCACGATGTCGTGCATGCGCCCGGTGCGGGCCGAGTCGAGCGCGGCGAGCAGCACCTCGTCGGCGTCCGCGCCCTCGTACCCGGTGCGGGTGGTGTCGCTGAGGTCGAGGATCTCGTCGTGCAGGGCCGTGACGTCGCGGCCCTGCGTGGTGATGTGCCTGCGCCGGCGGAGCCCCATCGGAGTATGCCCGGTGGCGAGATAGAAGGGGCGTGCGACTTCCGCGCGCCAATCGATCACGAGCGGGGTGCGTTCGGTGTCGGACGCGCGGATTCCGATGCGCCCGATGTGGTGATCACGGCCGTCGCGGAATTCGAGCCTCCCGAAGCAGAGGCCGTTCTCTTCCGCGTCGAAGGCGGCCAGCAGTCCGGACCGCTCGGCCACCAGGACGTCACGTTCAAGCCTGGCCTGCAGACCGTTGCCGACCTGCGTCAACGACGCCCGCACGGCGGCCCCCGCCTCCTCGCGCAGCGCGTCGAGGCGCGCGTACAGCCCGGAGACGAATTGCTGCTCTTCCCGCAATTCCTCGGTTGACAATTCAGCCCCTTGCCAGTTACAGTGCTCTTATACAGATTCTCGCGATTCCGGTCTGCCCAAATGGGCAAGGGGTCGCGAAAGGATCCAATATACGCCAGGAAAAGCCCCGGACGTCAATTCGTCCGGGGCTTTTCTCTTTCTGTCGGCGTACCGCGTGGGTCAGAGCACCTCGGCCTCCGCCAGCTCGGCGAGCAGCTTGCGCTTGGGGCGCGCGCCCACCATGGACTTCACCGGCTCACCGTCCCGGAAGACCAGGAGGGACGGCACGGAGAGAATCCCGTACGCGATCGCCGTCCGCGGATTGTGGTCCACGTCCAGCTGCACGATCTTCAGCCGGTCCTCCTCCTCCCGCGAGATCTCGCTGAGCACCGGCGCGAGCTGCCGGCACGGGCCGCACCACTGCGCCCCGAACTCCACCAGCACGGGCAGCCCCGCCTTGAGCACCTCCCGCTCGAAGTCCGCGTCCGTCACTTCGGCCACGCCGTCCGCCTTGACCATCCCCATGCTTACGTTCCCTCTCCCTCAGCCCGTCAGCTCGCACTGCGGGTCCGGACCCCCCGAAACCGCCGCCTCGGCGCGCAACAGCTGCGCACCCACCTGTTCACGCACCGCGCTCAACTCGCTTATCACCGCCTCGAGTTCACCGAGCTTGCGGCGGTACACGTCGAGTGAGGCGGGGCAGGAGTCGCCCGCCGGATGCCCCGAGCGCAGGCACTCCACGAACGGCCGCGTCTCCTCCAGATCGAACCCGAAGTCCTGCAGGGTCCTGATCTGCTCCAGGAGACGCACGTCGTCCTCGTCATAGGTGCGGTAGCCGTTGCTCCCGCGACGGGCGGGCAGCAGCCCCCGTGACTCGTAGTACCGAAGCGTCCGCGTGGTGGTGCCGGCCCGCTCCGCAAGTTCGCCGATGCGCATGCGTACGACGGTAATCCTTGACGCAGGCGTCAAGGCCAGCGCGCCGGGCTGCCTCTTTCAGCGGGCTTTCGGCGGCTGGTGCAGGCCGAAGGCCGAGCCCTGATCGTCCTTGCACAGCCGGAAACGGCCGAAGGCGGCGTCCGACTCCTCGCTCTCGCCGCCGAGGGGCGCCTCGACCGTGCCGCCCAGTCCGACGACCTTGGCCAGGGCCGTCTCCAGGTCGTCGACCTGGAAGAAGAGGTAGGGCACGGCGCCCGCGTCACCGCCGTGCATGCCACCGGACACACCCGGAGTCCCGATCACGTACCCCTGCCCGGAAGGACCCGGCACGAAGGACCAGCCGAGCAGCTCCCCGTAGAACGCCCGTCCCCGCTCCGGGTCCTCGACACCGATCTCGAAGAAGCTCGGTTCACCAGTCATCGCACGGCTCCTGCTCTGTGACGGCGGTCACTTTCACCGTACGCCGCGAAGTGCTCAGCCCGCTTGGCGTACGGCCTCGATCGTGGCCGTCCAGCCGTCCGCGCCATGCCCCGCGGCGATGGCCCGGTCCAGGACGGCCTTGATGCCGTTCAGGGCCTCCACGTCCAGACCCCGGTGGGCGGAGGCGTGGATGATGTGGTCGACATTGACGGCCTCCGTGGCGAGCGGGGCCTGCTCGCCCGGATAGTCGCCGGAGTCGACCTCGACCGCCGTCGACTCGATGGCCTCCGGGAAGATGGAGAGCAGGGCGCTCAGGTAGGGCGCGAGCTCCGCGCCCTTCACGCCGTCCGCCCCGGCCAGCGCGAACGCGTGCACGAGGCCGGACATGCTGGTCCAGAAGAAGTCGAGCAGGGCGTTGTCATAGACGGCCGCGAGGCCGTGATCCTCACCGAGGTACACGGTGTTGCCGCCGAGCACCTTGAGCGTGTCCTCATGCCGCTCGTAGACGGACCTCGGACCGCTGTGGAAAAGCAGCGCGTCGGGGGTACCGATCACGGTCACCGGCACCAGGATGGCGCCGTCCAGGTAGTCGATGCCCTGCTCGGCGGCCCAGGCGGCGGCCTCGCGCGACCGCTCCGGGGTGTCGGATGTGAGGTTGACCAGGACACGCCCCGACAGTTCGGAGGCGATCGGGCCGAGCACGGCCCGCGAGGCGTCGTAGTCGTAGAGGCAGACGACCACCAGTTCCGAGGCGCCGACCGCCTCGGCCGCGGTGCCGGTGCGCGTGGCCCCTCTGGCGACCAGGCCGTCGCCCTTGCCCGGCGTACGGTTCCACACGGTGGTGGGGTGTCCGGCCGCGAGGAAGGCACCGGCGAGGGCCTGGCCCATCGCGCCGAGGCCGAGGACGGTTACGGAGGTCTGGGACTTCTGATCAGTGATGTCGGTCATGACGACCATGCTTGGCGAGCGCCCGCACGCCCACAAGTACCGACTAATTAGTCAGGTACTTACGAAAAGGTAAGCAGCCAGAGGGACTTGAGACTCCCCGCGCCGCCCTGCGGTCACCCCTGGATCAGCCGAAGTCGAGATCCCCGTACGCCCTCTTCACTTCGCAGAAGCCCTGAACGCCGGCCATCAGCACCACCCCGTCCCACAGCCGCCCCGCCGCCTCACCCTTCGGCGCGGGCGAGACGACCGGGCCGAAGACGGCCCCGGCCCCCGGGACGGAGAGCACCGGCGTCCCGACGTCGGGGCCGACCAGCGCGATGCCCCGCTCGTGCGACGACCGCACGGCGGCGTCGTACTCCCGCGTCCAGGCCACGGCGGCGAGCTCTGTGGGCAGTCCCGCGTCGACGAGCGCCCGCTCGGCTCCGTCCCACTCGCCCCGCTCGTGCAGCCGCACCCCGAGCGCGTCGAGATACCTGCCCAGCGCCTCGTTCCCGTACCGCCCGGACACGGCAGCGCAGACCCTGCCGGGCCCCCGCATGTAGTCGCCCCACTGGCCCTCGGGGTCCTCCGGGTCGACGTCGAGGTCTTCGTTGAGCACCGAAAGGCTCATCACCCGCCACCGCACGGTGACGCCCCGCACCCGCTCGACCTCGCGGATCCACCGGGAGGTCAGCCATGTGTACGGGCACACGGGATCGAACCAGAAGTCGACGTTCGACTGCGACGCGCTCATCCAACCACCGTACGTCCAACTCCTCGCCCCCTTCGGAAAGTTGAAGGACCAAAGCCATTGACGCCCGCCATGTATGCAACTACAAAAACTCGAAGAACCCCCTGAGAGCGCTCTCACCACCAAGCACACTCCCCCCACGGAGGTGTTCCATGAGCACCATTCGCACCACTCACACCATTCGCACCACCCGCATCGGTCGCTTCACCCACTCCCCCCGCACCGGCCCCCTCCTGGCCGGACTGGCGGCCGTCGGCCTGCTCGGCGCCCTGATGATGCCCGGCACGGCACGCGGCGACGTCCCGCCCCCGGCCCCCGGCTGGTCGCTGGAGTGGAGCGACGACTTCAACGGCGCGGCGGGTTCCGCGCCCTCCGCCGACAACTGGCAGGTCGACCTCGGCCACAACTACCCGGGCGGGCCGCCGAATTGGGGCACGGGTGAGATCCAGTCGTACACGGACTCACCCGACAACCTCGCCCTGGACGGAAACGGCAGCCTCCACATCACCCCGCGCAGAGACGGCGCGGGCAACTGGACATCGGCCCGCATCGAGACGAAACGCAGCGACTTCAAGGCGCCGGAGGGCGGCACGCTCGCCATCGAGGGCCGCATCCAGATGCCGAACGTCACCGGGGAGAGCGCGCTCGGCTACTGGCCCGCCTTCTGGGCCCTCGGCGCGCCCTACCGCGGCAACTACCAGAACTGGCCGTCGATAGGCGAGTTCGACGTCATGGAGAACGTGAACGGCATCAACTCGGTCTGGGGCGTGCTGCACTGCGGCGTGAACCCGGGCGGCGACTGCAACGAGACCCAGGGCTTGGGCGCCAACCGCCCTTGCCCAGGCTCAACTTGCCAATCGTCGTTCCACACGTACCGCTTCGAATGGGACCGCTCGACGACCCCGAACCAGCTCCGTTGGTACGTGGACGGGGAGCAGTTCCACACCCTCTCCCAGGACCGCTTCTCCGCCACGACATGGTCGAACATGACGGACCACGCGGGCTACTTCATTCTCCTCAACGTCGCGATGGGCGGCGCCTTCCCCGACGGCGTCGCGGGCAGGGCGACTCCGGTCGCCCAGACGGAGCCGGGGAAGGCGATGGCGGTGGACTACGTGGCGGTATGGACGAAGCGGCCGTGACTCCGCACGCAGGTCAGCCGAGCTTCAGCACACCGATGGCCTGATCGGCCATCCCCTTCTCGCCGATGGCGTTCGGGTGCACCGGGATGAAGTTCGTGCCGAAGAGCATGGGCTCGATCCAACGGGTGCCCTTCGGCTTGCAGGCGTCGTGCCCCTCCGAGGCGGCGGCCATGTCGACGAACGTGGCACCCGTCTCGGAGGCGGCGCGCTGCACGGCCCGGTTCAAGTGGGCCTGCAAATCACGCAGATAAGGCACGTCACCGGACGCGATCGGCATCTTGGCGAAGCAGGTGGGGTCGGCCTTGGCCGGGATGATCCAGGGGTAACCGAGGATGCCGACGCGGGCGTCAGGGGCCTTGTCCTTGATCGCCCGCAAAGCAGCCTTCAGGGCCGGATACGTACTGGCGTCGATCTCCTTGGTGAACTTGTCCCCGTTGGCGTCCTTGCAGGGGCTGCCCTTGCCGCCGGAGATGACGCCCGCGGAGCCGCAGGCGGTGATCGCGCCGATGAAGGTGTTGTTGTCGTTGCCGCCGATGGTCAGCGTCACGACATCGGTGTCGGCGTCGACGGCGTCGAGCTGCGGGGCGACGCCCGGGTACTGCGACGCGGCGAAGTCCTTGGTCTGGGCCCCGCCACAGGTCACGTCGGTGAGCTCGGCGCCGGTGCGCTGGGCCACGACGTGCGGGTAGTTGGCCGTCGATCGCGCGCAGAGGAGCGGCGCGGCCGGGTCGAGGGGGAGGATGCCGGATCCGGCACTGAAGCTGTCGCCGAGGGCGACGTAGTCGAGCGTGTCCCCACCGGTCGCCTGGGCGGGCGCGGCCAGGCCGATGGAGGCGGCGGCGGCAAGGGCGGCTGCCAGGCTCAGGGAGCGTGTACGGGTGCGGGTCGCCATCTGGAGTCTCCTTTGAATCCGATGGGGGGTCAGCCCCGGAGATGAGCGAGCAGGCCGCAGGCGCCAACAGCCGTACTGTGTAAGGAATTTGAGCAGGCGTCAGCGGCTTTTGGCGGGTGTCAGTGGTGGTACAACGCTGAAGTTACTGGCAGGTTTGAATAACAGTCAACAGTTTGCGCACGCGTCCGCCTGGATGGCGGAATCCTCATCGAACACACGGCGCAACAGCCCGCAGAATCGCTCACCGGCCTCCGGCCACGAGCCGCCCATCGGCCCACTTTGCAGAAAAGTCCCATGCCCGCAGGCCCTGAGGGCGCGTTCAGTGGGACTTTCCAGCACTCCGGACAGCGGGGCCCACCCACTTCGGCAAAGCCGCGTCCTGGCAGGCGGGGCGCCCTCGACGTCGCCTCCGCAAGATCCGGTCGACGGACGCTTGACGAGACCGGCACCCCTCCCCGAAGCGACCGCGCGCCCGCCACCCCTCGGGGCGCCCTGCGACGAGCCAGTCCGCACCCGACAGTGGAGCCGGGTGAGTAGCCGGCAGTGGTCGAGAGTCCCGCCCCCTGGCCGTCCGGTCGTCTTCCCTCGCGCGGTGGAGGGACGGGTGTCAAGGGTGGAGCGCAGCGCAATCGGCGCAGCCGACGCGACGCAGGAGCGCCCTTGACACCCGTCCCGGAACCGCCAACCTCGCGACAACCGGACGGCCCCGGCACCGAGCGAAGCCGCCGGGACAGCGAAGCCCCCAGCGGCCCACCTCAACCCCCTCGAACCCCCGTATCAGCGGCCCCCATCCACGTACTCAGACTCACGCTCAGCCCAACCCCCTTCGCTCACCGCCCCCGAACCAGCAACCACCTCAGTCACCTCAGTCACCTCAGTCTCCCCAGCCACCTCAGCCACTCCGGCCCCCTTACGTCCCCCATCCCCCTTACGTCCCACCCCCGGCAACAACACAGCAACCACAACACTCCCCACCCCCAGAATCACCGCGCCGACCAGACTGGTGTGCGCCACCGCGTCAGAGAACGCCGAGCCCACCGCATCCGCCATCTGGTGCGCGCCCCCGGCCAGTTCCTGGGCCTGCGCCTTCAGTTGCGCCGCCTCCTGGGGTGACGACGCCCCCGCCGCCTTCTCCGAGAGCGCGCGTGCCTGCTCGGCGATGCCCTGCGCCACGCCGTTGCCCGCGCCCACGGAGTCCTGGGCGGTGTCGAGCGCGGAGGCGGGAAGCTTGCTGCCCGACGTCTCATCGGCCAGCCTCGACGAGTACGAACCCGCGAGGACCGAGCCGAGGACCGCGATCCCGAGCGATCCGCCGAGCTCGAGCGAGGTGTCGTTCACCGCGCCGCCCACACCGAGCTCCGACTCGGGGAACGCGCCCATGATGGCGTCCGTGCACGGCGAGACCGCGAAGCCGAGGGACAGGCCGAGGATGACCAGCGGTGCCACGAAGTCCGCGTACGTGGAGCCCGCCTCGATCTGCGTGAGCAGGGCGAGCGCGACCGTGCCGCCGACCATGCCCGCCACCACCATGATCTTGCCGCCGATGCGCGGCGCGAGGATTCCGGTGACCGCCGAGCCCACGAACACCGCGCCCGCCAGCGGCAGCATGCGGATGCCGGTCTCCAGGGGGTCGTAGTCGAGGACGAACTGGAGGTGCTGGGTCAGGTAGTAGAAGGCGCCGAACACCGCGAGGAAGAAGAGCGCCACGGCCAGGTTCGAGCCCGCGAAGCCGCGCTGCGTGAACTTGCGTACGTCCAGGACCGGGCGCGGGTGCTTCAGCTCCCAGACGACGAAGGCGATCAGGCCGACGCCCGCCACCACCGCCGCCGAGATCGCGCGCACGCCCCACCCGAAGTGCGGGCCATCGATGATCATGAAGATCAGGGAGCCGACCCAGACGACCGAGAGCAGTCCGCCCACGTAGTCGATCCGGCCGTGCTGGGCCGCCTTCGACGGCGGCACGAGGACGAACGTGCCGACGATCGCGAGCACCGCCACCGGGATGTTGATCAGGAACGTCGAGTGCCAGCCGTTGTCACGGAGCAGCGCCCCCGCGATCAGGGGGCCCGCGGCGATCGCGATGCCGGACGTGGCCGCCCAGATGGTGATCGCCTTGGCCCGTTCCGCACGCGGGAAGGTCGCCGCGAGCAGCGAAAGCGTGGCGGGCATGATCAGCGCCGCGCCCACGCCCATCACCGCGCGGACCACGATGACGGCCGTCGAGCTGTCGACCACGGAGCCCGCGGCGGCGCCGACGGACATGATCAGCAGGCCGAGCACCAGCGCGCCCCGGCGGCTGTACTTGTCGCCGATCGCGCCGAGCAGCAGCATCAGCGCGGCGTACGGGACGGTGTAGGCGTCGATGACCCACTGCAGGTCGGAGCTGGACAGGCCGAGGTCCATGGTCATGTCGGGCGCGGCAACCGTCAGCGCGGTGTTCGCCATCACCGCGATCAGCAGGCTCAGACACAGAACGCCCAGGGCCCACCAGCGGCGGGCGTACGGACGGTCCATCCGTTCGACCGGTTCCTTGATCAGCAGAGGCATTGGTTCCACCCATCCGTCCGTTTTCCGCACAGACCTTGCACACGTCTGTGCAACTACACACAAGTGTGCAAGATACCCGACGTTGCACAGCAATGTGCAAGTTGGGTGATGTGATCGCCGGAGTGATAGGGGCGGCGCCGCCGAGTGGGCAGAATGGGGCCATGAACCCCCGCCCAGCGAGCAGCGTCAGAGCCGACGCCAACCGCCGCCGCATCCTTGACGTCGCCGTCGCCGAGCTGCTGCGCGACGCCGACGCGTCCATGGACCAGATCGCGCGCGCGGCGGGAGTCGTACGACGGACGGTGTACGGGCACTTCCCCAGCCGTGACGCGCTGATCGAAGCGATCGTGGAGCGGGCCATCGCGGCCGTGGAGACCGCGCACGCGGCGGGCCGCGCGGGCGTCGAGGACCCCGCGGAGGCGGTGGCGAGCTCATTGCTCGCCGTGTGGGAAGTCGCCGACCGCTACCGCCTGCTGCTCTCCCTGGCCGAGCGCAGCATGACGATGGGCGCCATCCGTGAACGGCTCGGCCGCGTCCACGAGGAGGGCCTGGAGACGTTCCAGCGCGGCCTGGACGACGGCACGTTCGTGTCGCCGCTGCCGACACGGGCGCTCGGCTACGTGCTCGAAGGGATCCTGTTCGCCGTGATGGAGGCGGTCAACGACGGTGTCGTACCGGCGGAAAAGGCGGGCAGGTCCACCGCGATCACGTTTCTGACCGCGGCGGGCCTGCCCGCCTCACAAGCCACCGAGCTGGTGACGAGGGTCGCCGACAGGAGAGCGGCGGCGACCTCCGACGGCTAAGCCGTCAGGGACTTCTTCTCGGTGCCGCCCGGCTGCGACGGGACGGCGTCCACCGTCTCGTCGTCGGCGTCCGCGGGCTCGTCCTCCCCCACGCCGTCGTCGAGCAGCGTCTTCTCGTCGAACGGCAGCCGCCCGGCGAGGACGTCGTCGACCCGCTGCCGGTCGACCTCCTTGGTCCACGTACCGATCAGGAGCGTGGCCACCGCGTTGCCCGCGAAGTTGGTCAGGGCGCGGGCCTCGCTCATGAAGCGGTCGACGCCGATGATCAGGCCGACGCCGTCCACCAGGGCCGGCTTGTGCGACTGCAGGCCGCTGGCCAGGACCGCGATGCCGGACCCCGAGACACCCGCGGCGCCCTTGGACGCGATCATCATGAACAGCAGCAGGGAGATCTGCTCACCGAGACCGAGCGGCTGGTCCATCGCCTCGGCGATGAAGAGCGACGACATGGTCAGGTAGATCATCGTGCCGTCGAGGTTGAACGAGTAGCCCGTCGGGACGGTGATGCCGACGACCGGGCGGCTGACGCCCAGGTGCTCCATCTTCGCGATGAGCCGGGGCAGCGCGGACTCGGAGGACGAGGTGGACAGGATCAGCAGGAACTCGCGGCCCAGGTACTTCAGGAGCTTGAAGAGGTTGACCCCGGTCACCAGGCGCAGCAGCGTGCCGAGCACGATGAGGATGAACAGCGCGCAGGTGACGTAGAACCCGATCATGATCGTGGCCAGCGCCTTCAGGGCGTCCGTGCCCGTCTCGCCGACCACCGCCGCCATCGCGCCGAACGCGCCGACCGGAGCGGCCCACATGATCATGCCGAGAACCCGGAAGACCAGCCGCTGGATGTGTCCGATGCCGCGCAGGATCGGCTCCCCGGAGCGGCCCATGGCCTGCAGGGCGAAGCCCACGAGCAGCGCCACGAGCAGCGTCTGAAGGACCTCGCCCTCGGTGAAGGCGGAGACGAGCGTCTTGGGGATGATGCCGAGCGCGAAGTCGACGAGCCCCTTGTCCGCCTCTTCGGCCGCGTCGTGACCCGCGCCCTTCTCGGAGTCGGAGATGTCCATGCCCGAGCCCGGGTGCAGGATGTTGCCGACGAGCAGGCCGATGGCGAGCGCGACGACCGACATCGCGACGAAGTAGCCGAGCGCGAGGCCACCGACCTTGCCGACCTTGGCGGCCTTGCGGACCGAACCGACGCCGAGCACGATCGTGCAGAAGATGATCGGCGAGATCATCATCTTGATCAGGTTCACGAAGCCGGCCCCGACCGGCTTGAGCTCCTTGGCGAAGTCGGGAACGAGCAGGCCGACACCGATACCGAGAACCACGGCGATGATGACGGCTATGTACAGGTAGTGGGTACGGTCCCGTTTGGCTGCGGGAGCCTTGGCCACCTGGCTGTCGGTGGTGTCGGCCACGAGGGCCCTCCTTGAACGACTACGTCGGCGTTTTCGGCCAGTGCGTGCGGCTCACGTCCTGGTTCGGCCCGTGCGTGCCTCTCGTGCGGCTCACGTCCTGGGCAGGCGAATCTCGGGTGACTATCTCTCGCCCTGTGAGGGCGGTCACCCTTACGTTCATTTAGTTCGCACTTACTCGGCGAGGCAGACTGGCACCATGCCCCTCGCCCGTCCGCACCGGCCGCGCAGCCTCGCCGGACAGCTCTTCGCGATGCAGATCGTGCTGGTCACCGTCGTGGTGGCCGGATGTGCGCTCTTCACGTTCCTGAGCGACCGGCAGCAGGCCGAGGAGGGCGCGCGCCGCCAGGCCACGGCCGCGGCGCGCGCGGTCGCGGACTCCCCTTCGGTACGTGAGGCCGCGCGCGGCGAGGACCCGACGAGGACCCTCCAGCCGTACGCCACCGACGTGCGCCTGCACACCGGCGTCGACTTCGTCACGATCATGGACCCGGACGGCATCCGCTGGACGCACCCCGACGAGGAGCAGATCGGCGAGCGCTTCCTCGGCCACCGGGCGAAAGCGCTGCGGGGCAAGACCTTCACCGAGACGTACACGGGGACGCTCGGCCCCTCGGTGCGCGTGGTCACCCCGATCCTGGCCGACGACGGCAGCGACCGGATCACCGGCCTGGTCAGCGCGGGCATCACCATCGAGGAGATCAGCCAGAAGGCGCGCGGCCAGTTGCTCGCCCTGCTCGGCGTCGCGGCCGGCGCGCTCGTGCTCGGCGGACTCGGTACGTACGTCATCAACGCCCGCCTGCGCCGCCACACCCACGGCATGAACGCCGCCGAGCTGAGCCGCATGCACGACTATCACGAGGCCGCGCTGCACGCGGTGCGCGAGGGGCTCCTGATGCTGGACGGGCAGCGCCGCATCGCCCTCATCAACGACGGGGGGCGCGAGCTGCTCGGTGTGTCGGGCGACCTGGTCGGCCACAACGTCGCCGAACTCGGCCTGCCCGCGCCGCTGACGGGCGCGCTGCTGGCGGCCGAGCCGCGGGTCGACGAGCTGCACCTCACGTCGGACCGGGTGGTCGTCGTGAACACCTCACCCGTGTCGAGCGGCGAGCGACGTGGCACGGTGGTGACGTTGCGCGACCACACCGAACTCCAGGCCCTGACCGGAGAGTTGGACTCGGAGCGCGGCTTCACGCGGGCGCTGCGCTCGCAGGCCCACGAGGCGGCCAACCGCCTCCACACGGTGGTCTCCCTCATCGAGCTTGGCCGGGCCGACGAGGCGGTCGACTTCGCCACGGCCGAGCTGGAGCTGGCGCAGACGCTGACGGACCAGGTGGTCGCGGCCGTCAGCGAGCCGGTGCTCGCGGCCCTGCTCCTGGGCAAGGCGGCCCAGGCCAACGAACACGGCGTGGAGCTCGTCGTCTCTCCCGACAGCAGCATCGACGACGGGATGCTGCCCGCGGGCCTGCCCGCGCGCGACCTGGTGACGGTTCTCGGCAACCTGATCGACAACGCGGTGGACGCGGCCCAGGGTTCGCCCGCGGCCCGCGTCACGGTGACGGCACGCGCGGACGAGGCGGGACTCACGCTGCGGGTGTCCGACACGGGCCCCGGAGTGGACCCGGCCCACACCGAGGCGGTCTTCAGGCGCGGCTGGTCGACGAAGGCCACGGCGGGGCGCGGCCTGGGCCTCGCCCTGGTCCACCAGACGGTGACGAAGCACGAGGGGACGCTCAGGGTGCGCGAGGCTCCTGGGGGCGGCGCCGAGTTCGAGGTCCTCCTCCGGACGGCGGCCGCTGCCCTCGTGCCCGCGATGCCGGGTGCCGATGGACCGGGCGCCGATGAAGAGGCGTCCGGTCAGCCGGGCGCGGCAGACGGAGGCACCACGTGACGACAGAGCCCATCCGCGTCCTGGTCGTGGAGGACGACCCCGTGGCCGCCGACGCCCACGTCCTCTACGTGAACCGCATCCCCGGCTTCCACGCCGTGGGCAAGGCGCACAGCGCGGCCGAGGCGAAACGCGCCCTGGACCGCACCGAGGTGGACCTCCTCCTCCTGGACCTGCACCTCCCCGACGGTCACGGCCTCCAGCTGGCCCGCACCCTGCGCGCCGCCGGCCACCGCACGGACGTCATCGCCGTCACATCGGCCCGCGATCTGGCGGTCGTACGCGAGGGCGTCTCCCTCGGCGTGGTCCAGTACGTGCTGAAACCCTTCACCTTCGCCACCCTCCGCGACCGCCTCACCCGCTACGCCGAGTTCCGCACCGCCGCGGGCGAGGCCACCGGTCAGGACGAGGTGGACCGCGCCCTGGCCACCCTGCGCGCGCCCAGCCCGGCCGCCCTGCCGAAAGGGCTCAGCGGCCCCACCCTGGAGAGGGTGACCCGCACGCTGCGCGACGCGCCCCCCGAGGGCGTCACCGCCGCGGCCGCCGCCGAGACCGTCGGGATCTCCCGCATCACCGCGCGCCGCTACCTGGAGCACCTGGTCACCACGGGCCGCGCCGCCCGCACCCCGCAGTACGGCCACGTCGGCCGCCCGGAGTACGCGTACCGCTGGCTGACGTCGAACACCTGACGCCCCAACACCCCGTCCGTGTAAGCCGTTCACCACCTCGCCCAGCCCCCGCAAGGACCTGGGGCCGCCCGCAATAACAACGTTGTCACGTTGATGACAAGGGGCGACGCACGGGCATTGACCTTGCTCCGAACCCGCCCTTACGTTCACCGGGCAGCCTCGCGCTGCGCCCAGCGTGGTAACCCGGCCGTGTCGGCCAGTAGGAGGTCGTGCCCGTGCGTCCCACCACCCCTCTGCTCCTCGCCACCGCCCTGGTCGCCGCCGGCACCCTCACCGCGTGCGGCGGGGACTCCGGCGACGACCCGGACACCGTGAAGGTCTCCTTCAAACAGTCCACGGACAACCAGGTCAAGGTCATGGACACCTTCCTTGCGGACATCAAGAAGCAGTTCGAGAAGGAGAACCCCGGCAAGAAGGTGAAGCTGGTGCCGATCAAGGCGCCGGACTCCGAGTACTACACCAAGCTGCAGCAGATGATGCGCTCCCCGAAGACCGCGCCCGACCTGGTCTACGAGGACACCTTCCTCATCAACTCGGACATCACCAGCGGCTATCTGAAGCCGCTCGACCCGTACCTGGACAAGTGGAAGGACTGGGACCAGTTCATCGACACGTCCAAGTCGGCGGCGAAGGCGGCGGACGGGAAGACCTACGGCGTACCGGACGGCACCGACACCCGCGGCCTCTGGTTCAGCAAGGGCATCTTCAAGAAGGCCGGGCTGCCGGCCGACTGGCAGCCGAAGTCATGGGACGACATCCTCGAGACGGCGCGGACCATCAAGAAGAAAGTCCCCGGCGTCACCCCCCTGAACGTCTACACGGGCAAGCCCGCGGGCGAGGCGGCCACCATGCAGGGCATGGAGATGCTCCTGTACGGCACGGGCGAGGACCCGATGTACGACCCGAAGTCGAAGAAGTGGGTCACGGGAAGCCAGGGTTTCAAGGACTCCCTGGAGTTCGTCGAGACGGTCTACAAGGAGAAGCTCGGCCCTGACGTCTCCGACGCCCTCGACCCGAACTTCGCCACCCGGGTGCGCGGCGAACTGCTCCCCGAGGACAAGCTCGGCATCAACCTCGACGGCTCCTGGCTGCCGCAGGACTGGGGCAAGGGCGCGGGGCACGAGTGGCCCGAGTGGTCGAAGAAGCTGGGCCTGGCTCATATGCCGACCCAGAACGGCGAGGCTCCGGGCAAGGTGAGCATGTCCGGCGGCTGGACGTGGGCGATCCCGTCCAAGGCGTCCAACCCCGACCTGGCGTTCAAGTTCATCGAGCAGATGCAGACCAAGGCCAACGCCCAGAAGTGGTACGTGGCCAACTCGGGCATCGCGGTCCGCAAGGACGTCGCCGCCGACCCGGCCTACCTCAAGGCGCAGCCCGGCCTGAAGTTCTTCACCGACCTGGTGCCCGCGACGCACTACCGCCCGGCGTACCCGGCGTACCCGAAGGTCTCCACCGCGGTGCAGGAGGCCATGGAGAAGGTCACGACGGGTGACGCTTCCGTGACCGAGGCGGCGAGCGGATACGACGACGAGGTCAAGGCGGCGACGGACGGCGAGGTCATCGAGAAGTAGCCGCGGGTCCGCGATCCGGCAAGCAAGCAAGGGAAGTGAGACCCCCGAGGTGACCACCGCACCCCCCGCCGGCCCCGGCGACATCGCGAAGACCGCGCCGGGGCCGGGCGCCCCGCGCCCCCTGTCCCGCCGCAAGTCGACGGGCCGGGCCCTGACCCGCGCGCTGCCGGTCTCACCCGCAGTGATCCTCCTGCTCCTGTTCCTGGCGGGGCCGATCGGCTACTGCGCGTACATCGCCTTCACCGACCTCCAGCTCACCGGCCAGGCGGAGTCGAGCTTCGTCGGGTTCGACAACTTCCGTAAGGCCTTCGGGGACGAGGCGTTCCTCAACGCGGTCTGGCTGACGCTCGTCTTCACGGTCGTGTCGTCCCTGATCGGCCAGAACACCATCGGCCTCGCGCTCGCGTCCTTGATGCAGCGGGCGTCCAAGCCGGTCCGCACGGTCACCGGCGCGATCGTGATCACGGCGTGGGTGCTGCCGGAGGTGGTGGCGGCCTTCCTCCTGTACGCGTTCTTCCGCCGCGAAGGCACCCTCAACGCGGTCCTCGACTTCCTCCATCTCCCGTCCCAGAACTGGATGTACACGCTGCCGATCCTGGCGGTGTCGTTCGCCAACGTGTGGCGCGGGACGGCGTTCTCGATGCTGGTCTACTCGGCGGCCCTGAACGAGATCCCCAAGGAGATCACCGAGGCGGCCGAGGTGGACGGCGCGGGCGGCTGGCGCCGCATGTGGCACATCACGCTCCCGATGATCCGCCGCTCCATCGGCACGAACCTGATGCTGAACACCCTGCAGACCCTCTCCGTCTTCGGTCTGATCTGGGTGATGACGCGTGGCGGCCCGGGAAACCGCTCCCAGACCCTCCCCCTGTTCATGTACGAACAGGCCTTCCAGAAGAGCATGATCGGTTACGGCACGGCGGTGGCGCTTCTGCTCCTGGTCGTCGGCTCACTCTTCTCCCTCGTCTACATGCGCCTGCTCCGCACGGAGGTCTGAGTGTCCGCCAACACCGTCAAGCCGCCCGCCAGGACGCTGACTTCACGCCGTACGACGCGACGCCTGGCGGCGGACGCGGGCCTGCTCGTGGTGGCGGCGGCGTTCGTCCTACCGCTGGCCTGGGTGATCCTGTCCTCGCTCGACACCGACGCCGACCTCAAGGTGAAGGTTCCCGACGGCATCACCCTGGACAACTACGACGCGGTCCTGACCCCCGAGATCACCTTCACGCCCCTCCTCAACAGCCTGCTGCTGTGCGGCGGAGGCACACTCCTCACGGTGGTCTGCGCAGCCCTCGCCGCGTACCCCCTCTCCCGCTTCAAGTCCCGCCTCAATCGCCCCTTCATGCTGACGATCCTCTTCGCGACGAGCCTGCCGATCACGGCGATCATGGTTCCGGTGTACGCGCTGTTCGTCCAGGTCGACCTGATCGACACGATGCAGGGCACCATCTTCTTCTTCGCGGCGTCCCAACTCCCGTTCGCCATCTGGCTGATGAAGAACTTCATGGACGGAGTGCCGAAGGAGCTGGAGGAGGCGGCGTGGACGGACGGCGCGTCGCCGTTCCAGTCCCTGCTGCGCATCGTGCTCCCCCTCATGGGCCCGGGCGTCGCGGTGGTGACGGTCTTCTCCTTCGTCATGATGTGGGGCAACTTCTTCGTCCCGTTCATGCTGCTCCTGACCCCGGAACAAATGCCCGCGTCGGTGAGCATCAACGACTTCTTCGGCAACAAGGGAACGGTGGTCTACGGCCAGCTGGCGGCGTTCTCGATCATCTACTCGACCCCGGTGATTCTGCTGTACGTGCTGGTCTCGCGGCGGTTGGGCGGAGGATTCGCACTGGGGGGTGCGGTGAAGGGGTGACCGGCCCCGCTCCGGGTCTCGCACAGGCCGCCCGGCCCGCTGGTTAGGATCACCGGGTCCAAGGGAGGGCGCATGCGGGGGCGTTTGCTGAACGGCCGGTACGAGTTGCTGGAGCGGCTCGGTGCGGGTGGCATGGGAGAGGTCTGGCGGGCCCGCGACCGGAGCCTCGGCCGTGAGGTCGCGGTCAAGCTCTTCGCGCCGTCGGACTCGGCCGGTGCGGACGAGCTGGAGCAGCTCCTGGCCCGCTTCCGGCAGGAGGCCCGCGCCGCGGCCTCGCTGGACAGCCCGTACATCGTCGCCGTGCACGACCACGGCACGGACGACGGCACGGACGACGGCACCTCGCTCCCGACCCCGTACCTGGTGATGGCCCTGGTGCGGGGACGCTCGCTCGACCAAGTGCTGCGTGAGAGCGTCCGGGTGCCGGTCGCGGACGCGCTGCGCTGGGCGGGGGACATCTGCCGCGCCCTGGACGCCGCGCACGCGGCGGGCGTCGTACACCGCGACATCAAGCCCGGCAACGTCATGATCGAGCGGGACGGCACCGCGAAGGTCGTCGACTTCGGCATCGCGACGTTCATGGAGCGCGCGGCGGACGACTCCCGCCTCACGCAGACCGGGCAGTTGCCGTTCGGCAGCGTGCCGTACCTGGCGCCGGAGCGATTTCGCCAGGAGCCGGGCGACGGCCGCACCGACCTCTACGCACTCGGCTGCGTCGTCTACGAACTCCTGGTCGGCAGACCCCCGTTCACGGGGACGGCGGCCGGCGTCATGTACCACCACGTCAACGATGCCCCGCTGCGGCCCTCGCGGGCGCGGGCGGAGGTGACGGCGCCGGTCGAACGCCTCGTACTCGACCTCCTGGCCAAGGACCCCGCGGACCGTCCGGCGGACGCGGCGACGACGCTGGAGCGGATTTTGGATGCGGCGCGGGGGGTTGCGCCGACGGCGGAGGGGGCGGGGTCTGACTCCCCGTCGTACGGGGCGACGGCGCCGGGCGGAGGGGCCGGCGGGGGCAGACGCCTCGGACCGGACGGACGAGACCGACCCGCCGGATCCGTGGTGCGAGACCCGACCGGCGACGCCGTCCCCGCCGATGCGGACTCCTCCTCCACCATCGAGGACGCCCGCCCCCAGGCCGTCCGCAAGGTCCCCGCCGTCCCGGCCGCACCCGCACCCCGGCGCCGCTCGCGCAAGCGCCTGCTTCTTCCCGCCGCCCTGGTACTCGCGGTCAGCATCCCGACAGGCCTCGGCATACGTACCCTCGCCGCACCCGACACCGAGTCGGCGTCCGCGTCCGGCGCCAAGGATGCCCCGGACGTCCACACGATCGGCGTCGCCCACAGCTACACCCACGTCGGCGCGGAGGACTTGGCCGACGAGTACGCGAAGTCGGAGTACAGACAGTTCACGACGCAGCAGAAGCGCACCGTCGAGTCGGCCTTCGCCGAGACTCTCGGCGCCGAGAGCGGCAGCCGCTTCCGTCTCGTACCGGTGTCCGCCGACCCGGACACCCCCACGCGCAAGCTGCTCGCCAAGCACCCGGACATGCTCGCCGTCATCGGTGACACGGTCGACTTCTCCTGGGTGCACGACACGGACGAGGCGTTCCTGCCGGAGATCAGCACGTGCCACGAAGCCGCCCACGCCTCAGGCGCGTTCGCGATCCCGGCCGACGAGGCGAGGCAGGGCGAGGCGATCGCCGAGTACCTCCTGACGCGGACCAAGGCGCGACGGGTGCTCGTGGCGGAGGACAAGACCTGGGCGGACCGCGAGGACGGCATCGGCACCGCGCTGCGCGGGGCCGGGGTGAAGGCCGAGGCACTGGACGTCAGGCCGGACGAGGTGAAGACGTCACAGATCCCGGCACTGGTCGACAGGGCACGGGCGGACGCGGTCGTGGTGCCCACCGGATCGGACGTCACCGTCTGGGCCAAGAAGCTCAGGAGCGACGGCTTCACCGGCCCCCTCCTCACCCAGAGCGATCCCGAGGGCGTCTGCGAGGACTCGCAAGAGCGGGCGACGGCGGAGAAGAGGGACAAGGAGATCCCCGTCGGCGTCCTGCGCACCCGCAACTACTCGGGCGAGCCCGACGACAACCTCCCCGCGCGCGGAAACCAGGAGCTGTACGACGGCGCCCTGGCCCTGGCCACAGCACTCGGGAAGCTCCCCGCGACCGGCTCGCCCACATCACTCCGGCACTCCCTGGACCGCGAGATCCAGAACGTCTCCGTGAACGGCGTCCTCGACGAGGTCTCCTTCGAGAAGCGCCGCTCAGCGCGGGAGCGGCCGGTGTGGTTCGACCGCCGGGGCAGCGGCACCTGGTCCGAGATCGGCAAGGTGGACAAGAAGTACCGGCCGACGAAGCGGTAGGGGGCCGGGGGCCGCTAGGACTCGACGGCGGCCCGAAGCCGCGCGCCGAGGTCGGCCATCTCCCCCGGCTGCATGTCCAGCACACCGTTCTCGGTCATCAGGACGTGGAACTGCTGCTCCTCGTAGGGGACTCCGGGCGGCAGGGCGGCGATGTGCCAGTGGAGGTGACTGTTCCCTTCCTGACTTCCGAGGGAGTAGAGGTAGGTCCGCTCGGCATCGAGAACTCTCTCCAGGGCGAGGGCGACCTTCCTCACGACGAGCATGATGTGCGTGTACGCCACCTCGTCCAGATCGCGAACGGCGTGCTCGACGTGGGCTTTCGGCGCGACGAGAACCTTGCCGGGGAGAGTGGGATACCGATCGAGAAAGGCGACGTGGGCGTCGTCCTCGTACACGGCGTCATGCGCGAAACCGGGCTCTCCAGCAAGAAACGCACAAATAAAACAGGGCCCGCTGCGGGCCCGCTCCATATAGGCCTCAAGATCCATGGCTTTGCGCTGCATGTCCACGAGCCCACACCCCTACTTCTGCCCTGCCTTCAGGCGGACCTCTACATCTACCTCACCAACTACTCCCGGGAGTCCTGGTCGGGCAACACCCACGCGCCCGACGGAAGACCGCCGCGCGATCCCTGGAATCGAAGGGCTGCCCGGATTCACCGGGATGAGCCGCTCACGCCCCATTCATCGCCAGATTTCTCTCTGGTGCCACGGATCAGCTCGCACTAGCGTGCTTAGCTCGCGCCGACTCTCACCCTCATCAGGAGCACTCAGTGAACCGCCCTCTCCGTCTCGCGACGGTCGCCCTCACCGCTTCCGCGGCTTTGCTGCTTTCTTCCTGCGGCAGCGGGGACGACGAGTCCAAGGACAATGACAAGATCGCTGGAGCGGACAAGGCGGGCGAGGAGAGGTCGGCTTCGCCCAGCGCATCGGACCCTGCGGGTGCGGCGCGCCCTAAGGTCGAACTGCCTTCCGACGTCAAGCTGTTCTTCAAGCCGGAGCAGACCGGCGACGCGGCCAAGGACGCGATCCTCCGTGACAACTCGGACTTCATCCGCGCGCTCAACGCGGCGATCGTGGCCGGTGATCCGCGACTCCCGGCGCTGGAGTTCTTCACCGAGGGCGAGGCGGCGGCGTCATCGCAGAGCTGGGTGAAGGCGTTCAAGAACGCGGGCTGGACGGTCACAGGGACGGTGAAGTACTTCAACCGCCAGGTGACCGTGAAGTCCAAGACAGCCGCGTCACTCACGTACTGCGGCGACGAGAGCAAGGGCTACAGCAAGGTCATCAAGACCGGTCAGGTCAAGCGCACCAAGGTGACCAAGAGGAGCTACATCCTGTACGGCGCTCAGGTCGAGAAGAACCAAGAGGGGGTCTGGGAACTCGTGAAGATCACATCCACCCGGGGTGCTGCGGTATGCCAGCCATGAGCCGACCACGCCGGATCCTCACGGTCACAGCCCTGGCAGCCATGGCATGGACCCTTGCGCCGCCTGCCGCCCTTGCCGACCAGACGCCACCAGGGGGCGGCGGGCTTGGGGGCGGCAACGGCTCCGACAGCGACGCCTCCGGCAACGCGGACGGAGATCAGCTGTCCGCCACCGCGTCCGGCATCGTCTACGACCGCTCCAAGAACGGCACCGGCGCCAAGACCGGCGCGGTGACCCCGGCCACGAACTGGACCCCGCCCGCCTGCTGGTACGCCCCCAAGTACACACCCGCCCAGTTCAAGAAGTACGTCGAGCCGATCTGGCAGGCCGAGTCGACGGGGCACCAGTGGGACTTGGAGCAGAAGAAGCGGTACGTGGACGGCGAGCCCTACAAGGACTTCAACCAGGACAAGGCCGGCGAGGGCTACTGGTGGACGTCCTTCTCCAACGACAGCTACCCGCCCGGCTGGGACGCCTGCAAGAAGCCCTTCTTCTGGGTCGACAAGGGCGATCCACCCCCGGCGGACATCCCCGAGGCCATCACCCCCGAGATCCTCGCGAAGCTCGCGTACGCCGAAGTCCGCGTACCCGGCACCGAGGTGACCCTCGCCCCGGAGGGCCCGACCAAGGTCAACCTGCCGACCTGGGCCTGGCTGGACGGCGCGGAGTTCAAGCCGGTGTCGGTGACGGCTTCCGTCCCCGACATCGGCATCGAGGCGACCACGACCGCCGAACCCGTCTCCCTCAAGATCGACCCGGGCACCAAGGACGCCGAGACCTACCCCGCCTCCGGCGTCTGCCCGATCAACGACGGCAAGATCGGCGAGCCGTACGCCAAGGGCAAGGCCGATCAGGACCCGCCCTGCGGCGTGAAGTACCTCCGCTCGTCCGGCGACGGCTCGTACCCGCTCAAGGCGACGGTCACGTGGGAGATCCATTGGACCGGCACGGGGGTCGATAATCCCGAAAAGCTCCCTGACGGGGAGTTCGGCGCGGATCAGGAGGTCGTGGTCGAGGAGATCCAGTCGATCAACCGGTAGCCGAGGCACGACATGACCCAGCAATCCGACCTGGGCTCCGGCTCATCGGGGCTCAGGGCAGCGGAAGAGAGCGAAAACCTCATCACGTCCGCCCCGAGTCGCATGCCGGAGTGGGACATCCCCGAAGACGCCCTCGGCCGTGCGGTCTTCGGTCCGCTCGGCGGGATCGTGGAGATCGGGGCGGTCGCCGCGACGGAGACATGGTCGCCGCAAGAGGCGTCTGTGGACGAGCTCGGGTCGACGCGGCGGGACGACGTTGCGCGGCTCCTCGAAGTGATCAAGGAGGTCGGCGACTTCGGAGGCCCGGTCATGGAGATCTTCGATGAGCTCGGCTATCTGCGCGCGCACCCCGTGAGCGCACCGGCGATGCTGATGTGGTCCTCCGTCTACGAGGACGTGTCACCCCGACTCGGAGAGCCCGACACGGTGCGGCGGATGAGCCGCGTGGGCGCGGACCTGCAACTGACGCGGTTCCTTCAGGCGCTGGTCAACGCGGCGATCGCGCGCGGGCCCGGCGTCGCGCGTGGTGCCGCACTGATCGCCGAGGCGTTGCGGATCGCGGTGGGTCTTGTCGGTGGGGCGCTGGACGAGGGGCCCGACAGCGCGCGCGGAGCCATGACCGTCTACCGGATGTGGCGCGTGGCCTTCCTCGCCGATCTGCTGCTCCCCGACTCGCCGGCACGTCCCGATGCCCGGGCGCTCTTCCGGGAGTACGCGCATGCCCTGGACGCCCTGCTGGGTGCGCCCAGCCGCCCGTAGCTTCGCACCAATCCGCAACCTCGTATGAACGCACCGTAGTCGCCAGCCCTCCGCACCCATACCGTGTGCCCGTGCAATCGAGCCAGCCCAATCAGCCGACGCCCCCGTTCAACTTCCCCGCCGCCCGGCGCCTGCGTGAGGCTCTGGGGATGGCCCACGGGCATGTCGCCTATGGGATGCAGGTGAGTTATGGGCTCCCGTACATCACCCCGGAGACCATCGCCGCCTGGGAGCGCGGGCTCGCCGCGCCCACCTCCGCCGAGCTCACCGCCCTGGCCGGGACCCTGTGGTGCTCCCCCGGTGAGCTCATGGGCGCCGCCACCACCCTGCGCGAGCACCGGCTCGCCCGCGGGCTCGCGCCCGAGGATGTGGCGCGGGGGGCCGGCGTCGAGATCCACGCCTATCTGCACATGGAGGAGACCAACGCCTGGCGCGGCAACGAGCGGCAGTCCGCCGCCCTCGCCGAGGTGCTGCAACTGCCCCTGCCCGACTTCATCAACGTCATCGGGCGCGCCGACGACCTCGCCGACCTGCTGCGCAGGGCCGTGACCACCCGCTGGCAGGGGTACGTGCGGCCCGTCAGCAAGATGCTGCCCGTGCGGAAGCGGCATCTCGAGGATGTGTTGCAGCAGCTGCATGCCGACTATCAGTCGCGCATGGTGCGGACGCTCAGCTGGGGCGGCGGCGACGGGGCCGACGCGTCGGGGAGCGCCGGGCAGGACTATCTGGACAAGATCCTTGAGCACTTCTGGACTCAGGTGCGGGGGACGGGGGCCGGGGTCTGACCACCCCCGGTGAGCGGACCGACCCCTAGGCCCGGCAAGTAAACCGACCCCTAGAAGACCGACTCCGCCTCGTCCATCCGGTCCTTCGGCACCGTCTTCAGCTCGGTGACAGCCTCCGCCAGCGGCACCATCGTGATGTCCGTACCCCGCAGGGCCGTCATCCGCCCGTAGTCACCGCGGTGCGCCGCCTCCACCGCGTGCCAGCCGAAGCGGGTCGCGAGGACGCGGTCGTACGCCGTCGGAGTGCCGCCGCGCTGGACGTGGCCGAGGATGACCGGCTTGGCCTCCTTGCCGAGGCGGGTCTCCAGCTCGTACGCGAGCGCCGTGCCGATGCCCTGGAAGCGCTCGTGGCCGAACTGGTCGATCGCGCCCACGCCGTAGTTCATGGTGCCCTCCAGGGGG
Source organism: Streptomyces sp. NPDC050147 (assembly GCF_040660195.1). Lineage (NCBI taxonomy): Bacteria > Bacillati > Actinomycetota > Actinomycetes > Kitasatosporales > Streptomycetaceae > Streptomyces > Streptomyces sp. NPDC050147. The sequence continues at coordinate 607,668 of NZ_JBFALJ010000002.1, read as the reverse complement.
TGCGCACCCTCGGCCACGCAGATCACCGCGAACTTCTTGCCGCGCGAGAACCGCTCCTCGATCAAGGTGACCAGGTCGGCGGGGTCGAAGGGGCGCTCGGGGAGGCAGATGCCGTGGGCACCGCCGGCCATGCCGGACTCCAGGGCGATCCAGCCCGCGTGCCGGCCCATGACCTCGACCACCATGACGCGCTGGTGGGACTCGGCCGTCGTCTTGAGGCGGTCCATCGCCTCCGTCGCCACACCCACCGCCGTGTCGAAGCCGAAGGTGCGGTCCGTGGAGGAGATGTCGTTGTCGATCGTCTTCGGGACCCCCACCACCGGCAGGCCCGCGTCCGACAGCATCTTCGCTGCCGTGAGCGTGCCCTCGCCGCCGATCGGGATCAGCGCGTCGAAGCCGATCTCCTTGGCGAGCGCGCGCGCGTCCTCGCAGGCGGCCCGGAAGCGGTCGCGCTCCAGGCGCGAGGAGCCGAGAATCGTTCCGCCACGGGCCAGGATGCCGCTGACCTCGTTGAGACCGAGGGAGCGGTAGCGGCCGTCGAGCAGGCCCGCGTAACCGTCCTCGAAGCCGATGACCTCGTCGCCGTACTGCGTGACGGCTCGGTGCACGACCGACCGGATCACTGCGTTGAGGCCGGGGCAGTCGCCGCCTGCGGTGAGAATTCCGATGCGCATCGTGCTGTGTCTCCTGCTCGCTGTTGATGCTTGTGAGCCGGTCTGATTGTTCCATGACCGCGAACCCGGTGCCGCTCACACACGGAGCGCCCCGTCCACGGCTGCCCCGCCCGATCCTGGGGAGAAGGCCCTTGAGCCCGCTTCACGAGGCCTTTCGTCCGGCGGGCGACCTAGCCAGCCGCAGAGGTATTGTCAACAGGGCACGGCAACCATATCGGGTCATTTGTCCGACCCTGACGGAAGTCGCCCGGTCTCGCCGGGCGGCCAGGGAAAACCGCAGCGATGAAGGGGAGAGCACGCGTGACGCGCAGCGTGTACGTGACCGGGATCGACCGGGGCGACGGCCGCCAGGTCATCGAGCTGGGGGTCATGGAACTCCTGACCCGCCAGGTCGACCGGGTGGGGGTCTTCCGGCCGCTGGTCCACGACGGGCCCGACCGTCTCTTCGACCTCCTCCGCGCCCGCTACCGGCTCGCGCAGGACGCGGCGTCCGGGTACGGCATGGACTACCACGAGGCCACCGCGATCCAGGCCGAGCAGGGCACCGACGAGCTGGTCTCCCGGCTCGTCGACCGTTTCCACCGAGTGGCGCGGGACTACGAGATCGTCCTCGTGCTCGGCACGGACTTCGCCGACACCCAGCTCCCGGACGAGCTGTCCCTCAACGCCCGCCTCGCCAACGAGTTCGGCGCCTCGGTGATACCCGTCGTCGGCGGCAAGAAGCAGACCGCCGAGTCCGTCCGCGCCGAGACGCGCAACGCCTACCGCGCGTACGAGAGCCTGGGCTGCGACGTCCTCGCGATGGTCACCAACCGGGTGGCGCCCGCCGACCGCGACGAGATCCACGAGGGCCTCGCGGGCACCCTCCCCGTGCCCACCTACGTCCTCCCGGACGAGCCCGCACTCGCCGCCCCCACGGTCGCCCAGATCACCCACGCGCTCGGTGGCCGCGTCGTGCTCGGCGACGACGCGGGGCTCGCCCGTGACGCGCTCGACTTCGTCTTCGGCGGCGCGATGCTGCCGAACTTCCTGAACGCCCTGACCCCGGGCTGCCTCGTGGTCACCCCGGGCGACCGCGCCGACCTCGTCGTGGGCTCGCTCGCCGCGCACAGCGCCGGTACGCCGCCCATCGCGGGCGTCCTGCTCACCCTCAACGAGCAGCCCGGCGAGGCGATCCTGAAGCTCGCCGACCGCCTCGCGCCCGGCACCCCGGTCATCGCGGTCTCCGGCGGCTCCTTCCCCACCGCGGGCGAACTCTTCGCCTTGGAGGGGAAGTTGAACGCCGCCACGCCCCGCAAGGCGGAGACCGCCCTCGGGCTCTTCGAGCGGTACGTCGACACGGCCGGGCTGCTCAGCCGCGTACAGGCCCCCAGCAGCGACCGCGTCACGCCGATGATGTTCGAGCACAAGCTCCTGGAGCAGGCGCGTTCCGACAAGCGCCGCGTCGTGCTGCCCGAGGGCACCGAGGAGCGCGTCCTGCGCGCCGCCGACGTGCTGCTTCGCCGCGGCGTCTGCGACCTGACGCTGCTCGGCCCGGTCGAGCAGATCCGCAAGAAGGCCGCGGACCTCGGCGTCGATCTCGCCGATTCGCAGCTCATCGACCCGCAGACCTCCGAGCTGCGGGACGCTTTCGCCGCCAAGTACGCCGAGCTGCGCGCCCACAAGGGCGTCACCGTCGAGCTCGCGTACGACGTCGTCGCGGACGTGAACTACTTCGGCACCCTGATGGTGCAGGAAGGATTCGCCGACGGCATGGTGTCGGGTTCCGTGCACTCCACGGCCGCCACCATCCGGCCCGCCTTCGAGATCATCAAGACGAAGCCCGACGCCTCGATCGTCAGCTCGGTCTTCTTCATGTGCCTCGCCGACAAGGTGCTCGTCTACGGCGACTGCGCGGTGAATCCGGACCCGAACGCCGAGCAGCTCGCCGACATCGCCGTCCAGGCGGCGGCCACCGCCGAGCAGTTCGGCGTGGAGCCGCGGATCGCGATGCTCTCGTACTCGACGGGTACGTCCGGCTCGGGCGCCGACGTCGACAAGGTGCGCGAGGCGACGGAGCTGGTGCGGGAGAGCCGGAGCGACCTGAAGATCGAGGGGCCGATCCAGTACGACGCCGCCGTGGAGCCCTCGGTCGCGGCGACGAAGCTGCCGGACTCGGAGGTCGCGGGGCAGGCCAGCGTGCTGATCTTCCCGGACCTGAACACCGGCAACAACACGTACAAGGCCGTCCAGCGCTCGGCGGGCGCCATCGCCGTCGGCCCGGTCCTCCAGGGCCTGCGCAAGCCGGTCAACGATTTGTCCCGCGGCGCTCTCGTCCAAGACATCGTCAATACGGTCGCGATCACCGCGATCCAGGCGCAGGGCTCCGCCGGCACATAAGCGATGGCCCTATGGCCCGATATCGGATGACAGATATCAAAGGGCAGATATCCCACTTCGTACAACGTCTACAGAAAGCACCTCCCCCGTGACCGCCACCCGTATCCTCGTCCTCAACTCCGGCTCCTCGTCGGTGAAGTACCAGCTGCTCGACATGCGCGACAGCTCGCGGCTCGCGGTCGGCCTGGTCGAGCGCATCGGCGAGGAGACCTCGCGGCTCAAGCACACCCCGCTGTCCGGCGGCGGCGAGGAGCGGGAGCGCGAGGAGCCGATCGCCGACCACGAGGCGGCGCTGAAGGCCGTCGCCGCCGAACTGAAGGCCGACGGGCTCGGCCTCGACTCCCCCGAGCTGGCCGCGATCGGTCACCGCGTGGTGCACGGCGGGCTGAAGTTCAGCGCGCCGACGGTCATCACGGACGAGGTGCTCGCGGAGATCCAGCGGCTCGTCCCGGTGGCGCCGCTGCACAACCCGGCCAACATCACCGGCATCCGTACGGCCCAGGCGCTGCGCCCGGATCTCCCGCAGGTCGCCGTCTTCGACACGGCGTTCCACACGACGATGCCGGAGTCGGCGGCGCGCTACGCGATCGACGTGGCCACCGCCGACCAGCACCGCGTGCGGCGCTACGGCTTCCATGGGACGTCGCACGCGTACGTGTCCCGGCAGACCGCCAAGCTGCTCGGCAGGACGCCGCAGGAGGTGAACGTCATCGTGCTGCACCTGGGCAACGGCGCCTCCGCGAGCGCCGTGCGGGGCGGCAGGTGCGTGGAGACTTCGATGGGGCTCACGCCGCTTGAGGGTCTTGTGATGGGTACTCGTTCCGGTGACGTGGACCCGGCGGTCGTCTTTCACCTGGCCCGCGTCGGCGGGATGTCGATCGACGAGGTCGACACCCTGCTCAACAAGAAGAGCGGTCTGGTCGGTCTCTGCGGCGACAACGACATGCGGGAGATCCGGCGCCGCGTCGACGAGGGCGACGAGGCGGCCACGCTCGCCTTCGACATCTACATCCACCGTCTGAAGAAGTACATCGGCGCCTACTACGCCGTACTCGGCCGGGTGGACGCCGTCGCCTTCACGGCGGGGGTCGGTGAGAACGCGGCGCCGGTGCGGGAAGCTGCCGTCGCGGGCCTGGAGGAGCTGGGGCTCGCGGTCGACGGAGAGCTCAACGCTGTACGTTCCGACGAGGCCCGCCTCGTCTCACCGGAGTACGCGCGGGTCGCGGTCGCCGTTGTCCCCACCGATGAGGAGCTGGAGATCGCGCAGCAGACCTACGCGCTGGTCGGGAACCGTCATAACAACCCGTCGTAATCACAATTCATCAGCAATTCGTCACCGCAACGCCTGAGCGCAGTTCCGCCCATTTGTAGATTCCACCAGACGGAATATTCCGTAGCGAAACAAACCGATAGGATCGCCCCTATGCGCCGTTCCAAAATCGTCTGCACGCTGGGCCCCGCCGTCGACTCCGAAGAGCAGCTCGTCTCGCTGATCGAGGCCGGCATGAATGTGGCCCGCTTCAACTTCAGCCACGGCACGCACGCCGAACACCAGGGGCGGTACGACCGCGTCCGTGCGGCTGCCGACAAGACCGGCCGTGCCGTCGGCGTCCTCGCCGACCTGCAGGGCCCGAAGATCCGTCTGGAGACCTTCGCCGAGGGCCCCGTCGAGCTGGTGCGCGGTGACGAGTTCACCATCACCACCGAGGACGTCCCCGGCGACAAGACCATCTGTGGCACCACCTACAAGGGCCTGCCCGGTGACGTCTCCAAGGGCGACCAGATCCTGATCAACGACGGCAACGTCGAGCTGCGCGTCGTCGAGGTGAGCGGGCCGCAGGTGAAGACGATCGTCGTCGAGGGCGGCGTCATCTCCGACCACAAGGGCATCAACCTGCCCGGCGCGGCCGTGAACGTGCCCGCGCTCTCCGAGAAGGACATCGAGGACCTGCGCTTCGCGCTGAAGATGGGCTGCGACATGGTCGCCCTCTCCTTCGTGCGCGACGCGAGCGACGTCAAGGACGTCCACAAGGTGATGGACGAGGAGGGCCGCCGGGTCCCCGTCATCGCCAAGGTGGAGAAGCCGCAGGCCGTCGCCAACATGGAGGGCGTCGTCGCGGCCTTCGACGCCGTCATGGTCGCCCGTGGTGACCTGGCCGTCGAGTACCCGCTCGAAAAGGTCCCGATGGTGCAGAAGCGCCTCGTGGAGATGTGCCGCCGCAACGCCAAGCCGGTGATCGTCGCGACCCAGATGATGGAGTCGATGATCACCAACTCGCGCCCCACGCGCGCCGAGGCGTCCGATGTCGCCAACGCGATCCTGGACGGCGCGGACGCGGTCATGCTGTCCGCCGAGTCGTCCGTGGGCGCCTACCCGATCGAGACCGTCAAGACGATGTCGAAGATCGTCGCGGCGGCCGAGGAGGAGCTGCTCTCCAAGGGTCTGCAGCCGCTCGTGCCCGGCAAGAAGCCGCGTACGCAGGGTGGTTCGGTGGCTCGTGCCGCCGCCGAGATCGCGGACTTCCTCGGCGCCGAGGCGCTGATCGCCTTCACGCAGTCCGGTGACACGGCCCGTCGTCTGTCCCGCTACCGCGCGGCCCAGCCGATCCTGGCCTTCACCACCGACGAGGCCACCCGCAACCAGCTCTCCCTGAGCTGGGGCGTGGACTCGTACGTCGTGCCGCACGTCGACAACACCGACGCGATGGTCGACCTCGTGGACGCCGAGCTGGTGAGGCTGAACCGCTTCAACGACGGCGACACCGTGATCATCACGGCAGGTTCGCCCCCCGGTGTCCCCGGCACCACCAACATGGTCCGGGTGCACCACCTGGGCGGCGAGCGCGGCTGATCCCCGCTCCTGACACGACACTGAGGGCGCCCCCTGATGCAGGGGGCGCCCTCAGTGCTCTGCGGCTCCCGGTGGGGTCTTGGGGACCGGCCGCTGATCGTACGAGGATCAGTCGGTGATCGTCTGGCTCAGGCCGGGAACGTGCAGGTTGCCGCCGAACTGCCCCGCCTGCTGCACCTTCACGTCCGTGAAGTAGATCAGCGGGATGTTCAGGGGCGGCGGGTGCTCCGGGTCGAACGTGATCGGTATCAGGCCGAAGAGCTTGCCGGAGATCGACTCGGTGTACATCGTCGTCTCGCCGCCACGGATCGTGGACGTGGAGCCCTTCTCGGCCTGGACGTGGTACTTCTTGCCGGCCGGGCCCTCGACGATCTGGTGCAGGTCACCGATGTCCGTGTTCTGGACGACATACTTCAGGGCCTGCTTGGTCTTGCCGCCCGGCATCGTCAGGTTCACGACGCCCTGGTAGTCCGCGCCCTTGAGGGTGAGCGAGCTGGCTTCCAGGTGCCACGGCTGGTTCGGGATCGGCGCGGGCGTCTGCTCGGCCTTTCCGTCGACCTTCTTCTCGACGACGCACGGGAACGGCTTCTTGCCGTTCTCGTCCGGTGCCATCGGGTCCGCGGACTCCTCGGCCTCCGCCTCGTCGGCAGCCTTCTCGGCGGCCTTCTCTGCGTCTTCCTTGGCGTCTTCCTTGGCCTTGTCGACCGTGTCCCCGGCCTTGCCCGCACCGTCCTTGACGCCGTCCGTGACCCCGCCGACGGTGTCCTCGACGGGCTTGGTGACGTCGTCCACCGTGTCCTTCGCGGCGTCCGTACCGGACCGGGGGGACTTGCTCTCCTCCGAGGCGGAGGGAGTCGGCGTGGGGCTCTTCGACTCCTTCTCGTCGGGCGTGAAGAGGTCCTCGAGCGCGGGGCCGACACCCAGCGGGTCCAGCGGATTCTTGCTCTCGGAGGGCTCCGGAGCGGGCTCAGCGTCCTTGTCGTCCTTGCCCTGCGAAGGCGACGGAGTCGGCTCGGCCTTGCCGGAACCGGCGTCCGAGCCCGCCTTGTCACCGGCGGCGGGAGCGGGCGTCGGCTCGGCGGTGGCCTTGCCGTCGTCGCCCTTGCCGGTCTTGTCGGCCTTGTCGGCGGCTTCCTTCTCCGCCTGCTCGGCCTTCTCCTTCTCCGCCTTCTCCTCGGCAGCCTTGTCGGCTTCCTTGGTGGCCTCGGATGCATCGTCCGGCGCCGTGACACACGGGCCGTCCTGGAAGGGGTTCTTCGGCAGCGGCTTGGCCTGCGCGAGCTGGGGGGTCAGGCCCATGCCCATGAGGACCGCGGTCGGCATGGCCGCGATGGCTATCGCCTTGCCCGCCGGGACATGCAGGCGGGTGAGGAGCGGCTTTCTGGGTGCCGCGTGGCGCGGCCCGGATCTCGCGCGGGCCTCCCCCGCGGAGTCCACCTGGTGCACCTCGTCAGCCGGCACGGTGCCTCCCGTTCGTCCCGTTGTCCGGGCTCGTTCCTGACAGATCGTCCGTAGTGCCGCTCACCCCGTTCGCGGCCCCCGCGGCCGCGGGCTCCGGCGCCCCGTCGTCAGAGCCTTCGGTCCGCTTCTTCGCGGATGCCTTCACCGGCTTGGCCGCCGCCCAGGAGATGCCGAGGGCACCACCGAGCAGAGCGAGCAGGAAGCCGATGACGAAGCCGCCGAAGTTGGAGACCACCAGGGAGACCAGGGCGAGCAGGATCGCCGCGACACCCGCGAAGATCCGGGAATGCGGCTGGAACCACATGGTCAGGCCGAGCACCACGAGCAGGACGCCGATGATGAGCGAACCGGCACCGGCGGTCGTCGCCATCCGGATCGTCATCGTGCCGATCGTGAGGTTCGCGTACGGGAAGTACATGATCGGGATGCCGCCGAGCAACGTCAGCAGACCACCCCAGAACGGGCGCTGACCGCGCCACCCTCGGAACGATCGGCGCATCCGGCCGAGCTTGTCGCCCAGTCCCACTTGCGCTTCGGCGCTCATGTCGTACAGCTCCTCGGGGAATGGCGTTGGTTCTGTGTGTCCTGCGGATTCGGGCACGGGGACGGTCGAGGTCAAGATCCGTGCGCCCCCGCGCCCGGCCGTTCTTCGCAACAAGTACCGGTGCTAAGGCATCAGTTGCCTCAGTAGCACTCGTGCTTGCCCTTCTTGACCGACATGGCCAGACCAGAGAGCTTGAAGGTGCCGGCGGTGGTCGCCCACGCGCGCTGCTTGACGTCGGTGAACCGCACCTTGTCAGCCTGCTGCGCGAACGAGTCGGGGGCGTACTTGTCACCCTTCGACGGACCCGGGCCCTTGGTGGTCTGGTCGACCGAGACACCGATGTCGACGTTGGTGAACGTCGCGTCGGCCTTCAGGTCATCGGCGTCGATGTAGAGCTTCTTCGCCTCGACCCTGGGGCCGCCCTTGGCGCCGGCCTTGAGGGTCATCGACACGTCGCCGAAGACGGGGACCGGAACGACGACGGACTGACACAGGTTGGTGATCTTGGCTGATTCGAGGCCGACGACGGCGACCGGGTGGTTACCCGACTTGCCGCTGTCGAGCGCCCCGTACTGGACGAAACCCGTACCGTCGAGCTGGTCGGCAGTCACCTTGAACTGCTGACCGGACACACTGAACGATGCCGCGAGTGCACCCTGCGAGAGGGCCACGCCTATCGCGGCAGTCGCCGCGACGCTCGGCACCATGACTACGGCGAACCGCTTCCATCTGGTTCCGCCACGAGCCACGGACTCCATGACTTTCCTCCTTCTCGGACGTACATCTCCGGCCCTGACTGATCCCGTTCGGGCGGCTCAGTCGGGCAGGGATGGGAGAAGCGCTACGTCCTCGGGAGATCACCCCCGAGCGACAACCACTGGTCGCACGCGACACGCACAACCTGCCGGACAGGCCCTGCCGATGGCAGAGACCCCCCTGTCCAAGGCCGGTGACGGGGTGTCTCCGGCCTGCTCGGTGGGGACCCAGAAAGCCCGCTCCCGACTGGCTTTCGGGCTGCGGGTTATTGGACCGAGCGTCGCCGATCGTGGTGCATTCTCGGTCCCCGCACAAGGGGCTTCGTTACTGGCTAGTAACGGAGCGATAACCGAACCACGACCGGGCGGTATCGGTCGGCCACGGACGGTGCACCCATGGGCAGGAACAGACCAGGATGTTGAAGGGCACAACGGGACACAAGACCGACCTGGCCTTACTCCGAGTAACAGTGGCCGCGTTTACCAAGTTTTGGTAAAGCGCGGCCACTGTGACGCCTTGGCGGCGAATTTTCACTCGGGCATCACAAGCCCCGGCGTTTAGGGACTGGTCAGCGAACGACCGGGGGAACGGATCAGAAGAGCACCCGCGCGAGCTGCGTCCGCGCCGCCGTCACCCGGGGGTCGTCCGAGCCGACCACCTCAAGGAGTTCGAGGAGCCGCACGCGCGCGGCGTCCCGGTCCTCTCCCGCCGTGCGCCGCACCGCGTCGATGAGCCGCCCGAAGGCGTCCTCCACGTGCCCGCCGACCAGATCCAGGTCGGCGGCGACGATCTGCGCGGCCACGTCCGTGGGCCGGTCGGCGGCGTCCTTGCGCACCTGCTGCGGGTCAAGGCCCTGTACGCGCCGCAGCAGTTCGGCCTGGGCCAGGCCGAGCTTGGCCTCGGTGTTGCCGGGGTCGTCGTTCAGTACGTTGCGGTACGCCTGGACGGCGCCGCCGAAGTCGCCCGCGTCCAGCGCCTGGACAGCGGCTTCGAGCAGGGCGTCGTACGGCCCCGGGGGCGCCTCGGCGACGGGGGCGTCCTGCCGCTCCTCGCCCTGTGCGTCCGGGTCGACGGCGAGGCCGGTCAGACCGAAGCGCTCCTCGCCGACCTGGATCAACTGGTCCAGGGTCTGGCGGATCTGCTCCACCGGGGCCGCGCCCTGGAAGAGCGGCAGGGCCTGCCCGGCCACCACCGCGAAGACGGCCGGGATCCCCTGGACCCCGAACTGCTGCATCAGCATCTGGTTGGCGTCGACGTCGATCTTGGCGAGGACGAAACGGCCGTTGTACTCCCGCGCGAGGCCTTCGAGCAGCGGGCTCAGCTGCTTGCACGGCTCGCACCACTCGGCCCAGAAGTCGATGACGACGGGCACTTCGGTGGAGCGCTGCAGGACCTCGCGCTCGAACCCGGCCTCGTCTACGTCGATGACGAGACTCGACGGGGAGACGCCCGATACGGCACCCCCGCCCTGCCTGGCCGCTTCGGCGCGCGCCTGCTCCGCCTTCGCCTTGGCCTCCTGGGCCGCCTTCACGGCGGCGAGGTCGACGACTCCGCTCATGGACATGTTCCGTGGCTGCATGAGTACATCCTCCCCCAAGCCGTGCCGGAACCGCGCCCGTCCGAGGCCCCCCGCCGGATTGCGGGGCCGCGGACGGTCGTGGCGCCAAGGTCCCGAGGAGGACCGATGGTTGCGGCGCAGGGTCCCCACCCTGCGCCGGTGCTTGCCGCTCTGGTTGTCGCTGTGGTCGTGCTGTGGTTGTCGCTGTTCGTTCGCGGCGAAAGAAAGCGGGCGCCGAGGAGTTGCCGTTCGTCCCGCCCGCTCTTCTTTCGCTACGGCTCGTAGCGTAACTGCCATGCGATGCCGAGGGGACGGCGGGCCTGCGAGAACTCCGGTGATCTGCCTCACGCGCCGCCGCTCAGACCCTTTCCGTACTGGCCGGTATGGTCGCGGGATGCAGCACCGCTTCCCCCCTCACGCCCGTACCGGTGGCCGCCCCCGCAACGCCGCGGCGGACACCGCGATCCTGGAGTCGACCCGTCAGGCCCTGGTCGAGCTCGGCTGGTCCAAGCTGACCCTCGGAGATGTCGCCACGCGCGCGGGCGTCGCCAAGACGACCCTGTACCGGCGCTGGGCGGGCAAGAGCGAGCTGGTCGTGGACGCGGTGGCGGAGCTGTTCGACGAGCTGGAACTGCCGGACCGCGGCAGCCTGGCGGCGGACATCGAGGGCGTGGTGCTGCAGTTCGCGGCGCTGCTCGGCCGTCCCGAGACGAAGACCGCGTTGATGGCCGTGGTGGCGGAGTCGACGTCGGACGAGCCGCTGCGGGAGCGGATCCGTACGTCGATCGTGGACCGCCAGAAGCGGCTGGTCCTGGCGGGGCGCAAGCGGGCCCAGGACCGCGGGGAGCTGCCGCCCGAACCCGATCCCGCCGCCGCCCGGCGCACGGCCGACCTCATCTTCGACGTGATCGCCGGCGCGGTGGTCCACCGCACCCTGGTCAGCGCGGAACCGGTCGACGAGGCCTGGGCCCGCAGCTTCACGCTGCTCCTGCTGGGCGGCTTGGCGGCGGCTGCCGGGCCGGAGGCCACCACCAGCCCCTGACCCGCCCGCCTCCGCGCCTCCGCGCCACCGCCCCGCAGGCGAAAGTCAGACCTGGTAGCGGTCCGCCGCGAAGAGGTGGAGATGGTCCGCGACCCAGGACGACGTCCTCTTCAGCCCCTCACTCAAGGAAACCGACGGAGTCCAGCCCGCCAAGGCCCTCGCCCGGGAGTTGTCCGACAGGAGCCGCTGGACCTCGCTCCCCGAGGGACGCAGGCGGGACGGGTCGACGACCACCTTCGCCTCGCGACCGGACGCCTCGATCAGCGCCTCGGCCAGCGCACCGATCGAGATCTCCTGGCCCACGCCGAGGTTGACCGCGTGGCCGAGAGCCGCGTCGCACCGCGCCAGGGCCATGAAGCCCCGCGCGGTGTCCGTCACGTACGTGAAGTCCCGAGTGGGTGTCAGTGAGCCCAGCTTGATCTCCCGCGCACCGGAGTGCAGTTGGGCCAGGATCGCGGGAATCACCGCGCGGGCCGACTGCCGCGGGCCATAGGTGTTGAAGGGGCGGACCACCGTCACCGGCAGCTCGAACGCGTGCCAGTGCGAGAGCACCGTCATGTCGGCGCCGATCTTCGAGGCGGAGTACGGGGATTGGGGCTGGAGGGGATGGGACTCGCTGATGGGAGCCGTCAGCGCCGTCCCGTACACCTCGCTCGTGGAGGTGTGGACGAGCCGCCGCACGTCGTGCCGCCTGCACGCCTCCGCCACGTTCTCCGTACCGACGACGTTCGTCTGGACGTACGCCCCCGGTGAGTCGTACGAGTACGGAATCCCGATCAGCGCGGCCAGGTGGAAGACCGTGTCGCAGCCCGCGACCGCGTCCATCACGCGCCCCGCGTCACGGACGTCGCCCGCGAGCATCTCGACCCGCGGGTCCCCGAGGAGATGCGCGAGGTGGCCCTTCTCCGCGTACGGCTTGTAGTGCACGAAGGCGCGGACCTTCGCGCCCTGCTCCAGGAGCAGGTCGACGAGCGTCGAGCCGATGAAGCCCTCGGCCCCGGTGACAAGGACCGTGCGGCCGGCCCAGCTGAAGGTGGTGTCGTCGCTGCTCATGCGTACTCCAGGTGCGGTGTGTGGTGGGTGAGTTCGATGACCCGCTCGGCGAGCAGATCGGCGGCCCGCGCATGCGGGCCCGGGTCGGCCGCCCCGCTCATCGCGGCCAGCCGCGCCGGATCGGCGAGCAGCGGTCCGACGAGCTCCGCGAGCCGTGCGGCCGTCGTCTCTCCGTCGGGCAGCAACAGCCCCGCGCCCGCGTCGCACAGGACGCGCGCGTTGTGGGTCTGGTGGTCGCCGGGCGCGTGCGGATAGGGGACGAGGACGGCGGGAACCCCGGTGGCGGCGAGCTCGGCGACGGTCGCCGAACCGGCGCGGCAGATCACCAGATCGGCCGCCGCGTACGCGAGGTCCATCCGGTCGAGATAGGGCACGGCGCGGGCGGTCGCCTCCACGCCCGCCTCCGTCAGGCGCCGCCGCGTCTCGTCGAGCGCGGCGGGTCCCGTCTTGATCAGCAGCTGTACGTCGGGGCGGTGCCGCCAGCGCGCCGCGAGCCCCACGGCCGCCTCGGTCAGCCGGGCGGCGCCGAGGCTGCCGCCGTTGAAGAGCAGCAGCCGGGCCGCGTCCGGCACCCCGTACTCCCGGCGGGCCCCGGCCCGCAGCGCGCCCCGGTCGAGCGCGGCGAGGGGCGCCGCGATGGGCATCCCGGTGGTGTACGCGCGCTCGCCGCCCGGCAGATGCTCCCGGCTGCGGTCGAAGGCGACGGCGATGTTCGGGGTGAGGCGGGCCGCGAAGCGGTTGGCCCGGCCCGGCACCGCGTTGGACTCGTGGATCAGACTCGGCAGGGCCGCCATCCGGGCGCCGACGATGACGGGAGCGCTCGGGTAGCCGCCCATCCCGACCGCGACCTGCGCCCCCTGCTCCCGCAGGATCGCGCGGCACTGGACGCCGGACTTCACCAGGGCGGCGGGCAGGAGGAACCGCTTGGCGCCGAGCGACGGGTCGAACGGGATCATGTCGACGGTGTGGAGGCGGTACCCGGCCTCCGGTATCAGCCGGGTCTCAAGGCCCCGTTCCGTGCCGACGAAGGAGACGACCGCGCTCGGCACCGCCCGGCGCAGGGCGTCGGCGAGGGCGAGCCCGGGATAGATGTGTCCACCGGTGCCGCCCGCGCCGATGACGACGGAGAGAGGGGCCCGCCCGTTGGCACGGGGCCCTGTCTCGGGAGATCGCATATCGGGTGTTCGCATGGCAATGGAGCATCACGAGCAGGTCTAAGAGGGTTTTAAGAGCCGCGTTTGGCACCTTGGGTCCATGAGCTTCACGAGCAGGCCCAGGCCGCCCGCGACCGGCGGCGGCCCGTCACCGGCCAAGATCCTCGTGGTCGACGACGACCCCGAGGTCCGCGCGGCGGTCGAGGACGGCCTCACCGTCGAGGGCCATGTGGTGCGCGGCGCCGCGGACGGACAGCGCGCGCTCTCGGCAGTGGCCCGCTGGGAGCCGGACCTGGTGGTCCTGGACGTGATGATGCCCGTCATGGACGGCCTCGCCGTCTGCCGGCAGATGCGCGCCGTCGGCGACCGCACCCCCGTCCTCGTCCTGACCGCCCTCGGCTCGGTGAGCGAACGCGTCGACGGCCTCGACGCGGGCGCCGACGACTACCTGGTGAAGCCCTTCGCGCTGGACGAGCTGGTCGCCCGCGTCCGTGCCCTGCTGCGCCGCGCCGCCCCGGAGCCGCACTCCCCCGTCGACGCCGACGACCTCGCGTACGGCGATCTCGTCCTCGACCCGTCGACCCGCACCGGTCGCCGCGGCCACCGCACGGTCGAGTTCAGCCGCACCGAGGCCGCCCTCCTTGAACTGCTCCTGCGCAACGCCGGGCAGGTGCTTCCGCGCGAGCTCATCCAGGAGTCGGTCTGGGGGCGCGACTTCGGGCCGGACTCCAACTCCCTCGCGGTGTACGTCGGTTACCTGCGCCGCAAGCTGGAGTCGGACGGCGAGCCCCGCCTCGTGCACACCGTGCACGGCGTCGGCTACCGGCTGGGCAACCCATGAGCGCCCGGCACAGGCTCGGCGCGCGGTGGCGGCGCAGGCGTCCGCTGCGCACCCGGCTCGCGCTCGCCGCGGCGGCGGCCGTCGCCCTGGTCGCGGTCGGGGTGTGCGTGGCCGCGTTCCTCGTCATCCGCTACAAGCTCTACCAGCAGCTCGACCAGAACCTCGCCCAGTCGGCGACCCTCATCGCCCAGCAGCGGGAGTACGACGCCGAGCCGGGCGTCGTCACGGACGAGTGCCGCTACCCCGGCACCCCCGCCTGTTCCCAGATCGTCCCCGCGGACGCCGCGGACGACCCGTCGAAGCCCTATCTGCTCCCGGTCACCGAGTCCACCAGGAAGGTCGCGAGCGGCCGGGCCGCCCCGTACTACACGAGCCTGACGCTGTACGGGAAGCCGACCCGCATGTACACGACCAACTACGGCACGGGGAACGCCGTCCAGGTCGCCCTGCGCGCCGACATCGCCGAGCGCGGCGTGCGGCAGGCCGCGGGGCTGCTTTCCGCGGTGGGCGGCGCCGGAGTGCTCCTGTCGGGGCTCGGCGGCTACTGGGTCTCGCGCACCGGCCTCGCCCCGGTCGCCCGCCTCACCGCCACGGCCGAGCGCATCGCGGCGACCCGTGACGCCCGCCACCGCATCGAGCTGCCGCCGGGGCCGCCGGGCCGCGAGGACGAGGTGACCCGCCTGGCCGCCGCGTTCAACGCGATGCTGGCCGAGCTGGAGGAGTCGGTCACGGCACGCCGTCGCCTGGTCGCCGATGCCTCGCACGAGCTGCGTACGCCGCTGACCGCGCTGCGTACGAACGCCGAACTCCTGGCCCGCGGCGACCGGTTGACCGAGGCTCAGCGCGACCGGGCGTCCGGCGCGCTCGGCCGTCAGCTCCGCGAGGTCACCGGCATGGTCAACGACCTGATCGAGCTGGCACGCGACGAGGAGCCGCAGCCCCTCCTCGAAGAGGTGCGGCTGGCCCCCCTGCTCACGCACGTCGTCGACGCGGCGCGCGGCCACTGGCCGCAGGTGCCGTTCACGCTGCGGGTGGCACCGGACGCCGTCGGCGCGAGCATCCCCGGTGTCCCCGCGCGCCTCTCCCGCCTCGTCACCAATCTCCTGGACAACGCGGCGAAGTTCAGCCCGCCGGGCACGCCCGTGGAGGTCTCCCTCACCCCTGCCGCCCTGACGGTCCGCGACCACGGTCCCGGTATCGCTCAGGAGGATCTGCCGTACGTCTTCGACCGCTTCTACCGCGCCGAGAAGGCGCGCGCCCTGCCGGGCTCGGGCCTCGGCCTCGCGATGGCCCGCCAGATCGCCCACGCGCACGGAGCGGAGCTCGCGGCGGAGAGGGCGCCCGGCGGGGGCGCGCTGTTCCGGCTGACGCTGCCGGGTTGATCGTGCGCGGCCGGCTAGTCGTTCTTCCAGGCGCAGCTGCCGAGCGTGGCCTTGCCCTTGGCGAGCAGCCGGTCGGCCTCGTCGGCGGGGAGAACGCGCGTGTGATCGCCGCGGCAGATGACCGTGCGGTCGCCGTGTCCCGCCAGGTCGACCAGGATCTGGTCCCAGTGGCGGTACTGCACGTCGTGCCCGGAGTCCGCGTAGGTACGCACCTTCGCCTTGCCCGGCAGCTCGTCCTGCCAGGTCTTGAGGGTGGCCGGCGGCACGGTCGTGTCCTTCTCGCCGCCGTAGAGGTAGACGGGGGCGTCGAGCTTCGCGAGGTCGGGGCCCGGCCGCCCGCAGTACAGCTTCTGCTCGTGCACCTGCGGCGCGGGGTCCGCCTGCTGACCGCGCTGGTTGTAGGTGCGAGCGCCTTCCTCGTACGCCGTGTCGGCGAAGCCCGGTATGGACTTCACGGGGCTGTCGTCGGGGAACGCCCACCACTTGCGCGGGTCCCTGATCGAGTCCTTCACGGTGGCGGCGAGCTCGTCGTCGGACATCGAGCAGTACGCGGGCTTCGTGCCGTAGGGCGGCAGGGCGGCGGCGAGGTGCAGGGCGGAGATCCGCTCGGGGGCGCGCCCGGCGAGTTCCGCCGCGTAGGGGCCGCCGCCCGAGATCGCGATCACGCTCACGTCGTCCACGCCGAGCTTGTCGAGGACCTCGAGGGTGTCGGCGGCGAAGTCGGCCTTGCCGAGCTTCTCGTCGTACTCCGTGTCGCCGAAGCCGTTGCGCTCGACGGAGATGAGGCGCAGGCCCAGGTCCTCGCGGGTGGTGCGGAAGAAGTCCGTCATGTGCGCGGCGCGGGCGCTCGTGCCGGTGCCGCCTATGAACAGGACGGGCTTGCCCTTCTTGTCTCCGGTGTCGGAGTAGTGAGCCGTCCGGCCGTTCGAGAGCTTCGCCGCGTGCACGTCGGGGCCGAGCGAGTCGAAGGTGTCCTGGACCTTCGGCTCGGCGGGCGGGCTCGCGCTCACCTCTCCGGAGCCGTACACCGTCAGCGCACCGAGAAGAGTGAGCGTCGCGGCTCCGATGGCGATCACGGCGGTACGGGTGGGGCCGGACGGGCTCACGGGTGACACAGGGAGACTCCTGGGGCAGGCGGAACTGACGCGAGCGCGCGCCTACCCAGCTCCTTGCATCTGACACCCACAAATTCCGGCCGGGTTCCAAGAGGGCCCCGCAGGGGCCTTTCAGGGGCGCGGGGCTGTGACACATGCGGCTCCGCCGCGCGGGCGCGACCAGCCACGACGGGCCTTTAAGGGGCGCGGGGAACTGCGCGACCAGCCACAATGGCCCCGCAGATCCCCACGCACCTAAAGCACCGAGCTAGAACCCCGGCGGTTCGGTGTAAATCCCCCACTCGTCCCGCAGGACACCACAGATCTCCCCGAGGGTGGCCTCCGCACGGACCGCCTCCAGCATGGGCGGGATCATGTTCGCCCCGTCCCGCGCAGCCGCCAGCATGGCGTCAAGCGAGGCCCGCACCCGCGCATCGTCCCGCGCCGAGCGGCGCACGCCGAGGGCCTTGACCTGCTCCCGCTCCACCTCGTGGGAGACCCGGAGGATCTCCAGGTCGCCGGTGACGGACCCGTGGTGGACGTTGACGCCCACGACGCGCTTGTCGCCCTTCTCCAGGGACTGCTGGTACTGGAACGCCGACTCGGCGATCTCACCGGTGAACCAGCCGTCCTCGATGCCGCGCAGGATGCCGGAGGTCATGGGACCGATGGGGTGCTCCCCGTTGGGGTGCGCCCGGCGCCCGCGCTCCTTGATCTGCTCGAAGATCTTCTCGGCGTCGGCCTCGATGCGGTCGGTGAGCTGCTCGACGTACCAGGAGCCGCCCAGCGGGTCCGCGACGTTGGCGACGCCCGTCTCCTCCATGAGCACCTGCTGCGTGCGCAGCGCGATCTCGGCGGCCTGCTCGCTCGGCAGCGCGAGGGTCTCGTCGAGGGCGTTCGTGTGCAGGGAGTTCGTGCCGCCGAGGACCGCGGAGAGGGCCTCGACGGCGGTGCGTACGACGTTGTTGTAGGGCTGCTGGGCGGTGAGCGAGACGCCCGCGGTCTGCGTGTGGAAGCGCAGCCACTGGGCCTTGTCGGTCTTCGCGCCGTACACGTCCCGCATCCAGCGGGCCCAGATGCGGCGCGCGGCGCGGAACTTGGCGATCTCCTCGAAGAAGTCCAGGTGAGCGTCGAAGAAGAAGCTGAGTCCGGGCGCGAAGACGTCCACGTCCATGCCGCGGCTCAGGCCGAGCTCGACGTATCCGAAGCCGTCCGCGAGGGTGTACGCGAGCTCCTGCGCGGCCGTGGCACCGGCCTCGCGGATGTGGTAGCCGGAGACCGACAGGGGCTTGTAGGCGGGGATGTCGCGCGCGCAGTGCTCCATCAGGTCGCCGATGAGGCGCAGGTGCGGCTCGGGCTGGAAGAGCCACTCCTTCTGGGCGATGTACTCCTTGAAGATGTCCGTCTGGAGCGTGCCGTTCAGGACGGCCGGGTCGATGCCCTGCCGTTCGGCGGCGACCAGATACATGCAGAAGACGGGGACGGCGGGTCCGGAGATCGTCATCGACGTCGTGACGTCACCGAGCGGGATGTCCTGGAACAGGACCTCCATGTCGGCGGCCGAGTCGATGGCGACCCCGCAGTGCCCGACCTCGCCGAGGGACTGGGGCTCGTCGGAGTCCCGGCCCATCAGGGTCGGCATGTCGAAGGCCACGGAGAGTCCGCCGCCGCCGTTGGCCAGGATCGTCTTGTAGCGCTCGTTCGTCTGCTCGGCGTTGCCGAAGCCGGCGAACTGGCGGATGGTCCAGGTCCGGCCGCGGTAGCCGGTGGCGTGGAGTCCGCGGGTGAAGGGGTATTCGCCGGGCCATCCGATCCGTTCGAATCCCTCATAGGCGTCCCCGGGCCGTGGCCCGTAGACGGGCTCGACCGGGTCGCCGGAGAGCGTGGTGAAATCCGCGTCGCGCTTCTTCGCGGTGTCGTACCGGGCCTGCCAGCGACGGCGGCCCTCCTCGATGGCGTCAGCGTCCATACCTTCGAATTTACTTGGACGTCCTAGTAAATGTCGATGGCTCACCGCCACGGGTCTGTCCGTGGCGGCGTGGTTACGCTTTGGCGGTGGCCGGGGAGCCGTCGACGATCAGCGGCTCGACCTCACGCGCGACCTTGCGCTCCACGAAGAACGCGGCGGTGGGGATGGTGCCCGAGACGAGCACCCAGAGCAGCTTCCCGAACGGCCACTTCGCCTTGGAGCCCAGGTCGAAGGCGAAGATCAGGTAGATGATGTAGAGGACGCCGTGGACCTGGGAGACGACCAGCGTCAGGCCCTCGCCCTTGTCGAAGCCGTACTTGAAAATCATGCAGGTGCACAGCACGAGCAACATGACGGCGGTGACATAGGCCATCACCCGGTAACGGGTCAGCACGCTTCGCTTCATGCCTACGAGCGTATCGGCCCGTTTTGCGCGATCTTCCGGCGGCCCCGGCACGACCGGAACGCGGGGTTCAACCGCCCCTCTACTGCTCCTCGAAGTCCTCCGCCGCCACCCGCAAGGGCCGCAGCATCGCGAAGATCTCCGCGCACTCCTCGGCGTCGTACACCCCGAGCCCGAAGTCCATGGCCATCAGCTCGCGGGTGGCCGCCTCGACGACCTCGCGGCCCTTCTCCGTGATGGAGGCGAGGGTGCCGCGCCCGTCGTTCGGATTGGGGCGCTTGTCGACCAGTCCGGACTTGACCAGGCGGTCGACGGTGTTGGTCACGGAGGTGGGATGGACCATGAGCCGCTCGCCGATCTTGGACATCGGCAACTCGCCCGCCTGCGAGAACGTGAGAAGGACCAGCGCCTCGTACCGCGCGAAGGTCAGCCCGTACGGCTTGACGACCGCGTCGACCTCACCGAGGAGGATCTGGTGCGCCCGCATGATCGAGGTGATCGCGCCCATGGCCGGTACGGACCCCCAGCGCTGCTTCCAGAGTTCGTCGGCGCGGGCGATGGGATCGAAGGGGAGGCTGAGCGGCTTCGGCACGCCAAAGACCTTACCCGCCGGTCACATGGTGGTCAGCCCCGTCTCGGGATTCGGTCCCCTGTTCCCGTAGGTCGGCGGGTCGGCCGTCGGCCGTACGGCGCGTTGCCCGGACCTCGGCGGCCAGCGCGAGGCAGCAGAGCGTGCCGAGCGCGCCCGCGGCCGTGACGACGGTGCTCACCGCGAAGAACTCCGCCGCGAGCCCGGCGAGCGCCATCCCGGCCCCCTGGATCGTCATGAGCCCCGCCGTGTGCACGGTCATGGCCCGCCCGCGCAGCTCCTCGGGGACGGCGTCGACGAACCACCGGTCGACGCCCAGCGTGTACGCCGATCCGGCACCGGCGAGCACCAGGGCGAGCATCGCCCACATCAGGCCCGGCGTGACCACGTACACCGTGAGCGGCAGGAGCGTGACGGAGGCGAGCGGCAGCGCGACGCGGGCGCGGGAGGTCGCGGAGAGCACGGACCCCGCGTACAGCTCCGCGGCGATCGTGCCGACCGGCAGCGCGCACATCAGAAGCCCGACGCCCGCGACGCCGACGCCGATCTGATCGGCGTACGGCGCGGCGAGCGCCTCCGGGGCGACCATGAACATCGGCGGCGCCCAGAGCAGGAGCAGCAGCGCCCTGATCCGGCGGTCGCCGAGCACCTGTCCGACGCCGCTGAGCGAGTACTTCATCAGGGCGGACCCGCCGCCTCCGCGCGCGGGCCTGCGCCGGGTGCCGCACCGCAGGAGCAGCGCCGACGCGGCGAACGTGCAGACGGTGATGAGGAGCGCCCCGCGCGGTGACACGACGGTGAGCAGGACGCCGCCGAGCCCGAACCCGACGAGCACGGAGCTCTGCGAGACGATCCGGAGCAGGGAGCGCCCGAGGATGAACAGATCCCCGTCCCCGAGGATGTCGGTGAGGGTGGCCATCCGCGTCCCCTGGAAGACGGGCGACACGAGGGCGATGGCGCATCGCAGCGCGAGCAGCGCGAAGACGGGCGTGGCGGGCAGGGTCATGAGCGCCGCGCACCCGGCGCACACCATGTCGCACAGCACGAGCACCCGGCGCGGCGGATACCGGTCGGCGATCCCGGACAGCAGGGTCCCGCCCACGAGGTAGGGCAGCATCCCCAGGGCGAAGGTGAGCGCGCTGAGCAGCGGCGAGCCGGTGAGCCCGTACACGAGCACGGTGAGCGCGACCTCGCTGACGACCACTCCGAGCAGCGAGAGCGCGTGGGCGAGGAAGACGGCACGGAACTCGCGGACCGTGAAGAGGCGGAGATAGCCGGAGGGTTCGGGGGCGCTGGGGTTCTGTGCGGGCATCTGCGCACCCTGCACGCGCGCGTGCCCCTCGCCCTAGAGTTTCGGTTCCAGGCGAATCATGGGGGTGAGCGCGTGCCGAACCGGTTGCACTTCGGGCCTGACGACCTCCTGCGGTGCCGGTTCGCCGTGTCGCCGCTGTGGGAGACGCAGGAAGCCGTGCGCACCCTGAAGCGGCCCGAGCGGCACGGCTACCACCCGCAGTGGCTGCGGCGGATCCGCGCGGGGAGTGCCGGGCTCGAACTGGACGCCCTGTGGCTCCTGATGCCGATGCGCGGCTACACCCCGGACTTCATCGGCCCGCCCCCCATCGGGCCCGCCGCCACCTTCGAGGAGGAGATCGCGGCCGTGCGCGCGGCCGACCCCGACGCGGCGCGGGAGGAACTGGCGCGGGCGCTCGCCTGCACCGCGGGGGCCGCCGAATCCCCGCAGGGGCGCGCCCTGCTCGCTGATCCCGCACGCGCGGTACGGGACCTCGCGGATGCCGTGGAGGCCGCCTGGCGCACCCTCGTCGAGCCGGACTGGCCCCGGCTGCGCGCGCTCCTGGAGGCGGACGTCGCCTTCCACTCCCGGCGGCTCGCGGAGATCGGGCTCGGCGCGCTGGTCGCCGAACTCGACCCGCGGATCGCCTGGGACGGGGGCACACTGACCGTCGCCCGGCGTGGCGACCACGTGCGGCATCTGGCGGGGCAGGGCCTCGTCCTGATGCCCAGCGTCTTCGCCTGGCCCGACGTGGTGGGCGGCCACGAGCCACCCTGGCAGCCGACCCTCGTCTACCCCGCCCGCGGCCTCGCGGGGCTCTGGACCGAGCCGAGCGACCGCACCTCCGAAGCGCTCGTGAGGCTCCTGGGGCGGGGCCGGGCCTCCGTCCTGGCCGCACTCACCGACCCCGCCACCACCTCGGCCCTGGCACATCGCCTGGGGCTCGCCCCCTCGTCCGTCTCCGCGCACCTCGGCGCACTGCGCGGCGCGGGGCTGCTGGTCTCGCGGCGGTACGGACACCAGGTGCTGTACGAACGCACTCCGCTCGGCATCGCGCTGGCGAGCGGCGGAGGAGCGGAGGGGGTATCTGAGGCCCGCCCCAGTGTCGTAACCAAGGGCGATTGGACCGTTATGTAACGATTGCCCGGTCACCGTCGCCCATAGGGGGCTGGATGTACCGGCTGCTCCGCACGTTCACCGCACTCACGGCCCTCACGGCGCTGGGGCTCACGGCAGGGTGCTCCTCCGAATCCGGCACGAAGGGCAAGGAGGGGACGGCCACCGAGGCCGGCGCCTCCCCCGCGGCCACCCAGAAGGCCCCGCAGAGCGCCTTCTGGGTCGACCCGCAGAGCGCTGCCGCCCGACAGGTCAGGCAGTGGGAGCAGGAGGGCCGCACCGAGGACGCCGCCGCGCTCAAGCGGATCTCCGAGCAGCCCATGGCCGTGTGGCCCGCCGGTGACGACCCGGCCCCGGACATCAAGGCGGCCGTCGACGGCGCCGCGCAGGCGGACCGCACCGCCGTGCTCGTCGCGTACAACATCCCGCACCGCGACTGCGGGCAGCACTCCGCGGGCGGCGCGCAGAGCTCGGACTTCTACCGGCAGTGGATCGACACGTTCGCCGGCACCATCGGCGACAGACCGGCCGTCGTCATCCTGGAGCCGGACGCCATCCCGCACATCGTGGACGGCTGCACCCCCGCCGAGTACCACGCCGACCGCTACCAACTGCTCTCCGAAGCCATCCAGCGGCTCAAGCGGCAGCCCCGGGTGAAGGTCTACCTGGACGCGGGCAACCCGGGCTGGATCAGCGAGGCCGACAAGCTCGCCGAGCCGCTCCGGCAGGCGGGGATCGCGCAGGCGGACGGCTTCTCGCTGAACGTGTCGAACTTCCAGGACGACGAGACCATCAAGGCGTACGGCCGCAGCCTCTCGGGGACCGTCGGCGGCAAGCACTTCGTGATGGACACCAGCCGCAACGGCAAGGGCCCGCTCGCCGGCGACCGTGAGGACGCCTGGTGCAATCCCCCGGGGCGCGGTCTCGGCACACCGCCCACGGACAAGACGGGTGACGCGCTGCTCGACGCGGTCCTGTGGATCAAGCGGCCCGGCGACTCGGACGGGCCGTGCCGGGGCGGACCGGCCGCGGGCCAGTGGTGGCCCGACTACGCGCTCGGTCTCGCGCGCAACGCCAAGGCCACCTGACCGCGGCGGCTTAAGGTCTTGGCTACGGCTACGCCCCGCTCACGTGGATCCACTTCGCCTCCGACGACGTGCCGTCCTGGTCCGTCACGAACAGCATGTACCAGCCCGGCGGCACCAGTGCGGTGTCACCCCTGGGTACCTCCACGGTCACCTCGCCCTTGCCCTTCGTGAGGCCGAGCGCGATGGACCGCTGCTCGACGTCCGTCGTGTGCGTCACCGCGCTGGGGCGCATCAGGCGGGCCGAGGCGATCTTCTCGGGGCTCTTGGTGCGGAACGTCGCGCGGCCGTCCGCCGCCAACTCCTCGGGGCCCTCGCCCAGAACCGGACGGTTGTTGCCCGCCTTGTGCAGCGTGGGCGGCGTGAAGACCTCCATGCGCTGCTCGAAGTGGCCGAGCTTGGTGTTCTCCTGGTTGTCGAAGAGCGGGTCGGAGCCGAACGTGACGACCCGTCCGTCGGGCAGGAGCAGCGCCTCGGAGTGGTAGTTGCGGCCCACCTTGGGAGAGGCGGCCTGCCGGAAGCTGTTCGACTTGGGGTCGTAGAACTGCGCCTTGAGGATGTTGCTCGCCCCACGCCCCCGGTAGTCCTTGGAGCCGTTGGACGTGAACACCGAGTCGTCCGGCAGGATCACGCTGTTCAGGTAGCGCGTGCCCTGCGGCAGTTCGGGCCCCGTCCTGAAGGAGGGGCTCTTCTCCTTGAGGTCCACCACGGCCGTGCGCCGGGTCGACTTGTCGGACTCGCCGACGCCTCCGCCGCCCAGGATCATCACCTTCTGGTCCTGCGCCGGGGGCAGCAGGAGGGACGCGGACGTCTCCGTCTGGTCGAGGTCGACAAGGCCGGGGATCTTCTCGAACTTGTTGGTCTTCAGGTCCCAGAGGCCGGGCTCACGGCCCTTGTCGGCGGGGCCGTAGCCCGCGTTCGACGCCGGGTAGAAGAGCTTGCCGCCCTTGGTGAGGAAGAGCGCGGGGTAGGTCGGGAAGTAGCGCTTGGGGCCGTTGGTCCACTTCTTCGTCTTCGGGTCGTAGATCTCGTTGTCGCCCGGGTCGATCATGCCCACGTCGTCGAGGCCGGAGACCGCGAGCACCTTGCCGTCGTCGAGGCCGACGAGCGTGGGGTACCAGCGGGCCTTCTTCATCGGCTCCACGGGGATGTACTTCTCGGCCTTCGGGTCGAACTCGTACGCCGCCTTGATCCCCTGGAAGTCCTGCTTGTCCATGGTGATCTTCTCGGCGATCCCGTACGCGTTGTCCGCCGCCTTGCCGGTGAGGCCCTCGATCTCGTACTGCGCCGACTTCTGCGTGGCGAACTCTTCGCCCTCCCGGGCGGCCTCGACGAAGACGCGCGCCTCACTCGCCTTGATCGTCGTCTTCCAGGGCTTCATCACGCCGGACTTGGAGTACGTGATCTGGTAGTCCCGCTCGGCCTTGGGGACCCTGACGTCGAACTTGCTGACGTACTCGACGCCTGACGGCGAGCGGAAACGGGTGCCCTTCTTGAGGACGATGGCCTTGTCGGGGTTCTCGTTCTTGACGCGCATGCCGCCGCCGGCCCGGTCGATCTCCCCGTCGAGGAGTTCGTAGCGCGCCGTGCCGCCCGCCACCAGGAGCCGGCCGTCGGGGAGTTGGGCGTGGCCCGAGCAGAAGAAGTCCTCCGGGGTCCTGACCTTCTTGAAGGTGTCCTTCTTCGGGTCCCACAGGATCGTGTCGAACGCCCCCGCGTCGAACTTCTTCTGCTCGTTCCCGGAGCCCGCGACGATCAGGACCTTGCCGGTGTGCAGGAGCGCGGCGTGGATGGCGTTGGTGCGGAACTCCTCGGGGATGCCGATCTGCTTCCAGGAGCCGTACTTGGCCTTGTAGCCGGGCTGCGAGATCTTGTACTCGTAGTACTGCTCCTCGGCGAAGGAGAGCGCCGCCGGTGCGTTGAGCCCGACGAGCAGCGCGCCCGCCCCGACACCCAGGACTGTCTTCTTCGTCCGCTGAGAGGGCCGGTAAGCCATGGGTCAGTTCCCTCCTGTCGTCGTACCGGTGGCCAACGCCGGCTCCGGCTCGCCGTCCACGGCCGCGGCGCCGATGCTCTCCGCCTCCTGCCTTCCACGCTGCCGCGCCCGCCCGCGAACCTCCTCGCGTGCCACGCGTGCCCTGCGCTCCTTGAGCAGCGAGAAGCTCCAGACGGTGACGGGGGCGAGGGAGATGACCAGGGCCAGGACGGCCCAGGTGCGCATCGCCGCGTGGGTGTGGCCGAGCACGAACGAGGCGGCCAGTGAACTGGTGAGCACCGCCGCCCAGAAGAGGTGGATGCGGAAGGTGAGCAGCCGGTCGGGGCTCGCGTCACCGCCCTTGGGCGTGACCACGAAGCGGCACGGGCGGCGCACGACGGCGGCGCCGAGCGACTTGGCGTAGATGGGCGCGGAGAGCGCGGACATCGCCATTCCGGCGAGGCCCCCGGAGCCCTGCGGCTCATGCGGGGAGACGTTGTGGCGGCGGTTCCACAGGTAGAGCCCCACCTGGAGCGCCGCGGCGTCGCTGTAGAGCATGAGCCAGATGGACGCGGCGACTTGCGTACCGGACGCGCCGAACCACAGGAAGAGCACGCAACTGGCCACGCCGAGGACCCAGTTGACCGCCGTCATGGGGTAGTAGACGAGCATCATCGTGTACGAGAAGAGGCGGCCGGGCGGCATCGTGAACGGCGCTTTCCAGTACTGCTTGAACAGCGTCTCGTACGTCCCGCGCGACCAGCGCATCTGCTGGGTGAAGAAGTCCGTCCAGGAAGCGGGCCCCTCGCCGACGGCGAGGACGTCGGGGGTGTAGACCGACCGCCAGTGGCGCTTGGTGACGGGGTCCCTGTGGCGGTGCAGCTCGAAGCCGGTCGCCATGTCCTCGGTGATGGAGTCGTACAGGCCGCCGACCTGACGGAGCGCCTGGATGCGTACGACGTTGTTGGTGCCGACGAACATGGGTGCGCGGTAGCGGTTGCCGGCGCGCTGGATCAGGGCGTGGAAGAGGAACTGCTGGGATTCGGCGGCCTTGGTGACGGGGCTGTCGTAGTTCCCGTAGACCTGCGGCCCGACGACGAAGGCGACGTCCTCGTCCCGGAAATACCCCATCATCCGCTCGAGGAAGTTGGGCAGCGGAACGTGGTCGGTGTCCACGGAGGCGAAGAAGTCGTAGTCACCGCCGTGCATCGCGAGCCAGGCGTTGTAGTTGCCGTGCTTGGTGCGGGCCTTGTGGACGCCCTTCTCGCGGTTCCACTCGGGCACGCCCTTGCGGGTGAAGTGACGTACGTCGAGTTCGGCGCAGAGAGCCTTGGCGTCCTCGTCGTCACCCTCGTCCAGGAGCCACACGTCGAGAGGGCCGGTGTGGTGTATGCCCTTCGCCCCCTCAAGGGTGGCGCGGACCATGCTGAGGGGCTCCTTGCCCGGGACGTACGTCGTGAGGAACGCGACGCGGGTGCCGGGTTCGGGGGTGACCGGGATCGGGTCCCGCGCCATCAGCGTCGCGTGGGCGATCGATATGACGTTGACCAGCATGAAGAGCTCGATCAGGCCGATGGCCACGAGCATCGTGGCGTCGAGCCAGATGAGCCAGCGGTCGGCGCCCTCCCGTTCCGTCCAGTGGGTCGGCCACACGAGGTAGACGAGGAGGAGGCCGGTGAGGACGGGGGCGAGCGTCATCAGGAGGACCGCTCGTATTCGGTGGGGCTCACTGGAGAGGAGCTTGTTGTACTGCACCCGATAGCGGCCGCCTTCGCCGCTGCCGCTGCTGCCGCCGTCCGGCTCCGTGAGCGGTCCGGCGAGTGTGCTGTGGGTGTCGTAGTCGTAGCCCTCCGGCCGCACAGCGCCCTCCAGGTCGTGGGTGATCTGGCTCTGGCAGGTTCAGGTGCGAACGAGCCGATAACCACACAAAAGTGGAGTTTCCCCGGCGTGTCGAACCGGACGCGTCCGTGCGAGCGGTCTTACGGTGACCGGTTCGGCTGGGGTTGCGGGCCGGAACAGGCCGGGGCAAGAGTCCAACAGGATTGCTCCGTCAGTGGATTTCCGCGGGGCAGTCGGGCGGGTGGGCGGGAAAGGCCTGTTCGTCCAGGGTCGGACGCGGGGCAATCGGGCGGGTGGGCGGGAAAGGCCGTTCGGGAGGGCGGCGCACCGCCGCAGGGGGCGACGTCAGGGCCGCGTAACCCGCCGCAGGCGACTCCGCATGGCCCGCTGCGCAAGCGGCCCCAAATCCTCGACGGCCGCCACCAGGACGGACAACTGCTCCAGGGCATCCAACGCCCTGCCCGCCCCTGCCTCGTCCACCCCCTCGTACAGCTCCATCCCCACGAAGGACGCCGCCACCGCCCGTGCAAGGCCCGCGGCATCCACGAACTCCCCCAGCGGCGTCACCGAGAAGACTCGGACCAGGACCTTCTCGATCTCCTCGATCCAGAGGGCGAGACCTGCCGCCGTCGCAGGAGCGAGGCGAGGCTGCGTCTGGGCGCCCGCGAGGAGCTGGCCAAGGACCGCGACATGACCCGCGGCCCGCTCCTCCTGATGCATCTCACGGCCGAATTCGAGGAGTTCGGCCAGCGAGGACACCGCGTCGAGCCGCTCCCGGTAACGCGAGACCCGCTGCTCCGAGCCATGACGGCAGGCCGCCGCCAAGAGCTCGTCGACGGACCCGAAGTGGTAGAAGACCAGCGCCTGATTGACCCCGGCGGCAGCCGCGATCGTCCGCGCGGACGTCTTCGCGATGCCCTGCTCCGTCAACGTACGCAGGGCCCCTTCGAGGAGTTTCCGCTTCGTCTCGGCGCTCACGCCCTCGCCTCCTCGCGAAGGGGCCGCAACCCCGGCCGCACATCACGGCCGCGGACATCCGCGTACTCCGCCGTGAAGGAACCCTCGTACCCGAAGAGCGGCCCGAAGTACCGGTTCACCACCCTGACCCGGATACGGAAGCGGCCCGTCGCGTCGTCGTAGGACTCCCGCACCTCCGCGTCGCCGCCGATCAGGCCGGGGACGCGGACATCCACCGGCCCCTCCCGGAAGCGGTGCTCCCCGGAGCGGATCAGCAGGGAGCCGTCCGGTTCGGCCCGCAGGTGGAGGTCGCTCGCGAGGTGCTGGTGAGTGCCCAGGTAGTCGAGGATCCGGTCGCCCCGGGGGCCCAGGACCATCTGGGCGTCGAAGCGACGGGAGCGTCCAGGGAGATCGAAGGTGCGCACGAAGCTCACCGTCTCACGGCCGAACGTGTCGACGTACGGCACGTTCTCGATGGTGAAGGGCACGTGGCGACCCGCCCGCGGGACAAGGATGTTGCGCGTGCCGCCCAGGGCCAGGAACGGCTTCACGAAGCCTCCGCCGTGCCAGACGCGGTCCATGACGCCCCGTCCCGTGCAGGCCTCGCCGCTCGCCAGGCCCACGGAGAAGCGGCGTTGCAGCTGTGGGTGCAGGCGGTCGAATTCGGCACCCATCACCGTACGGAAGATCGACGACGCCCGCATCACCGCTCCTGGAGGGTGGCCAGAACGCGCGGTGCACGCGTGCGTGGCGGTGGATTGCGCAGGCAGCGGCGCGCCGCCGGTGTCGTCGGCAGGGGCGGCAGGACGAAGGCGAGCGCCAGCACCGCGAGCGCCACCATCGGCGCGGCGAGTACGGCCGTGACCACGCACCCGAACCGCACGCCCACCTCTGCCAGCGCGTGCAGCACCTGGCGCTCGGGCGTGATCCCCCGCTCCAGCCAGAGCCGCAGCCGGTCGAAGGACCAGGCCGTGGCCCACCCCATCAAGGGGCGGAAGACGGCACGGTCGGCGAGCGCGCCGAAGCGGCCCCAGCGCGGCCGGTAGTCGTAGCCGGTGAGGAAGCGGATGCCGCCGTCGGCGGCGGGGACGTAACGCCAGTAGCCCGAGCCCTCGCGGAGGAGCGACAGCGGGTGCGGCGACGAGAAGCGCAGGGCCGATGTCCTGGTGCCGTCAGCGCGGCGCTTCTCGCCGGCGGAGATCCCGGTGCCCGCGATGGTGAGGAAGGGCAGGACGCGTGTGCCGTACCGGAAGCGCCGCGGCTCGCCCGGCATCTGCGGCAAGTAGGTGATCTCGGTGAAGCGGAGGTCCCAGCGCTGGTGCTGGGACGGCTCCTGGGTGCGTGCCCAGAGCTCGTCGAGGTCGGCGTCTATACGCGCTTCGACGTACAAGCTCACGACATACCCCCATGTCCGTGCGGTTTTGAGCGACTGCTCAAGAGGACCATAAGCACTTTTGAGCGGTCGCTCAAGTCGGCGGACGAAGAGAAGCCCTCGCCGTCCGGCGGCGAGGGCTTCTCTTGCGGCACAGGGAGGGAGGCGACTGCGCAAAGGCGGGACTGCGCGGCGAAGCGCCTACGCGGAAAGGTGTCGCTCCACCGTCTCGACCTTCGACGTCATCCCGTCCGTCACGCCGGGGCGGATGTCGGCCTTCATGACGACGGAGACACGCGGCGCCCGGGCCTCGACCGCCGCGACGGCACGCTTGACGACGTCCATCACTTCGTCCCACTCGCCCTCGACCGAGGTGAACATCGCGTCGGTCCGGTTGGGCAGGCCGGACTCACGGACCACGCGGACCGCGTCGGCGACGTACTCGCCCACGTCCTCGCCGACACCCAGCGGGGTCACGGAGAAGGCGACGATCATGCGCTCACGACACCTTCGCGACGAGCGCGCGACGCGATCACGGCGGCCTCTGCCTCACGCTTCAGCTTCCGCTCGGCGAAGAAGCCACCGGCCGGCAGGACGGAGAGGACGAAGTACAGGGCGGCCGTCTTCACGTTCCACTTCGTGCGGTTCCAGGCGTCGAGCCAGAACAGCACGTACAGGATGAAGAGCACGCCGTGGACCATGCCCATCACCGGCACGGCGTTGAACTCCGTGGTCCGCTTGAGCACCGAGCAGATGAGCAGGAGCAGGAAGGAGACGGCCTCGGGGGCCGAGACCAGACGGAGGCGGCGGAGTGCGGAAGCGGTCTTGATGTCCACGGATCACCTTCGGTGTGAGGCGGGAGCGAGGGGGCGGGGCAGCCCGGCGGCATCGATCTTGTGAATGCACGCACAAGCGACCCCCATTGTGACATCGGGGGCTCCTGCGGGTTCCCTCCGGGTTGGCTCAGGGGCCGTTGCCCTGTTCCGACCCCATATCCGACGGCTACCGTCGATGCGTGGCAACGTTCCGACTGCAAGGCAGCAGGGTGCTCGCCGTGGACATGTCCGGTGACGCCGTCAAGGCGAAGAACGGCTCGATGGTCGCGTACGACGGCCAGATGGCCTTCAAAAAGATGACCGGCGGCGGTGAGGGCATACGGGGGGTGGTGACCCGTCGCATCACCGGCGAGCAGATGACGGTGATGGAGGTGAAGGGGCACGGCACGTGCTGGTTCGCCGACCGCGCCACCGAGATCAACCTCGTGCAGCTGCGCGGCGAGAAGCTCTTCGTCGAGTCCGGCAATCTCCTGTGCACGGACGGGGGCCTGCGCACCGGCACCCACTTCACCGGCGTCCGCGGCGCCTCGCAGGGCAACGGCCTGTTCACCACGACCGTCGAGGGTTCGGGCCAGGCGGCGATCATGTCCGACGGGCCCGCGGTGGTGCTGCGCGTGAGCCGGCAGTATCCCCTGACGGTGGACCCGGGGGCGTATGTCGCGCATCAAGGAGACCTCCGCCAGAACCTCCAGTCGGGCGTCACTTTCCGTACGTTGCTCGGCGAGGGCGGCGGCGAGGCCTTCCAGATCCGCTTCGAGGGCGAGGGGCTCGTCTATGTCCAGCCCAGCGAGCGGAACACGATCGCGGGGGACGTCTGACATGCCCTTCCGAGAGATCAACTCGAAGATGGTCGAGGCGACGATCCTGCCGGGCCAGCGGTTGTTCAGCCAGCGCGGCGCCATGCTGGCCTACAAGGGAGACGTCGCGTTCACCCCCAACATCCAGGGCGGGCAGGGCGGCCTCGCCTCGATGATCGGGCGCCGCGTCGCCGGCGAGGCAACTCCCCTGATGACCGTCGAAGGCAGCGGCACGGTCCTCTTCGGGCACGGCGGCCACCACATCCAGGTGATCACCCTCTCCGGGGAGACCCTCTATGTGGAGGCTGACCGGCTGCTCGCCTTCGACGGGACGCTCCAGCAGGGCACGATGTTCATGGGCTCGCAGGGCGGCGTCATGGGCATGGTCCGCGGCCAGGTCACGGGCCAGGGCCTCTTCACAACCACCCTCAAGGGTCAGGGCGCGGTCGCCGTCATGGCGCACGGCGGCGTCATCGAGGTGCCCATCACCCCGGGGCGCCCCGTCCATGTCGACCCCCAGGCGTATGTGGCGCACCACGGGGACGTACGCAACAAGCTCTCCACGGCGCTCGGCTGGCGCGACATGGTGGGACGAGGCTCGGGCGAGGCGTTCCAGCTGGAGCTGTCCGGAAGCGGTGCGGTGTACGTCCAGGCGTCGGAGGAGAAGCTGTGAACCCCTCAATGCCCGCGGGAGCGCCCGCGCCTCTCGACCCGATGACGCTCCCGAGCGACGACAGCGTGAACGCGTACACCTTCTGCGTGGAGCTCAAGGGGAGCCAGTGGTTCCTGCAGAAGGGGAAGATGATCGCCTATTACGGGTCGATCGAGTTCAACGGCGTCGGGCACGGCCGCCTGGACCGTCTGGTGCGCACGAGTTTCCATTCGCCGCTGCACGCGAGCGACTGGGTAGTGGCCGACGGGCAGGGCAAGATGCTCCTCGCCGACCGGGCCTTCGATGTGAATTCGTACGACTTGGAGGACGGCAACCTGACCATTCGCTCGGGCAACCTCCTCGCTTTTCAGCCAACTCTCGCGCTGAAGCAATCCATCGTTCCGGGCTTTGTGACCCTGATCGGAACCGGAAAGTTCGTGGCCGCGTCGAACGGCCCGGTGGTGTTCATGGAGCCGCCGATCCGGGTCGACCCGCAGGCCCTCGTGGGCTGGGCCGACTGCCCTTCACCCTGCCATCACTACGACCACGGATATCTGACCGGAGTCATCGGGGGCGTGCGGGCACTGACCGGCATCGGTGGAACCTCAGGCGAGGAGCACCAGTTCGAGTTCGTGGGAGCGGGCACGGTGCTGCTGCAGTCCTCGGAGGCGCTCATGGCCGAGC
The DNA here is from genome assembly GCF_040660195.1 of Streptomyces sp. NPDC050147. Classification (NCBI taxonomy): domain Bacteria; kingdom Bacillati; phylum Actinomycetota; class Actinomycetes; order Kitasatosporales; family Streptomycetaceae; genus Streptomyces; species Streptomyces sp. NPDC050147. Next base: position 575,314 of record NZ_JBFALJ010000002.1, on the reverse strand, counting down.
AGGCGACGGGTGTGGTGCCGCACCAGGCGGGCGTGCCGGGAGGTCATGGCGCACCGGGTCAGCAGGGCGGGCCCGGTCAGCACGGCCGGCAGCCGGGACAACCGCGCCTTCCCGGACAACTGGGGGACCTCCAGCGTCGCTTCGGGCTGTGAGCGGTAGTCTGCGGAGTGTGACGGGCGAACGCCTGTGCGCCTCTGACAACTGGGGGTCAGAGGTGTGTGTCACACACCGACATTCGTTCACATTTCAACTTCCTAGGTAGAATCGATTCCATGGAGACCGATACGGCCCCGCAGTGGCTGACCAACGAGGAACAGTGCGCCTGGCGCACCCACGTAGAGGTCAACAGGATGCTGACCTATCAGCTCGAGAAGGACCTCCAGCCGTTCAACCTGACCATGAACGACTACGACATCCTCGTACATCTCTCCGAATCCGAAGAGAAGCGGATGCGTATGAGCGATCTCGCGGCCGCCACACTGCAGTCCAAGAGCCGCCTGTCCCATCAGATCACCCGTATGGAGAACGCGGGCCTGGTCCGCCGGGAGAACTGTGAGTCCGACCGTCGCGGGCTCTACACCGTCCTCACGGACGAGGGCATGGAGACCATGCAGCGGGTCGCCCCGCACCACGTGGACTCGGTCCGCCGGCACTTCGTCGACCTGATCTCACCCGAGGCGCTCGGCGAACTCCACAAGGCCCTGACCCCGATCGCGGAACACCTCCGCGCCCAGCGGGGCAAGCCCTGACCCTCACCGGGTGGCGGCAGGGACCCTGAGTTCGAAGAGCGCTCCCCCACCGGGGGCCTCTTCGACCGTGAGGGTCCCGCCGTGGCGCGCGGCGACGTCGCGCGCGATGGCGAGGCCCAGACCCGCCCCGCCGTCATCCCTGGTGCGGGCGTCGTCAAGGCGGACGAAGCGCTCGAAGATCCGGTCGCGTTCGCTCGGCGGTACGCCGTTCCCGTCGTCGGAGACCTCAAGGACCGCCCACGTGCCTTCGGCACGGGTGGCGACCGTGACGTGCGAGTGCGCGTGGCGTTGCGCGTTGTTCACCAGGTTGCCGAGCACGCGCGCCAACTGGTTGCGGGAGCCGTTGACTTCGGCGTTCTTCAGATCCATGCGGACGTCGACGCGGTCCCGGGTGCGCTGCGAGAGCTCCTCACGGGCCAGGGCCGCCAGGTCCACGTGCCCCCCGCCCGGCTTCTCGCCCGCGTCGAGGCGGGCGAGGAGGAGCAGGTCGGCGGCGAGTTCCTGCAGTCGTACGGTGTCCTCGACCGCACCGTCCACGTCGAGCAACTCCGGGTGGGCCGCGCCCACTTCGAGCTGTGTGCGCAAGGAGGCGATGGGGCTGCGCAGTTCGTGCGAGGCGTCGGCCACGAAGCGGCGCTGGCGTTCCACCGAGCTCTGCAGGGCGGCGAGCGTCTCGTTCGTGGTCGTGGCCAGGCGGGCGATCTCGTCGTGTGTGTCCGGTTCAGGCACGCGGCGCGCGAGATCCTCCGAGGCGGTGATCGCCGCCATCTCGGAGCGGATCGCGTCCACCGGGCGCAGGGCGCGGCGCGTCACCAGCCAGGTCACCAGGGCGATGACGGCCAGGAGCAGCGGGAAACCGATGAGCATGGAGGTCAACGCCGTGGAAACGGCGCTCTGTTGGGCGGCGAGCGAGGCGCCCGCGTAGACGGTGAGGTCGTCCTTCTTCTCCACGTTCACCTCGACCGCGGCGAAGCGGTAGTCCTGCGTCTCGCCGTCGATGGTGGCGGAGCCGGAGGTGACGTCCGCCGCGTCCTCGGAGATGTCTCCGGCTTCGAGCGCGTCGCCCTCGCTCTCGTCGTCGTCATCGTCACCCTTGGGGGGCGTGGCGGCCGACCGGGGCTTGATGTCGGCCACGCCCGTACCGCTGATGGCCTGCAAGTCCTCGGTGGCGGCGACGAGCCTTCCGTCGCCGTCGACGACCTGAACGGGATGGTCGTCGTCGTCCAGGTCCAGATCGCCGTACGCCACGTTCGCGGCGAGCCGCGAAGCCACCCCGCGGGCTGCGGACTCGGCCTGCCCGCTCGCCTGGTCGGCCAGGTTCGCGCGCAGCGAGAGCAGGACGGCGGCGCCGGCGGCGACCAGCGCGACGGCCACGACAAGGGTGGCGCCGAGGGTGGCGCGGGCCCGCACGGAACTGAACACTCGAAGGGTGCGGCGCGCAACGCCTCCGGTAGGGCGGTGGTGGGAGACGGGTGGGAGCTTCATCGGGGGGTCTCCAGGCGGTAACCGGCGCCGCGCACCGTCTTGATCAGCGGCGCGCCCAGCTTGCGCCGCAGCGCGCTGATGTACACCTCGACGATGTTGGGGTCTCCCTCGTAGGCGAAGTCCCAGACGTGCTCCAGGATGTCGCCCTTGGAGACCACCTCGCCCGCCCGCAGCACGAGCTGCTCAAGGACGGCGAACTCCTTCGCGGTGAGCGTCACTTCGTCGTCGTCGCCACGGAAGACACGGCGGGCCGCGGTGTCGACCCTGAGGTCGCCGAGGGTGTGGAGGGGGGACGGCCCGCCGTTGCCCCGGCGGCGCAGGAGGGCCTTCACACGGGCAACGAGCACGACGTACGAGAAGGGCTTGGTGAGGTAGTCGTCGGCGCCCGTGTCGAGCCCTTCGGCCTCGTCGTACTCCCCGTCCTTCGCGGTCAGCATCAGGATCGGTACGTCGTGTCCCGCGGCGCGCAGGGTCGAGCAGACGCGGTAGCCGTTCATGCCGGGCAGCATGATGTCGAGGATGACCAGGTCGTACGTTCCCTCGCTCGCCCGGTGCAGTCCGTCGACGCCGTCGTGTACGACGTCAACGGCGTAGCCCTCGGCCGTCAGGCCCTTGGCGAGCGACAGGGCGAGCCGCTTTTCGTCCTCCACGATCAACAGGCGCATGCGTTCAGGGTGGCAGAGCGAAGCTGAAGAGTTCTTCAGGCGGCTTCAGGCTGGCTTCAGCATCGCTCAGCCAGATTGGTTCTTGTCGAAAGCGAACGGCAGCGGCCCACGGGCCGCACAGCCACCGTCTCGGGAGGAACCCCTTATGAAGCGCAACATCGTCATCGCCACCGTCGCGGCCATCGCCCTGGTCGGGGGCGGCACGGCGACAGCGCTCGCCGCCACCGGCGACGACGAGTCGTCAGCCGCAGCGAAGAAGTCGAGCGTCCAGCTGAAGGACGACAACCGGGACGACGACCGCGACGACCGTGACGACGACCGGTACGACGACCAGGACGACGCCAAGGAGAACACCGCCGAGGCGAAGGCCGCCAAGGTGAGCGCGGCCGACGCGATCGACGCGGCGCTGGCGAAGCACTCCGGTACCGCGGTCTCGGCCGAGCTCGACGACGAGGACGGCGGCCTGGTCTGGGACGTCGACCTGCTGAAGGGCGACGCGTGGACCAGCGTGCAGGTGGACCCCGGCACCGGCAAGGTGCTCGGCTCGCACACCGAGCAGGATGACGACGGCGATGCCAAGCGTGTGGCCGCCGCCCTGAAGGGTGCGTCCGTCAACGCCGAGGACGCGGCGAAGGCCGCCGGCGCCAAGGGCACAGTGACCTCCGTGGACCTGGACGACGACGGCACGGCGGGCGCCTGGGAGGCGGAGACCTCCGGTGCCAAGGGTGCGGAGTCCGACTGGAAGGTCGACCTCCAGTCGGGCAAGGTCACCGCCGACAAGTCGGACAGCCACGATGACTCCGACCACGACTCGGACGACAACGACTCGAACGACGACTCTGACGGCTCCGACGACTAATTGGCCCCGTCCCCCCGAGGAGCCGGCCCCGCAGGAATGTCCTGCGGGGCCGGCTCCGTCGTGCGTGTGCTCTGGACCACCGCTTCACGGCACGTCACCGCCTGAACCGCCGCAGGGCCCGTCTCAGCCCGAGGTCAGGCTGGCCAGCAGTTCGTCCGCCGCCGCGTAGGGGTCGAGCTCCCCGGCGACGATCCGCTCCGCCAGCGCCGAGAGCCGCGCGTCCCCGTGCAGGTACGCGATGCGCTCCCGCAAAGTCGTGACCGCGATGGTCTCCACCTCGCGGGCGGCCCGCGCCGCGCGACGCTCCGCGAGGACACCCCGCTCCTCCATCCACGCCCGGTGCTTCTCCAGGGCTTCGACGACCTCGTCGATCCCCTCGCCCCGCGCCGCCACCGTCTTCACGATGGGCGGGCGCCAGTCCCCCGCGGCACGGGCCTCCCCGAGCCCCAGCATGTGGTTCAGCTCGCGCGCGGTCGCGTCCGCGCCGTCGCGGTCCGCCTTGTTGACGACGTACACGTCACCGATCTCCAGGATTCCGGCCTTCGCCGCCTGGATTCCGTCGCCCATCCCGGGAGCGAGGAGCACCACCGAGGTGTCCGCCTGCGAGGCGATCTCCACCTCTGACTGGCCCACGCCGACCGTCTCGACCAGGATCACGTCGCAGCCCGCCGCGTCCAGGACGCGGATCGCCTGGGGCGCCGACCACGCGAGCCCGCCGAGGTGGCCGCGCGTCGCCATCGAGCGGATGTAGACGCCCGGGTCGGACGCGTGCTCCGACATCCGGACCCGGTCGCCGAGCAGCGCACCCCCGGAGAAGGGGGACGAGGGGTCGACGGCAAGGACGCCGACCCGCTTGCCCGCCCTGCGGTAGGCGGCCACGAGCGCCGACGTAGAAGTCGACTTGCCGACACCGGGAGATCCGGTGAGGCCCACCACGTACGCATGGCCGGCCAGCGGAGCCAGCGCCGCCATGACCTCGCGAAGCTGCTCGGAAGCCCCCTCGACCAGTGAGATCAGCCGGGCCACGGCCCGTGGCCTGCCCTCGCGGGCCTGCGCCACCAGGGAGGGGACGTCCTGCATGTCAGACAGCTCCGTTCCAAGACGTTTGCGAGACAGGGAAGGCTTGCACGCGCGAAACGCGTCAGGCCTTCGCCACCTTCACGATCAGTGCGTCACCCTGCCCGCCGCCACCGCACAGCGCGGCGGCGCCGACGCCGCCGCCCCGCCGCTTCAGCTCAAGGGCGAGGTGCAGCACGACGCGGGCGCCGGACATCCCGATCGGGTGACCCAGGGCAATGGCACCGCCGTTGACGTTCACCTTTTCCGAGGACACCCCGAGGTCCTTCATTGACTGCACCGCGACCGCGGCGAAGGCTTCGTTGATCTCGATCAGGTCGAGGTCCGCGACGTCCAGGCCCTCCTTCTTCAGGGCGTGCCGGATGGCGTTGGACGGCTGCGACTGGAGCGAGTTGTCCGGGCCCGCGACGTTGCCGTGCGCCCCGATCTCCGCGATCCAGTCAAGGCCCAGCTCCTCGGCCTTGGCCTTCGACATCACCACGACCGCGGCGGCGCCGTCGGAGATCTGCGAGGACGTGCCCGCCGTGATCGTGCCGTCCTTGGTGAAGGCCGGGCGCAGCTTGCCGAGCGACTCGGCGGTCGTCTCGGCGCGAATGCCCTCGTCCTTGGCGAACAGGACCGGGTCGCCCTTGCGCTGCGGGATCTCGACCGGGGTGATCTCGGCCTCGAAGATGCCGTTCTTCTGGGCGGCGGCCGCGCGCTGGTGGGAGGCGGCGGCGATCTCGTCCTGCTGGGGGCGGGCGATGCCCAGACGGGTGTTGTGCTTCTCCGTGGACTCGCCCATGGCGATGTTCTCGAAGGAGTCGGTCAGGCCGTCGTACGCCATGGAGTCGAGCATCTCGATGGCGCCGTACTTGTAGCCTTCGCGCGACTTGGGCAGGAGGTGCGGCGCGTTCGTCATCGACTCCTGGCCGCCGGCGACGACGATGTCGAACTCGCCCGCGCGGATCAGCTGGTCGGCGAGCGCGATCGCGTCGAGCCCGGAGAGGCACACCTTGTTGACGGTGAGCGCGGGGACGTTCATGGGGATGCCCGCCTTGACGGCGGCCTGACGTGCCGGGATCTGCCCTGCCCCGGCGGTGAGCACCTGGCCCATGATCACGTACTGCACCTGGTCGCCGCCGATGCCGGCCCGGTCGAGCGCGGCCTTGATCGCGAAACCGCCCAGGTCGGCGCCGGAGAAGGACTTCAGGGAGCCGAGCAGGCGGCCCATGGGCGTTCGCGCGCCCGCGACGATCACTGAGGTGGTACCGGTCGTTCCAGACATGTGCCACGGCCCCTTGGGAGGAGGAGTTAATGAGGGTTTACTTGAATGTACTGAGCGGTACGCCGCGCGTCATCGGGCGTTGGGTGTGATCGCGCGCACGTTGCGTAATCACCGCCGGAAGGGCTGCACTGAAAACATGCTGACGCGAATCGATCACATCGGGATCGCCTGTTTCGACCTCGACAAGACCGTCGAGTTCTACCGGGAGACATATGGCTTCACGGTGTTCCACACCGAGGTCAACGAAGAGCAGGGCGTACGCGAGGCCATGCTCAAGATCAATGAGACGAGTGACGGCGGCGCCTCCTATCTGCAACTCCTCGAACCCACCCGCGACGACTCCGCCGTCGGCAAATGGCTGGCGAAGAACGGCGAGGGCGTCCACCACATCGCCTTCGGCACGGCGGACGTGGACGGCGACGCCGCGACCATCAAGGACAAGGGCGTACGCGTCCTTTACGAGGAGCCCCGGATCGGGTCCATGGGATCCCGCATCACCTTCCTGCACCCCAAGGACTGCCACGGTGTGCTGACCGAACTCGTCACCTCGGCAGCTCAGGAGTCACCGGAGCACTGACCTCCGCATACTTGGGCCGGTAGGGTTGGGGGCGGCCGTCCGAAGTTCGGGCGGCCGGTCGTCCGTACGCTGGGCGGCCGCTTGCCGGGGTCCGGGTTTCGGGGGACGAACGTCGGGGCAGCAGCCAAAGCTCTGCTGTTGATCTGACACCATTCACCGTAGACCCCGTTCGGCGGATGGACAGGGTTCGTAAGAAGAGACTTGCGACCGGAGTGGGATCTTCCCCGCTCGACGTTGCGAGCTTGGAGTGGGGTCTCCCCTACTCCAACGAAGTTGAGAGCTGGAGTGGGGTCTCCCCTACTCCAACGAAGTTGAGAGCTGGAGTGGGGTCTCCCCTGCTCGAACGAAGTTGAGAGCTTGGGGAAGGATGGGACCGCGCAGTGCGGGGCTACGAACGCCAAGAGAGCTCGCGGGCTGAGACGGACCATCTTTCGCGGTTCGAGGCCGAGATGGACCGGCTGAAGACCGAGCGAGAGAAGGCTGTTCAGCACGCCGAAGACCTCGGCTATCAGGTCGAGGTGTTGCGCGCCAAGCTGCACGAGGCGCGCCGCAACCTCGCGTCCCGCCCTGCCTATGACGGCGCGGACATCGGCTATCAGGCCGAGCAGTTGCTCCGTAACGCCCAGATCCAGGCCGACCAACTGCGCCAGGACGCCGAGCGGGAGCTGCGCGACGCCCGTGCGCAGACCCAGCGCATCCTCCAGGAGCACGCCGAGCAGCAGGCCAGGCTCCAGTCCGAGCTGCACTCCGAGGCGGTGTCACGCCGTCAGCAGCTCGACCAGGAGCTGTCCGAGCGCCGCCAGACCGTCGAGTCGCACGTCAACGAGAACGTGGCGTGGGCCGAGCAGTTGCGGGCACGCACGGAGCAGCAGGCGCGCCGCCTCCTCGACGAGTCGCGCGCCGAGGCCGACCAGGCCCTGGCCGCCGCCCGAGCCGAGGCCGAGCGCGTGGCCGAAGAGGCCCGCCAGCGCATGTCGAACGACGCCGAGTCGGCCCGCGCCGAGGCCGAAGCGATCTTGCGCCGGGCCCGTTCGGACGCCGAGCGTCTCCTGAACGCGGCGTCCACCCAGGCGCAGGAGGCCACGGACCACGCGGAGCAGCTGCGTTCGTCCACGGCCACCGAATCGGAGCAGGCTCGCCGCCAGGCCGCCGAGGCGAGCCGGGCCGCCGAGCAGCGCATGGCGGAGGCCGAGGCGGCTCTGCGCGAGGCGCGCGCCGAGGCCGACAAGGTCCTCGCCGAGGCCAAGGACTCCGCCGCCAAGCAGCTCTCGGCCGCCGAGGGCGCCAACGAACAGCGCACGCGTACCGCCAAGGAGCAGGTCGCCCGGCTGGTCGGCGAGGCCACGAAGGAAGCCGAGACCGCAAGGACCGAGGCCGAGCAGCTCGTCGCCGACGCCCGCGCCGAGGCCGAGCAGCTGATCAAGGACGCCGCCGAGAAGGCGCGCACGATCACCGCCGAGGAGACCGCGGGCCAGCTCGCCAAGGCAGCCCGCACCGCCGAGGACGTACTCGACAAGGCTTCCAAGGACGCCAAGGAGACCACGAAGGCCGCCACGGAGGAGGCCGAGCGGATCCGCGCCGAGGCCGAGGCGGAGGCGGATCGGCTGCGCGCCGAGGCGCACGACATCGCCGAAGGGCTCAAGGGCACGGCGAAGGACGACACCAAGGAGTACCGCGCCAAGACCGTCGAGCTGCAGGAGGAGGCGCGCAGGCTGCGTGGCGAGGCCGAGCAGCTGCGGGCCGACGCGGTCACCGAGGGCGAGCGGATCCGCGGCGAGGCCCGGCGCGAGGCCGTCCAGCAGATCGAGGAGGCGGCCAAGTCCGCCGAGGAACTGCTCACCAAGGCGAAGGCCGACGCGGACGAGCTGAAGTCGGCCGCGACCGCCGAGAGCGAGCGGCTGCGCACCGAGGCCATCGAGCGCGCCACCACCCTGCGCAAGCAGGCCGAGGAGACCCTGGAGCGCACCCGCGAGGAGGCCGAGCGGCACCGCGAGGAGGCCGCCGAGCAGGCCGAGGCCACGAAGTCCGAGGCCGAGGAAGCCGCGCGGGCGCTGCACGAGGAGACCGAGCGGGCGATAGCGGCACGTCAGGCCGAGGCCGCCGACGAGCTCACGCGCCTGCACACGGAGGCCGAGGAGCGTCTGGCCTCCGCCGAGCAGGCGCTCACCGACGCCCGCGCCGAGGCCGAGCGCATGCGCAAGGAGGCCTCGGACGAGACGGACCGCCTTCGCTCGGAGTCCGCCGAGCGGATCCGCACCCTTCAGGCGCAGGCCGAGGCCGAGGCGGAGCGGCTGCGCGACGAGGCCGCCGCCGACGCGTCGCAGGCGCGCGCCGAGGGCGAGAACGTCGCCGTGCGGCTGCGTTCGGACGCCGCCGCCGAGGCCGAGCGGCTCAAGACGGAGGCCCAGGAGTCGGCCGACCGGCTGCGCTCCGAGGCCGCTGCCGCTGCCGAACGGGTCGGCGCCGAGGCAGCGGAGGCACTGTCCGCCGCCCAGGAGGAGGCCGCGAGGCGCCGCCGGGAGGCCGAGGAGACCCTCAGCTCCGCGCGCGCGGAGGCCGACCAGGAGCGGGAGCGGGCCCGCGAGCAGAGCGAGGAGCTCCTCGCCTCCGCCCGCAAGCGCGTCGAGGAGGCACAGGCCGAGGCCGTGCGCCTCGTCACGGAAGCCGACCGCAGGGCGACCGAGATGGTCGCGAGCGCCGAGCAGACCGCCCAGTCCGTACGGGACTCGGTGGCGGGCCTGCAGGAGAGCGCGCAGGAGGAGATCGCGGGGCTGCGCAGCGCCGCCGAGCACGCGGCGCAGCGCACGAGGACCGAGGCGCAGGAGGAGGCGGACCGCGTCCGCGCCGACGCGTACGCCGAGCGGGAGCGCGCCGCCGAGGACGCCACCCGTATCCGGCGCGAGGCGAACGAGGAGACCGAGGCCGCCAAGTCCCTGGCCGAGCGCACCGTTTCGGAGGCGATCGCGGAGGCCGAGCGGTTGCGTTCGGACGCCTCCGAGTACGCCCAGCGTTCGCGTACGGAAGCCTCGGACGCGATCGCGTCGGCCGAGCAGGACGCGTCCCGCACCCGAGCCGACGCCCGCGAGGACGCCAACCGCATCCGCAGCGACGCCGCGAGCCAGGCCGACCAGTTGATCGGCGAGGCGCGCAGCGAGGCGGAGCGGCTGCAGAACGAGACGATCGCGGAGGCCGAGCGGCTCAAGGCCGAGACGAGCGCCGAGGCCGAGCGGGTGCGCTCGGAGTCGGTGGCCAAGGCGGAGAAGCTCATCTCGGACGCGACGGGCGACGCCGAGCGGCTGCGCGCGGACGCCGCCGAGACGGTCGGCTCCGCCCAGCAGCACGCCGAGCGCATCCGGTCCGAGGCCGAGCGCGTCAAGGCGGAGGCGGCGGCCGAGGCCGAGCGGCTCACCTCGCAGGCACGGGAAGAGGCCGAGCGCACTCAGGACGAGGCGCGCCAGGCGGCCAACAAGCGCCGTTCCGAGGCGGCCGAGCAGGTCGACACGCTCATCTCGAAGGCGGCGGCCGAGGCCGAGAAGCTGACGAGCGACGCCCAGGAGAAGGCGCTCAAGGCCACCACGGACGCGGAGGCGCAGGCCGACACGATGGTCGGCGCCGCCCGCACGGAGGCCGACCGGCTCGTCTCCGAGGCGAGGGTCGAGGGCAACTCTCTGGTGGAGAAGGCCCGTACGGACGCGGACGAACTGCTCATCGGTGCCCGCAGGGACGCGACGGCCATAAGGGAGCGCTCCGAGGAACAGCGTGACCGCATCACCGCGGAGATCGAGGAGCTGCACGAGCGTGCGCGCCGCGAGTCCGCGGAGGCGATGAAGACCGCCGGTGAGCGCTGCGACGCGCTGGTGAAGGCCGCGGAGGAGCAGCTCGCCGAGGCCGAGGCCAAGGCCAAGGAGCTGGTGTCGGACGCGAGTTCCGAGGCCGGCAAGGTCCGTATCTCCGCCGTGAAGCGGGCCGAGGCGCTCCTCAAGGAGGCCGAGACAAAGGTGGCCGAACTGGTGCGCGACGCCGAGCGCGTCAAGGCGGAGGCGCAGGCCGAGGCCGAGCGTACGGTTGACGAGGGTAAACGCGAGCTGGAGATCCTCGTCCGGCGCCGCGAGGACATCAACGCCGAGATTTCCCGTGTCCAGGACGTACTGGAGGCGTTGGAATCCTTTGAGGCCCCACCGATCCCCGGCGCGAAGGACGGTGGCCTCAAGGCCGGTGCGGCGGCGGGCTCAACTCGATCGGGTGGCAAGCCGTCTGAGGGCTAGCCAGACGAACATCTCGTGTGCTTTGTAAGGACCTTCGGCACTGTCGCTGGCAAGTGCTGCGGCGGTTAGCCACTCAAAAGGGGTGTCATTCTCCAGATCAAACGGGCATCTGCTCGATGACACGCCGCCTGGACCCCTAGGATTCCCCCTATCACCTCACCGGTCTCATTCGACAGGAACCCCATGAGCGACACTTCCCCCTACGGCTTCGAGCTTGTGCGGCGTGGGTACGACCGCGCTCAGGTGGACGAACGTATCTCCAAGCTCGTCTCCGACCGTGACAGCGCTCTTGCTCGTATCACTGCTCTGGAAAAGCGCATTGAGGAGCTGCACCTCGAGACGCAGAACGCGCAGGCGCAGGTAGCCGACGCCGAACCGTCGTACGCGGGCCTCGGCGCGCGTGTCGAGAAGATCCTCCGCCTCGCCGAGGAGGAGGCCAAGGACCTGCGCGAGGAGGCTCGTCGCGCAGCCGAGCAGCACCGCGAGCTCGCCGAGTCGGCGGCCCAGCAGGTGCGTAACGACGCCGAGTCGTTCGCGGCCGAGCGCAAGGCCAAGGCGGAGGACGAGGGCGTCCGGATCGTCGAGAAGGCCAAGGGCGAGGCGGGCACGCTGCGCGGCGAGGCACAGAAGGACGCCCAGCAGAAGCGCGAGGAGGCGGACGCCCTCTTCGAGGAGACCCGCGCCAAGGCCGCCCAGGCCGCGGCCGACTTCGAGACGAACCTCGCCAAGCGCCGTGAGCAGTCGGAGCGTGACCTGGCGTCGCGTCAGGCCAAGGCCGAGAAGCGCCTCGCGGAGATCGAGCACCGTGCGGAGCAGCTGCGTCTCGAGGCGGAGAAGCTGCGTACGGACGCCGAGCGTCGCGCCCGTCAGACGGTGGAGACGGCTCAGCGTCAGGCCGAGGACATCGTCGCCGACGCGAACGCCAAGGCGGACCGGATCCGGAGCGAGTCCGAGCGCGAGCTCGCGGCGCTCACCAACCGCCGGGACTCGATCAACGCTCAGCTCACCAATGTGCGGGAGATGCTGGCCACCCTCACGGGTGCGGCTGTGGCTGCCGCCGGCTCGCCTGCCGAGGAAGAGCCGGCCTCTCGCGGGGTTCCTGCTCAGCAGACCCGCTGATGTCGTAGGGAGCTGCGGACCGCCGTGGCCGGTCGCGCAGTTCTCGCGCCCCTTACGGGGTGCTTGTAGGGCCCCTTGCCGTTCCAGTGGCAGGGGGCTCTGTCCCGTTTTAGCGTGGCCGCATGATCGAGCTCGAGGGGCTGACCAAGCGGTACGGCGAGAAGCTGGCCGTCAACAACCTCACCTTCACCGTGTATCCGGGCATCGTCACCGGCTTCCTCGGGCCGAACGGAGCGGGCAAGTCCACGACGATGCGGATGATGCTCGGGCTCGACAACCCCACGGCGGGGGCCGCGCGGATCGACGGCAAGCGGTACGCCCAGCTGAAGGACCCGCTCAAGTGCATCGGCGCCCTGCTCGACGCCAAGGCCATGCACGGCGGGCGCAGCGCCTTCAACCATCTCCTCTGCCTCGCCCAGAGCAACGGCATCCCGCGCGCCCGCGTCCACGAGGTCCTGGACACCGTGGGCCTGACGCGGGTCGCCAGGAAGAAGGCCAAGGGCTTCTCGCTCGGCATGGGCCAGCGGCTCGGCATCGCGGGCGCGCTGCTCGGCGACCCCGAGATCCTGATGTTCGACGAGCCGGTCAACGGACTCGACCCCGAGGGCATCCACTGGATCCGCAACCTGATGAAGTCCCTCGCCTCGCAGGGCCGCACGGTTTTCGTCTCCTCCCACCTGATGAGCGAGATGGCGCTGACCGCCGACCATCTGGTCGTCATCGGGCAGGGGCGGCTCCTCGCGGACACCTCCATGGCGGACTTCATCCAGCAGAACTCACGCAGTTACGTCCGGCTGCGCTCCCCGCAGCGCGAGCGCCTTCTCGACGTGCTGTACCAGGAGGGCGTCACCGCCGTGGAGGCGGGCGACGGCACCCTTGAGATCGACGGCACCCCCGCGGAGGACCTCGGGGAACTCGCCGCCCGCCATCAGCTCGTACTCCATGAACTGAGTCCCCAGCGGGCCTCGCTCGAAGAGGCGTTCATGCAGCTCACCGCGGAGTCCGTGGAGTACCACGCGCACGCCGACCACGCGGGCCCCGGCGCCGCCCCGCCGCCTCCCGCGCAGGCCGCGGGCTGGGGCGAGAGCTGGCGGCAGCCGAAGAGGGGGGCCTGAACGATGGCCGCGACGCAGGTGCTGAAGTCGGAGTGGACCAAGATCCGCTCGGTTTCCTCGACCGTGTGGACGCTGGGTCTCGCGCTGGCCGTCACGGTCGGGCTCGGCCTGCTGATCAGCATTCTGGCGAAGACCGACTACGACAGCCTCAACGCCCAGGACCGCCGGGTCTTCGACCCGACCTACACCAGCTTCGCCGGCATGAGCCTCGGCCAGCTCGCGATGATCGTCTTCGGTGTCCTCGTCGTATCGAACGAGTACAGCACCGGCATGATCCGCACCTCGCTCTCCGCGGTCCCGCAGCGCGCCACCTTCATGGCGAGCAAGGTCGTGGTCGCCACGCTGCTCTGTCTGGTGGTGGGCCTGGTCACGAGCTTCATCTCGTTCTTCGTGGGCCAGGCGGTACTCGGCGAGCACAAGGCGCTGATCGGCGATCCGGGCGTGCTGCGCGCGGTGATCGGCGGCGGGCTCTACATGACGCTCATCGCGATGTTCTCGATGGGCGTCGCGACGATGCTGCGCAGCCCGATGCTCTCCCTCGGCATCCTGATGCCGTTCTTCTTCCTCATCTCCAGCATCCTGGGCAACGTCTCGGCGACGAAGAAGATCGGCCGCTTCCTCCCCGACCAGGCCGGAAGCAAGATCATGCAGGTGAAGGCGCCCCTGGACGACGACACCCCGTACGGGCCCTGGGGCGGGCTCGCGATCATGGTGGTGTGGGTGGCGGTGGCGCTGCTGCTGGGTTACGTGCTGCTCAGGAAGCGGGACGCGTAGGGTCCTCGTCCGGCGGCAACAGTTCGTCGAAACGGCGCCAGCCGTCCCACTGCCACACATCCCGGCTCAGTTCGGGTTCGAGCGGCACGAAGCGGCCCAACTCGAAGTCCCCGGGTCCAACCCGAAACCACCGCTCGTCCGCGACCTCCGTCCCCAGGCCCACGGTCCGCGCGGTCAGCCGCACCATCAGCTCCACACCGGCCGACTGCGACAGGTCCTTGCCCTGGATGCGAGTGAACGGCAGCCGCGGCACCGGCGCGTCGACCGGGATCCACACCGTGAAGGGGGCGCCCCGCTCGACCGCCAGCCAGCAGCGCTCCTCGGCCGGTTCGCCCTCCTCGTCGAGGACTTTGAGCCACTTCTTGTAGATGACGAGGCTGCCGTCGTGCGGTGAGCGTTCGAGGTAGCGGAGGTGGGCGCGGGCGTGCAGGTCGACGACGGAGAGATTGTCGAAGCGGTTGTAGAACCGGACCGCGATGATCGCATCGTCGCTGTCCTCGTGGGTGCGCCGGTAGCCGGGGAAGTCGGCGGTCCAGGCGTGCGAGATGGAGGCGCGCCGCCGCCAGACGAACGGCCGCAGCGCGAATATCTTGATCAGTACGAAACCCAGCAGCACGGCGGGCGCGAGCGCTCCGGTGACCGAGGCCACGGTGGCCAGGACTTGTTGCGAGGTGCTCCCCGGCTGAGGGCTGAGGCTGTCCGTGCCGACGCATGCCCGCAGTACGGAGAGAGCGAGGTCGAACAGTTGCTCCTGGTCGCCGAACCGCTCGCCCAGCGAGCGCGGCGAGTCCTCTGCCGCCGTCCACAGCACGGCGATCACCGCGGAGAGCCCGGCGAGCGCGGTCAGCGTCATGAGCAGCAGGGCGTGGACGGACCGGCCCGCGATCCATCCACGTACAGACGTCCGATACCGCGGATGCGCACCGCCCCTGCGTGGCCATCTCACCACGGCCCCAACCCCCCGTCCCCGCACGGGACTTGGTCCCGCCCCCTCGGTGGAGTGGCTACTCTCCCACAACCGGCCGGGGTTGGTCCGCCGGCCGAGGGGCGGTGAAGGGGCGGCGCGGGTACGTGTTCCCGTGGAAGGCTGTCCCCGCACCGCGTGACCATCCCTGAAGGGCGCCATCGTGAGGACTGAGGACCGAAGCCTGGAGTCGCTCGGGCTGGACGACGTGCCGGCCAGAGAGCCACTGACCTATCCCGGCCGCCCCACCCCCGCCCCGTCGCTGCTCGACGGCGGCGAGCTGCTCCCGCTCGACGTGCGGACCGGCCGGCTCGGCGAGTGGTACGTGCGGGAGCCGGTCCGGCGCCGCCTCGACGAGGCCCTTGTGGACCGTGGTCAGGCCGTCACCGGCCGCCGTCACCCGGTGATCGCCGTGGGGTCGAACGCGTCGCCCGGCCAGGTCGCGTACAAGCTGACCCGGCTCGGCATCCCCGTCGCCGTACCCATGGTGCCGGTCCGGGTGCGCGGCATCGCGGTCGGCTGCTCCGGGCACATCAGCCCGGCCGGCTATGTCGCGGGCACCCCGTATGTGGACCGGGACGCCGAAACGTCGCTGGTGGTGACCTGGCTCGATGCCACACAGCTCAAGGCGGTCGACGACACGGAGTTCCCGGACTACCGCAGGGCCATACTGCCCGGCGACGACTTCGAGATGACCATGCCGTCCGGTGAGCGCCTCGGCGGCGCGTACATCTACTTCAGCGCGCACGGCGTCCTCGCCGACCCGGTGACCGAGCGCCCCCGGCCGGGCGGCGGCGACCAGGCCGAACTGCTCACCGCCCTGCTGAAGGACTCGCCCAGCCTGATGGAACTGCTCGGCCCGGACCCGGCGAGCTGGGTCGCCGCCGCGGGCTCCGAGCCCCGGCTGCGCGCGCTGGGTACGCGCGTCTTCGGTGAGGAGGGGTGGGTGCTTCCGCAGACCGACTTCCTGCCGTACGCCGACGAGGGGAGCCAACCGCGCGTGTACGACGAGCTGCCCCCGCTGGACGGCTCCCTGCCCGCGGCTCCGTAACGCCTGAGCCCTTTACTCACTCTTGGCCGGAACCGTCAACGCTCGGATACCCTCCTAACCCTTACGGGGGCGTGTGCCCCGACGTCCTGAACCATTCGATGGGTGCGGAGAATGATCGAGGCAGTCGGCCTGACGAAGCGCTACGGCGCCAAGACAGCCGTGTACAACCTTTCCTTTCAGGTGCGACCCGGCACGGTCACCGGCTTCCTGGGCCCGAACGGCTCCGGCAAGTCGACCACCATGCGCATGATCCTCGGGCTCGACCAACCCACCACGGGCCAGGTGACGATCGGCGGCTACCCGTACCGCAAGCTGCCCAACGCCCCGCGCCAGGTCGGCGCGCTGCTCGACGCCAAGGCGGTGCACGGCGGTCGGCACGCCCGCAATCACCTTCTGTGCCTCGCGCAGCTCTCCGGCATCCCGGCCCGCCGGGTCGACGAGGTGCTCGGCGTCGTGGGCCTCCAGGAGGTGGCCAAGAAGCGCTCCAAGGGCTTCTCGCTCGGCATGGGCCAGCGCCTGGGCATCGCCGCCGCTCTGCTCGGCGACCCGCAGGTGCTGCTCTTCGACGAGCCGGTCAACGGCCTCGACCCCGAGGGCATCCTCTGGGTGCGGAACCTGATGAAGTCCCTCGCCGCCGAGGGCCGTACGGTCTTCGTCTCCTCGCACCTCATGAGCGAGATGGCGCTCACCGCCGAGCACCTGATCGTCATCGGCCGCGGGCAGCTGCTCGCGGACATGAGCGTCAAGGACTTCATCTCGCACAACTCCGCCGACTTCGCCCGGGTGCGTACGCCGGAGGGCGACGTGCAGCAGCGCGAGAAGCTTTCGGCTGCGCTGAGCGAGGCCGGCGGCCAGGTCATGCCGGAGCAGGACGGCGCGCTGCGCGTGACCGGCCTGCCGCTCCCCCGCATCAGCGAACTCGCGCACGGCGCGGACGTCCGCGTGTGGGAGCTCTCCCCGCACCAGGCCTCGCTGGAAGAGGCGTACATGCGGATGACGCAGGGCGCCGTCGACTACCGCTCGACCGTCGACCAGCGCGCGGGACTGCAGGAGCAGCTGCCGCCGGGCGCGATGCCGCAGCCGCCGATGCAGGTGCCCGGACAGGGCCAGCCCGGGTGGTACGCACCGCCGCCGCCCCAGCAGGGCGGCCAGCCCTTCGCGATGCCGCAGGGCGCACCTCAGGGGGCCCTTGGCGCACCACAGGGCACCCCGAACCCGTACGCGGCCGCCGCCCCGCAGGCGCCCGCCTCCGCCCCCGAGATGACGAAGCGCGCGACCGACAGCGAGGACCCCCGATGACCACGCCTCCGACTCCGCAGCCGCAGGCGCAGCCCCAGCAGGCCCCTCAGCAGGCTCCCCAGCAGGCCTACGCACAGGTCGGCGCCCCCGCGCCGCAAGGCGCGCCGACGGCTCCCCCGCCGGCCGCCCCCGCGCCGCCGTCCGCCTGGCAGCAGGCGATGAACAACGCCTACACCTCACCGATCCCGGTCAAGAAGACCCACCTCGGCAACGCCCTGGCCTCCGAGTGGACGAAGATCAAGTCGGTCCGCTCGACGATGTGGACGCTCGGCGTCTTCTTCCTCCTGGTCGTCGGCATCGGCCTGCTCGTGGCCGTGAACACGCAGGACCGTGACTACGCGGACGTGCCGTTCACGATCCCGGCGTTCTTCGGTCTCGTGCTCGGCCAGATCTGCCTGATCACGCTCGGCGTCCTGGTGACGTCCTCCGAGTACGGCACGGGCATGATCCGTACGACGTTCACGGCGTCGCCGCAGCGCTACCGCGTGCTCGCCGCCAAGATCATGGTCTTCTTCGTGATCGCCTTCGTCGTCTCGGCGGGCTCGATCCTCCTCGTGGGCCTGATGACGTCGGGCATGCACAGCGGCCCCGAGGCGGGCGACGCCGACTGGGCGGGCACGGTCCTCAAGGGCGGGCTCTACGTCTCGCTCCTCGGCGTCCTCGCGCTCGCCGCCGGATCGATGCTGCGCCACTCCGCGGGTGCGATCACCGCGATGCTCGGCGTGGTCCTGGTGCCCGCGATCCTGCCCGTGTTCCTGATGATCTCCGAGGGGACGCGTCCGCTCGGCGAGAAGATGATGGACTACAACGCCATCAACTCGCTCGCCAAGATCTTTGACATGGACGGCACGGGCGGCGGCACCTCGCAGCTGCTGCTGCTCGTCGGCGTGACGGCGGCCGCGATCGTCGGCGCCTTCGCGCTTCTGGAGAAGCGCGACGTATAGCCGCCCCTGGGAGTCTCAGTACCTCGGCGCGTTACGGGACCGCTGCACCCGCGTGGTGCGGCGGTCCTTCGCGTTCCAGCAGGCCTTGTGCCAGTGTCTGCGCATCTCCACGCCCGAGTGCTCGGGCCAGGCCACCACGTGCGCGACGCCGGAGGGGATCTCCTGGTCGCAGCCGGGGCAGCGGTAGGTCTTGCCGGCCGCGGCGGCCCCCGCGACGTGGCGCAGGCTCCACTGCTCGCCCTGCCAGGTCTCCAGGGACTGGAAGCCGCCGTAGCGGCCCGCCGGTTCCCCGTCCGTGCGCGGGCTGGCTTCTCCGGCGCCCTTCGGGCGGTTACGACGCGGGGACACGGGACACCTCACGGGATGTACGGGGGCCTGCGATGGGCCAGGGGTCAGTCCAGCCTACGCGGCGCGGACACGGGTAGTCGTCCTGCACCAACCCCCACAGATCCCCCCTGCATTTCGCAGAAAATCCGTCAATCCTCATGCCAAGCCGTGCCTTTGGCACGTGTCATGCGTTGTTGCCCGTAGGGGGAGTGCCTGCGTCGGCGCCAAGGAGGCAGGAGTGCGATGCGTGTAGGTAGTTTTGTTCTGGCCGCCCAGTTCCCCGGACAGGGGCAGGGGGAGGCGCTGCATCGTGCGGTGCGGTCCGCCGAGGTGGCCGAGGAGGCGGGCCTCGACTCGGTCTGGCTCGCCGAGCACCACTTCGTGCCGTACGGCACGTGTCCGTCCGCCGTGACCCTGGCCGCGCTCCTTCTCGGGCGCACGCGGCGCATCCGGGTCGGCACCGCCGTGAGCGTCCTGCCGACGGTTCATCCCGTCGCCCTGGGCGAGCAGGCGGCCCTGCTGCACCTGACGTCCGGCGGGCGCTTCTCGCTGGGCGTCGGACGCGGCGGGCCGTGGGTGGACCTGGAGGTCTTCGGGTCCGGCCTCGAAGCGTACGAGCAGGGCTTCCCGGAATCGCTCGACCTGCTGCTGCGGTGGCTGACCGAGCCCCGGGTCGCGAGCGACGCGGACCGCTTCCCGTTCCGCGAGGTCGCCGTGGTGCCACGGCCGCAGGAGGCGCTGAGCGGCACGGAAGAGGACTCCGGGGAGACGCCCGAAGGTCCCGAGGTGATCGTCGCCTGCACCTCGCCGTCCAGCGTCCGGCTGGCGGCGGAGCGCGGTCTGCCGATGCTGCTCGGCATGCACGTCGGCGACGACGAGAAGGCCGAAATGGTGGCGTTGTGGCAGAGGCACGCACGCGCCTCGGGGCGCACGCCGGAGGAGGTCCTGCGGGCCGCGCACGTCTCCGCCGGGGTCGCGCAGATCGCGGACCGGCGCCTGGACGCGGCGGAGACGCTGCAGAAGGCGATGCCGGGGTGGCTCAAGCAGGGGCTCGACGCGCACGTCACGGTCGACGGCCGGGCCCGGCCCATGCGGGACCCGCTCGCGTACACGGAGCTGCTCTGCGGACTGCACCCGGTGGGGACACCGCGGCTGTGCGCCGACCGGATCGCGGCGACCTCGGAGCGCACGGGGATCACCCGCTTCGCGCTGCTTGTCGAGGGCTCGGGCGATCTGGCGACGACGGAGGAGAACGTCCGAAGGCTGGGGGCCGAAGTACTGCCCCAGCTCGGCTGACCCGCCGGGCTGGGAGCTGCCGCTCCTGTACTAGCACACCTCCCGCGTACGGAGCGGCAGCAAAAGGCCTCAGCAGTCCCGCAGTTCGGGCGACTGGTTGAGCAGCTGGCCCCGGATCGAGGTGAACCGGGCGAGCCTGTCGTCCACGGACGCATCGAGCGGGAACACCGCCACACGGTGGCAGTTCTGAAATGCGAGACGCACTCCGAAGTGGCGCTGCAGAGCGCCGCGGATCGCGTCACTCGCCAGTGCCCGCAGGAGCTGCCCGCGTGCCTGCTCGTTGGGCGGCGGCGTC
The DNA here is from genome assembly GCF_040660195.1 of Streptomyces sp. NPDC050147. Classification (NCBI taxonomy): domain Bacteria; kingdom Bacillati; phylum Actinomycetota; class Actinomycetes; order Kitasatosporales; family Streptomycetaceae; genus Streptomyces; species Streptomyces sp. NPDC050147. The sequence goes on along the minus strand of NZ_JBFALJ010000002.1, from coordinate 555,186 downwards.
TGGTTGTCGGCGAACTCGCCGCCGTCAACCTTCAGCTGGGCCACCAGGGAGCTGATCATCTCCCATGCGTAAGGCAGGGAGGTCCGGACGCAGTCGACGAATTCCGCTTCATCGACCTCGCCTCGCTCGGCCTGTTCCAACAGTGCCGGTGAGACGTCGAGCGACATGGGTTCTCCTCTCGCACCCCCGGGGAGCGGGGGCTTCCGGACAGGGCGGGAGCCCGCACACGCAGCGTGCACGCACGGCGACCTCCTGCTTATACGGTAAGCACCGGACCCGCGCTGCACCAGGAGATTGGGCACATAACCGGCCAGGATCGAACAGGGCCATCGCCGGAGGAATCGCGCGGACCACCTGGGGTCGAGTAGCGTTGCGCCCCATGCGTCTCGTCATTGCCCGATGCTCCGTGGATTACGCGGGCAGGCTCACCGCCCATCTCCCGTCGGCCCCCCGCCTGATCCTGGTGAAGGCGGACGGCAGTGTCTCGATCCACGCCGACGACCGGGCCTACAAACCTCTCAACTGGATGTCCCCGCCCTGCACCTTGAAGGAAGGGACGGGGGACAACGCGGGCGTCTGGACCGTCGTGAACAAGGGCGGCGAGAAACTCATCATCACGATGGAAGAGATCCTGCACGATTCCTCGCACGAACTGGGCGTCGATCCCGGCCTCATCAAGGACGGCGTGGAAGCACATCTGCAGGAACTGCTCGCCGACCGGATCGAGACGCTCGGCGAGGGCTATTCGCTGATCCGGCGCGAGTACATGACGGCGATCGGCCCGGTGGACATCCTCTGCCGCGACGCCGACGGGCAGACCGTCGCCGTCGAGATCAAGCGGCGCGGCGAGATCGACGGCGTCGAGCAACTGACCCGTTATCTGGAGCTGTTGAACCGCGACCCGCACCTGGCGCCCGTCAGGGGCATCTTCGCCGCCCAGGAGATCAAGCCGCAGGCCCGCGTGCTCGCCACGGACCGCGGCATCGGTTGCGCCGTCCTGGACTACAACGCGATGCGCGGCATCGAGGACGACAAACTGCGGCTGTTCTAGGAGTTTCCCGTACGTGAGAGGGCCGGGTCCTGGTGGACCCGGCCCTCTTTTGCGTACGTGCGTCAGGCCGTCACATACGTCAGATCGTCGACGGCGAGCCGGACGCGCTGTCGCTCGTCGCCGGGCCGCTCGCCGAGTTCGAGGTGTCCGGGGACGACGGCGGGTCCGGCGTCGGGGTCGTCGGCGGTGGCGTCGTGGGCGGCTTCGTGGTCGGCGGCTTCGTCGTCGTGGGCGGCTTGGTCGTGGGCGGCTTCGTGGTCGGCGGCTTCGTCGTCGGCGGTTTGGTCGTCGGCGGCTTCGTGGTCGGCTTGTCCGAGGTGTCGTCGGACGGTTTGCCGCTGTCGCTCGGCTCGTCCGACGGTTCGCCGCTCTCGCTCGGTGTCCCGTCGTCCGCGGTGCCGGGGACGTTGTCCGGGCCGTCGCTGTCCGGGCGGCTCGTCGAGTCCTTGGCCGGCTTGTCGGCGGTCAGGCCGTCGTCGTCCTGGTCCTCGCTCGCCGACTGCTCCGTCTTGACCTTGTCGGGCGGGTTGTCGTTGTCCGACGTCGCGCCGAGGGTCACCACGGTGCCGAGCACAGCGGCAAGGAGGGCTCCGGCGCCCGCCGCCACGAGGTTGCGCCGAGTGCCGTTGACGATGGAGCGGCGGGTGGGCGCAGGGCCGCCGCCGACCGCGGACGGGGCCTTGCGGGTGATCAGGGTCTCGGGCTCCGGGGGCGGTGCGGGCAGCGCGAACGCCGCAGGAACGCCGCCGGGGGGCGATGCCGATTCCTCGTGGCGCGCGTCGGGGATCTCTTCCCCCGCGGCCGGGCTCGCGCCCGGCACCACACCGCCGGAGCGGTCGGCGACCAGGGCGAGGGCCCTGCGGCCCGCGATCATGCCCCGCTTGTCGGCGAGCGCGCCGCGCAGGCCGATGGAGGCCTCCAGTTCGATGCGGGCCCGGTCGAGGTTTCCGCCGCAGAGCGCCAGGATGCCGAGTTCATGGTGGAAGTACGCCTCTTCGGCGACCTCACCCGCGGTCCGTGCCGCCTCCTGGCCCGCCCGCAGGGCACGCTCCCAGGCGCCCCAGTCGAGCCCTCCCGCGAAGGCGGGCGCGACCGTACGCGCGAGCAGCACCGCCGCGCTCTCCTCGCCCGCTGCCGAAGCCCCTGAGGCGGGCTGCCCCGCCACCAGCACCCCGAGGGCCGCGAGCACGGCGTCCGCCTCGGCCACGACCCGCTCCGGGCCGACCGAGGGGTGCCCGGCCCACCAGGCGTAGTGCTGGGCGGCGCCCTGTGCGCGCTCGGTGGTGTCGTCCGCGTACCCGGCGGCCTCCAGCTGCGTACGCACCCCGGCGGCGAGCCGGTAGTGCGAGCCGACGGCCGTCACGAGCGCGGTGGAGACCAGCTCGGCGAGGGCCGCGTCGGCGTGGGTGTCGCCCACCAGGGCGGGCAGATGCGCCTGGTGCGGCAGTTCCCCGCCGAGCGCGACGGCGAACCGCAGCGTGGCGCGCGCCGACGGGCTCAGGCGGGAGGCGAGCAGCACCGCGGGCGCCGCGCCGTCCGCGAGCGAGGGCAGCGGCACGTCGTGGCCCTCGGCGTCGAAGGGCGCGTCGACCGGGCCCTCGGCGAAGTAGCCGTACTCGTCGAAGGCGTTCGGGTCGGCGCGCAGCTGGTCGCGCTGGCGCAGCAGGGCACCCGCCTGGACGAAGCGCAGGGGCAGTCCCTCCGACTCGAACCAGAGGTCGCCGGCCCAGCCCGCCTCGTCGTCGGTGAGGACGCGGCCGACGGCACGCTCCAGGAGTTCGAGGCCGCCGCTGCGGCCCAGGCCGCCGAGGAAGACCTCTTCGAGGTGCGAGTCGGGCGACGGCGCCGCGACGTCGGGGGTCGCGGAGACAAGGAAGGCGCACTCGGGAGTGGCGTCGAGCAGCTCCTCCAGGGCGGCCGCGCCGAACTCCAGGTCGTCCAGGACGACGACCGCGCCGATGTCGTGGACGAGTTCGAGCAGCAGGGCTCGGTCGGGACGGTGCAGCGGGGCGTTGTAGACGGCGGCGAAGAGATCCTGGAGCAGGTCCGCCGGCGTCTTGCGGTAACCGGAGAGCCGTACGACGCCGTCCGGCGCGAGGTCCGCGCAGTCCTCGGCGACGGCGTTCAGGAGCGACGTGCGCCCCGAGCCCGCGGGTCCGGTGAGGCGCACCGAGCGCCCGCGTGCGAGCAGGCGCACGAGCCGCTCGCGCTCCTCCTGCCGCTCCAGGAGCGGCAGCCGGGGCAGTGCGGGCCCCGGCGGCACGGGCGGCGCGGAGGCGCGGCGCACCTCGGCGCGCTCGGCGGCGGTGCGCTTGACGGGCCGTGCGGGCCGCTCGCCCGGCGGGCAGGGTTCGATCTCGCTGCCGTCGACGGGGTTCACGGTGAGCAGGAAGTCGCCCGAGACGAGCTGCACGGTGCGGGCGAGCGCGGGCGCGGGCTGCCCGAAGTCTGGTGTCAGAGGATCGCGCGGTGGCCGCACGGGACGCGCCGAATCGTCGTCGTTGATGCCGTCATGGCCGTACTCTTCCGGTCCCCGGTTCATCGGGTCCATGGTCAAAGCCCCCCAGATGCGTGGTGTACACAGCCCCCTCCGGCCTTGTGCACACTGCGCTGTCGCTTCTGGTCCGGTGCCCCCGCTCGGGCGTCTGTCTTCGTCATGACGGTGGGCGACCGAACCCTAGACCTTCGCTCAGTATCTACGAACGGGCGGGGTACCGCGCCGTCCGAGACGTCACAGTCTCGTGAGGATTGTGCGCGAGGTGCGTTTCACACCCGAATCTCCGGGGGATCATCGCGGATCACACACGGGGAAGCGATTCCACCCCGATGCCGCCCTCGATGGCAAGGATCCTGTGCAGCCGGGTGGCCACGAGCAGGCGCTGCATCTGGGGCGGCACACTGCGCAGCACGAGCCGGCGTCCGCACCGTCCCGCGCGCCGGTGCGCGCCCATGATGACGCCGAGTCCCGTGGCGTCCCACGAGTCGAGTTCGGACAGGTCGAGCACCAGGTCACCGGCTCCATCGTCGACGGCCGAGTGCAGGACCGTTCGGGCGTCCGCCGCGCTGCGTACGTCGAGGCGTCCCCCGACGACCAGCTGGGCCTGGTCGCCCCTGATGTGCATATGCGCTCCCCGAGAGTGCTGAGTTTCGTGTGACGTCTGTTCCGTACGGCGTCTGCGTATGTCACTGCAACTGACTGCCGCATGGGCAAGGAAGTTGCCGTCTGTAAGCGAACCGATACCGAATTCACTCCGAGGGGTGACCCTGCGAAGGAGGTGACAGACGTCAGTGCTTGTAGAAGCCCTGCCCGCTCTTGCGCCCGATGTCACCGGCGTCAACCATCCGGCGCATCAGCTCGGGCGGCGCGAACTTCTCGTCCTGGGACTCCGTGTAGATGTTGCTCGTGGCGTGCAGCAGGATGTCGACGCCCGTCAGGTCGGCGGTCGCGAGCGGTCCCATGGCGTGCCCGAAGCCGAGCTTGCACGCGGTATCGATGTCCTCGGCGGTGGCGACGCCCGACTCGTAGAGCTTGGCGGCCTCGACGACGAGCGCCGAGATCAGACGGGTCGTCACGAAGCCCGCGACGTCGCGGTTCACGACGATGCAGGTCTTGCCGACGGACTCGGCGAACTCGCGTGTGCGGGCGAGGGTTTCGTCGCTGGTCTTGTAGCCGCGCACCAGCTCGCACAGCTGCATCATCGGGACCGGCGAGAAGAAGTGGGCGCCCACGACCCGCTCCGGACGTTCCGTCACGGCCGCGATCTTCGTGATCGGGATGGCAGAGGTGTTCGACGCGAGTACGGCGTCCTCGCGCACGATCTTGTCGAGCGTACGGAAGATCTCGTGCTTGACCTCGAGCTTCTCGAAGACGGCCTCGACGACGATGTCCGCGTCGGCGACGGCGTCCATGTCGGTGCTCGTCGTGATGCGCCCGAGCGCCACCTCGGCGTCTTCGGCGGCGAGCTTGCCCTTGCTCACGAACTTGTCGTACGACGCCTTGATCCCGTCGGTGCCACGGGTCAGGGCCTCATCGGTGACGTCACGCAGAACGACGTCCCAGCCCGCCTGGGCGGAGACCTGTGCGATGCCGGACCCCATGAGTCCGGCTCCGATGACGGCGAGCTTCCGTGCCACTGTTCCGACTCCCCTACCGCTTATCACGCCTGGCTTACACGCTGTTTACGTTTGCCCTTGCGGCGGACATTAGCGTTCGTGAGGGCCGAGGTGGCGGCGAAGAGACACGCGTCACGTCTCAGATGACGGACATCACATGGGTACGCGTCATTCGGCGCCCCGCACCGCGTAGTTGAGGACCTTTTCGCCGAGCAGGTCCTCCATCTCGTCGAGCAGGACGAGGGCGTCACGGGACACTTCGGCAGGCTTGCGGCACTTGACCATCTCGTCGCCGATCCACGCCATGAGCGTGCTGTGGACCCAGGAGAGCTGACCCGCGATCAGTCCGGGCATGGGGTCGTCGTCGGCGGCCTCCACCTCGTCCGCGAGGGTCTTCGTGAGGTGACCGAGCGCCTGCTGCTGGATCTCCCAGAGCCGGGAGCGCAGCGGGTGGGCGTCGGTGATGACCTTCATGAAGTCGGCCCATCCCGAGAAGAGGCCGATGGTGGGTGAGACGCCCTCGACCTCCGAGCGCAGCGCGCGCAGGACGGCCGCGGCGGCGGACTCCCCCGGCCGACGGCCGCGTACGTAGCCGGAGAGCCGGTCGACGACGGCCTCACCCCGGTCGAGGAAGAGGTCTTCCTTGACCGGGAAGTAGTTGTAGACGGTGTTCACGGAGACGTCAGCGGCCTCCGCGACGTCCGCGACGGTCACCGTGACGAAGCCGTGCTCAAGGAAGAGCCCCGTCGCGATGTCCGAGATCCGCTGCTTCGTCTGCCGCTTCTTGCGCTCCCTGAGTCCTTCAGCCATGCCCTCACCCTACGACCACTGACTAGGGCAACTGAAAACTTGGAGTGATTGCAAAATTTGGGGGACTCTGTTTTTGTGGTCGCCATGGCAATCATCAGCACGGTCGGCCTCACCCAGACCTTCCGGACCAAGCGCGGCACCGTCGAAGCCGTGCGCGGCATCGACCTGACCGTCGCCCCCGGCGAGATCCTCGGCTTCCTCGGGCCGAACGGCGCGGGCAAGACGACGACGCTGCGCATGCTCACCACACTCCTGGCGCCCACCGGCGGCGCCGCCACCGTCGCGGGCTGCGACCTGGCCCGCGACCCGGCCGCCGTACGGCGCAAGATCGGGTACGTGGCGCAGTCCGGCGGCGTCGACCTGAACATCTCCGTTCGCGAGGAACTCATCACCCAGGGGCGCCTCTACCGCCTGACGAAACCTCGAGCCACGGCACGCACCGGCGAGTTGGCCGCCGACCTGGGCCTCACCGACTTCCTGGACCGCAAGTGCGCGACCCTCTCCGGCGGCCAGCGGCGGCGCCTCGACATCGCCATGGGGCTCATGCACCGGCCCGAGGTCCTCTTCCTCGACGAGCCGACCACGGGGCTCGACCCGGGCAGCAGGGCCGACCTGTGGGCGCTTGTGCGGCGGCTGCGCGACGACCACGGCACCACCGTCGTCCTGACCACGCACTACCTCGACGAGGCCGACGCGCTCTGCGACCGCCTCGTCGTCATCGACAAGGGCGTCGTGGTCGCCGAGGGCACACCGAGCGCGCTCAAGCTCCGGTACGGCGGCTCCATCGACGCCTCGCTCCAGGACACGTTCCTCGCCGTCACCGGGCGCGACCTCACCCCCAAGGACACGGCGCCGGTCGCTGTCTGACCCCTCCCGCACACACAACCCCAGGACCACACCCATGTCTGCCATGTCCGCGTTTCTCTCCGACACCGCGCTGATCTTCGGGCGGTACGCCCGCCAGACCCTGCGCTCCAAGTTCCAGATCCTCTTCGGCGTCCTGATGCCGCTGCTCTACCTGCTCTTCTTCGGCCCGCTCCTGACCGATCTGCCGCTCGGCTCGCGCGGTGACTCCTGGCAGGTGCTCGTGCCGGGCCTGCTGCTTCAGCTCGGCCTGTTCGGCGCCTCGTACAGCGGATTCGCGATCATCATCGAGAAGCAGTTCGGCGTGGTGGAGCGGATGCGGGTGACGCCGGTCAGCCGGCTCGCGCTCCTTCTCGGGCGGGTGCTCCGCGATGCCGCACTCTTCGTCTTCCAGGCGGTGCTGCTGGTTCTCGCGGCCGTGGTGATGGGGCTGCGGGCGCCGCTCGCCGGCATCCTGATCGGCTTCGCGTTCGTGGGGGTCCTGACGGTCGTCCTCGCGTCGCTGTCGTACGCGCTCGCGCTGCTCGTCTCCAAGCCGCACGAGTTCGGGCCTGTCATCAACGCGGTCAGCATGCCCTCGATGCTGCTCTCCGGCCTGATGCTGCCGATGGCGCTGGCGCCGGGCTGGCTGGACGTGCTCTCCCACTTCATGCCGTTCCGCTACCTCGTGGACGCGGTGCGGGCCGCCTACCTGGGCGAGTACGCGAGTACGGCGATGCTGTACGGCGTCCTGATGGCGGCGGCGCTCACACTCGGCTCCGTGACGGTCGGCACACGTGTCTTCCGCAGGGCGGGCGCGTAACTAGGCTGGCCTCATGGTCAATCTGACGCGCATCTACACCAGGACCGGCGACCAGGGCACGACCGCCCTCGGCGACATGAGCCGGACCGCCAAGACCGATCTGCGGATCTCGGCGTACGCCGACGCCAACGAGGCCAACGCCGCGATCGGCACGGCGATCGCCCTCGGTCAGCTCGACGAAGAGGTCGTGAAGGTCCTGGTCCGGGTCCAGAACGACCTCTTCGACGTGGGCGCCGACCTGTCGACGCCGGTCGCCGAGAACCCGGAGTATCCGCCGCTACGGGTCGAGCAGTTCTACATCGACAAGCTGGAGGCGGACTGCGACCGCTTCAACGAGCAGTTGGAGAAGCTGCGCAGCTTCATCTTGCCGGGGGGCACACCGGGCGCGGCGCTGCTGCACCAGGCGTGCACGGTGGTGCGGCGTGCGGAGCGGTCCACTTGGGCGGCGTTCGAGGTGCACGGGGACGTCATGAATCCGTTGACGGCCACCTATCTCAACCGGCTCTCGGATCTGCTGTTCATCCTGGCGCGGACCGCCAACAAGGCCCTCGGCGACGTGCTGTGGGTGCCGGGCGGCGAGCGTTAGAGGCCCACTGCGGACCAGGCTTCCCTGACCGCGCGCCGCTCCTCGCTCTCGTCGCCGTACCGGTCCTTGGCCGCCTTCAGCGTGAGCCGCGCGAAGTCGGCGAAGAGCGTCTCCTCTCCGATCTCGCCGCCGGTGAGGGCGTCCCACCAGATGAGGCCCGCGCGTTCCCACGCGTGACCGCCGAGCGCGGTTGCGAGACGGTAGAAGGCGTGGCCGGGGATGCCGCCGTTGATGTGGATGCCGCCGTTGTCCCGGCTGGTCCGTACGTAGTCGTCCATGTGGGCGGGCTGCGGGTCCTGGCCCAGGGTGTCGTCGTCGTACGCCGTGCCGGGTGCTTTCAGGGACCGCAGCCCGACGCCCCGGACGCCGGGGGCGAGCAGGCCGCTCCCGAGAATCCAGTCGGCCTCCTCGGCTCTCTGGCCGAGGGCGTACTGCTTGATCAGCATGCCGAACACATCGCACAGCGAGGTGCCGAGCGCGCCGTTCTCGCCCTGGTAGGAGAGGTCCGAGATCTCGGGCAGCCCGCGCCACACCTCGGCGCCGATGACTTCGAGGCACCGGCTGAAGCGGCCGAAGATGACACCGTTGCCGTCCCCCAAGATCAGCAGGGTGCCGTTCCACAGGCCGTTGCCGAAGGCCTTTCCGTAGTGCACGACCGCCGCGATCGGGCGTCCCGTGTACGTCACCCTCTCGCGCCCCAGGACCTCGCGCGCGAACCGCGACACCGCCTCGATGCCGTCGTACGTCTCGTCCACCGCGGCATCGCCCGTCGCGGGCCGTCCCGTCCAGCGGGCCACCGGCAGACCGTCGAGCTCCTCCTCGCCGCGCGCGTCGAAGACGATGTGCTCGACGAGGTCCGCGCCCTCCACCCCTGGCAGCAGTTCGAGGGCTTCGTCCTTGAGTACGAAGCCGGGGCCGTCGTAGGTCAACGGCGGGGCCGAGCCGTCCACAAGCCGTTCCAGGACCGGGAGCGCCGCGATACCGGAGAGCAGCGGGCTGTGGGCCCGGCGTACCGGCTCGCCATCCAGGTCGAGGAGCCTGGTCCGCGCCTCTATCCGCTCCTTGGGGACCTTCGCGATGGTCCCGATCTCTTTGATCGCCTTGATGAGCTGCCCCGATTCGCTGCGCAGCCACTGGTCGCGGTCGGCCGACGTGAGGCTGCCACCGGCGATGAACGGCACGATCTCCAGCGCCCGGTATCCGTTGTGGATCACTTCGAAGGACTTGCTGCTGCGGTGCCGTGCGATGGTCTCGCTGTGGCTGTCCCAGGCGGCCCGGGAAAGCTTCGGCACCGCCCAGTGCCCGGTCAACCGGAAGTGAGCGACGACGACGCTGTCCGCGGTGAGCTCCGCGTAGATCAGCCGCGCGGCGGTCCGCACATTGGTCCGCGCCCGCAGCCACGCCCCGCCCGCCGTGGCCAGGCCGGCGCCCGCCGTACCGATGAGCGCGGCGAGCAGGGTGCTGTCCATGGCCATACGCGCATGGTGGGCCAGACGGGGATACCTGCCAATGGCTACAGCTTGGTCAGATGCCCGGAGCGCTCCTCGATCTCTTTCGCGGGCGCCTTCTTCGGGAAGACCGTGTACGCCCCCGCGATGATCACGTTGATGCCGATCAGCCACAGCATCTTCTGCTGCCACATCCGCAGCGAACCGATGTCACCGTCGCCGTCGACGTACCAGACCGCACCCTGGAGCAGCGCCATCGCGATCAGGCCCGCCAGGATCCAGCGGGCGGCGAGTTTCCACTCGTGCAGGGCGCGGGCCATGCCGTACTTGGGGGTCGACGGCGGTGGGCCGCCCGCGAAGCGGTGGGCGACGCGGACGTCCACCCACTTGATCGTGTAGTGGCCGAGCGCGATGGAGTACCCGATGTACACGGCGGCCAGGCCGTGCTTCCAGTCCGGCTCCGCGCCGTTCTTCAGGTCGATCGCGGTGACCACGAAGAGGACGACCTCAAGGATCGGCTCGCACAGCAGTACGGCGACGCTCGCGCGCGGCATCTTCGCCGCGTAGCGCAGGGCCAGGCCGCCGGCCAGCAGCACCCAGAAGCCGACCTCGCAGATGATGATCAGTGTGACGATCACGGTTCGCTCCTCTCGGTCACCTTTCCAGGCTCCCCGCGAACCGGCCGCGGATCATCGTCGCCAGTGACGAAGTGGCACTGCATCCTTCGATGTAGCGCGCGGTTCCTCCCTCAGGATCAGGCATCGCCCCGGCGCGCCGTGTTGGATGGACGCATGGCCCTGTCCTTTCCGCGCCCGCACCGCGTCGACGTGCGGATCGCCGTGGGCAGCGTGCTCGCCGGGCTCGCATGGTGGGGGCTCGGGCTCGACATGCAGACGGACCGGCAGCTCGGCGGCGACTGGGCGCTGATCCCGCTCTTCGTCCTCGCGAGCCTCGAGCTGCTGCGCAGGAGCCGACCGCAGACCGCCCTGGTCGTCGGCACGCTCGCGCTGTTCGCCGATCAGTTCACGGCGGGCAATCTGGCGTCGGTCGTGATCTTCACGGACCTCATGTACGCCGCCGTGGTGTACGGGACTCCGGCCGCCGCCCGGCGCATTCCCGTCACCACGGGGCTGATCACGGTGGCGGTGACGATCGGCTTCCTGGCCTGGCTGAGGGAGCCGGAGGCCGTCCTCATCGGCGTGGTCACCGGCCTGGTCTCCTTCGCCCCCGCGACCACCGGCGTTCTCGTACGCACCCACCGCGAGGCCGCCGTCGCCGCGCGCCTGCGGGCCGAACAGACCGCGCTGCTCGCCGAGATGGACCGCGTGCAGGCCATCACCGCCGAGCGCGCCCGGATGGCCCGCGAACTGCACGACATGGTCGCCAACCACCTCTCGGCGATCGCCATCCACTCGACGGCCGCGCTCTCCCTGAACGACCCGAAGACCACCAAGGACGCCCTCGCCGTCATCCGCGAGAACAGCGTCGAGGGCCTGGCCGAGATGCGCCGCCTCATCGGGATCCTCCGGGACTCCAGCGAGGACCGGGAGCCGACGGCCGCGCCCACCCTGGACGGACTCGGCGCCCTGATCGGCAACGCCCGTACCAATGGTCTGGACGTCACCCTCGACGACACCCGCGCCCCGGACGCCTCCAAGCTCCCCGCCCCGGTCGAGCTCGCGGCGTACCGCATCATCCAGGAGTCCCTGACCAACGCCCTCAAACACGCGTCGCCCGGTCTGGTCACGGTGGCGCTCACCCAGCGGCGGCACGCTCTCGAAGTCCGCGTGACCAGCCCGTACGGCTCGCCGTCCGGCCCCCGCGCACCCGGCTCCGGAGCCGGTCTCGTCGGCATGCGCGAACGCACCGAACTCCTCGGCGGCACCTTCGAGTCAGGCCCCGAGAGCGCCGCCGACGGCAAGGTCTGGGCAGTGGATGCCACCCTGCCCGTCGACCCCTCAGACCTCGATCCCGCAGACGAAGGAGTGACCGAATGATCCGAGTGCTCGTCGCCGAGGACCAGTCCGCCGTACGGGCCGGGCTTGTCCTGATCCTGCGCAGCGCGCCCGACATAGAGGTGGTCGGCGAGGCGTCGGACGGCGAGGAGGCGGTGGCGCTCGCCCGTGAGCTGAGGCCCGATCTGGTGCTCATGGACATCCAGATGCCGCGCCTCGACGGCGTCTCCGCGACCCGTCAGGTAGTCGCCGACGGTCTTGCGGACGTCCTCGTCCTGACCACCTTCGACCTCGACGAGTACGTCTTCGGCGCGCTGCGCGCGGGAGCCTCCGGCTTCCTCCTGAAGAACACCGAGGCCAGGGACCTCCTGGAGGCGGTCCGTGCGGTCGGCCGCGGCGAGGGCCTGATCGCCCCCGCCGTCACCCGGCGGCTCATCGCCGAGTTCGCGGCCCCGAAGAACACGAGGCCCGCACGCCGCGAGAACGGACCCGATCCCGCCATCCTCGACACCCTCACCCGCCGCGAGCTCGAGGTGCTTGCGTGCCTCGGCGAGGGGCTCTCGAACGCGGAGATCGCGGGCCGTCTGGACATGGCGGAGGCGACGGTGAAGACGCACGTCAGCCGACTGCTCGGCAAGCTGGAGCTGCGCAGCAGGGTGCAAGCCGCCGTACTCGCGCAGGAGTTGGGTGTATGAGCCCGGCTTCGGTGCGCCCGACCGGCGCGATCCGGCCAATGGTTCAGACCTCTTGACCGCTGGTCCAGACCTTTCTATTCTCACCGCACTGCGGTGAGCACTCCCCCACGTGTTCCACGTGCTCACGGGCGGCGCAGGGATCCACCCCCTAAGACCCCCGGATCTCACCCGAGGAGCACACCTTGCGCACCTTGCGCTTCAGAGACAGAGCCGTGGCAGGCCTCACCACCCTGCTACTCCCGCTCGCCACCCTGGTCGCGCTCGGCGGCCCCGCCGAAGCCGCGCCGGAAGCCGCCCCCGCGGCCACTGCCACGTATGCCAAGACCCAGGACTGGGGAAGCGGCTTCGAAGGCAAGTGGACCGTCAAGAACACCGGTACCACCACGATCAGCTCCTGGAACGTCGAGTGGGACTTCCCCACCGGCACGAAGGTGACCTCTGCCTGGGACGCCACCGTCACCAACTCCGGCAACCGCTGGACCGCCAAGAACCTCGGCTGGAACGGGACGCTCACCCCCGGCGCCTCGGTCTCCTTCGGGTTCAACGGCTCGGGCCCCGGCTCCCCCGCCAACTGCACGCTCAACGGCGGCAGTTGTGACGGCGGCAGCGTTCCCGGCGACAACCCGCCGTCGGCCCCGGGCACCCCCACCGCCTCCGACATCACCAACACGTCGGTGAAGCTTTCCTGGAAGGCGGCCACCGACGACAAGGGCGTCAAGAACTACGACGTCCTGCGCGACGGCTCCAAGGTCGCCACGGTGACCGGAACGTCGTACGCCGACAGCGGCCTCACCGCGGGCACCGACTACTCGTACACGGTCCAGGCCCGCGACACCGCGGACCAGACGGGACCGGCCTCCGGCGCCGTCAAGGTGCACACGACGGGCGGCGGCGATCCGGGCCCCGGCCCGGGGGACAAGGTCAAGCTCGGCTACTTCACCCAGTGGGGTGTCTACGGCCGCAACTACCACGTGAAGAACATCGACTCCTCGGCCTCCGCCTCCAAGATCACCCACATCAACTACGCCTTCGGCAACGTCCAGAACGGCAAGTGCACCATCGGTGACGCCTACGCCGACTACGACAAGGCGTACACCGCCGACCAGTCCGTCGACGGCAAGGCCGACACCTGGGACCAGCCCCTGCGCGGCAACTTCAACCAGCTGCGCAAGCTCAAGGCCAAGCACCCGAACATCAAGGTCCTCTGGTCCTTCGGCGGCTGGACCTGGTCCGGCGGCTTCACCGAAGCCATGAAGAACCCGGCGGCCTTCGCCAAGTCCTGCCACGACCTGGTGGAGGACCCGCGCTGGGCCGACGTCTTCGACGGCATCGACCTGGACTGGGAGTACCCCAACGCCTGCGGCCTGACCTGTGACACCAGCGGCCCGGCCTCGGTCAAGAACATGATGCAGGCGTTCCGCACCGAGTTCGGCAAGGACAGCCTGGTCACGGCGGCCATCACCGCCGACGGCTCCAGCGGCGGCAAGATAGACGCGGCCGACTATGGCGGCGCCTCGCAGTACGCGGACTGGTTCAACGTGATGACGTACGACTTCTTCGGCGCGTGGGCGGCCAAGGGCCCGACGGCTCCGCACTCCCCGCTCACCTCGTACCCCGGCATCCCGCAGGCCGGCTTCAACTCCGCCGACGCGATCACCAAGCTGAAGGCCAAGGGCGTGCCCGCGGCGAAGCTCCTGCTCGGCATCGGCTTCTACGGCCGCGGCTGGACGGGCGTCACGCAGAAGGAGCCGGGCGGCACTGCTACCGGCGCGGCCCAGGGGACGTACGAAGCGGGCATCGAGGACTACAAGGTCCTCAAGAACTCCTGCCCCGCGAACGGCACGATCGCCGGCACGGCCTACGCCCACTGCGGCACCAACTGGTGGTCGTACGACACCCCGGCGACGATCGGCTCCAAGATGACCTGGGCCAAGAACCAGGGTCTCGGCGGCGCCTTCTTCTGGGAGTTCAGCGGTGACACCACCAACGGTGAGCTGGTGAACGCCATCAACAACGGCCTCAAGTAACCCCCGGAGGCACCCACGGACGAAGCCGGGGAGACAGGATCGCCCCCTGTCTCCCCGGCTTCTTCATGCCGTCATGCCTTCACGAGCGGTTACGCCACGTTGACCCGCTGGCCCGGAGGCGCCGCCTCCAGCCAAGCCAGGAAACCGGTGAGCGCGTCCTCGCCCATCGCGAGCTCAAGGCGGACACCGCGGTGCAGACAGCCGAGGATGATCGAGTCGGAGAGCAGCGCGAGCTCCTCCTCGCCGTCCGGCGCGCGACGGTCGACGACCTCGATGGCCGAACGCTCAAGGACCCGGCGCGGCCGGGGAGCGTACGAGAAGACGCGGTACCACTCGATCCGGTCGCCGTTGTAGCGGGCGACCCCGTACACCCAGCCCTTGCCGGAGGTGTCGCCCTTCTCCGGGGCGTTCCAGCGCAGGCTGCAGTCGAAGGTGCCGCCGGACCGCTGGATGAGCCGGCGCCGAAGCCCGAAGACGAAGAGCCCCACCAACAGCAGCACGACCAACACGAGTCCGCACACGAGCAGAGTGAGGATCATCGGCACCGACCTCCTCGCCTCTACGTAACGGACCAACAGAATTGCACCCGCATCGCCTCAGCCGCGACCCGGTCCGGATTGCTCCGGACCTGGCCGCGGCTGAGTCACGTCAAACGCCGTCGCGCCGGTTTCAGCGCGACGACACCGCCCGCAGTCGGACGTCCGCGCGACGCTCGGCGGAGGCGTCGGCCTCCGCCTTCGCGCGCTCGAGCGCCCGCTCCGCACGCTGGACATCGATCTCGTCCGACAGCTCGACGATCTCAGCAAGCAGTGACAGCTTGTTGTCCGCGAAGGAGATGAATCCTCCGTGGACGGCGGCGACGACAGTGTTGCCGTCACTCGTACGAATGGTCACCGGGCCCGACTCCAGCACACCGAGCAGCGGCTGGTGACCGGGCATGACGCCGATGTCGCCGGACGTGGTGCGCGCGACGACCAGGGTGGCCTCGCCGGACCAGACACTGCGGTCCGCGGCGACCAGCTCGACATGCAGCTCAGCAGCCAAGGGTGGCTCCTCGGGTCACCACCCGGCGGCTTCGCCGGGTGTTGGGTCAAATTCTAGTGGGCGTATCGGGAGGGGCGGGACGCACCCACCCCTCCCGGGAGAATCAGCGTCAGGAAACGCCGAGCTCCTTGGCCTTCGCCTTGAGGTCCTCGATGCCACCGCACATGAAGAACGCCTGCTCGGGGAAGTGGTCGTACTCGCCGTCGATGATCGAGTTGAACGCGGCGATCGACTCGTCGAGCGGCACGTCCGAACCGTCCAGGCCGGTGAACTGCTTGGCGGCGTGCGTGTTCTGCGACAGGAAGCGCTCGACGCGACGGGCGCGCTGAACGACCAGCTTGTCCTCTTCGCTGAGCTCGTCGATGCCGAGGATCGCGATGATGTCCTGGAGGTCCTTGTACTTCTGCAGGATTCCCTTGACGCGCATGGCGGCGTCGTAGTGGTCCTGCGCGATGTAGCGCGGGTCCAGGATGCGGGACGTCGAGTCCAGCGGGTCCACCGCCGGGTAGATGCCCTTCTCCGAGATCGGACGCGACAGCACGGTCGTCGCGTCGAGGTGCGCGAAGGTCGTGGCCGGGGCCGGGTCGGTGAGGTCGTCCGCGGGGACGTAGATCGCCTGCATCGAGGTGATCGAGTGACCACGCGTCGAGGTGATGCGCTCCTGGAGGAGGCCCATCTCGTCGGCCAGGTTCGGCTGGTAACCCACCGCGGAGGGCATGCGGCCGAGCAGGGTCGAGACCTCGGAACCGGCCTGCGTGAAGCGGAAGATGTTGTCGATGAAGAACAGCACGTCCTGCTTCTGCACATCGCGGAAGTACTCCGCCATGGTCAGACCGGCCAGGGCGACGCGCAGACGCGTGCCCGGCGGCTCGTCCATCTGGCCGAAGACCAGGGCGGTCTTGTCCAGAACGCCCGACTCTTCCATCTCGTCGATGAGGTCGTTGCCCTCACGCGTGCGCTCGCCGACACCGGCGAACACGGAAACGCCCTCGTGCAGCTTGGCCACACGCATGATCATTTCCTGGATGAGGACGGTCTTGCCGACGCCCGCTCCACCGAACAGACCGATCTTTCCACCCTTGACGTACGGGGTGAGAAGGTCGACGACCTTCAGGCCGGTCTCGAACATCTCGGTCTTCGACTCGAGCTGGTCGAACGCCGGGGCCTTGCGGTGGATGGGCCACCGCTCGGTGACGTCGGCCTCGGCCTCGGGGTGGTTCAGGATCGCACCGAGGGTGTTGAACACCTTGCCCTTGGTGACGTCACCGACGGGGACGGTGATGCCCGAGCCCGTGTCGGTCACCGGGGCCTGGCGGACCAGACCGTCGGTGGGCTGCATCGAGATGGCGCGGACGATGCCGTCACCGAGGTGCTGGGCGACCTCGAGCGTCAGCGTCTTCTTCTCGCCGCCCTTGGCCGGGTCGGCCACCTCGACGTGGAGGGCGTTGTAGATCTCCGGCATCGCGTCGACGGGGAACTCCACGTCGACGACCGGGCCGATCACCCGGGCGACGCGGCCCGTGGCAACGGCCGTATCAACAGTGGTCGTCATTACTTGTCACTCCCCGCAGAAGCGTCGGCCAGGGCACTGGAGCCACCGACGATCTCGCTGATTTCCTGGGTGATTTCGGCCTGGCGGGCCGCGTTGGCAGAACGGGTGAGAGCGTTGATCAGGTCACCCGCGTTGTCGGTCGCCGACTTCATCGCGCGGCGCGTGGCGGCGTGCTTGGAAGCAGCCGACTGGAGCAGCGCGTTGTAGATACGGCTCTCGACGTAGCGCGGCAGCAGAGCGTCCAGGACGTCCTCCGCCGACGGCTCGAAGTCGTACAGCGGGCGGGCCTCATCCGTCTGGCCCGCCTCCTCCGCGACCTTCTCGAGGCTCAGCGGGAGCAGCCGGTCACCGGTTGCCTCCTGCGTCATCATCGAGATGAACTCGGTGTAGACGATGTGGAGTTCATCCACGCCGCCCTCCGCCGTCTCCGTCTCGATGGCCTCGATCAGGGGCGCGGCGATCTCCTTGGCGTCCGAGTAGGAAGGGGCATCCGTGAAGCCCGTCCACTGCCCGGCGATCTTCCGCTCACGGAAGTTGTAGTGCGCGATGCCACGGCGGCCGACGATGTACGTGTCGACCTCCTTGCCCTCGCCCTGCAACTTCTCCGTGAGCTTCTCCGCACCCTTGATGGCGTTGGAGTTGAAGGCGCCGGCCAGACCGCGGTCGCTCGAGAGGAGCAGGACAGCGGCCCGGGTCGGAGCCTCGGCCTCGGTGGTCAGCGGGTGCTTGTCGTTGGCACCCGTGGCCACCGCGGTGACCGCGCGCGTGAGCTCGGTCGCGTACGGAGTGGAGGCGGTCACCTTGCGCTGTGCCTTGACGACACGCGAGGCGGCGATCATCTCCATCGCCTTGGTGATCTTCTTGGTCGCGGTGACGGATTTGATGCGACGCTTGTAGACCCGGAGCTGGGCTCCCATGAGTCAGGTCCCTTCCGTCGTCACTTGGACGCGTCGACGGCGGCCGGAGCGTCCTCGCCGAGCAGCTTGCCGTCCGAGGTCTCGAACTGCTTCTTGAACTCGGCGACGGCGTCGGCGATGGCCGTGATCGTGTCGTCGGACATCTTGGCGCCCTCCTTGATGGAGGTCATCAGGCCCTGCTCCTTGCGGTGCAGGTAGTCGAGCAGCTCGCGCTCGAAGCGCCGGATGTCGTTGACCGGTACCTCGTCCATGCGGCCCGTGGTGCCGGCCCAGATGGAGATGACCTGGTCCTCGGTGGCCATCGGCTGGTACTGAGGCTGCTTGAGCAGCTCGACCATGCGCTGACCGCGCTCGAGGGAGGCCTTCGACGCGGCGTCCAGGTCGGAACCGAAGGCGGCGAACGCCTCGAGCTCACGGAACTGGGCGAGGTCCACGCGGAGGCGTCCGGACACCTGGCGGATCGCCTTGTGCTGGGCGGAGCCACCGACACGGGAGACCGAGATACCGACGTTCAGGGCCGGACGCTGACCGGCGTTGAACAGGTCGGACTCCAGGAAGCACTGGCCGTCGGTGATGGAGATGACGTTGGTCGGAATGAACGCCGACACGTCGTTCGCCTTGGTCTCGACGATCGGCAGACCCGTCATCGAGCCCTTGCCCATCTCGTCCGACAGCTTCGCGCAGCGCTCGAGCAGACGCGAGTGCAGGTAGAAGACGTCACCCGGGTAGGCCTCGCGCCCCGGCGGGCGGCGGAGCAGCAGGGACACGGCGCGGTAGGCGTCGGCCTGCTTCGAGAGGTCGTCGAAGACGATGAGGACGTGCTTGCCCTCGTACATCCACTGCTGGCCGATGGCCGAGCCGGTGTAGGGCGCCAGGTACTTGAAGCCCGCCGGGTCGGACGCCGGGGCGGCGACGATGGTCGTGTACTCAAGCGCGCCGGCCTCTTCGAGGGCACCGCGCACGGAGGCGATGGTGGAACCCTTCTGACCGACGGCGACGTAGATGCAGCGCACCTGCTTGTTCACGTCGCCCGAGCGCCAGTTGTCGCGCTGGTTGATGATCGTGTCGACGGCCAGGGCGGTCTTGCCCGTCTGGCGGTCACCGATGATCAGCTGACGCTGGCCACGGCCGATCGGCGTCATGGCGTCGACAGCCTTGTAGCCGGTCTCCATCGGCTCGTGCACCGACTTGCGGTCCATGACCGTGGGGGCCTGCAGCTCGAGGGCGCGGCGTCCGGACGTCTCGATCTCGCCGAGGCCGTCGATCGGGGTGCCGAGCGGGTCGACGACGCGGCCGAGGTAACCCTCGCCCACCGCGACGGACAGGACCTCGCCGGTACGGGTGACCGGCTGGCCCTCTTCGATGCCGCTGAACTCGCCGAGGACGACGGCACCGATCTCGCGCTCCTCAAGGTTGAGGGCGAGACCGAGGGTGCCGTCCTCGAACTTCAGCAGCTCGTTGGCCATGGCCGAGGGGAGGCCCTCGACCTTTGCGATGCCGTCGCCGGCAACGGTGACCGAACCGACCTCCTCGCGCGAGGCCGCGTCCGGCTTGTACGCCTGGACAAAGTTCTCCAGCGCGTCCCGGATCTCCTCCGGCCGGATCGTGAGCTCCGCCATCTGGGTTCCCTGCTCTCCTTGTTGGGCCCGAAGTTTCACTTTGGGGGTCTGGGGACTCCCCCCAAGTAAGGGTGAATCCTCTGCACGGCCCAACTAGGGCCGTCATTCCTACGTTTTGAGTTACTGCTAGCGCGCCATGCGGCGGTGTGCGTCCTCGAGGCGGTCCGCGATGCTGCCGTTGATGATCTCGTCGCCGACCTGCACCGTGATCCCGCCGAGGACCTCGGGGTCCACGTCGAGGTTCAGGTGCATCTGGCGGCCGTAGACCTTCGCGAGGGCGGCACCGAGACGCTGCTTCTGCTGGTCCGAAAGCGGAACAGCCGAAGTGACCACGGCGACCATCCGGCTGCGGCGGTCCGCGGCCAGCTTGGAGAGGGACTCGAGTCCCGACTCCAGGCTACGTCCACGGGGCGCGGTCACGAGGCGCTCGACGAGCCGCTCCGTCACCTCGTTGGCCCGGCCACCGAGCAGGCTGCGCAGCAGCTCGCTCTTGGCCGCACCGGAAGCGGCGCGGTCGGTCAGCGCGGACCGGAGCTCGGTGCTCGACGAGACGATCCGGCCGAACCGGAACACCTCGTCCTCGACGTCGTCCAGCGCGCCCGACTTCTGCGCACCGGTCAGCTCGGCGAGGTTGGTGAGCTCCTCGAGGGCGTCCACCAGGTCACGCGACCGCGACCAGCGCGAGCGGACCAGACCGGCCACCAGGTCGGCGGTCTCGCCGCCCACCTGCCCGCCGAGCAGCCGCCCGGCGAGCTCGGCCTTGGCCTCACCGGACTGCGACGGGTCGGTCAGGACCCGGCGCAGGGACACCTCGCGGTTGAGCAGCGCGGTGACCGAGGCCAGCTCGTCCGCGAGCTGCCGCGCGTTCACCGAGGTGTTGTCGGTCAGCGCGTCGAGACGCTCACGCGCGGCCGCGAGGGCGTCGCGGCTGGCTCCGTGCGCTGTCATCGAGCCGCCTCGGCCTTCTCCTCGAGCTCGTCGAGGAAACGGTCGATGGTGCGGCTCTGCCGTGCGGAGTCCTCGAGGGACTCACCGACGAGCTTGCCGGCCAGGTCGGTGGCCAGCTGGCCCACGTCCTGACGCAGCGACTGCGCGGCGGCCTTGCGGTCGGCAGCGAGCTGCGCGTGACCGGCGGCGACGATCTCCTCGCGCTGCCGCTGGCCTTCGGCGCGCATCTCAGCGATGAGCGTGGCGCCCTGCTCCTGCGCCTCCTGGCGCAGACGCGCGGCCTCGTGCCGAGCCTCGGCGAGCTGAGCCTTGTACTGCTCAAGCACGCTCTGGGCCTCGGTCTGAGCGGCCTCGGCCTTCTCGATACCGCCTTCGATCGCCTCCCGGCGCTCTTCCAGAACCTTGTTGATGTTCGGGAGGAGCTTCTTCCAGAAGAAGAAGAAGACGATGGCGAAGGCGATGGCGCCGACGAGCAGCTCAGGACCCGGCGGGACGAGCGGGCTCTGCTCTTCCTCGGCCGCCAGCTGAACCAGGTTGGCGATCACATCAATGCCTTTCGTCGAAAAGTGTCAGTAAGCAGTGACTACTTACCGAACACGAACGGCATAACGATGCCGATGAGGGCGAGCGCCTCACAGAAGGCGAAGCCGAGAATCTGGTTGGCGCGGATCAGACCGGCAGCCTCGGGCTGACGGGCCAGGGCCTGGGTGCCGTTACCGAACACGATGCCGACGCCGATGCCGGGGCCGATCGCGGCGAGGCCGTAGCCGATGGAGCCGAGGGAGCCGGAGACGCCTGCGGCGAGTTCGAGGGTCGCGGACATGCCGTTACTTCCTTCTCTTTCATGGACCGGTGGGGGTTGGCCACCGGGCGATCTGGGGGCGTGAAAGCCGGGTCTTACTCAGTGGTGCTCGGCGAGAGCGCCCTGAATGTAAGTAGCGGAGAGGAGCACGAAGACGTACGCCTGGACCGCCTGCACGAAAAGTTCGAAGAGGATCATGACGATGGTCATCACGAACGAGATGCCAGCGGCCGGGATCATGAAGCTGTTCAGCAGGTACCAGGAGGCGACGGTGAACATCACCAGCATCAGGTGACCGGCGAACATGTTGGCGAAGAGTCGCACGGCGTGCGTGAAGGGACGCACGAGCAGGTTCGAGAAGAACTCGATGAACGACACGAGCCACTTGATCGGGCCCAGCGAGTTGTCGTAGCCGGTGATGTTCTTCCAGCCGCCGACGAACCCGTGGCGCTTGAAGGTGAGAGGCACCCAGATGAAGTAGACGACGGCCGCGAGAACGATCGGGTACGCGATGACCGACGAGACCGGGAACTGAGTCAGCGGGATCACGGACCAGATGTTCATGATCCAGATGAAGAAGAACATCGAGACCATCAGGGGGACGTACTTCTCGCCCTCCTTCTTGCCCATGGTCTCGTAGACGATGCCGCGGCGTACGAAGTCGTAGCCGGCCTCACCGATCATCTGCAGCTTGCCCGGGACGACCTTGGCCTTGCCGAACGCCATGTAGAAGAAGCTGACCACGACGAGAGTCGTCAGCAGGGCGAGCAGCATGACCTTGTTGAACTCGAACCCGCCGACCTCGAAGATCGGCTTGAAGAGGAACGAGTGCAAGCCCGGAGCCGGGAAGCCACAGCCGTTGTCGGACATGATCCGACAGCTCCAGTCAAAGGCGAGCTCAGTTTGGTCAGCACTCACCGCGGGCTCCTTCGGCGTGACGCATAGGTACGGCAACCTCGTTGTCGTGTCGGCGCGGCGCGCAGCCGCGGTTCGGCACCAGACTGGTGTTTCGGATGTGGGCGCGGCGTTCAGGCATCGAGCCTCGCGATCGTGCAGGCGTCAGCTCAGATGCCCGCGCCGGCAGTGCCGCAGTTGGCACCGGACGATAGCAGCATCTCGAACGCGCATTTATCCCGGCCCTACCC
Organism: Streptomyces sp. NPDC050147; assembly: GCF_040660195.1. NCBI lineage: Bacteria > Bacillati > Actinomycetota > Actinomycetes > Kitasatosporales > Streptomycetaceae > Streptomyces > Streptomyces sp. NPDC050147. Next base: position 532,808 of record NZ_JBFALJ010000002.1, on the reverse strand, counting down.
TTCACGTCGAGGACCCCGACTTCTCCGGCTTGTCCTTCTGCTCGGAGTCGGGATCGACGTAAAGGATCTTGGCCTTCATGAACGCGCGGGCCTGCGACGCCATCCACACGACGGTCGCGACCACGAGACCCACGGCGAAAGCCTTGGGGTTGAACAACGTGGTGTCCTTGAAGAGAGCCACGAAGACAAGAAGCAGCAGGAGTTGGGCGACGTAGAGCATCAGCCCCATCGCCTGGAACAACTGCGGAAGCGATTTCGCCGTGCGTTGAAGCACGAACATCCCGAGCCCCATGAAGACGATGACCACCAGGGTGCCGACGACCGCACCGAGAGCCCCCTTGCCGCCCGCGACCACGGCGCTGACCGCTGCGGTGATCGCACCGGCGGCAGCAGTGGGTACGGCGGACAGAAGAAGAGTTCGGGTGTCTTGAGACGGCATGGCGGCGCTCCGCTTACTGATGGGGGCAGGGTGTCGTCATGGACGAGCGTAGTCCGGGGTCGAGAGTGTCCCTCGGGCCGGTGGACCGTCGCACTACGGTCCTTCGGCTCTATCCCCTGGTTTCGTGAACGGTATCACAAACTATTTGATGAGGTCTTTACCTGCTAGGTGTGCCCGGCGTCACACATGAGAGTTAATCCGCGCGTATGTGCACGCAGGGCGGCAGCTTGTCTGGTATTGGGCGAGTTTGCCTGCGGCGGTCAGCTGGACGACTCGGCCTTGTGCCGGTCCTCGATGCGAGAGCGGGTGCCGACGGCCGTCGCCCCGTTGACGCCTGACTCGACCGGAGGGCGGTCCCCCGCCTCCTCTTCCGCCTCGTGCGTCTCACCGGTCGCCTCCGCGGCCGCTGTCTTGCGCCGCCGGTATCGCGGCGGCACGAAGGACTCCGCCCAGCGCGGGATGTGCGGCCTGAACCGCGGCAGCATGAGCAGCACCAGGCCCACCGCGCTCAGGGCGACGATCAGCAACAGGATCCACATGCTGGCCGAGTGGACCGAGTAGGCCACCGTGCCGAAGCCGATCAGCGCCGACCAGAAGTACATGATCAGCACCGCGCGGCTGTGGGAGTGGCCGATCTCCAGGAGGCGGTGGTGGAGGTGACCGCGGTCGGCAGCAAACGGCGACTTGCCGTTCCACGTACGCCGGACGATCGCGAGGACCAGGTCGGCGAACGGGATCGCGATGATCGTCAGCGGCATCAGGAGCGGGATGAAGACCGGGAGCATCGCGTGCGTGGCATCGCGGGTGCCGCCGAAGTTCAGGCTCAGGGCGTCGCCGTCGATCTGACCCGTGGCGGAGATCGCACCCGCCGCGAGGACCAGGCCGATCAGCATCGAGCCCGAGTCCCCCATGAAGATCCGGGCGGGATGGAGGTTGTGCGGCAGGAAGCCCAGGCACATGCCCATCAGGATCGCGGCGAAGAGCGTCGCGGGGGCCGCGGCCTCGATGCCGTAGCCGTACCAGATGCGGTAGGCGTACAGGAAGAACGCCGTGGCCGCGATGCACACCATGCCCGCGGCGAGGCCGTCGAGGCCGTCCACGAAGTTCACCGCGTTGATGGTGATGACGACGAGCGCGACCGTCAGGAGCGTGCCCTGGCCCTGGTCAAGGAGGACCATGCCGAAGCCCGGGACCGGGATCCACAGGATCGTCAGGCCCTGCAGCACCATGACGCCGGCGGCGATCATCTGGCCGCCCAGCTTGATCAGGGCGTCGATCTCGAACTTGTCGTCCAGGACGCCGATCAGCCAGATCAGCGCGGCACCGGAGAGCAGCGCGCGCGGTTCGTTGGAGCGCTCGAAGACGTCGTTGAGATTCGGCAGGTGGTCGGCGACGAGGAGTCCGGCGCACAACCCGAAGAACATCGCGATACCGCCGAGCCGGGGCGTGGGCTCCCGGTGCACGTCGCGGGCGCGGATCTCCGGCATGGCGCCGGCCACGATCGCGAACTTCCGCACCGGGCCGGTCAGCAGGTAAGTCACCGCGGCCGTGATGCAGAGCGTAAGGAGGTATTCACGCACGGGCTTCCCCACAGGTATCGCTGGCCATCTCAGCCCCACACCCTAGCTCTGCGTGCATATGGTTGGGGACTTCCGGGTAGCGACGATGGTTGCACGAGTACGCGCCTTCCCCTGACGCCCCTACCCCGACCTAGCCCGTATACGGCGGAAATCTGCCCACCAGTTTTCGCACTTCCTCCCGTGCTTTCGAGTCGTTCGTTTCCTTGGATTCGTCACGCACCGCATCGGCGAAGAGGTCGGCGATCCGCACCATCTCCGTATCCGCCATCCCCTGCGTGCTGACGGCCGCGGTGCCGAGCCGCAGTCCGCGCCCGTCGGCGTAGGGCAGGGCGCAGGTGTCGAGGACGAGACCGCGGGCCGCGAGTCTGCCGCGGGCGGTGTGCGCGTCGACGCCCAGGGGCGCGGGGTCGGCCAGGATCAGGTGCGTGTCGGTTCCGCCGGTGGTGATCGCGAAGCCCGCGGCGGCCAGCGCCCGGGCCAGGACGCGTGCGTTGGCTACCGCTCGGTGGGCGTACTCGGTGAAGGCCGGGGTTTCCGCCTCGCCGAACGCGACCGCCTTGGCGGCGATCGTGTGCATCTGCGCGCCGCCCTGCGTGAAGGGGAAGACGGCCCGGTCGATGCGCGACGCGAGCTCGGTCCCGCACAGGATCAGGCCGCCGCGCGGGCCGCGGAGCACCTTGTGGGTCGTGGCGCAGACGACGTCGGCGTACGGCACGGGGCTCGGGGCCGCTCCCCCGGCGATCAGGCCCATCGGGTGGGCGGCGTCGGCGATGAGGTACGCGCCGACGTCGTCGGCGATGTCGCGGAAGGCCGCGTAGTCGATGTGCCGCGGGTAGGCGATGGAGCCGCAGACGATCGCCTTCGGCCTGTGCGAGCGGGCCAGCACCCTGACCTGGTCGTAGTCGATGAGTCCGCTGTCCGGGTCGGCGCCGTACCCCACGAAGTCGAACCAGCGCCCCGAGAAGTTCGACGGTGACCCGTGCGTGAGGTGGCCGCCGTACGGCAGGCCCATGGCCAGGACGGTGTCGCCGGGGCGCAGCAGGGCGGCGTACGCGGCGAGGACCGCGGAGGAGCCGGAGTGCGGCTGCACATTGGCGTGCTCGGCGCCGAAGAGGGCCTTGGCGCGGTCGACGGCGATGCGCTCGGCGACGTCCACCAGCTCGCAGCCGCCGTGGTGACGCGCGCCGGGGTAGCCCTCGGCGTACTTGTTGGCCAGGGGCGAGCCCAGTGCGGCGAGCACCGCCGGCGAGGTGAAGTTCTCCGCGGCGATGAGCTGGAGGCTGGACGCCTGCCGGTCCTGCTCCGCGAGGAGTACCTCCGCCATCTGGGGGTCCGCGCGTCGAAGCGCGTCGAAGTCAGCGGGCGCCGTCGGGGCTGCGGTGGGTGCGGTGCTGACCGGCATCTTTGGCTCCGGGCCTCGCGAGGGGTGAGGGCCCCTCCAATGTAGGCCCGCCACACCGTGCTCGCGCGGCGTCCCGCGTCCGGAAAGCGCAGAGAAAGGTTTAGGCCTTGGCCCGCACGCCCGTCAGCGCCGTCACCACCGGATCGAGCGCTTCGCTGATCTCGTCGCCCACCGATCGGAAGAAGGGCAACGGCGCCCCGTAGGGGTCGTACACCTCGTCCGCCTCGGCTGTGGGCGCCAGGAGCCAGCCCCGCAGCGCCGCGGCGGCCCGCACGAGGGCCCTGGCCCGCTCGACCACTCCCCCGTCGGGGTCGGGCAGCGTCGCGGGGTCTATGGCCCGCACGAGCCGCGTGAACTCCTTGAGCGTGAAGGTGCGAAGGCCCGCCGAGTGGCCCATCGAGATGACCTGCGCCCGGTGGTCCCGGGTGGCCGTCAGGACGAGGTCCGCCCGGATGACGTGCTCGTCGAGGAGCTCGCGTCCCTTGAAGCCGGACGCGTCCGCGCCGAAGTCCGCGAGCACCGCCTCGGCGTTGGTCTCCATGGGGGCGCCCTCGTGCCCCCACGTGCCCGCGCTCTCCACGATCAGGCCGCCGGTGAACGGATCACCCAGACGGTCGGCCAGGACATGCCTGGTCAGCCGCTCAGTGATCGGCGAGCGGCACACATTGCCGGTGCTGACGTGGAGGATGCGGAACGAATCGGGATAAGCCGCTATGCCACGCCCCGTCTCAGGGGCTGTCAATTCGCCACCTCGAGGTCGGGTACCACCTTGCGGAGCTCCTCCGCGGACAGGGCGCCCGCGCGCAGCAGCATCGGCACCTTCCCGGTGACGTCCACGATGGAGGAGGGAACGATGCCCGGCGTCGGGCCGCCGTCCAGGTACACGGAGACGGAGTCGCCGAGCATCTCCTGCGCGGCGTCACAGTCCTCCGGAGCGGGGTGTCCCGTGAGGTTCGCCGAGGAGACCGCCATGGGGCCGACCTCGGTGAGCAGTTCGATGGCGACGGGGTGCAGCGGCATCCGGATCGCGACGGTCCCACGGGTGTCCCCGAGGTCCCACTGGAGCGACGGCTGCTGCTTGGCGACCAGGGTCAGGGCGCCGGGCCAGAAGGCGTCGACGAGCTCCCAGGCCGACTCGGAGAAGTCGGTGACCAGGCCGTGCAGCGTGTTCGGGGAGCCGATGAGGACAGGGGTGGGCATGTTGCGGCCACGGCCCTTGGCGTCGAGCAGGTCGGCGCACGCCTCCGGCGTGAAGGCGTCGGCACCGATCCCGTAGACGGTGTCGGTGGGCAGCACGACCAGCTCGCCACGGCGGACGGCCGACGCGGCCTCGCGCAGACCGGTCGTACGGTCGGTCGCGTCGTTGGTGTCGTATCGCCGTGCCATCTAACGGGCCTCCTCGTACACGTACTGCTGGCTTGAAGTGGTGGGGCTCACGGCATCGCCTTGCGTGCGGTCGCGAACCTCGGCCGGTTGTTGAGGTCGGGGTGGTCGGCCGCGTCCGCCCAGCCCCGCTCCTCGGTGAAGATCCACGGCACCTGGCCGCCCTGCGTGTCCGCGTGCTCGATGACGACGACGCCGCCGGGCCGCAGCAGACGGTGGGCGGTGCGCTCGATGCCGCGGATCAGGTCGAGACCGTCCTCGCCGGAGAAGAGCGACAGCTCGGGGTCGTAGTCGCGGGCTTCCGGAGCGACGTACTCCCACTCCGTGAGCGGGATGTACGGCGGGTTCGATACGACGAGGTCGACCTGGCCGTCGAGCTCCACGAGCGCGTCACGGGCGTCGCCCTGGGAGAGCTTGACCCTGGACCCCTCGACGTTCTTCCGCGTCCACTTCAGGGCGTCCTCGGAGAGCTCCACGGCGTGTACGCGCGAGCGCGGGACCTCCTGCGCCATGGCGAGGGCGATGGCCCCGGAGCCCGTGCAGAGGTCGACGATGAGCGGCTCGACGACGTCCATCGCACGCACCGCGTCTATCGCCCATCCGACGACCGACTCGGTCTCGGGCCGCGGCACGAAGACCCCGGGCCCGACCTGAAGTTCGAGATAGCGGAAGAAGGCGCGCCCGGTGATGTGCTGGAGCGGCTCACGGGCCTCACGGCGCGCGATCGTCTCCCAGTAGCGGGCGTCGAAGTCCGAGTCCTTGACGGAGTGCAGCTCGCCCCGCTTCACGCCGTGCACGAAGGCCGCGAGCTCCTCCGCGTCGTTGCGCGGCGAGGGCACGCCGGCGTCGGCCAGCCGCTGGGTGGCCTGAGCCACTTCCGCGAGCAGCAGGTTCACGCTGGTCCTCCGGGGGCAGTGCGGTTGTCGGGTACTTACGCGGCCGCGAGCTTGGCTGCGGAGTCCGCGTCGACGCAGGCCTGGATGACCGCGTCGAGGTCTCCGTCGAGCACCTGGTCCAAGTTGTACGCCTTGAAGCCGACACGGTGGTCCGAGATCCGGTTTTCCGAGTAGTTGTACGTCCGGATCTTCTCGGAGCGGTCGACCGTGCGGACCTGGCTGCGACGGGCGTCCGCCGCCTTGCTCTCCGCTTCCTCCTGCGCCGCGGCAAGGAGCCTGGAGCGCAGAATACGCATCGCCTGCTCCTTGTTCTGCAGCTGGCTCTTCTCGTTCTGGCAGGAGGCCACGACGCCGGTGGGCAGGTGCGTGATGCGCACCGCGGAGTCGGTCGTGTTGACGGACTGGCCGCCGGGGCCCGACGAGCGGTAGACGTCGATGCGCAGGTCGTTCGCGAGGATCTCGACGTCGACCTCCTCGGCCTCCGGCGTCACCAGGACTCCGGCCGCCGAGGTGTGGATCCGGCCCTGCGACTCGGTGGAGGGCACACGCTGCACGCGGTGTACGCCGCCCTCGTACTTCAGTCGCGCCCAGACGCCCTGGCCGGGCTCGGTCGCGCCGTTGCCGCCCTTGGTCTTCACGGCGACCTGGACGTCCTTGTAGCCGCCGAGCTCGGACTCGGTGGCGTCGATGATCTCGGTCTTCCAGCCCACGCGCTCCGCGTACCGCAGGTACATGCGCAGGAGGTCGCCGGCGAAGAGCGCCGACTCGTCGCCGCCCGCGCCCGCCTTGACCTCGAGGATGACGTCCTTGTCGTCGTTGGGGTCACGGGGCACCAGGAGAAGCCGCAGCTTCTCGGTGATCTCCTCGCGCTGCCGCTCCATGTCCTTGACCTCGGCGGCGAACTCCGGGTCCTCGGCGGCCAGTTCACGGGCCGTCGCGATGTCGTCGCCGGTCTGCTTCCAGGCGCGGTACGTCGAGACGATCGGGGTCAGCTCGGCGTAGCGCTTGTTGAGCTTGCGCGCGTTGGCCTGGTCGGCGTGGACCGACGGGTCCGCGAGCTTCGTCTCCAGATCGGCGTGCTCGCCGATCAGTTCCTCGACCGCCTCGAACATCGGGGTCTCCTGAGTTTTCTACGCGAAGGTACTGCGCAAGGGTTCTACGCGAAGGTGGCTGCTGCGATCAGACGGCAAAGCGCCGGTCCCAACCGTCCCCTCCCGGGGGCGGCCGAAGACCGGCGCAGTGGCTCGCTACTTGTTGGCTGCAGCCTTGCCGAAGCGGGCCTCGAAGCGGGCCACACGGCCACCGGTGTCGAGGATCTTCTGCTTGCCCGTGTAGAACGGGTGGCACTCGGAGCAGACCTCGGCGCGGACGCGGCCGCTGGAGATCGTGCTGTGAGTGGTGAACTCGGCGCCACAGGTGCAGCTGACCTGGGTCTCGAAGTACTCGGGGTGGATGTCGCGCTTCAAGGTGTCTCCTAGTTTCGGGAGGGCGCCGGGTCGTACGCGCGGATTGCTCGTACGTGAACCGGGGCCGACGGTCCAGTCTGCCAGGACTGGTCGCATCTGCCCAAACCGGGGTGGGTGCCGTTCTATTCCCGGCGGGCTCCGGACGCGGCTGGTTACCGGCCGCGACGTCTAGTCACTGGTCACGACATCGCTCGCGTCGCCCTTGTCGCCCGCGGACTTCTCGGTGGCGGACTTGGGGATGGGCTTGTCGGCCTTGAGCGCGGCCCAGACCTGCCGGTCGGCCTTCTCCAGGGGCAGGACACGGTTGGGGTCCGCCGGGTCGTACTGGACGGGCATCGTGACCATCTTCATGTCGCCCGCGCCGATGCCCTTGAGGCCGCCCGCGAAGCCCGCGAGGCTCTTGACGTCGTTCAGGTCGGAGTCGGTGGTGATGGCGCTGGTCGCGTCGTTCGCCAGGTCGTAGAGCTTCTTCGGGTTGCTGAAGACGCCGACGTCCTTGACCTGGTTGATCAGGGCCTTGATGAAGGCCTGCTGGAGCTGGATGCGGCCGAGGTCGCTGCCGTCGCCGACGGCGTGCCGGGTGCGGACGAGGCCGAGGGCCTGCTCACCGGTGAGCTGGTGCGTGCCGGCCTCGAGGTTGAGGTGGCTGTCCTTGTCGTTGATCGCCTTCTTGGTGGTGATCTCGACGCCGCCGAGGGTGTTGATGAGCTTCTTGAAGCCGGAGAAGTCCACTTCCACGTAGTGGTCCATCCGGATGCCGGACATCTTCTCCACGGTCTTGACGGCGCAGGCGGGGCCGCCGACCTCGTACGCCGTGTTGAACATCTGCCGCTGGCCGCCCGGGTCCGTCTTGCCGTCGTCCGTCTGGCACTCGGGGCGGGATATGAGGGTGTCGCGGGGTATGGAGACGACGCTGGCCGTCTTGTGGCCCTTGTTCACGTGCACGACCATCGCCGTGTCCGAGCGGGCGGCGCCCTCGTCCTTGCCGTACTTGGCGTTGTCGCCCGAGCGGGAGTCGGAGCCGAGGACGAGGATGTCCTGCGAGCCGTTGTCGACGTTCTGCGGGCGGTCCGTGCCGAGCGCCGCGTTGATGTCGACGCCCTTGATGTTGCCGTTGAGCTTGAAGTACACGAAACCGAGGCCCGTACCGCCGAGGACGATCACCGATGCCGCGGTCCACGCGGTGACGACGAGGACCTTGCTGCGCTTTTCGCGGGGCTTGCGACGCCGACCGCCACCACCTCGGGGCCGCTTCGGCTTCGCATCCGCTGGTGCGCTCTCGTCGGTCATGTGCTCCTCAGTCCTCGTCGGTCGGTTACCCCCTGCTTTCAGGGTCAGGCGTGGTTTGTCGTCACTTGTCAGACGGGGAAACCGAAAGAAGGGTTGCACAGCGCTTTGTGAGCGCCCCGGCGCTCACTCGTGACGCAACGTGCACTCCCTTCCCGGCCTTTTAGCCTCTCACCTGCGGTTTCTCCCGCCCTGAAGCTACGGCCCGTGACCGTAAGAATCTCTTAGGCGTGTGGCCAAGGTCATTCAGGGGGCCACGACACAGAAGGGCCGCCCCCGTCTGTTCGACGGGGGCGGCCCTTTGCTGTGCTGGGACTAGTCGTTGCCGTTGCCCGGCGTCGGGGTCGTCTTCGCGATCTGCATGAGGAACTCGGCGTTCGACTTCGTCTGCTTCATCTTGTCGAGAAGCAGCTCGATGGCCTGCTGCGAGTCGAGCGCGTGCAGCACCCGGCGCAGCTTCCAGACGATCGCGAGCTCCTCCGCGTTGAGGAGGATCTCTTCCTTACGGGTGGAGGACGCGTCGACGTCCACCGCCGGGAAGATGCGCTTGTCGGAGAGCTTCCGGTCGAGCTTGAGCTCCATGTTGCCGGTGCCCTTGAACTCCTCGAAGATCACCTCGTCCATGCGCGAACCGGTGTCGACGAGCGCGGTGGCGAGGATGGTCAGCGAGCCGCCGTCCTCGATGTTGCGCGCCGCACCGAAGAAGCGCTTCGGCGGGTAGAGCGCGGTCGAGTCGACACCACCGGAGAGGATGCGCCCGGAGGCCGGGGCCGCCAGGTTGTACGCACGGCCCAGACGGGTGATGGAGTCGAGCAGCACGACCACGTCGTGACCCAGCTCCACGAGGCGCTTGGCGCGCTCGATGGCCAGCTCGGCGACCGTGGTGTGGTCCTCGGCCGGACGGTCGAAGGTCGAGGAGATGACCTCGCCCTTCACCGACCGCTGCATGTCGGTGACCTCTTCCGGACGCTCGTCGACCAGGACGACCATCAGGTGGCACTCGGGGCTGTTGACCGTGATCGCGTTGGCGACCGCCTGGAGGATCATGGTCTTGCCGGTCTTCGGCGGGGCCACGATCAGCCCTCGCTGGCCCTTACCGATCGGCGCGACGAGGTCGATGATCCGGGTGGTGAGCACGCCCGGGTCGGTCTCGAGACGCAGCCGGTCCTGCGGGTACAGGGGCGTCAGCTTGTTGAACTCCGGTCGCCCGCGCCCGGATTCGGCCGCCATGCCGTTGGCCGAGTCGAGGCGGACGAGCGCGTTGAACTTCTCGCGGCGCTCGCCGTCCTTGGGCTGGCGGACGGCGCCGGTGACGTGGTCACCCTTGCGCAGACCGTTCTTGCGGACCTGGGCGAGCGACACGTACACGTCGTTCGGACCCGGGAGGTATCCCGAGGTACGGATGAACGCGTAGTTGTCGAGGATGTCCAGGATGCCCGCGACGGGGATCAGTACGTCGTCGTCGGCGACCTGCGGCTCGCTGGCGCCACCGAACTCGTCGCGGCCACGGCGGCCACGGCGGTCGCGGTAACGGCCACGGCGGCCGCGGCGGCCACCCGCCTCGTCGTCGAAGTCGTCCTGCGGGCCGTTGTCGCGCTGGTCCCGCTGGTCGCGCTGGTCCCGCTGCTGACGGTCCTGGCGGTCGCCTCGGTCCTGACGGCCACCGCCCTGCTGGCGGTTGCCGCCCTGCTGCTCGTCGCCCTTGTTGCCGCGGCGGTCGCGGTCGCGGCCACGGCCCTGGCGGTCACGGCGCTCACGGCGGCCGTCGGCGTTGTTGTCACCGGAGCCGTCGCCCTTGGCCTCGGACGGCGCGTCCGTCCTGGCCTCGTTCCTGACGTCGTTCTGCGGCTCGTTCTTCGCCTCGTTCTTCGGCTCGCTCTTCGCCTCGGCGGTGACCGTCTCGGGGCTGCCCGCGTCGGCGGTGGCACGGCGACGGCGTCGCTCGCCCTTGTCGGCACCCGCGGGCTGGCCCGGGATGTCGATCTGCTGCTGGGCGGCGTCTTCGGCCTTGGCCGGCTGCTCGGCCTTGTCGGCCTTGCTCACCTTGGTGGCCTTGTCGGCGTTCGCGGCGGTGTCCTCGCCCGTCCGGGCCTTCGAGGTGGCGCGGCGCTTGGGCTTCGTCTCGGTGTCGCCGGACGAGGCGGGCGCGGCGCTCTTCGCGGGGGCACCGCCCCCGGCCTGCGCCTCCTTGATGACCTCGATCAGCTGGCTCTTGCGCATCCGCGCGGTGCCCTTGATACCGAGGCCGGATGCGACCTGCTGCAGTTCCGCCAGCACCATGCCATCGAGGCCGGTGCCGCGGCGCCGCCGGGACCCGGCCGAAGCACCGGTGGCAGGCGCCGCAGAGGCGTCCGTGGCGGGCGTGTCGGCAGTCACGCCCATCAGATCGGTGGTGTCGCTCACGAAGGGTCCTTCCCTGGAGCGGACGTCGGCCTGTCTGGCTCGGCGACCGGTTGTGCTGTCCGGAGGTCCTCTGGTGTGTGGACCGTGCCGGGGCGGTGGTCCGCCAACGCGCGGCGGAAGAATTCACTGGTGATGGCGAGTCCCGGTGCGGTGCCACTGAGGTGCGGTGTCACTCGGCTCGGTCACGCCGGTTCCGGAGCGTGCTCGGCACCGCTCAGTGCGAGGCACAGAGCAGTTTGGGAGGCTCCCGGAAGGATGGATGTCCCGGACGGGGACACGAAGCACCTCGCCATGGTGGGGTCGGGTGCAGACTTGAGGTTAACACTACCGGATCCAACAAACATTCCCCCTCTTCTAACCGGCTAACGGGTGTCAGGGCGCGAGCGGCAACACGCTCGCGCCGGACGCGTCGAGCGCCAGGCGGTTGGCCGCCCAGCCCTCGCCCGCGAGGCGTGCGACCTTGTCCGCCGCACTCTCATCGACCAGCGCGAGGACCGTGGGTCCCGCGCCGGAGATCATCGCCGGGACACCGTCCGCGCGCAGGCGCTCGACCAGGGCGGCGCTCTCGGGCATGGCTGGTGCGCGGTACTCCTGGTGGAGCCGGTCCTCGGTGGCGGGGAGCAGCAGCTCGGGGCGCCTGGTGAGGGCCTCTACGAGCAGTGCGGCCCGGCCCGCGTTGGCGGCGGCGTCGACGTGCGGGACGGTGCGCGGGAGCAATCCGCGCGCGGTCTCCGTGAGCACGGGCTTTCCCGGTACGAACACCACCGGAACGACGGAGTCAGCGGGGTCCATCCTGATCGCCCGTGCCGCTCCCCCGTCCATCCAGGAGAGCGTGAAGCCGCCGAGCAGACAGGCGGCGACGTTGTCCGGGTGGCCCTCGATCTCGGTGGCGAGTTCCAGCAGGGCGTTGTCGTCGAGCCGGGCGTCGCCGCCTATCGTCACGGCGCGGGCGGCGACGATGCCCGCGCAGATGGCGGCGGACGAGGAGCCGAGGCCCCGGCCGTGCGGAATGCGGTTGGCGCAGACGATTTCGAGCCCGCGCGGCTGTCCGCCGAGCAGGTCGAAGGCGGTGCGGAGGGAACGTACCAGCAGATGCGACTCGTCGCGTGGGAGCGTCTCGCTGCCCTCACCTGCGATGTCGATGTTCAGTCCGGTGTCGGCCACCCGCACGACGACGTCGTCGTACAGACCCAGCGACAGGCCGAGGGCGTCGAAGCCCGGGCCGAGGTTGGCGCTGGTGGCGGGGGTGCGCACCCGGACGGCGGCGGCGCGGAACGCGGGACCGGCCATCGCTCGATGACTCTCCTTGAGCTGCGATCTTTTGAGGACTTGCCACGTGATGAGGCACTACCCGAAGGCCGCTCTGCGGCAGCACCGCGGCATATGCGGCGGGGCGGGTTCGGTACAGCCTATCGAAGGAAGGTTCCGTGGCGACATAGGGCGCACAGGAGGCGCACGATGCGTGTCGTAAGCCCCCTGTGCACCCCCTATGCGGAGTTGCGGGTTTTCCAGGCGGTTATGCCCGCCGTCCGGCTGCGGTTATCCCCGACCGGGACGGTTATGCCAGATCCGGGAAGGTCGCACCAGACCAGTTTCGGCTACGCCAGGCCCAGGCGCTCGGCGGCGGCGGCCGAGTCGACCGGAACCGTGACCGGCTGCGGCGCGCCCGCGACGGCCCAGTCCGGGTCCTTGAGGCCGTTCCCGGTGACGGTGCAGACGATCCGCTGCCCCTTGTCGACCTTGCCCTGCTCGGCCGCCTTCAGCAGACCGGCGACGGAAGCGGCCGACGCCGGCTCCACGAAGACACCCTCCTGCGACGCCAACAGCTTGTAGGCGCGCAGGATCTCACGGTCCGTCACCTCGTCGATGAAGCCGTCCGACTCGTCACGCGCGTCGAGGGCGTACTGCCACGACGCGGGGTTGCCGATGCGAATCGCGGTGGCGATGGTCGACGGGTCCTTGACGATCTCGCCGCGCACGATGGGCGCGGAACCGGAGGCCTGGAAGCCCCACATGCGAGGGGTACGCGTCGAGACCGAGTCGGCGGCGTACTCCTTGTAGCCCTTCCAGTAGGCGGTGATGTTGCCCGCGTTGCCCACCGGGAGGACGTGGATGTCGGGGGCGTCGCCGAGCGCGTCGACGATCTCGAACGACGCGGTCTTCTGGCCCTCGATGCGGAACGGGTTCACCGAATTGACCAGCGCCACCGGGTAGTTCTCCGAGAGGGCGCGGGCGAGGTTCAGGCAGTCGTCGAAGTTGCCGTCGACCTGGAGGATCTTCGAGCCGTAGACGAGCGCCTGGCCCATCTTGCCGAGCGCGATCTTGCCCTGCGGCACGAGGACCGCGCAGACCATCCCGGCGCGTACGGCATAGGCGGCGGCCGAGGCCGACGTGTTGCCGGTGGAGGCGCAGATGACGGCCTTGGCGCCCTCCTCCTTGGCCTTCGTGATCGCCATCGTCATACCGCGATCCTTGAAGGACCCGGTCGGGTTGGCACCCTCGACCTTGAGATGTACCTCGCAGCCCGTGCGCTCGGAGAGCACCTGCGCGGGCACGAGCGGCGTGCCGCCCTCGCGGAGCGTCACGACCGGAGTCGTGTCGGAGACGGGAAGACGGTCCCGGTACTCCTCGATGATTCCGCGCCATTGGTGGGTCATTACTGACTACTCCCCTTCAACCCGCATGATGCTGGCGACACCACGCACGGTGTCGAGATTCCGCAGCGCCTCGACGGTGCCGCTGAGGGCGGCGTCGGGCGCGCGGTGGGTGACGACGACGAGAGAGGCCTCGCCGTCCTTGCCCGTCTGACGGACCGTATCGATCGATACGCCGTGCTCGGCGAAGACCGTCGCGACCTGGGCGAGAACACCCGGCTTGTCGGCTACGTCGAGGCTGATGTGGTAGCGCGTGACGACCTCGCCCATGGAGCCCACGGGCAGCTGGGTGTACGCGGATTCGCCGGGCCCGGTGGTTTCGCCGAGCTTGTGGCGGCAGACGGCGACGAGGTCGCCGAGCACGGCCGACGCGGTGGGCGAACCGCCCGCGCCGGGCCCGTAGAACATGAGCTGGCCCGCGGCCTCCGCTTCCACGAAGACGGCGTTGTACGCCTCGCGGACCGACGCCAGCGGATGGCTGAGCGGAATCATCGCGGGGTGCACGCGCGCGGTGACGGAGCCGCCGTCGGCGGCGCGCTCACAGATGGCGAGCAGCTTGATGGTGCAGCCCATGCGCTTCGCGGACGCGAAGTCGGCGCCGGTCACCTCGGTCATGCCCTCGCGGTAGACGTCGTCGAGACGCACGCGCGTGTGGAAGGCGATACCGGCGAGGATCGCGGCCTTGGCGGCGGCGTCGAAGCCTTCGACGTCGGCGGTCGGGTCGGCCTCGGCGTACCCGAGCGCGGTGGCTTCGTCGAGGGCTTCCTGATACCCGGCACCGGTGGTGTCCATGGCATCGAGAATGAAGTTGGTGGTCCCGTTGACGATCCCGAGCACCCGGTTGACCTTGTCGCCGACGAGGGACTCGCGCAGCGGCCGGATCAGCGGAATGGCACCGGCGACGGCGGCCTCGTAGTAAAGGTCCCGCCCGTGCTCCTCGGCGGCGGCGTGCAGCGCGGCGCCGTCCTGCGCGATGAGCGCCTTGTTGGCGGAAACGACGGAGGCACCGTGCTCGAAGGCCGTGGTGATGAGGGTCTTCGCGGGCTCGATGCCGCCGATCACCTCGACGACGACGTCGATGTCACCGCGTTTGACCAGGGCGGTCGCGTCCGTGGTGACAAGTGAAGGATCGATTCCGTCCCGCACCTTCGACGGCCGGCGCACGGCCACCCCGGCGAGTTCCACCGGGGCGCCGATCCTGGCCGTGAGGTCGTCGGCGTGCGTCGTCATGATGCGCGCCACCTCTGAGCCGACAACCCCACAGCCCAGCAGCGCCACCTTCAGCGGACGCGTACGCATCATCCGACCTCACTTCTCATACATCTACAGTGGGACCAGTCTCACCCACCGGATCGCAGTTTCTATCCACGGTCCGGATGATGAGACATCTATTTCACTGGCCGATACCGGGCCAGTCGCTTCTCTCGGCCCTCTTCCGGCCGATTATTTCCTCAGCCGACATCGAGACGCAGAAGATCTTCCTCCGTCTCGCGCCGGACGATGACCCGCGCCTCCCCGTCCCGCACGGCGACGACCGGCGGACGCAGGGCGTGGTTGTAGTTGCTCGCCATGGAACGGCAGTACGCGCCGGTCGCGGGCACGGCGATCAGATCGCCCGGAGCGAGGTCCGCCGGAAGGAACGCGTCCTTCACCACGATGTCCCCGCTCTCGCAGTGCTTGCCGACGACACGCACGAGCATCGGCTCGGCGTCGGACTCGCGCGAGACCAGCGCGACGCTGTACTCGGCGTCGTAGAGAGCCGTACGGATGTTGTCGGACATGCCGCCGTCGACAGAGACGTACGTACGCAGTCCTTCGAGAAGCTTGACGGTGCCGACCTCGTAGAGGGTGAAGGCGGTGGGCCCGACGATGGCACGCCCCGGCTCGACGGAGATACGAGGAGTCCTGAGATTG
This sequence comes from Streptomyces sp. NPDC050147, assembly GCF_040660195.1. Taxonomy (NCBI): domain Bacteria; kingdom Bacillati; phylum Actinomycetota; class Actinomycetes; order Kitasatosporales; family Streptomycetaceae; genus Streptomyces; species Streptomyces sp. NPDC050147. The sequence goes on along the minus strand of NZ_JBFALJ010000002.1, from coordinate 517,384 downwards.
GCGGCCTCGCACTCACGCGTGACGATCTCGCTCAGCGCCTTGGCGATCTCGTGCGGCTCGCGGGGGTCGTCCTCGGAGGTGTAGGCGATGCCGAGGCCACCGCCGAGGTCGATCTCGGGAAGCTCGACGCCGTGCTCGTCACGGATCTCGGCGAGCAGCTGGACGACGCGGCGGGCGGAGACTTCAAAGCCCGCCATGTCGAAGATCTGCGACCCGATGTGCGAGTGCACGCCGATGAGCTCAAGCCCATCGAGCCGCAGGGCCCGCCGCACGGCCTCGGCGGCCTGCCCTCCGGCGAGGGCGATGCCGAACTTCTGGTCCTCGTGGGCGGTGGCGATGAACTCGTGGGTGTGGGCCTCGACGCCGACGGTCACGCGGATCTGCACGGGCTGGCGCTTGCCGAGCCGCTCGGCGATGTGCGAGACGCGGGCGATCTCCTGAAAGGAGTCGAGGACGATGCGCCCGACACCGGCTTCGATGGCCCGCTCGATCTCTTGCGGGGTCTTGTTGTTTCCGTGAAAGGCGATGCGGTCGGCGGGCATGCCGGCGTCGAGGGCGGTGGTGAGCTCGCCGCCGCTGCACACGTCCAGATTGAGCCCCTCCTCGTGCAGCCACCTCACGATCGCCCGCGAGAGGAAGGCCTTCCCGGCGTAGAAGACGTCGGCGTCGGCACCGAAGGCGCCGCGCCAGGCGTGGCAGCGGGCGCGGAAATCGGCCTCGTCGAGGAAGTAGGCGGGGGTACCGAACTCCTCGGCGAGCCGGGTCACCTCCATGCCGCCGACGGTGACGACACCGTCGGCGGTGCGCCCGACGGTCTGGGACCAGACCTTCGGATCAAGGGAATTCAGGTCGTCGGCCGGGGCGGTGTAGTGCCCTTCGGGTACTACGTCGGCGTGGCGGGGCCCGGCGGGGTGGGCGGAACGGCTCATGTCGCGGTCGTCTCTCTCAGGTCAGTCACGTAAGGCGCGTCGGTCGCGTGCGTCGCGTTGGTCGCGTAGGGCGCGTCGGTCGCGTGCGTCGCGTCAGCCACGTCGGTTGCATTCGTCACGTCAGTCGCGTCTTCACGTGTCACAAGTACTCGGGGGCGCTGATGCCGAGCAGGGACAGGCCGCCTGCGAGCACCGTCCCGGCGGCTTCGGCAAGGGCGAGCCGGGCGCGGTGGGCGGCCGAGGGTTTCTCGTCACCGAGCGGCAGAACGTCAGGCTGAAAGGCGAGGAAGGCATCGGCGACGACGACGAGCTGCCGGGCGAGCCGGTCGGGCGCACGGTGCCGGGCGGCCGCGGCGAGGATGCGGGGATGGTCGACAAGAGCGTCGAGAAGACCCCACGCCTCCGGCCCGGTTATGTCCCCGGGCTCGGCGGCGAAACCGAGCGCGGCGGCGTTGCGAGTGAGGGCACGGATGCGGGAGTGGGCGTACCGCACACGGAAGAGGGGATTGCTCGCACGCTGGACCAGATGCTCGTCGCTGACGCGGGGCAGATCGTGGCCGGCGGGCCAGAGCAGCGCCCAGCGCCCGGCGTCGCGACCGAGGGGGGTGGGGTCGGCCGGGGCGGGGCGGGGGCGGAGGATTTCCACTTGAACACCCGCGGCAGCGTCCGCCGGGAGCTTTTCGTATGCGTCGATGCATACGCCGAGGCCGGCTGCCGCCGCCCAGCTGGGGTCGGGGGCTTCATCGCAGGTGAGGCGGACGGGGACGCCTTGCGTGCGGAGGATGCGGCGCAGGGAGTCGGCGAGGACGGCGGCGCGGGGTTCGCGGGGGAAGCGGAGGGTGAGGAGGGGGGTGGGGCTTTCCTGCGGGCCGGTGGGGCGCGGGGCGGTGGGGCTGGGGCTGGGGCTGGTCGCCGGGGCCGGGGCGGGCAGAACGTGCCCGTAGTGGGCGCCGCGCTCGAGTACGTCACGTACGAGGGCTGCGCTGCCGCTGCTGCCCCCGGGGGGGATGGTGGTGCCGCTGCCGCTGGTCCCACGGTGGGGGGCGGTGGTGTCGCTGCCGGGGGCTACGGGGCTGCTGCCGGGGGCGAGTGGGCTGCTGCCCGCGTGGCCGCTGGTGTCGCTGCCGCGATCGAGGGTGATGTTGAGGAAGCCGGGCCCGGTGATGTCGATGGCCGCGATGCCGGGCTCCGAGGCGAGCCGCGGGGAGAGCACCTCGGCTACTTGCCGGGGAGAACGCCCGGCGGCGCGGGCGACCTGCAGGGCGACATTGGTGGCGTAATCCCCGCACCCCCCGGGCCGAGGCCGCTCGACGACAACCCGCCAGGGGGCGCCTGCGCCCCCGACATCACTCAGCTTGCCCAGGTCACTGAGGTCGTCAAGGCCACTGAGCTCGCCGTCATCAACGGCACGACGCATGGCGCGCAGCACGGTGCGGGAGAGCTCGACGGGGGTCACGGGTCAAGCGTATGGGAGGAGGGGGGTGGTGACGCGACCTGGTTTCCCTGATGGTCCGGGATGTGGACGGGTGGGGATTGCGGCTGGAGGTTCGGCGGGGCGGAGGCCTTCCCCGGAGGGCCCGGCGGTCGGGGGCTGGGCAGACCAGGCGGGACGGGCGGAGTCGTCCGCTGAGGGCCGAAGGCGGGGCGTCCCCTTGCGAGGGGAGGGTGAGGACCACTTCTTTGCGAGGGAAAGACGGGGCGTCCCACTACGGGGCGAGGGTGGTGAGGGCGGCGAGGGCGGAAAGGGCAGGCAGGGCGGTGAGGCGGTGAGGGTCAACCGCCGGGGCGGCCGGCGCGCTCGGCTTCACCGGCGGCAGCCCCAAACTCACCACTAAGCGCCCCACCGTCGCTCGCGGCCCCACCACGTCGACCGTTCTCCACCAACTGCCGTACGATCCCGAGGAGTTCGGCAGGCTCGAAGGGCTTGGCGAGGAAGGCATCCACCCCGACCTCGAGCCCGCTCTCCACCTCGTACTGGGTGCAGGCGCTGACAATGACGACGGGCAGATCCCGGGTCCGCGGATCAGACCGCAGCCGAGCGGCGGTACGCAGCCCGTCGAGGCGGGGCATCACCACGTCGAGCGTGACGACATCGGGTCTGACCTGCTCCACCACATCCAGGCATTCGGCACCATCAGCCGCGGTCACGACCTCGAAGCCCTCCAGCTCGAGGTTGACCCTGATCAGCTGCCGGATGACCTTGTTGTCGTCGACAACAAGCACGCGGCCTGACACGCCTGACACAACTCGAGAGTAGGTCCGCGCCCACCACCGCGTCCGGCTTTTCCCCACTTCCGCCCCGCGCGAAGGACCGTGCGGCGAAACCAAGGTTGACTCCTGGGACGCAGGGTGCTGATGCGTCCTCCCTCCGCGGCCACGGAGTGCGGAAATACCTGTTCATGGGGAGCCGTTCGGAGCTGGTAGGGTTCTACACGTCGCCGCGCAAACCGCGCCGACACGCCCCCGTAGCTCAGGGGATAGAGCAACGGCCTCCGGAGCCGTGTGCGCAGGTTCGAATCCTGCCGGGGGCACCGTGGATTAGGTGCCCAAAGACCCCGCCGTCAGCGCTTTCGCTGGTGACGGGGTCTTCGCGTATGTCCAGGCGTACTCAACTCGGCGGCACCGTCGGGTAGTTGCAGAGCGGCTCCGGCTTCGACGGAGCGTGCCAGCGGGCTCAAGCATGGTTCCGCGGGCCGCTGGGAGGATGAGAGGTAGGATTGGTGGTATGAGTGAGCCTACCGGCAAGTACTCGATCACCATGCCGCGCGACATCGCCGAGGCCGCCAAGGCTCGGGGAGGGCCGTCCGGCCTTTCTGCCTACGTGACTGCAGCCGTCGCCCGTCAGATCGAGCGCGACAATCTGAACGAACTCATCCAGGTGGCTGAGGCCGAGCACGGCCCCGTGACTGAAGAGGAGGTCCAAACCCTCCGCGACCAGCTCCACCAGGCGCGCCGCGAGCAAACGCACGACGGGGCGAGCGCCTCGTGACCCGGTCTCCCGCCGTTCCCGGCGGCACGCTCGTCCTCGACAGCGAAGGGCTTGCCAAAGCTGTCCTGCGCGACCGGACCGTGACTGGCTGGCTCGCTCTTGCCCGCGCCGATGACCTGCGCGTAGTCACCTCGGCGGCCACCCTGGTGGAAGTGGTTCACCCCCGGATCAACCGCCCAGCCCTGGAGTGGACGCTCTCCCGCCTGGTCGTGGAACCGGTCACCGAGTCGATCGCCCGGCACGCCGCCATGCTCCTTGCCGACGCGAGTCTCCACGGCCACGAGTACGCCATGGACGCCATACTCAGCGCCACAGCGCTGGCCGCCTCCGGCCCCGTCACAGTTCTCACTTCCGACCCGGACGAGCTCACCGCGCTGTGCGGCGGACGTGTCGCCATCATCAAGGTCTGACGTCCTTCCCCACCTCCACGACGAACGATGAGTTTCGTCGTGGTGGACGGTCTGTATTGGCGACACGCCATCGACCGCAACGAGGAGACCATCATGACCGCCACCTACACGTTCGACGTCTTTTCCAGCCTTGACGGTTTCGGCGCCGCAAGTGGCAATTGGACCGGCTACTGGGGCAAGCAGGGCCCCGAGCTCCTCGATCATCGCTTCGCTCTGTACGACGAGGAGCAGCGGATGGTCTTCGGGGCCCATACGTATCGGGCGTTCGCGCAGATGCTGGCCTCCAGCACCGAGGAGTCCGAGGTGCGTGATCCGTGGGTCACGCGGATGCGGAACCTGCCGGCGACCGTCGTTTCGACCACGCTGAAGGAGCCCCTTGACTGGCCGGACGCGGAGGTCGCGAGCGGTGATGCCGTTGATGTCGTCGCTCGACTCAAAGAAGAGTCTGCCGTGCCGTTGCGCTCGCACGGCAGCCTGTCCATGAACCGGGCGTTGATGGCCGCCGGTCTGGTCGACCGGGTCCAGGTGACGCTCTTTCCGGTGATCACCGGCCGGAGCGGCCTGGATCCGATCTTCCAGGGTGCAGACGACTTCGACCTCGATCTGATCGAGTGCCGGACGCTCGACGGTCGTACTCAAGAGCTCATCTATCGGCCCTCCGTGCACGCCTGAGGCTTGACAGTTCGAGCGCCAGGGGTGCGGCGGTGAACATGGAGGAGTAGGTGCCGACCGCCAGGCCGACCAGGAGAGCCAGGGCGAAGTCGGTCAGGGGCGCCTCTCCCAGAGTTGCCAAGGCCGTGAGGATGAACGCTGCGCCCACGCCTGTGTTGATGGTTCGGGGCAGAGTTTGGATAAGGGCCCTGTTTGTGGCTCTGGTTGTGGATGTGATTGTGCGTTTGGTGGTCACTTGAGGTGTTGTTCGGGAGTGAGCATGGTTACGGGTGGGGGTTTTTGTTGTTAGTTCTCTTATTCTGTCGAATACCACCACCGAATCATTTACCGAATAGCCGATCACCGTGAGGAGTGCGGCCAGGAAGACGCCGTCTATCGGTTTGTCCAGCCACGCGAAAATGCCGACGAGGATGACCACGTCGTGGGCCAGGGCGGCGACTGCGGCCGTTCCCAGTACCCAGCGGAATCTGGCCGCCAGATACGCGAGTTGAGCGGCTAGCGCCACTCCGAGGGCGATCAGGGCGCCTTGGCGTAGTTCCTTGCCGAGGTTGGGGCCGATCGATTCGTCGCGGAGCTTTTCGGGTGGCTGGTCATGCGTCAGGTTGCCGATCGTCGCGGTGATCGTCTCTGCCTGGGCGTTCGTCAGGGTGTGGGTGCGGATCGTGAGGCGGTGGGCGTTGGGGGCGTCGTTGGTGGCGGGAGCGTCGTTGGGGATGTCGGGGGTGACGGGAGTGGTGGGGGTGACGGGGGTGTTTGTTGTTTGGACTACTGCTTTGGGGAAGCCTGCCTCCGCCAGGGCCGTTCGCGCTCTTTCCGGGGCGACGGGAGTCTCGGTGGCGTATTCGATCACGCGGCCGCCCGTGAATTCGATTCCGAAGTCGAGGCCCCGTACCGCGATTCCGGCAGTGGCCAGGGTCAGCGCGGCTGCTGAGGCCGCCAGCCATCTGCGGGGGTGGCGCATCAGGTTGGGATTTACGCGAGTCAGGTAGGCGCGGATGGTGCCGATGTCCGCAATGCCGGTCAGGGCGGGACGGCGGCGTACTGCGGGGTGTGCCGCGGCGTAGTCCGCTAGGGCGCGGGTGATGACCAGAGCGCTGAACATCGACGCCAGGACTCCGATGCCCAGCGTGACGCCGAAGCCTCGCACCGGGCCTGATGCGAGGAAGAAGAGCAGGCCCGCGGCGATGAGAGTGGTGATGTTGGAGTCCGCGATCGCGCTGAAGGCGTTGCGGAATCCTGCGGTCAGGGTCGACCGTGGCGTCGGGCGGTCCCGCGCTGCGTACTCCTCGCGGGCACGTTCGAAGACGAGAACGTTGGCATCGACCGCCATGCCGATGGCCAGCACGAATCCGGCGAGGCCGGGGAGCGTGAGGGTGGCGCCGAGCGCTGCGAGGGCGGCGTAGGAGATCAGGCCGTAGGCGGCCAGGGCGACGGTGGCGATGGCGCCCATGAGGCGGTAGATCGCGATGATGAAGAGTGAAGTCAGCGTGGTGCCGATTACTGCGGCCCAGATGCTTGCCGTGATGGCTTGCGCGCCGAGGCTGGCGCCGACCGTGCGCTGCTCGATGATCTCCACCGGTACGGGCAGGGCGCCACCGCTGATGAGCAGGGCCAGTTCGCGGGCCTCGCTGTCGCTGAATGAGCCGGTGATTTGCGTCGAACCGCCGCTGATTCCGGAGCGGCACGGGACCGAGGGGTCTACCTGCGGCGAGGAAATGATCTTGCCGTCCAGGACGATGGCGACCCGGCGGGCCGGGTCGCCTGCCGGATGGCAGGCGGCTTCGCCTGTCAGGCGGGCCCAACCGTCGCGTCCTGGTCCCTTGAAGTCGACGGTGACGTGCCAACCGGCACCGCCTTGCTGGTCGAAGCGGTTGGTGGCCTTCTCGACCTGCTTGCCTGTGAGTGAGGCTGCCTCCAGGTGCAGGGGGTTGCCTGACTCGTCGGCCAGGGTTTGCTGGTGGGGGCTGGACGGCGGTGTGGGGCGGTTCGGGGTGTCGCCGGTTTTCTTAGCTGCGCCGATCACCTGGTGGAAGGTGAGTTCGGCTGTGCGGCCGAGCATGTCCGCCGCCTTGGTCGGGTCCTGGGCGCCGGGCAGCTCCACGACGATCCGGTTGTCCCCGGCGCGGGCGATGGTGGGCTCGGCGACACCGAGCGCGTCGATACGGCCGCGCAGCACCTCCATAGTGCGGTCGGTGGCCTCCGCGCCTGCGTCGGAGGTGGACGTGGGGCGCGTTTCCAGTACGAGTTGCGTGCCGCCGCGTAGGTCGAGTCCCAGGTGGATGGGCACGGTCAGGGCGACGTAGAGGGACAGGGCTACTGCGGCCAGGGCTAGGAGGGCTCTGATGAGCGGGGGGCGGTTGGCGGTTCGGCGTGGGGAGCGGGGGGTGCGTCGGTCCGGGGTGGTGGGTCGGGCTGGGGAGTGGGTGGTAGGTCGGCGTGGAGGGTTGTTGGCGGCGGCTCGGCGCGGGGGGCGGGGGGTGGATCTGTGTGGGGAGAGCTTGGCGTCGGGGGTCGGGGTGCGGGTCGCGTCTGAGCTTGGAGAACGGTTTTCGTCCGAGTGCGGGGGGCAATTCACGTGCGGGTTCGGGGAACGGGTCGCATCTGGGTCCCACGAGCGCGTCGAGTCCGGGCCCAGCGGACGGATCGCGTCGGGGCTCGGGGGGCGGTGCCCGTACGGGTCCGATGAGTGGGTCGAGTCCGGTTCCGGAGAACGGGTCGCGTCGGGGCTCGGAGGACGGCGCCAGTTCGGGTCCGATGAGTGGTGCGCGTCGGTATTCGGGGAACGGATCACGTCCGGGTCCGACGAGCGGTGCGCGTCGGCGCTCGGGGGACACTGCGCGTCCGGGGCCGACGCGCAGTTCGCGGCTGGGTCCGGGGAGCGGTTCTCGTTCGAGTGCGTGGGATGGATCCCGTCCGGGTCCGGGGGATGGTTCGCGTCGGGGTGTGAGGGTCGGTGCACAGCAGGCCTCCGGCAGGCACACCGCGGCCAGGGCATTGGCCGCGGTCAACGGAAAAAGGGGGACATTCAGGTGCCGGGAGGTGGGGGCGGTGCGCGCACGCCGGGTGGGCCGGCTGCTTCCAGGGATGCGGGGCGGCGTACCGCCGACGGGGGCGTCCACGCGCGCTGGTGCGGGGTGGCAGTTGTGCAGTGCGCGGTTGGGGCGGCAGGGAGCGGCGGTGATGAGCGCTCGCCAGCGGTGTCGCGTTGGTTGCGGGTTGCGGCGCTGGAGACTGCGAGGTCCGCGTCGTCTGCGTGCGGTGGGCTCAGCGGGAACGCGACGCTGGAGACTGCGGGGTTCGCATCCCCTACGTACGGTGCGTTGGACGGGAACGCGACGCTGGAGACTGCGGGGTTCGCGCCCCCTGCGTACGGTGCGTTGGACGGGAACGCAGCGCTGGGAACTGCAGGGTTCGCCTCTTCCGCGTAAGGTGCGGCGGCGAGTACCGCCGGGCCCGCACCCCCTGCGTACGGTGCGCTGAACGGAAGCACGGCGCCCGAGACCGCGCGGTTCGCCACCTCTGCGTGAGGCGCGGCGGCGAATGCCGCCGGGCTCGCATCTCCTGCAAACGGTGCGCCGAGCGGGAGCGCGGTGTTGGCCGTTGGCGGTGTGGCGGGCTTGCCATGCGTCGTCTGGGTGGATGTGGGGCTCGGCGGTGCGGCCGAGTCGGCTTGCGTCGGCGCGGTCTCCGTGGTGTGGGGCCGTGCGCGGTCGTCATCGAACGGCACTGCACGCGCGGCGGTTGGCGCCGATGGGAACGGGTGAGGCGCATGTGTGCTGCCGTGCTCGGGCCGTCCCAGCAGAACTGTGACAACGGCAAGCAGTACCGCTAGCAGCGCTGCCGCGCGCGGGACGGTGTGCGAGGAGCGTGCCACGCCCCGTCCCCCTCTTCGTGTCGGTGGTGCCCGCCGCAATGCTTTCGGGGCCTCAAGGCCCGGCCGGGGAGTGGCGGCTGGGCCTTGAGGCAGTCAGGTGGGTGGGCGGGCGGGCGAATGGGTCGGTGGGTGAATGGTGGGTGGGGCCGCGTTGCATCGAACGGATCGGGCAGGTGAGCCCTCCGCCGAACAGGCCAGCGGGCTGCGGGCAGCGGGCAACGAGCAGCGGCCAGCGGCCAGCGAGCCAACAGGCCAGTGGGTAGGTGTGCGGGGCGGGGTGAACCGGCCGCGGGACCGGACGGGGCAGGCTTGCTTGGATAGTCAGGGTTCGATCAGGCCCGCTCTGATTGCGTAGCGCGTTAGTTCCAGGCGGTTGCGCAAGCCCAGTTTGTGCAGCAGGTTCGCCCGGTGTCTGTGGACCGTCTTGATGCTGATGAAGAGCATTTCCGCGATCTCCTTGGAAGAGTGGCCCTCCGCCACGAGTTTGAGGACCTCCTCCTCCCTCGCCGTCAGCACCTGGTCCGGCGGCTCTTCGCCCTGGCGGACCCGGTCGAGGTAGTTGCGGATCAGTGCGGTGACCGCTCCCGGATAGAGGAAGGGCTCGTCCCGCATCGCCGCCCGGCAGGCGGCCACCAGGTCCCTGTCGGCCACCGACTTCAGTACGTATCCACTCGCGCCCGCCTTCAGCGCCTGGAAGAAGTACTGCTCGTTGTCGTGCATCGTCAGCATCAGCACACGTACGCCGGGCTTCACCGCGGCCAGTTCGCGTGCTGCCTGCAGACCTGTCATCCGGGGCATCGCGATGTCCAGTACCGCCAGGTCGACCTCGCGCGAGCGGGCCAGGGCGATGGCCTCAGCACCGTCCCCCGCCTCGGCGACGACTTGGAGGTCGGGCTCACCGTCCAGGATGAGCCGCACCCCGCGCCGTACCAGCGCATGGTCGTCGGCCAGCAGAATACGGATCGGCTTACTGGTCATCAGCGCTCCCCGAGGAGTCCGAAGCCGCGGAATCGGCCGAAGCCACGGAATCGACCGCCGAAACAGGCACCGTCAGCCGCACCTCCGTACCGGCGTGCGGGCGCGACGTGACGTCCAGCGTCGCCCCGATGAACAACGCCCGTTCACGCATCCCCCTGATCCCCGCCCCCTCGTGGGCGAATCCGGTCCCCCGGCCGTCGTCGGCGACGGACAGCACCACCGCACCGACTGCGCCGACCGCACCGCCTGACCGGGACAGGGTCACCTCGACCTGGCCTGCCTCGGCGTGGCGGGCCGCGTTGGTCAGGGCCTCCTGGGCCACGCGGTACAGAACTAGTTCCGCCTGCTCATCCAGTGGGGGCAGGTCCGAGTCGAAACGGCGTACCACCCGTAGCCCCGCGTGTGTGGCGAACTCGGTGGTCAGAGAGGTCAGGGCGCTGATCAGGCCGAGGTCGTCAAGGACGCCCGGCCGCAGCCTGCGCACCAGGCGTCGCACTTCGTCCAGGCTTCCCCGCGTGATCTCCTGCGCCTGTTGCAGTTCACCGCGCAGAGGTTCGTCCGCCCCGTCCGACGCCCGCTTGAGGGCCAGCAGGACCGCGGTCATGGTCTGACCGACCTCGTCGTGGAGCTCCTGGGCGATACGGCGCCGCTCGGATTCCTGGGCGAGCAGTACGCGGGCGCTGCTGGCGGCCCGTTCCTGCTCCAGCCGTTCCAGCATGGCGTTGAAGGTGCGGATCAGCTCGGCCGTCTCACCCCTGCCCTGCTCCGGCAAGCGGTGTCCGGGGCGCAGCAGGTCGACCGTGGTCATCAGGCGGGTGAGCCGGTCCAGCGGGGCGAGGCCGATCCGCAGCAGGGCCGCGTTGGCGACCAGCATGACGCCCAGGCCGGCCACGAGGATGACCGCCTCGGTCAGCACCACCGGCACGGAGACGGTCACCGGCGCCCACAGCAACAGCGCCGTGGCGCTTCCGAGCACCACCGCGTTGAGCGCGAAGATCCGCCAGAACAGGGTCAACGGGGGTGGCGCCTTTCTCTCGTGCCGGTCAGGCCAAGTCGCCGATCTTGAACGGCCTCCGTCCAGACTGCCTGGTCACCTTCCGTCCGTCGATGGGGCCCAATGCCCATTTCCTCACCTCGGTGTGCCCATGCCCCGCCCACGCCGGGATGGGCTCCCGGGACCGCCTCAGATGGGTATTGCGCCCGATGGGTTTTACCTCGCGTACGGGCGACGGTGAGTCACATACGCGCCGCCGACCCTGGCGGCCACCTTGCCGGAAGAAGGACCCACCATGCCGCACGACGCTCACCGGCGCCTGGAACACGAACGCTCCTCCCGGCTGACCCAGTTGCAGGCCATCGACGGAGCCGGGCCAGAGGTGGAGGAGCAGGTGATGCTGGCGCAGAAGGACACCATCGAGCGGGTGCTCAAGGAGATCGACGCCGCTCTCGCCCGCGTCCGGGACGGCAGCTACGGAACCTGCCCCACCTGTGCCAAGCCCATCCCGGTCGAACGCCTGGAGATCCTGCCGTACACCCAGTTCTGCGTCCCCTGCCAGCGCAGGACCGACTGAGCACCCCCCCTCCACCGCCGCCTGGCCCCCCTCCCACCAACCCCCTCCACCCGCCCGCTCTCCGTATCCCGCCCTGCCCGAGGGGTGAAGTGGTGAACCACCAGATCATCGACGACCGCAGCACGCACTTGTCGCCCGAGGACCTCGCCACCCTGAGCGAGAACCTCCGCGAGCAGTTCCTGTTCCGCCGCGAACAGTTGCAGCAGCTCTCCACCTCCGCGCTGACCCGGGCGGACGCGCTCCTCGACCGGCAGAGCGCGGCACGGACCGAGGTCCGCGTCAAGCTCTCCGCCTCCGCCCGCATGGTGCTCGCCGATGTCGAGGCCGCCCTGGGACGCATGGACCGCGGCGACTACGGCGCCTGCCATCTGTGCCGGCGTCCCATCGACCGCGAGCGCCTGATGATCGTGCCGCAAGCCCGCTACTGCGCCCGTTGCCAGCAGGTCCGAGGGGGAGGGGCCGACCGATGACCATGATGCCCGGCCCCGTCCCCCTGCCTGGCAGGCACCGCTCGTGGCCCTGGTGCCCCCGGTGCTCCGGCATCGCCCTCGACCTCGGCAGTGCCCGGACCCGTGCCTGGACCTCCAACCGACGGATGGTCCTCGACGTCCCCACCATGACCTTCAGCGGCGGCGGTGCCGTCTATCCCATCCGGCGCGGCGCCATCGTCGACACCCCCGGAACCGCCCTGATGCTCGACCGTCTGCTCGGCCACCGGCTGCCCCGCTTCGGGCGCCCCTTGCTCATCCTGACCGCGCCCGTACTGGGAGGGGTCGCCTACCGGGCCGAGGCCCGCGTCGCCGTCGAGGTCCTCCGTCCGCGCACCGTCCTGACCGTCCCCACCGCGCGAGCCGTGGCCACCGCCGTGGATGCCGATCTGGCCCGCCCCCTGCTCGTCGTGGACGTCGGCGCCCACCTGACGGAGGTCGCCCTGCTCTCCGGCGGCGATGTGATCGACGCCCGGCACGCTGCCCTGGGGACCAGCGACGAGGACGGCCAGATCACCGACTGCGTCGTCGCGACGGTGGCCACGATGGTGGCCGCGATGCTCGAACAGGACCGCACCTCCCGGACCCGGGAGGCCCTCCGGCGTGGCGCGCTGCTGGCCGGCGGCGGCGCGCTGCTTCCCGACATCGGTTACGGCCTCGCCGGCGAGCTGCACGCTCCCGTCCAGCCCGTACCCGCCCCGCACACCGCGGCCGTCCGCGGGGCCGCGAAACTCCTCCGGGCCGCGCACGCCCACCCCTCCAGAACCCACCCCGACTAGGCCCGGCGGATGGGCGGCAGCTCGTACGTCCCGTCGAAGATCGCGGCGCGGGGCGTGTACATGCGCAGGACCGGGCGGAAGCGGCCCTCCGGTGTGGGCAGCCAGTTCGCCGCCGTCTTGTCGTCGGCGGGACGCTGTGGCTGGAGGAGGAGGGTGAGGGAGCCGTCGTCGTCGTAGTTCAGGCCCGGGGTGCGGTCGCCGATGGAGTGGCGTTCGGCGGGGTCGGCGACCAGGTGCCGGTCCGGGTCCGGCTTCGGGCCCGGGTCCGGCAGGCCGTACATCGTCACCGACCAGAACGCGTCCACCGGCGGCGGCTTCTCGAAGCGCAGGGTGTACGACTGCGCGCCCTCCAGCGGCCGGCCGTCGCCGTCGTCCCACGCCTGCGCGTACGCCGCTTCGTAGCCGTGCTTGCCCCAGAGCGCGGTGTGCGCCGATGTGGCCCGCAGCATGCGGCCCATCTCCCGGTCGGCGCAGACCCATTGGGGGTCCTTGAGCGTGCCGACCTCGAAATGGTCGGCGTTGTAGTCGAAGGAGTGGTAGGTGAGCCGCCAGCCGTTCTGCTGCGTACCGGCCCCGGGGGCGGGCGCCTGCTCGACCTGCTCCTTGCCCGCCGCGAACCCGGCGCGCAGCGCTTCGGCGAGTTCCGGCTCGGGCGGCGCGTAGGGGCTCTGCGCGTCCAACAGGCCCAGTGGCGCGAACCGTTGCTGATAGGCGAGGTCGGGTTGCGCGGGCGGGAAGGCGGCCATGCGGGCCCGCAGTTTCTCGTAGAAGAGGATCTCCGGTTCACCGTCGGGGACGTACGTGTGGGTCGGCAGCCCGTGGAGCTCGCCGGACGCCGTCCAGTAAGGCTCCAGGAGTGTGTCCTCCTGGAGCGCCCGCACCGCCGCCACGTCATCCGGTCCCGTACACGCCCATCGCCCGACGATCGTCGCCACCTCTGTCGGCACGGCGATCCGGGTGGCGCCCAGCGGGACCTCCTCGTCCCAGCCGGGGGGTGTGAGCAGGTAGCTGGCCTCGCCGGTGCCGGTGGCGCGGCGGCCCACGTAGGCGAAGTTGTTGGTCCATGCGTCCACGAACTGCAGGACGTAGTAGCGGCCCTCGGTGTCCGGGACGGTCAGGAGCAGGGCGCCGCCGGAGAGGTCGAGCTGCGCCAGGGAGCAGACGGTGCCGTCGTCGGCGTCGGCACCCGCCGACTGGTCCTGGGGGTCTGCGGGCTTGCCGCCGTGGCTGAACTCGTTGAACGGCGCGGGGGGAACCGAGCCGATGCCCTTGCGGGAGGCGCGGTCGACTTCGTCGAGGTTGAGCACCATCGGGTAGCCGTAGATGTACGCCTCGGCCGCCAGCGCCTGGAGATCGGTCGTGCCGTCGGTCATGCCCGCCGCCTTCTCGTGATCAAGCTCGTCGTCGTTCGCGATCAAGGTTCTACGGACATCGTCGGGGCGCCGTGTCCCTCTTGCCACTCATGCGCCGCACGCGGCGTGGCGTGCTCCCTCATCCCTCCGGCGTGCCCGGGGACGCCTGGTCACCGAAGCGCCGCTCGAACTTGGCGACCTGGCCCTCGGAGTCCACGACGCGGGCGCGGCCCGTGTAGAAGGGGTGGCTCTCGGAGGAGATCTCCACCTCCACCAGCGGGTACGTCTCGCCGTCGTCCCACTCGATGGTCCGGTCGCTCTCGGCGGTGGAGCGGGTGAGGAAGGCGTAGCCCGCGGAGCGGTCCCGGAAGACGACGGGGCGGTAGTTGGCGGCCTCGTCCTTGCGCTTGTCCTGGGTCATGCCTTCCAGGTTCCCCGCGTACGTGCGCTGCGGCGAGCCTGAGGGCGCCACGTGGGCTACCGCCGGTCCGGCCAGGCGCCCTCCCCTCCTGCGGCTTCGGCGCACGGCAGCTCGGGGCCGCGCCGGACAAGCCGTTCCGGCCCACCCAACCGACTGCCCCACAACACGATCGCAATGCAAGTCGCGATTCAGGTCGCTGTTCAGGTCGCGATTTAAGCCCGTGCTCGTTTCTTTGCGGCGGGCTTCTTCGCCGTTGTCTTCTTCGCCGTTGTCTTCGTCGTCGTCTTCTTCGATGTCGACTTCTTGCCCCCCACCTCCTTCGGCGTCGTCTTCGCCGCAGCTCGTTTCCGGCCGCCGCCCCGCTCCAGCGGCGTCACCTCCGCCACCGCTCCGTCCCCCTGTCCCCGCGCCGTCTTCGCCGCGCGCACGCTCTTCTCGAGCGCCGCCACCAGATCGATCACCTTGCCTCCGTCGGAGTCCCTCTCCGCAGCCGGCTCCGCCGGGAGCGTGCCCTCGGCCTTGGCCGTGATGAGTTCCTCCACCGCCTCGCGATAGTCGTCGTGGAGGGTGGAGATGTCGACCTCTCCCAACGTGTCCATCAGCGCGTCCGCCAGGTCGAGCTCCGCGTCCCGGACCTTGACCTGGCCCTCGGGGGCCACACCCTCCGGAGCCCGGATCTCGTCCGGCCACAGCAGCGCGTGCATCGCGATCACGTCGTCCACCACCCGCAGCATCCCCAGCCGCTCCCGCCCCCGCAGCGCGTACCTCGCGATCGCCACTTTCTCGCTCCGCTTCAGCGCCTCCCGCAGCAGCGTGTACGGCTTGGTGGCGGGCACCCCGTTGGCCGACAAGTAGTAGGCCGTGTCCATCTGCATCGGATCGACCCCGTCGGCCGGCACGAAGGCGACGATCTCGATCGTCTTGGCCGTCGGAAGCGGCAGGGCCGCAAGGTCCTCGTCCGTGATCGGGATGATCGAGCCGTCCGCGTCCTCGTATCCCTTGCCGATCTCGGCGGACGTCACCTCCCGCTCCTCCAGCTCGCACACCTTGCGGTAGCGGACTCGGCCGCCGTCCTCCGTGTGGATCTGCCGGAAGGACACCGAGTGGTTCTCGGTGGCGCTCATGAGCTTGATCGGGATGCTGACCAAACCGAAGGAGATCGCACCGTTCCATATGGATCGCACGTCAGGCACCTCTCAGCAGCCGGGTGACGAGAGAAGACAAGTAACGCTGTAACGCTGATCCCCGTTCCCTGCTTTGTCGTTTTTACCCCGATTTGTGGGACTCTCATCGTATGACGCCGATCACCGAGGTGGAGGGGCGGCGACTGGCCCTCAGCAATCTCGACAAGGTCCTCTACTCCGCATCCGGCTTCACCAAGGGCGAGATGCTGCACTACTACGCCAGCACGGCCGACGCCCTCCTCCCCCATCTCCGCAACCGGCCCCTCTCCTTCCTCCGCTTCCCGGACGGGCCCGACGGTCAGCTCTTCTTCGCCAAGAACGTGCCGCCGGGCACCCCCGATTGGGTGCACACCGCCGACGTACCGCGCTCGGACGGCAACACCCGCCAGATCGTCGTGAACGACCTGGCGAGCCTGATGTGGGCGGGCAATCTCGTGACCGAGTTCCACACCCCGCAGTGGCAGGCGGACGCCCCCGCCATGGCCGACCGGCTCGTGCTCGACCTGGACCCCGGCGCGCCCGCCACCGTCGTCGAGTGCTGCCGGGCGGGCATCTGGCTGCGCGAGCGCCTCAGGGCGGACGGCCTGGACGCGTACGCGAAGACCTCGGGCTCCAAGGGCCTGCATCTGCTCTGCCCCTTGGAGCCGACACCCTCCGAGCAGGTCAGCGCCTACGCGAAGGCGCTCGCGCAGGAAGCCGAGGCCGAGCTGCCCGACCTGGTCGTCCACCGGATGACCCGCAGCCTGCGCCCCCGCAAGGTCTTCGTCGACTTCAGCCAGAACGCCGCGGCGAAGACCACCGCCACCCCCTACACCTTGCGCGCCCGCCAGGAACCGACGGTCTCCGCCCCCGTGACCTGGGAGGAGGTCGAGGAGTGCGTCAGCCCGGCGGACCTCGTCTTCCTGGCCGCCGACATCGGCCCCCGGCTCCAGCGGTACGGGGATCTGCTGGGCCCGCTCACCGACCCGGACCAGGGCCGGCCCCTCCCGCACAAACTCCCTCGGTCGGGGCAGTGAGACCGTGCGGCATCGCCGTGATCGTGGCGGCCCGCTCGTATCGGCTTCGGACGCGCCCCGAGTGAGCGGCATCACAGTTAATCAAGTTTGACTAATCAGGGAAGCGAGCATACCTTTCTCTGCGTAGTCAAACTTGACTAACGTGACGACATGGCGAGGAGCCCACATGACCGTTCTGCCCGAGACCGGATACGTCCCGACCGACGAGGACCGCGCGAGCCTGGCCGCCTGGTTCGCCGAGTACGACGCACACAGCGCCAAGCGCGACGTGGAGCGCATGGCCGACCTGGCCGTCTTCCCGCTCAACCTGGTCAGCGACGACTCCGCGGGCGACGGGCGCTCCGCGCAATGGGACCGGGAACAGTTCGTCGCGACCATGACGCACGTGATGGGCGAAGGGAGCGACGACATCACCTTCGAGTCCACGCGTACGCCCGTCTTCCTCTCCCCCGCCATGGCCGTGGTCTTCACCGACTCGGTGATGACGGCGAACGGCGAGACGCAGGAGCTGCGGTACGCCGACATCCTGCTGAAGCGGGGCGGGGCCTGGGCGTTCCAGACCATGATCCAGGGCGGTTGGGGGGACAACCTGTGACGAGCTGAAGGACGAGACGAGGGACGAGCTGCGGGGCGTGCTGCGGGGCGAGCCCACCGGGCTCAGGAGCTAGACCCGCAGCCAGGTGTGCCGGTCGCGGGCCATCGCGTGCAGCGCCTCCACATCGGCCGGTTTCAGTACGCCGCCGACGCCCGCGAGGGCCGACACCTCCCCGTCGCGCACGATTCGCACCCCGCGCGGCGGGGCCGTGACGTCGAGGTCCGTCGCCCCGCAGAGGGCAAGGACCGGGCGGATCTCGGCGGTCATCGCGAAGGACGCCCGGTCGGCGTCGGCGCGGATCTCCCTCAGGAGTGGACGCGGGTCCGCGCGGCCGACCGTGACCATCGGGTCGGCGACGCGGACCCGCTGCTTGCGGGCGGGCAACGTGTGGACGCTGAACAGACCGCCGGGGCCGATCAGCAGGTGGTGGATGCGGGGGCCGCCCGGCAGCGGCACCGAGTGCAGGGTGTGCCAGCCCGCGCCTTCGAGGCCGTCGAGCACCTCGCCGATGGCCTGCTCGGCGGTGAGCGCACGCTGCCGCGGGTCGGCGCGCAGCCTGCGGGCGGGGGCCGGGTCGCGGTCCAGGTCGATCAGGAGGGCCTCGCCAGGGCGGTTCGGGGCGAGGTCGTCGTCCGGGTGGAGGGCGAGGCGGGCCAGCTCGGCGGGGGTGGGAACGGGCGGCGGGCCGACCGAGAAGCCGCCGGAGATGAAGGGGGCGAGGGCGCGCAGGACGGCTTCCCTGTGTTCCTCGCCCAGCAGGTTCACGCGGGACGACTCCCTCTCGTACCACGCCACGTTTCTGCCGTCCGCGAGGCAGACGTACAGCCGCTCCTGTCCATGGCGCCAGGCCGGTATGACGCGCAGTCCGCTCATGCACCATCACCCCACGGACCATGGGAGCAGCAAGGACATGCCTTGGGCAAGAACCTGGGCGACGCGGAGAGAAGTTGAGCCACTCGTGACGGCGCCGCCTCCGCGATGACGGCCCGCTGTTGCTGACCCCTTACCCCTGAGCCCGCAGCTCTCAGGAGCCCGCGCCGATGCGGCACGTGGGGAAGGCGAGAAGGGTGAGAATGGGGGGCACGATGGAGGTGCCGCGAGCGGGCGGAAGTACGGCGACGTTCCGGGAGTACGGCGACGTCCAAGGTGCGCGAGATGGAACGGGTGGACAAAACAAACATTCCCACCCATAAGGTGTATGGGGCGACCGAGCGGCCCGAGCTGCGCCCGCTGACCTGTGGCGGGCCGGTCAGGGACGGTCACCGCACCGACGACATCATCCCCTACGCCGACCTCGCGCCGTAGCCGGACCCGGGCAACGGGACCCGGGCCCCGCGGCGCCGCAACCGAACCCCGCGCCGCAGCCGAGCAGCCCCCGGGCCGCTCCACCGGCAGGCAGGAGTGCAGTGCACCGGAGCCGTCTCGCGCTCGCCGCAGGACTCGTGCTGCCCGCCGCCCTGCTGGCGGGCGGCTGTGGCGACCCCGGCGACCTGCGCGGCGCGGGCTCCACGCCCACCGCCGAGGCCCCCACCCGCCTGTGGCCGAAGCTGCCGCCCCCGTCGGCGCCCGCCGAGGACTACGGCACGATCGAGAGCCTGCCGGTCAAGGGCGTGGACGTACCGGGCGGGGACCTGCGCAAGGTGAATCCGGTGACCGTCGCCAAGGCCGACTTCGACGAGAATCCGGGGATGTACAGCCGTTCGGACGCGGTCTACAGACAGACGGCCGAGAACCTCGCCGCGTGCGACACCACCGTCACCGACGACAGCAGGGACAGCAGCGAAGCCGAGTGCCCCGTCCTGAAGGCCTACTACCGCGACCTCACCGGTGACGGCAAGGACGACCTCATTGTCGGCATCCGGCTGGCCCGCGGGCACGCCGAGAATCTCGACATACGCGCCTACGCCGTGGAGAAGCGGCAGTTGACGCAGATCATGGAGATGGGGGACGCGGTGCTCGGTGTCGAGCTGGCCGGTCATGAGGTGATCGTCCGCGCCGTCTCGGGCATGCCGGGGTACGAGTACCGCACCGTCTGGTCCTGGGACTCCCACCAGAAGACCATGCTGCCGACGACCGACGAGATCGTGCGCTCCCCGAACGCGCCGAAGGGCAAGACGTCGCGCAAGCCCGAGCCCGCGGCGAGCGCCCGTCCCGTGCCCTCTCCCGGCGACTCCCCCAGCACGTCCGCCGGCACGTCTGCGAGCGCCTCCCCGAGCGGAAGCCGATGAGCCACCGGCTGCCGCGTGGACCGCGGCTCCCCGCCTGGACGGCGACCCTGACCTGGAAGGCCGGGGTCTTCATCACCGTCATGTGCTGCGCGCTCGCCGCCCTGCTCGGCGCGCTCGTGCATGTCTCGGTGACCAACCAGACCGTGGGCCAGGCCCGCGAGCACGCCCTCACCCGGCTCGACGACGCCACCAAGGCGTTCGAGGCGGGCGACGATCTCGGTCCCGGCGCGGGGATCGATCCCGAGGGCCTGCCCGCGCGGCTGCGGGATCTCGCGGTGAGCGGCGAGCGCGGGACGATGGTCGCCGCGCAGGACTCCCGGCCGACGATGTGGGCGGCGGGTCCCGCCACGGACCGGCGCGCCATCGCCGTCCGGGTCGACTACGCCCAGGGCGCCCGCACCATCGACGGACTCGACCGGGCGATCCTCGGCTCCTCGGTCCTCGCGATCGGGGCGACGCTCCTGGTCGGAGCGTTCGCCGTGACACGCGTGACGCGGCGCCTGCACCAGACGGCGACGGTGGCCCGCCGGATCAGCGCGGGCGACCTCGACGCGCGCGTGAACGATCCGCGCACCCGCGAACCCTCGCGCCGCCAGGACGAGGTGGCGGACGTCTCCGGCGCGCTCGACACGATGGCGTCCTCGATGCAGGGCAAGCTCCAGAGCGAGCAGCGGTTCACCGCGGACGTGGCGCATGAGCTGCGTACGCCGCTGACCGGACTGCACGCGGCGGCCGAGCTGCTGCCTCCGAGCCGCCCCACGGAGCTGGTGCGCGACCGGGTCGCCGCGCTGCGCACCCTCACCGAGGACCTCCTGGAGATCTCCCGCCTCGACGCGAAGAGCGAGCGCGTCGACCTGGACGACCACCACCTCGCCCCACTGGCCGAGCGCGCCGTGCGGGCTTCGGGGGTCGATGCCGAGCTGGTCGTCGTACGCGACGTCTGTGTGGTGACCGACCGGCGGCGCCTGGAGCGGGTGCTCGGAAATCTCATCGCCAACGCGGACAAGCACGGGCGCGGGCCCATCGTGCTGACCGTCGACGGGCCCGTGGTCTCGGTGCGCGACCACGGCGACGGATACCCGGATTACCTGGTGGCGCACGGCCCGCAGCGGTTTCGTACGGAGGGCACGACCAGGGGCCACGGGCTCGGCCTGACGATCGCGTTGGGCCAGACGGCGGTGCTCGGCGCACGCCTCACGTTCGCGAACGCGGCGGACGGCGGGGCGGTGGCGACGCTGACGCTGCCGTACGAGGAGACGGCGGGGAGCGGTTCCAGGGGCGCCGACGGGGCGGCTTGAGCGGCCATGTGACGCCGCGTGACCTTTTGCGCGCCCAGCGCGCCGATTTTACTGTGAATCGCGGCCTATGACCCATGTTCCAGGGGGCTTGCGGGCCGTTTCGCATCCGTCCTTTCCAGAGGAGGCCCCATGTCCCTTCGGCCCACCGCCACCAGCACCCGGCTCGGCATACTCGCCGCCGCCGGCGCGCTCGCCGCCTGCGCCCTCACCGGCCCCGCCGCCGCAGCCGACGACACCGAAGCGAGCGGCCACCCGCGCCTCTACAAGGGCCGTGTCATCGCCAAGGGCGGACTGATGCTGCGCACCGCCCCCCACCGGGGCAGCAAGGCGATCCGCAGCGTGCCGTACGGAAAGGTCGTCTCCATCTACTGCAAGACGACCGGCGACCACGTGGCGGGCAACAACCGCTGGTTCCTGCTCACCAACGGGACTTGGGCGTGGGGTGCCGCGCACTACATCGCCAACATCGGGCCCTCCCCGCGCTGGTGCTGACGCACCACAAGGACGGTGACATAAGCGGACATCAGGGCCTATCGCTTGCTACGTTCCGGGCATGACCGGAACAGCGACGGCGCCCCCCTCCGTACCCGCTGTTCGCGTGCCCCGGCGCCGTGGCACCGAAGTCGCACTGATCGTCGTGGCCGTCCTGCTCTCGGTCTACGGCTACTGCGGCGTCGGCCTCGCCAAGAACGGCACCGTCCCGCCCGGCGCCGTCGGTTACGGCGCCGGGCTCGGCGTGCTCGCGCTCCTGGCGCATCTCGCGGTCCGCTTCCGCGCCCCCTACGCCGATCCGCTGCTCCTGCCGATCGCCGTGCTCCTCAACGGCCTCGGTCTCGTCCTGATCTACCGGCTCGACCTGGAGACCCCCGGCGACGAGGCGGCGCCCACGCAACTCGTCTGGTCCACCGTCGGCGTGGCACTCTTCATCGCCGTCGTGCTCTTCCTCCGTGACCACCGGGTGCTCCAGCGGTACGCGTACATCTGTGTCGTCACCGCGCTGGTCCTGATGATCGTGCCGATCTTCTTCCCGGCCGTGAACGGCGCCCGGATCTGGATCAGGGTCGGCGGTTTCTCCATCCAGCCGGGCGAGTTCGCGAAGATCCTGCTCGCGATCTTCTTCGCCAGCTATCTCTCCGCCAACCACAACGCCCTCGCCTACACCGGCCGTACGGTCTGGAAGCTGACGAAGCTCCAGCTGCCGACCGGGCGGGTCCTCGGCCCGATCGTGGCGATCTGGCTCCTGAGCGTCGGGGTCCTCGTCCTCGAACGGGACCTCGGCACCTCGCTGCTCTTCTTCGGCCTCTTCGTGATCCTGTTGTACGTCGCCACCGGACGCACCGGCTGGATCGCGGTCGGCCTGGTGCTCGCCGGGATCGGGGCGTACACGGTCGGCTCGCTCGAACCCCACGTACACAGCCGGGTCGAGGACTGGCTGCACCCCTTCGCCTCCATCGACGCGGGCCAGGGCCCCAACCAACTGGCCCAGTCCCTCTTCGCGTTCGCGGC
Organism: Streptomyces sp. NPDC050147; assembly: GCF_040660195.1. Taxonomy (NCBI): domain Bacteria; kingdom Bacillati; phylum Actinomycetota; class Actinomycetes; order Kitasatosporales; family Streptomycetaceae; genus Streptomyces; species Streptomyces sp. NPDC050147. The sequence goes on along the minus strand of NZ_JBFALJ010000002.1, from coordinate 495,094 downwards.
CGGCGGGATGCTCGGCACCGGGCTCGGCGCCGGGCACTCCATCCTCATCGGCTTCGCCGCCAAGTCCGACTTCATCCTGGCCACGGCGGGCGAGGAGCTGGGCCTCGCGGGGCTCGCCGCGATCTTCCTCCTTTACGCGCTCCTGGTGGAGCGCGGCTACCGGGCGGGGCTCGCCCTGCGGGACGCCTTCGGGCGGCTGCTGGCGGTGGGGCTCGCCTCGATCGTCGCGCTCCAGGTGTTCGTGATCGCGGGCGGGGTGACCGGGCTCATCCCGCTGACCGGCATGGCGATGCCGTTCCTGGCGCAGGGCGGCTCGTCCGTCGTCACCAACTGGATCATCGTGGCGCTGCTCATCCGGGTCAGCGACTCGGCACGCAGCCAACCGGTGGAGGCTCTGAAGGGGGGCGCCCCGTGACGCGGTACATCCGCCATGCCGCCGCGTTCTGCGCGCTGCTCCTGATCGCCCTGCTCGTGAACGCCACCCGCGTCCAGGTGGTGCAGTCCGACTCCTTCGACGAGAACCCCGCCAACCGCCGCCAGGCCATCGCCCGCTTCGGCCAGCCGCGCGGCGACATCATGGTCGACGGGCGCGCGGTCACCGGCTCCAAGGACACCGGGGAGCAGCTTCGCTACGAACGGACGTACAAGAACGGCCCGTTGTACGCCCCGGTGACCGGGTACGCCTCCCAGGTCTACGGCACGACCCTCCTGGAGAACGCCGAGGACGACATCCTCTCCGGCACCGACCCGATGCTCGCCCCGCTCCCCCTGTGGAACGACATCAGCCGCGCCCAGAACCCCGGAGGTCAGGTACGGACCACCATCAGGGCCGCGGCGCAGCAGGCCGCGTACGCCGGGCTCGGCGGCAAGAAGGGGGCGGTCGCCGCGATCGAACCGTCGACCGGGAAGATCCTCGCCCTGGTCAGCACGCCTTCGTACGATCCCGAGCGGCTCTCCGGCACCAGTGATGCCGTGGCAAGGTCCTGGGCGTCGCTGAACCGCAGCGCGGACAAGCCGATGCTGAACCGGGCGATCCGCCAGACGTACCCGCCGGGGTCGACGTTCAAGGTGGTCACGGCGGCGGCCGCCCTGGACGCGGGCACGGTCACGGACCTGGACGCCGCCACGAAGTCCCCGGCCCCGTACACGCTGCCCGGCACGAGCACGCGGCTGACGAACGAGGTCGACGGCTGCAAGAACGCGACCCTGCGCTACGCCTTCGAGTGGTCCTGCAACACGGTCTTCGCCAAGCTGGGCGCGGACACCGGCCTGAACGACATGCTGGACACGGCGGAGAACTTCGGCTTCAACGACAGCGGCCTGAAGATCCCGTCATCGGTGGCGGCGAGCAACTTCGACACGTCCATGGACGAGGCGCAGCTGGCGCTCTCCTCGATCGGCCAGTTCAACACACGGGCGACGCCGCTGCAGATGGCGATGGTCTCGGCTGCGGTGGCGAACGGCGGCCAGGTCGAGTCACCGCACCTGGTGGACGAGACCACGACGGACGACGGGAACGTGGTGCGGAACACCGGCACCAGCTCCCTGCACCAGGCCATGAACCCGGCCACGGCGATGCGGCTGCGGGAGCTGATGACCGGCGTGGTCGAGGAAGGCACCGGCGGCAACGCGGCGATCCCCGGCGCGACGGTCGGCGGCAAGACCGGCACGGCCCAGCACGGCATCGACAACACCGGGACGCCGTACGCCTGGTTCATCTCCTGGGCCCAGAAATCCGGCGACGCCCAGCCCTCGGTGGCGGTGGCGGTGGTCGTGGAGGACGCGGCGGCGGACCGGGGGGACATCAGCGGCGGCGGGAGCGCGGCGCCGGTGGCGAAGGCGGTGATGGAGGCGGTGCTCAGCGGCGGTTGAGGGCGGTGAGGTCGATGTCGAGAGGGAAGGGGAACTTGAGCTTGAGCTCCTTGCGGTGAATTCCCATGACGGCGTACTGCTTGGTAGCGGGGTCGAGCTCGTAGACGTAGACGACCGGCAGACCGTCCTCCTGCTCCACCCGCCAGAAGTGCCGGACGCCCGCTTGCGCGTACTTGCGGGGCTTGACCTCGCGGTCACGCTCCACGGAGTCGTCCGACACGACTTCGACGGCCAGGATCACGTCCTCGGGTTTGAACCAGGTCTGACGCGGGCCGGTGTCGGCGTCGACGGCGACGACGAGGACGTCTGGCTCTGGGCGGTTCCGGCGGTCCAGCTTCATCGTCATCTCACGAGCCACGTCCAGGTGCTCCGGCGCCTGGGTCATCAGGGCGCCCTCCAAGAGGCGCATGGCAAGCATGTGGAACCGGGTCTGCGGACTCATCACGACAAGCGCCCCATCAATCAGCTCCGTGTGCGGAGGGAGATTCGGGAGCTTGTCCAGGTCGTCCGCCACCCAGCCGTCGGCGGGCGGGACGGCCCACTCGTACCGGTCGTCCAACCCGTACTCGCGTGCGGCGGTCATAGTTACTCCCATACGCCGGAGTCTGCCGTGCACGACCAGCGTACCCAGCGAGAACCCCGAACCGCCCGCCCATCGGGTGATCAACTGCGGCGCGTTGACGTCAGTGGGTCGCCTCCCCCGAGGCGATCATGTCCGTCACCTCCGCCACCCGCTCCCCCTCCTCCGCCGCGAACCGCTCCGCGTCCAGCTTCTCCGCTATCTCCTCGTCCTGGGCCATCAGCTGGTCGAGGTTGGCGTTGCCCATCTCGAAGACGCCCATGTCGACGTACGCCTCCTGGAGCCGTTTGCCCCACAGGCCGATGTCCTTGACGCACGGCACGATGCGGCTGAAGAGCAACTGCCGGAAGAGGGCGAGGAACTCGGAGTTCTCGCTGCACTCCTCGGCCTCCGCCTTCGGGATGCCGAAGTTCTCCAGGACCTCGACGCCGCGCAGCCGGTCGCGCATCAAGTAGCAGCCCTCGATGACGAATTCCTCGCGCTCGCGCAGTTCCGCGTCGGAGAGCTGCTTGTAGTAGTCCCGCAGGGCCATGCGGCCGAAGGCCACGTGGCGTGCCTCGTCCTGCATGACGTACGCGAGGATCTGCTTGGGCAGCGGCTTGTCCGTCGTGTCGCGGATCATGCCGAAGGCGGCCAGGGCAAGACCCTCGATCAGGACCTGCATGCCGAGGTAGGGCATGTCCCAGCGGGAGTCGCGCAGGGTGTCGCCGAGCAGGGACTGGAGGTTGTCATTGATCGGGTAGAGCATGCCGATCTTGTCGTGCAGGAAGCGGCCGTAGACCTCCGCGTGCCGCGCCTCGTCCATGGTCTGGGTCGCGGAGTAGAACTTCGCGTCCAGGTCGGGGACGGACTCCACGATGCGCGCCGCACACACCATCGCGCCCTGCTCACCGTGCAGGAACTGGCTGAACTGCCAGGAGGCGTAGTGCTTGCGCAGTTCGCCCTTGTCCCGGTCGGTCATCTTGTCCCAGTGGCGGGTGCCGTAGAGCGACATGGACTCGTCGGGGGTGCCCAGGGGGTCGTACGGGTCGACCTCCAGGTCCCAGGCGATGCGCTTGGCTCCGTCCCACTGCTTGTCCTTGCCCTTCTGGTAGAGAGCGAGGAGCCGGGCGCGGCCCTCGTCGTACTCCCAGCTGAAGCGGGCGGCGCCGGTCGCGGGGATCTGCCAGGTGATGTCGTCGGGGGCGTGGGTGTACAGCTCGTGCGTGGACATGGACGGCTCCTAAGGGTGGGCCTTCGCTCTCCGTGATCGTCCTGGGCTGCTTTCGACTGCCTTGTACCACTTGGTAGTTGGCAGGCTCACACGTTCGTAGACGCCGGGTCAACAAGTCGCGCACAAGGGATTGACGCCCTTGCTGACAGGCAGTCTCATAATTCGTGACCGCCGGTAACTCTGACGACGAGGCAGGGGCAGAGTCATGACGACCATCACGGAGGACGCGGCGATCGAAGGGCTGCGGGACGCGCTCGGAGCGCTCAAGGACCGGGAGCAGGTGGCCGAGCGGCTGCTCGACTCCTCCGCCAAGCACTCCTTCGACCCCGACAAGGAGCTGGACTGGGAAGCGCCCTTCGAGGAGGGCAAATGGTTCTGGCCCCCGGAGCTGCTGTCTCTGTACGGCACGCCGATGTGGCAGCGGATGAGCGAGGAGCAGCGCATCGCGCTCTCCCAGCACGAGGCCGCCGCCCTCGCGTCGCTCGGCATCTGGTTCGAGCTGATCCTGATGCAGCTCCTCGTACGGCACATCTACGACAAGCCGGCGACGAGCGCCCATGTGCGCTATGCCCTGACCGAGATCGAGGACGAGTGCCGGCACTCGAAGATGTTCGCGCGCCTGATCACGCGCGGGGACACCCCGTACTACCCGGTCAGCGCCGTGCACCGGAACCTCGGCCGCCTCTTCAAGACCATCTCGACGACGCCCGGTTCGTTCACGGCGACGCTGCTCGGCGAGGAGATCCTCGACTGGATGCAGCGCCTGACGTTCCCGGACGAGCGTGTGCAGACCCTGGTGCGCGGTGTCACCCGCATCCACGTCGTGGAGGAGGCGCGCCATGTGCGGTACGCCCGTGAGGAACTGCGCCGCCAGATGGTGACGGCACCGCGCTGGTCCCAGGAGTTCACCCGCCTCACCTCGGGTGAGTTCGCCCGCGTCTTCTCCATCGCCTTCATCAACCCCGAGGTCTACACGAACGTCGGCCTGGACAAGCGCGAGGCCATGGCCCAGGTCAAGGCGAGCGCCCACCGCAGGGAGGTCATGCAGACGGGAGCCAAGCGGCTCACCGACTTCCTGGACGACATCGGGGTGCTGCGGGGCGCGGGGCGGCGGCTGTGGAAGAGCTCTGGACTGCTTGCGTAACCAAGAGGGTGCGCAGCGTTCCGGGGCGCTTGTTCGAAAGGGCGGTTACGCTGCGAGGCATGACCTCGCCTGCTCCCACCCGCGCGTACCGGCGCCTCAGTGTCGAAGAGCGGCAGCGGCAGCTCAAGGAGGCCGCCCTGTCCCTCTTCGCGGTGCGCGCACCCGACGAGGTCTCCCTCGACGACGTCGCGGAGGCGGCCGGAGTCTCCCGGCCACTCGTCTACCGCTACTTCCCGGGCGGCAAGCAGCAGTTGTACGAGGCCGCGCTGCGGTCCGCGGCCGACGAGCTGGAGAAGTGCTTCGCCGAACCGCCCGAGGGGCCGCTCACCCGGCGCCTGGCGAACGCGCTCGACCGCTACCTCGCCTTCGTGGATCAGCACGACGCGGGGTTCAGCGCGCTGCTCCAGGGCGGCAGTGTCGTGGAGACCTCGCGGACCACGGCCATCGTGGACGAGGTGCGCAGGACGGCCGCCGAGCACATCCTGGCCCACCTGGAGGTCGTGGGCGCCACGGGCCCGCGCCTTCGGATGACCGTGCGGATGTGGATCACCTCCGTCGAGGCGGCGTCCCTGATCTGGCTGGACGAGGAGAAGCAGCCGCCGCTGGACGAGCTGCGGGACTGGCTCGTCGAGCAGTTCATGGCGGTCCTCGTGGCCTCTGCCGGCCGCGACCCGCAGACCGCGGAGGCGGTACGGGTGGCGCTGGCGATGGAGACGCCCGACGGCCCCGCGGGCTCCCTGGCCCGGCGGGTGCTGCCCGTGGTGAGCGACGCGGCGCACCTGCTGTGACGCGCGGCAGCCGCCTGCTGTGACACTGGCCGGGTGAAGAGCGAAGACACCACCTTCGTGGGTGGCCCCCTGGACGGCCGTGTCCTGCCCATCCTGCTCGGTCCGACCGGCCACCCTCCGAAGGTGTACCGAGTCCCGGTCCCGGACGAGGCGGGTGGACCGGCGACCGTGCTGGTGTACCGCCGGGTGGCCAAGGCGGGGGGCAAGCGGCTGGGGCTGCACCAGGGCTGGACGTACGAGTACGACCCCGAGGGCGACAAGGCCGGGCCCGGACTCAAGTGGCCGTGGTCGAAGCCGGGCGGGACGGCGGGCTGAGGGTCGCCTCCGCAAGGACGGCGCGCCGTGGGGCCCTGGACGAGTGACCGCATTGCGCCAACCCGCGCACCTTCCGGAGGCGGGCCGCCCCGGGGCCGCCGATGCTCGCGGTGCGGGGCGGAGCCGCCGCCGCGCGCCGGAGGTGATGACATGTCAGGCAGGCTGCTGCGCTGGGTCGGTACGGGAGCCGCGGTCGGGGCGTTGCTGGCGACGGCTTCCCCGGCGTACGCCGTCCCACAGCCGGACGGCACCACCGAGCGCCCCGTGGCCGAGCTCCTGACGGATCTTCAGAAGGCGTACCGGAAGGCCGAGGAGGCGACGGAGAAGTACAACGCGGCCGCGGAGAAACTGAAGGAGCAGCGCGCCGAGGTCACCCGCCTGAACCGCGACCTGACCCGCGCCCGGACCTCCGTGCGCGAAAGCCGGGGCGCGGCGGGCCGGTTCGCCCGCCAGCAGTACCAGGGCACGACGAACATCTCCCCCTACGTACGCCTCCTCCTCGCCCGCAACCCGCAGCAGGCCCTGGACGAGGGGCATGTGATCGGACGGGCGGCGGCGGAGCGCGCCGCGACGGTGGACCGGCTGATCGGCGGCGAGAAGAGAGCGTCGGAGCTCGCGGCCAGGGCCAAGAGGGCCCTGGAGACCCAACAGGCGCTCGCGGCGCGGCGGAAGGAGGCGCGGGACACGGTCAAGGGACAGCTCAAGGAGGTCGAGGAGCTGCTCGCCTCGCTGAGCACGGAGCAGCTGGCGGATCTCGCGCGGGCCGAGGAGGAGGGGATGGCCGACGCGCAGCGCAAGTTCCTGGCGTCGGGCTCGCTGAGCGGGCCCCCGGGCTCCGCACCGACCCGGTCGCCCTCCCGGCGGGGGGACGAGGCGCTCGACTACGCCGTGCGGCAGATCGGGAAGCCGTACAAGTGGGGTGCGGAGGGGCCCAAGGCCTTCGACTGCTCGGGGCTCACTTCCCGGGCGTGGGCGGCGGCGGGGAAGGACATCCCTCGCACGTCGCAGGAGCAGTGGGCACAGCTGCGGCGGGTCTCGCTGCGGAAGCTGCGCCCGGGGGACCTGATCGTCTACTTCCGCAAGGCCACGCACGTGGCTCTCTACCTGGGTGACGGCATGGTGATCCAGGCCCCGCGCCCCGGAGCCCGGGTCAAGGTCTCCCCCATCGCGGCCAACCCCGTCCTGGGAGCGGTACGCCCCGACCCCTCGGCCAAGCCGATGAAGAACTACGTCCCGCCCAAGCTGCCGCGAGGGGCGACGAAGGGCGGCGACGCGGGGTACGGGCGGGCTGGTGCGCCCCAGGCATGAACGCCTGCACGAACAAGCCCGCCCGCCCACGACGGTCCGGCGGCGGGGTCAGCCCGTCAGCTCTTGCAGGTACGCGCCCGTCTTCTCCGGCTCATAGAAGAAGTTCTCGAAGTCCGACGGGTCGTTGAAGCCGTTCGCGAAGCGGTCCGCGGCCGGCTGGAGCCGGCCCGCCGCGCCGATCAGGTTCAGGACGTGCTCCGGCGGCGGCGCCAGCATCGCGTTCGTCCACTTGGTGACGTGCTGAGCCGTCTCCCAGTACCGGTCGAACGTGGTCTGCATCCACTCCTCGTCGAACGGCTTGTCGCCGCGCGAGACGATCGAGGAGAGGTACGAAGCCGCGCACTTCGAGGCCGAGTTGGATCCCTGACCCGTGATCGGGTCGTTGGCGACCACCACGTCCGCGACGCCGAGCACGAGCCCGCCGCCCGGCAGCCGCCCGATCGGCTTGCGTACCGTCGGCGCGTAACGGCCGGACAGCGTGCCGCCCGCGTCCGTCAGCTCGACCTTGGTCGCCCGCGCGTACTCCCACGGCGTGTACTTCTCGAGGAGTTCGAGGGTGAGCGCCAGGTGCTCCGAGGGGTCCTTGACCCCCTGGAAGACGTCGAGCGGGCCGCCCGGCACGCCCTCCCAGAACAGGATGTCCGCGCGACCGGAGGTGGTGAAGGTCGGCATGACGAAGAGTTCGCCGACGCCCGGCACCAGGTTGCACCGCACCGCGTCGAACTCGGGGTGCTCGGGCCGCGGCCCCATCCCGTGGACGTACGCGACGGCCAGCGCGCGCTGCGGGGTGTCGTACGGGGAGCGCGAGGCGTCCCGCTCGAACATCGAGACGAGCTCGCCCTTGCCCGCGGAGACAAGCACCAGGTCGTACGTGCGGGAGAAGTAGTCGAGGTCCGAGACCGCCGCGCCGTGGATGACCAGCTGGCCGCCGCGCTGCGCGAACGTCTCCATCCAGCCCGCCATCTTCACGCGCTGGTCGACGGACTGGGCGATCCCGTCCAGCTTGCCGACCCAGTCGATGACGCGGGATGAGTCGGGGCCTGCGACCGAGACGCCGAGGCCCTCGATCTTCGGGGCCTGGGACTCCCAGAAGTTCAGCTGCAGATCGCGCTCGTGCTGCAGCGCCGTGTGGAACATGCACTGGGTGGACATCACACGGCCGGACCGGACCTCGTCCGCCGTGCGGTTGGACATCAGGGTGACCTCGTACCCCTGCGACTGGAGTCCGAGCGCTATCTGGAGCCCGGCCTGACCGGCTCCGACGACGAGTATCTTCCGCATGCGGCAACTTCTCCTACGACGTACTGAAGACTGAGATGCTATTCGGGGGTTGCTGCGAGGGCGTGGCCCACCAACGAGAGCAACGACTCGATCACCGAGATCCGCTGCCTCGCGTCCATGATCAGCACCGGTATGTGCGCCGGGATCGTCAGCGCCTCACGGACGTCCGCGGGCTCGAACTCCTCGGTGCCCTCGAAGTGGTTGACGGCCACGATGTAGGGCAGCCCGCAGCTCTCGAAGTAGTCGAGCGCGGGGAAGCAGTCGGGCAGGCGGCGGGTGTCGGCGAGGACCACGGCACCGATCGCGCCGCGCACCAGGTCGTCCCACATGAACCAGAAGCGCTGCTGTCCCGGCGTACCGAAGAGGTAGAGCACCAGGTCGTCGTCGAGCGTGATCCGGCCGAAGTCCATGGCGACCGTGGTCGTGGTCTTGTCCGGGGTCGACGTGAGGTCGTCCGTGTCCTCGCTCGCCTGCGTCATCAGCGCCTCCGTCTGGAGGGGCGTGATCTCGGAGACCGCGGTGACCAGGGTCGTCTTGCCGACGCCGAAGCCGCCCGCCACCACGATCTTCGTGGCGATCGGGGCGCGGGTGCGGTCCGTCTGCCAGGCTTGGAGGTTTTCGTCCGGGTCGGGGCCCGGGTGGCGGAGTTCAGAGACGGCGGAGTCCACTCAGCACCCTTTCGAGCAGTGCGCGGTCCGGCTGTCCCGGGCCGTGGCCCGTTCCGTACACGCGGATCTTTCCCTGGTCTGCGAGGTCGCTGAGCAGTACGCGGACCACGCCGAGCGGCATCTTCAAAAGCGCGGAGATCTCCGCGACCGTACGCATACGGCGGCAGATCTCGACGATGGCCCGCAGCTCCGGCATGACGCGGGCGGTGGCGTTGCCCTGCGGCAGTTCGCGGCGCTCCTCGGGGGCATCGAGGGCGGCCACGAACGTCTCGACGAGCAGGACGTGACCGAAGCGGGTGCGTCCGCCGGTGAGGGAGTACGGGCGTACGCGCGCGGGTTTACGGTCACCGCCGCGCTGGGGCAGCTTGCCGGGCTTACTGCTCATCGGACGCTCTCCATCGACTGGCGCAGCTCGCTGCGGAGTTCGGGGGTGAGGACATGCCCGGCGCGGCCGACGAAGAGCGCCATGTGGTACGCGACGACGCTCATGTCGCAGTCCGGGGTGGCGTGCACGCCGAGCAGCGAGCCGTCGCTGATCGACATGACGAAGAGGCTGCCCTCCTCCATCGCGACGACGGTCTGCTTGACGGCTCCCGCGTCCATCAGCTTGCCGGCGCCGATGCAGAGGGAGCCCAGGCCGGACACGATGGTGGCGAGGTCGGCGCTTGAGCCCTTGGGGCCCGAACTGTTGTCGACGGGCTGCTCGTTGTTCCGCGCGGGGTCGGAGGAGAGCAGGAGCAGACCGTCGGAGGAGACCACCGCGACCGAAAGAAGGCCCGGCACCTCCTCGACGAGGTTTGTCAGCAACCAGTGCAGGTTGCGTGCTTCGCTGCTCAGTCCGAATCCGGCGGACGTGCTGCCGGGGGTGGGGCTGCCGGTGGATTTACCGCCGGTGGAAGAACTGGGCGAGCGCATGGGCGCAGTCAACTACTTGCCTCCTCGACTGTGTCCCCCATGTTTTTGGTCTCTTTGGTCTCTTTGGTCTCTGCGGTCTCAGCGGTCTTCTCGTTACGTTCGGTCAGCTCGGCCTCTACGTCGCGACGGCCGCTGACGGCTCCCTGGTGAAAGCCCCCGAGACGCTTGCGCAGCGCTTCGGCGTCGACGGAGCCGCTGCGCGCCTTGGGCACGGTGGGCCCCGGCGCGGTGATCTTCGGCGTGCGCTTGGGCAGCCCCTTGTCCGTGACGCGCTCCCACTTGGGGGCGGGGGCGGCTTCGGGGGCGGGCTCAGGCTGGGCTTCGGGCGCCGTCGGGGCCTCGGGGGCTGCCGGAGGTGCCGGAGGGGTCAGCTCCAGCGTCGTCTCGGGGGAAGCCGCGGGCTCAGGCTCGGCCTCCGTCTCCGCCTCGCGCACCGCGTGCTCCGCAGCCGCGATCAGCGGGTCCTCATCGGCCCCGGTGGCGGCGGCCGATGCTGAGCGTCCCGGCAGCACATTGGAGTTGGCCTCGGCCTCCGAGCCCGGAAGGTGCAGGGCGGGCGCCCCGCCGGGTACGTGCTCACCGACCGGCGGAGCCGACACCGCGGGCGCCGCGGCGAGAATCACCTTCGGCAGGACCACGACCGCCGCGACGCCACCCTGCTTCTGCTCGCGCAGCCGGACCCGCGCCCCGTGCCGCGCGGCGAGCCGGGCCACGACGTACAGGCCGAGCCCGAGTCCGTCCCCGCTCTCCTGGTCGTACGCGTCGTCGGGACGGAAATCCGCCAGGCGGGAGTTGAGCTCCTCCATGCGGTCCTCGGTGACCCCTATGCCCTCGTCCTGCACGGAGAGCATGACCTCGCCGCTCTCCAGGAGCCAGCCGGAGACCTCCACGGAGGCGTCCGGCGGCGAGAACGACGTCGCGTTCTCCAGGAGCTCGGCGACCAGGTGGCTGATGTCGTCCGCGGCGAAGCCCGCGATGTGCGCGTGCGGCGGCAGCGTGGCGATGCGCACCCGCTCGTACCGCTCGATCTCGCTGACGGCGGCGCGTACGACGTCGACCAGCGGGACCGGGCCCGGGTGCTGGTGGCCGTGCTCGGCGCCCGCGAGGACCAGGAGGTTCTCGCTGTGGCGGCGCATGACCGTCGCGAAGTGGTCGAGCTTGAAGAGCGTGGCGAGGCGGTCGGGGTCCTGCTCGCGGTCCTCCAGGTTCTCGATGACGGCGAGCTGCCGCTCGACCAGGCCGAGGGTGCGCAGCGCCAGATTGACGAACGTGCCGTGGATGGACTGCCGCACCCGCTCCAGGTGGGCGGAGGCCTCGGCCAGTTCGGCGCGCAGCGCCTCCCGCTCGTCGGCCATGGACTGGCGCTTGCCGATGAGGTGCTTGCGGTCGGCTTCGAGCGTGGTCAGACGCTCGGTGAGGGCCGCCGCATGCTCGTGCAGCGCGTTGACGGACCGTACGACCTGGGCGAACTCGTCGTCGCGGCCCGTGAAGCGGATCGGCTCCTGAGGCGCGGGCTCGTGGGCCAGGCGCGCCGAGCCGATGCGCAGGACGGCGAGCGGGCGGGTCAGGCTGCGGGCCATCGCCATGGAGACGCCGACCGCGACGAGCAGCGTGACGCCGACGAGCGCGACGCGGATCTCCAGCGCCGTCACGTCGTCGTCGCGCAGCTTGGTGAGGTCCTTGGTGCGCTGCACCATGAGCGCGGACTCGGCGCCGCGCATCATCTCGATGCGGGCGGAGAGCGCGGTGTCGAGCTTCTTGCGGTCGTAGCCGAGCTCGGTGGTGGAGAGCGTGGGCTGGTCGGTGAGGCGGGTGAGGTACTTCTCGGCCGTGGTCACCTCGTGGCCCGTGACCGTCGAGTCGTACGTGGTGCGGGCGCGGTCCGTGGCCGCGTCCCGGAAGTCGGAGAGTGACGCCTGCGCGCGCACGTGGGCCTGCTGGCCGGCGGCGCTGAGGGTGTCGCGGCTCTTCTCGGCGGCGGGGGACTCGTCGACCACGGTGGTGGGCAGGCCGGTGACGGGGTCGACACCGGTGCTCGTCTCCGTGGAGCGCGGGACGGCGAGGGTGGCCAGGAGCAGGCCGCGGGCGCTCGCCGCCTGTTCGACGGCGTGGTCCAGGTCGGCGAGCGCGTAGGCGCCGGAGCCCGCGCGGGGCGGGGTCTTCTCGGCGAGCTCGCGGGTGAGGCCGTGCAGTTCGGTGATGACGTTCGAGTACGCCGTGTGGGCTTGGAGAGCAGTGCTCTTGCCGGTGAGCGCCGCTCTGCGCACGGCTGCGATGTCGGCGAGGTCCCCCCGCAGAGCGGCCGGGGCGTCGGCCGTGCGCAGCTCCTCGATCTGACGGTCCACGCGGGCGCTGCGGCTCTCGGAGAGCCCCTTGCCCTGCGGGCGGCCCGCGGCGATGAACGAGGTGACCTCGTCGCGCTCGTCGGCCAGCGAGTGGCCGAGGGAAACGGCGTCCTGGGTGCGCTCGGCGAGGGTCACCAACTGCTGTGCGTCACCGAGTTGCCCGGAGGCGGCGACGATGGCGGGTGCTCCGGCACCGGCGATCGCGGCGGCCACGACGGCGACGGCGACGATCAGTCGATTGCGTACCCGTGCGGTGGGCTTGGAGTTGGCGGGCTTCACGGGCTTCGCGGGCTTCGAGCCGTCAGGAGGCGTCACGGCGGGGGCTGTGTGATCTCCCGCCGCGTTCTCTCCCGTGGCGTTCCCCGCGCTGCCCGCGTTCTCCGCCGCTGTGGGCTCGGACGCACGCTCCGTAGGGATGGTCGCGCCCGGCGTGGCCCCTTCGGGAGCCGTCTGCTTGCCCTTGCGCCCAGGCCGCATCTTCTGCACCGGTGCTCGCATTCTTCTTTTTCGTCTGCCCATGGGCCCGGGTGACGATCCGTCAACACACGCGCCCCCCGGTACGGCTCCAGACCCTTCCAGTGCCGATGGGTGGCAGTCGTGCATCACATGCCTGGCCACCCGAAGGAGTGAACATCGGCGGGGAGTTGGCGAGCAAGTCCCGCCCCGGGCCGAAAGTCCCGGCCACGGTGCGCCGGTTGGACGTCGACCGCAGGCTTTGGCAGGATGCGCCGCCACACGCCGCCGGAGGCGATCATTCCGACTGAAATCCGGCGCCTGACCTGCTGGTCCGGGCCAAGCCCCGCCGCCTCGGGGCTCCCGGACGACCCTGTGAAGGCCTCGTGCAGACTGGCCGAATGCGTATCGAACTCGCCACCGAGCCCGGAGACCCCGCGCGGCCCAACGAGGACTATGCGGCGGTGATCCTTCCCGCGGCCGGACAAGGCGGAGCGCTCGTCCTTCTGGACGGGGTGACTCCGCCTGTCGGAGATGACGGCTGTCTGCATTCGGTCCCCTGGTTCACGGCGCGGCTCGGCGGCGCGCTGGGAGAACTGTCCGTTTCGCGGCGGGATATGACGCTCCCTGAGATTCTCGCGGCGGCGATCGTGCGCACCGCGAAGGCCCATGGTCAGACTTGTGACCTTTCTCACCCACGTACGCCTCAGGCGACGGTGATTCTGGTGCGTTGGGACGAGGAGCGGGTCGAGCACCTCGTCCTCTCCGACTCCGCGCTCCTGGTGGCGGGCCCGGACGGCCACGTCACGCCGGTGCTCGACGAGCGCCTCGCGGAACTGCCCCCGCGAATTCTCGCCATGCGCGACGCGGTCCGTGCACTGCCGCGCGGCTCCGCCGAGCGAGAGGAGGCGGGCCGCGCGTACGGCGCCGCCGTCGAGGCCCTGCGGAACGCGGAGGACGGCTTCTTCACGGCGGCAGCCGACCCGTCGGCGGCGGCGCGTGCGGTCACCGGCACCTGGCCGCGCGCCGAGGTGTCGGCGGTGGCGGCTCTCACGGACGGCGTCGGCCGGTGGGTCGAGACGTTCCGGCAGGGCGACTGGGCGGAGTGCTTCGCGCTGCTGCGCAAGGACGGCCCGCAGCGCCTGGTGGACCGAGTGCGGGAGCTGGAACGAGCGGACCCCGAGGGCACGGCGTTCCCGCGGGGCAAGCGGCATGACGACGCGGCGGTGGTCTACGCGGAGTTCTGACGCGACCGGGGGTGCGCCCCCAAGGGGCGCGGGGAACTGCGCGACCAGCCACGACGCAGCCGCGGACGGAGACGTGCCGCACCCCGGCCCGAGTGGGCGGCCGGTTCCCTCAAGACTCCGGGGACTCGTTCAGCTGCCGCAGCAAGCGGGCAAGCTCCGCGACCTCCGTGCGGTCCCACCCGGCCAGCTTCCGCACATACCGCTCCCGCCGCCCGGCCCGCACCGTACGGAACCGTGTGCCGCCCTCCCGCGTGAGGCGCACGAGCCAGGCCCGCCCGTCGGCGGGGTCGGGCTCGCGGGCGACGAGCCCCAGCTCCTCCAGGGCCCGCAGCTGGCGGCTCATCGTCGCCTTGCCGACACCGATGTACGCGGCGAGATCCGTGGCCCGCTGCGGGCCGGAGTCGTCGAGGCAGACCAGGAGTCCGTACGCGGCGGGCTCCAGGTCGGGGTGGACCTGCCTGGCCATCTCCCCGGACGAGGCGCGCGCCCGGCGCAGGAGCAGCGTCAACTCGCGCTCCAGGGAGAGGAACTCACGGTCGATCCCGCTGCTCACGTCGGCCCCGCCGCTGTTCACGTCGGCCCCGCCGCTGTTCACGTCGACTGCACCGTCGTTCTGGCCCTCGTGCACTTCAGCACCCATGGCACGCTTTCTTTCCGGATCAGAGAAGTTTTCCGCCCCGCACGGCGGCAGACATCCGCGTCGGCCCATCGCCGCAGCTCGACCAGTATTTCGTAACGCCCCGACGGCTCACGCCGAGGACACCGCCGCTGGAGTAGACCAACGGCAGACACCGGACCCCCTTCCCAGCCTCGGGTCTACGTGCGTAGCGTCATGCATGACATGTTCACACCACGAATGTGTCGACAGGTCCCCCCACGAGCTCCATCGAGCTCAATCGAGGCCTACGGAGGCACGCACATGCCCGTGCACAGACCCGGAACGCCCCGCCGCTCCCGCTGGTCAGCGGCCGCAGTCCTGCTCTCAGTCCTCTCCGCCCTCTCCCTCCTCCTCACGCTGCCGGGCGCCGCACAGGCCGCCGACGGCGACGACACACCGGCCCGCGGCTCCGCCCGCATGGGCCAGGGCGTCGTCGAGCACGACGGGCAGGGCAGTCTGCCGCCCAGCGGCGACGCCGTACAGACCGAAGGCGTCGACGTCAGCAGCCATCAGGGCAACGTCGCCTGGTCGACGCTCTGGAACAGCGGCGTGAAGTGGTCCTACGTGAAGGCGACCGAGGGCACGTACTACAAGAACCCCTACTTCGCCCAGCAGTACAACGGTTCGTACAACGTGGGCATGATCCGCGGGGCCTACCACTTCGCCACGCCCGACACCTCCACCGGCGCCGCCCAGGCCAACTACTTCGTGGACAACGGCGGCGGCTGGTCGCGCGACGGCAAGACGCTGCCGGGCGCGCTGGACATCGAGTGGAATCCGTACGGGGCGGCCTGCTTCGGCAAGTCCCAGTCCGCGATGGTCACGTGGATCCGGGACTTCCTGAACCAGTACAGGGCGCGCACCGGACGGCACGCGGTGATCTACACGGCCACCAGCTGGTGGAAGCAGTGCACCGGCAACTACGGCGGCTTCGCCGTCAACAACCCGCTGTGGATCGCGCGTTACAACACGTCCCCGGGCGAGCTGCCCGCCGGATGGGGCTTCCACACGATGTGGCAGTACACCTCGTCGGGCCCGACGGTCGGGGACCACAACAAGTTCAACGGCGCCCTGGACAGGGTGGTGGCGCTCGCCAACGGCTGAGCGGACCCACCGAGCGTGAGGGCCCGGGACCCCTTTCGGGGTCCCGGGCCCTCACGCGCCGACCGCCTCCGTCACGCGGCGGCCGGAACCCTCACCTCGGCCTCGGTCAGGGCCAGTTCGAGCACCTGACGGACGTCCGTCACCGGGTGCACGTCCAGCTTCTGCAGGATCTCCGCCGGGACGTCGTCCAGGTCGGCCTCGTTCCGCTTCGGGATGATCACCGTGGTGATCCCGGCGCGGTGCGCGGCGAGCAGCTTCTGCTTGACGCCACCGATGGGCAGGACCCGCCCGGTCAGCGAGACCTCGCCGGTCATGGCCACATCCGTCCGGACCAGGCGGCCGCTGAGCAGCGACGCGAGGGCGGTCGTCATGGTGACACCCGCGCTCGGCCCGTCCTTGGGGACCGCGCCCGCCGGGAAGTGGATGTGCACGCCGCGTTCCTTCAGGTCGGCGACGGGCAGCTCCAGCTCGGCGCCGCGCGAGCGCAGGAAGGAGAGCGCGATCTGCGCGGACTCCTTCATCACGTCGCCGAGCTGACCGGTCAGGGTCAGGCCCGCGGCGCCCGTCTCCGGATCGGCGAGCGACGCCTCGACGTACAGGACGTCACCTCCCGCGCCGGTGACCGCGAGCCCGGTCGCCACGCCCGGCACCGCCGTGCGCCGCTCGGCCGGGTCCTGCGCCGACTCGGGCACGTGGTGCGGGCGTCCGATGAGGTCACGCAGATCGCCCTCACCGACGGTGAACGGCAGCTTCCGCTCGCCCAGTTCGTGCTGCGCCGCGACCTTGCGGAGCAGCCGCGCGACGGACCGCTCCAGGTTCCGTACGCCCGCTTCCCGGGTGTACTCCCCCGCGAGCTTGCGCAGCGCGCTCTCGTCCAGGGTCACCTCGTCCGTCTCCAGACCGGCCCGCTCCAGCTGGCGCGGGACCAGGTGGTCACGGGCGATGACGACCTTCTCGTCCTCGGTGTAGCCGTCGAGGCGGACGAGTTCCATGCGGTCGAGCAGCGCCTCGGGGATGGATTCGAGGACGTTCGCCGTCGCCAGGAAGACGACATCACTCAGGTCGAGCTCGACCTCCAGGTAGTGGTCCCGGAAGGTGTGGTTCTGCGCCGGGTCGAGCACTTCGAGGAGGGCCGCCGCGGGGTCGCCGCGGAAGTCGGAGCCCACCTTGTCGATCTCGTCCAGGAGCACGACCGGGTTCATGGACCCGGCCTCCTTGATGGCCCGCACGATCCGGCCGGGCAGCGCACCGACGTACGTACGCCGGTGGCCGCGGATCTCCGCCTCGTCGCGTACGCCGCCGAGCGCGACCCGCACGAACTTGCGGCCCATGGCGTGCGCGACGGACTCGCCGAGGCTCGTCTTGCCGACGCCAGGAGGGCCCACCAGGGCGAGCACGGCGCCGCCACGACGGCCGCCGACGACCCCGAGGCCGCGGTCGGCTCGTCGCTTGCGCACCGCGAGGTACTCGGTGATGCGTTCCTTCACGTCCTGCAGGCCGGCGTGCTCGGCGTCGAGGACGTTCTGGGCGCCCTTGATGTCGTACTCGTCCTCGGTCCGTTCGTTCCAGGGCAGTTCGAGGACGGTGTCGAGCCAGGTCCTGATCCAGGAGCCCTCGGGCGACTGGTCGCTGGACCGCTCCAGCTTGTCGACTTCCTTGAGGGCGGCCTCCCGGACCTTCTCGGGGAGGTCGGCGGCCTCGACGCGGGTGCGGTAGTCGTCGGACTCCTCGCCGTCCTTCTCGCCGTTGATCTCGCGCAGTTCCTTGCGCACGGCGTCGAGCTGGCGCCGCAGCAGGAACTCGCGCTGCTGCTTGTCGACGCCTTCCTGGACGTCCTTGGCGATGGACTCGGCGACGTCCTGCTCGGCGAGGTGCTCGCGCAGCTGCTCGGTGGCGAGCTTGAGGCGGGCGACCGGGTCGCCGGTCTCCAGGAGCTCGACCTTCTGGTCGGTGGAGAGGAAGGGCGAGTAGCCGGAGTTGTCGGCGAGCGCGGAGACGTCGTCGATCTGCGTGACGCGGTCCACGACCTGCCAGGCCCCGCGCTTCTTCAGCCAGCTGGTGGCGAGCGCCTTGTACTCCTTGACCAGCTCGGTGACCACACCGGGGAGCGGATCGGGCACGGTCTCGTCGACCTTGACGCCCTCCACCCAGAGCGCGGCACCGGGCCCGGTCGTCCCGGCACCGATCCGCACGCGGCCACGGCCGCGGATGAGGGCGCCGGGGTCGCCGTCGGAGAGACGCCCGACCTGTTCGACGGTGCCGAGGACACCGGTCGCGGCGTACGTCCCGTCGATGCGCGGAACAAGAAGGACCTGCGGCTTGCTGCTCCCGTCGGAGCGGGCGGCGGCCTGGGCGGCCTCGACCGCGGCGCGCACCTCGGTGTCGGACAGGTCGAACGGAACCACCATGCCGGGCAGGACAACTTCGTCGTCGAGCGGGAGCACGGGCAATGTCAGCGGTGTGGACGGCTTCGACTCGGCGGACTCAGTAGTCATGATCTCCCCTTCGGCATTCAAGTTGAGCTATGTGGACTCAATGCTCGTGAGTCCTTGAATGTTCCCCAAGGGGTGTTCGCTGTGAGCGATCACGTCGACACGTGCGGGAAGGCGGGTCGTCGGGGCGGTCAGGCCGACCGGCGCCACCGTCGCACCAGCGGCCATGTGGCGACACCGATCGACAGCGCGAGCAGGTGGCCCCAGTTCGTCATCGGGTCCGTGAACGCGATCAGGTCGTCGATCAGCATGCCGCCGAACCCGGCGAGCACCAGCCACCGCAGCCACGGCCTGAACAGCCCCGCCAGCGCGCCGACGCTCGCCGCGACTCCGAAGCTGATGCCGTAGTCGAGACGGTGCAGGGAGCTGTCGGGCAGATGCCCCGCGAGGACCGAGAGGCCGACGGGGATCTCGGTGGCGAGGGTGGCGACGACGTGACCGAGCAGGAAGACGCCCGCCGTGCGGAGCGCGCCGATGCGGCGCTCGAGGGCCGTGAGGACCAGCAGGAAGCCGACCGCGTACGGCGAAGCGATGCCGCCCGCGATCCACAGCGCGCTGGCCACCAGGACGAGCAGCGGCTGCTGCGACAGGTGCGCGACATCGGTGCTGGAGTGGCGGTGCAGGTCCGAGACGAGGGACGGGTCCGCATACTGCGCCAGGAGCGACGTCACGGCGAGGACCGCGGCATAACCGAAGGTGAAGGGCGTGCCCGTGGGGGTCGGCAGGATTCGCCAGAGACGCGGGCGCCGACCGGGCGCAGCCGCGTCGGGGGTGGCCGCCTCGGAGGGAGCCGTCTCAGGACTGGTCGTCACCTCGGGCGCGCGGCCCCGTTGCCGCGGGATGCCGTCCCGTTGTCGCGGGACGCCGTCCAGGCCGGGCGGGGCGGTCTCCTCGGGTGCCGTGGAGGCAGCCGACGCGCTCAGGTTCAAGGTGAGACGCTCCTTCCGTCATGGCCACCCTTTGCCGATCTTTCCGGCACTGTCTATGACCCGTACCACGGCCCGTGCCAGGTGAGACGCGAATCACAGCAACCCGGCGGTCCCGGTTCGCGTCCGCCCCCAGGCGGTGCTCTCACCAGTCATACCCTGGCCGCCATGCACACCCACACCACCGCCCCCGTCGTCATCGACCGGCGCGAGGGGCCGTACGGCGAAGTCGTACTGCGGCGCCATGGTGCGCTTCTGCAGATCATCGCCAACGGCTGTTTCCTGATGGACACTTCGGACGGCCGCTCCGAGCGGCTGCTCGTCGACGCGGCGTACGACGCGCTGGACGATCCCCGCGAGCCCGCGCTGCTCATCGGCGGCCTCGGCGTCGGCTTCTCCCTCGCCCACGCGGCGGCCGACCCGCGCTGGGGCCGCATCACGGTCGTCGAACGCGAGCAGGCCGTCATCGACTGGCACCGCTCGGGAGTCGACGCCCCGCTGGCCGGGCTCTCCGGCGCCGCGCTCGCCGATCCGCGCACGGAGATCCTGCACACAGACCTGGTGGCGCATCTCTCCGGCGCCGACGCCTCCGACGGCAGCCCGAGAACGTACGACGCGCTCTGTCTGGACATCGACAACGGCCCGGACTGGACGGTGACGGAGGGCAACAACTCCCTCTATTCTCCCGCCGGTCTGGCCGCCTGCCGGTCGCGTCTGAACCCGGGCGGGGTACTGGCCGTGTGGTCCGCCCAGCCCTCGTCCGCTTTCGACTTCGCTCTACGGAATGCCGGGTTCCAGTCGGTACGGACGGAAGAGATCCCCGTTGCCCGAGGCGTACCCGACGTGGTTCATCTCGGCGTAAGGGCTGCGTAGCCGAGGTGCCTTCGCGACCCGTACCCTGCTGACCGAACACAAGCGATCAGTGTCAGGGGCGGGCGATGGAGCAGACACACACCTCCCACAACGGCGCGACGGCGGCGATGCCAGGCGCCCAGCGCCGGGTTCTGGTGGTCGAGGACGACCCGACGATCGTCGACGCCATCGCCGCCCGGCTACGCGCCGAGGGTTTCGTAGTGCAAACGGCGGGCGATGGCCCGTCGGCGGTCGACACCGCACAGGCTTGGCAGCCCGATCTGCTGATCCTGGACATCATGCTGCCGGGCTTCGACGGGCTTGAAGTGTGCCGCCGGGTGCAGGCCCAGCGGCCGGTTCCGGTCCTCATGCTGACGGCGCGCGACGACGAGACGGACATGCTGGTCGGGCTCGGCGTCGGCGCCGACGACTACATGACCAAGCCGTTCTCCATGCGGGAGCTCGCGGCCCGGGTGCACGTCCTGCTGCGCAGGGTCGAGCGGGCCGCACTGGCCGCGACCACCCCGCGCAGCGGCATCCTGCGCCTGGGCGAGCTGGAGATCGACCACGCTCAGCGGCGGGTCAGGGTGCGCAGCGAGGACGTCCATCTGACGCCGACGGAGTTCGACCTGCTGGTCTGCCTGGCCAACACCCCGCGTGCCGTGCTCTCGCGCGAGCAGCTGCTCGCCGAGGTGTGGGACTGGGCGGACGCGTCGGGCACCCGGACCGTCGACAGCCACATCAAGGCGCTGCGCCGGAAGATCGGCGCCGAGCGGATCCGTACGGTGCACGGCGTCGGATACGCCCTGGAGACCCCGACCCCGTGAGGCGGGCCGTCCGATGACCGGTCCCTTCGGCGAGCTGCGGCCGTTCTCCATCAAGACCAAGCTCGGCACCCTGGTGGTCGTCTCGGTCTTCATCACCACGGGTCTGCTGATGGTGGCGATGAAGACGGAGACGGAGCTGCGCTTCATCACCGTCTTCTCCGTGATCGCCACGCTGCTGATCACGCAGTTCGTGGCGCACAGCCTCACCGCGCCGCTGGACGAGATGAACTCCGTGGCGCGGGCCGTCTCGCACGGCGACTACACGCGCCGGGTGCGCGGCGCCGACCGCCGCGACGAGCTGGGTGACGTGGCCACCACGATCAACCGCATGGCGGACGACCTGGAGGCCCAGGACCAGCAGCGCAAGGAACTGGTCGCCAACGTCTCGCACGAGCTGCGCACCCCCATCGCGGCCCTTCGCGCGGTCCTGGAGAACGTCGTCGACGGAGTATCCGCCGCCGACCCGGAGACCATGCGTACGGCCCTGAAGCAGACGGAGCGGCTCGGGCGCCTGGTGGAGACGCTGCTCGACCTGTCCCGCCTGGACAACGGCGTCGTACCGCTGCGGGCCCGCCGCTTCGAGGTGTGGCCCTACCTGTCGGGCGTCCTGAAGGAGGCCAACATGGTGGCTTCCGCGCGCGCGGGCATCGCGTCGGGCTCCGGCAGCCACACCCGTACGGACGTCCATCTGCACCTGGACGTGACGCCGCCCGAGCTGACGGCGCACGCGGACGCCGAGCGGCTGCACCAGGTCGTGGCCAACCTCATCGACAACGCGGTCAAGCACAGCCCGCCGCACGGCCGCGTCACCGTACGCGCCCGGCGCGGTCTCTACCCCGAGTCCCTGGACCTGGAGGTCCTCGACGAGGGCCCCGGCATCCCGGAGTCGGAGTGGCACCGGGTCTTCGAGCGCTTCAACCGCGGCAGCCACGCCAACACCCCTCCGCAGGGGCCCGGCAGTGACGGCGGCACCGGACTCGGGCTCGCCATCGCGCGCTGGGCGGTCGATCTGCACGGCGGACACATCGGTGTGGCCGAATCCCCTCGCGGCTGCCGCATCCAGGTCACTCTTCCGGGCCTGCCCGAGGCGCGGAGTTGACGTAGGGTTCGAAACGGAAGCGATTCGCGGGCGCATCGGAAGCGCGCCCGGGTGACGCCACCGCGCCGGCCACGGTCCGCGCGGCCGTCCTGCGTTCCGGAACCTCGCTTGTTTCCCGCCATTTACGCCACCGAAACCCCCCGTCCAATGTGACTTACGCGACGGATGACGGGGCCGGTCTGCACCTGGCGGCGTTGGAGGCGTAGCCTTGATTCCCGCTGTCCATCACCTTGTGAAGCGGAAGAGGGCGGTTACCGCCGTGTCGTCACAGTCCCCCAGTAGCTCGAGCATCTCGACCGACCAAGACGGGCAAGGCAAGAGCCCTGCTGCGGCCTTCGGTCCCAATGAGTGGCTCGTCGACGAGATCTATCAGCAGTACCTCCAGGACCCGAATTCGGTCGACCGAGCCTGGTGGGACTTCTTCGCCGACTACAAGCCAGGAGCGGGCGCGTCACCCACCGCTGCCCCGGCCAAGCCGGCGGGTGACGCAGCCGCGGGGGCTGCGGCCACCACGTCCCCCGCAGCTCCCGCCGCACCCGCAGCTCCGGCAGCGTCCGCCCCGGCGACGCCCGCGGCCCCCGCCGCGCCTGCCGCGCCCGCGGCTCCGGCCGCGAAGCCCGCGGCCGCCGCTCCGGCCCCCGCCGCGAAGCCCGCGGCCAAGGCGGAGCCCGCTGCCAAGGCGGAGCCCGCCACCGAGGCCCCGGCAGGACCCGAGTACGTGACGCTGCGCGGCCCCGCCGCCGCGGTCGCGAAGAACATGAACGCCTCCGTGGAGGTCCCGACGGCGACGTCGGTCCGCGCGGTCCCGGTGAAGCTGCTCTTCGACAACCGCATCGTCATCAACAACCACCTCAAGCGCGCCCGCGGCGGGAAGATCTCCTTCACGCACCTCATCGGGTACGCGATGGTGCAGGCCATCAAGGCCATGCCGTCGATGAACTACTCCTTCGTACAGAAGGACGGCAAGCCGACGCTGGTCAAGCCGGAGCACATCAACTTCGGCCTCGCCATCGACCTGGTGAAGCCCAACGGCGACCGCCAGCTGGTCGTCGCGGGCATCAAGAAGGCCGAGACGCTGAACTTCTTCGAGTTCTGGCAGGCCTACGAGGACATCGTCCGCCGCGCCCGCGACGGCAAGCTCGGCATGGACGACTTCACCGGCGTCACGGTCTCGCTGACCAACCCCGGCGGCCTCGGCACCGTCCACTCGGTCCCCCGCCTGATGCCCGGACAGTCGGTCATCATGGGCGTCGGCTCGATGGACTACCCCGCGGAGTTCCAGGGCACGTCCCAGGACACCCTGAACAAGCTCGGCATCTCGAAGGTCATGACGCTCACGTCGACCTACGACCACCGGGTGATCCAGGGCGCCGCCTCCGGCGAGTTCCTGCGCATCGTCGCGAACCTGCTGCTCGGCGAGAACGACTTCTACGACGAGATCTTCAAGGCGCTGCGCATTCCCTACGAGCCGGTCCGCTGGCTCAAGGACATCGACGCCTCGCACGACGACGACGTCACGAAGGCCGCCCGCGTCTTCGAGCTGATCCACTCCTACCGCGTCCGCGGCCACGTCATGGCCGACACGGACCCGCTGGAGTACAAGCAGCGCAAGCACCCCGACCTGGACATCACCGAGCACGGCCTCACCCTGTGGGACCTGGAGCGTGAGTTCGCGGTCGGCGGCTTCGCCGGCAAGTCCATGATGAAGCTGCGCGACGTCCTCGGCGTCCTGCGCGACTCGTACTGCCGCACCACCGGCATCGAGTTCATGCACATCCAGGACCCGAAGCAGCGCAAGTGGCTGCAGGACCGCATCGAGCGCACCCACGCCTCCAAGCCGGAGCGCGAGGAGCAGCTGCGCATCCTGCGCAGGCTGAACGCCGCCGAGGCCTTCGAGACGTTCCTCCAGACGAAGTACGTCGGCCAGAAGCGCTTCTCCCTGGAGGGCGGCGAGTCCGTCATCCCGCTGCTCGACGCCGTGCTCGACAGCGCCGCCGAGTCGCGCCTGGACGAGGTCGTCATCGGCATGGCCCACCGCGGCCGGCTGAACGTCCTGGCGAACATCGTGGGCAAGTCGTACGCCCAGATCTTCCGCGAGTTCGAGGGCAACATGGACCCCAAGTCCATGCACGGCTCCGGCGACGTGAAGTACCACCTGGGCGCCGAGGGCACCTTCACCGGCCTGGACGGCGAGCAGATCAAGGTCTCGCTGGCCGCCAACCCGTCCCACCTGGAGACGGTCGACCCGGTCATCGAGGGCATCGTCCGCGCCAAGCAGGACATCATCAACAAGGGCGGCACGGACTTCACGGTCCTGCCGGTCGCCCTGCACGGTGACGCGGCCTTCGCGGGCCAGGGTGTGGTCGCCGAGACGCTCAACATGTCGCAGCTGCGGGGTTACCGCACCGGTGGCACCGTCCACATCGTCATCAACAACCAGGTCGGCTTCACCGCCGCCCCGGAGTCGTCGCGTTCCTCCATGTACGCCACGGACGTGGCCCGCATGATCGAGGCGCCGATCTTCCACGTGAACGGCGACGACCCGGAGGCCGTCGTCCGCATCGCGCGGCTCGCGTTCGAGTTCCGTCAGGCGTTCAACAAGGACGTCGTGATCGACCTCATCTGCTACCGCCGCCGCGGTCACAACGAGTCGGACAACCCGGCGTTCACGCAGCCGCTGATGTACGACCTGATCGACAAGAAGCGCTCGGTGCGCAAGCTCTACACCGAGTCCCTCATCGGTCGCGGCGACATCACCCTGGAAGAGGCCGAGCAGGCTCTGCAGGACTTCCAGGGGCAGCTGGAGAAGGTCTTCACGGAGGTCCGCGAGGCCATCTCGCAGCCCGCCGAGGCGGAGGTCCCGGCCCCGGAGGCCGAGTTCCCGGTGAACGTCGACACCTCGATCTCCCAGGAGGTCGTCAAGCGGATCGCCGAGTCCCAGGTCAACATCCCCGACCGGGTCACCGTCCACCCGCGACTCCTTCCGCAGCTGCAGCGCCGCGCGTCGATGATCGAGGACGGCACGATCGACTGGGGCATGGGCGAGACCCTCGCCATCGGTTCGCTGCTCCTGGAGGGCACCCCGGTCCGCCTGTCGGGCCAGGACTCGCGTCGTGGCACGTTCGGTCAGCGCCACGCGGTCCTCATCGACCGTGAGACGGGCGAGGACTTCACGCCGCTCCTGTACCTCTCCGAGGACCAGGCGCGCTACAACGTCTACGACTCGCTGCTCTCCGAGTACGCGGTGATGGGCTTCGAGTACGGCTACTCGCTGGCCCGCCCCGAGTCCCTCGTCATGTGGGAAGCGCAGTTCGGTGACTTCGTCAACGGCGCGCAGACGGTGGTGGACGAGTACATCTCGGCCGCCGAGCAGAAGTGGAACCAGCACTCCGGCGTCACGCTGCTGCTGCCGCACGGCTACGAGGGCCAGGGCCCGGACCACTCGTCCGCCCGCATCGAGCGCTTCCTCCAGCTGTGCGCGCAGAACAACATGACGGTCGCGATGCCGACCCTTCCGTCGAACTACTTCCACCTCCTGCGGTGGCAGGTGCACAACCCGCACCACAAGCCGCTGGTGGTCTTCACCCCGAAGTCGATGCTGCGCCTCAAGGCGGCGGCCTCGAAGACGGAGGAGTTCACGACGGGTGGCTTCCGCCCGGTCATCGGCGACGACTCGGTCGAGGCGTCGGCGGTCCGCAAGGTCGTCTTCTGCGCGGGCAAGCTGTACTACGACCTCGAGGCCGAGCGGAAGAAGCGCGGCGACACGGGCACCGCGATCATCCGCATCGAGCGTCTGTACCCGCTGCCGGGTGCCGAGCTCCAGGCGGAGATCGCGAAGTACCCGAACGCCGAGAAGTACCTGTGGGCGCAGGAGGAGCCGGCGAACCAGGGCGCGTGGCCCTTCATCGCCCTCAACCTCATCGACCACCTGGACCTGGCGGTCGGCGCGGACATCCCGCACGGCGAGCGCCTGCGCCGCATCTCGCGGCCGCACGGCTCGTCCCCGGCGGTCGGCTCGAAGAAGCGCCACGAGCAGGAGCAGGAACAGCTCCTCAACGAGGTCTTCGAGGCGTAGGCCCCGAGCGGTTCGTACGCCGGTGGGCCCGGTCCCGAGTGCTTGTCACCCGGGGCCGGGCCCACCGGCGTATCGGCTTATCCTGAATGTCCTGAGCACATCGCTCACCAGTCGTTCTTGAATCGCGGAGCCTGTCTTGTACTTCACCGACCGTGGCATCGAGGAACTGGAGAAGCGGCGCGGCGAGGAGGAAGTCACCTTCGAGTGGCTCGCCGAGCAGCTCCGCACCTTCGTGGACCTCAACCCGGACTTCGAGGTCCCGGTCGAGCGCCTGGCGACCTGGCTGGCCCGTCTGGACGACGCGGACGAGGACGAGTAGGCCGCGCGTCACCCGCCCACGAGCGCGGGGGCCAGCTTGCGCCACTGGGGCAGCGGCAGGGCTCCCGGTTCACCCGTCAGCACCGGTACGCAGACGTGGTCGGCGCCCGCCGCGAAGTGCTCCCGCACGCGCGGATCAGCCGGGCCGGTTGCTGGATCTGGCGCTGGACGCGGTTCACGGGCGCGGCACAGGGCCGCCTTCCGGGACTCGAGGGCCGGGGTCCTCCAGAACGACGCTCTCAAGCTCCGGATGGTGGCCGCGCGTCGGCTGCCCGCACGCTGTCGTACGCAAGCCCCAGGGAGCCGTGGACCAGCAGGAGCGCCGCCGCCGCGGCCCAGCCCGCGCTGCGTCGCCGCAGGGCCCATGCCGCGAGCGGCAGCCCGGCGGCCAGCTGAGCCGCGGCCAGGGCGCGAGCCCGCGGTCCCCGCAGCCAGGGCCCGAGGCGCCCCCGCTCGACCACGTCCAGTTCCGCCCGCACCACGTCCCGCCAACCGGACCACTCGATGTCCCGCACGCCCGGCACCACGCGCGCCACCGTGCGCAGCCGATCCGCGGACTCCCCCGGGCCGAGCCCGGGCGGTAGCTCCACCCCTGCCCGCGCGAGGACGGCGAGCAGCCCGAGCAGGCGCGCACGGGCGTCGGCCTCGCTGTCGGGGCGCCCGAGGGCCTCCAGGGTCTGCAGGTCCAGTACGGGGTCGAGCCCGAGCCGCGCGGTGAAGGTGCGCAACGCCTCGTCCTCGCCGGCGGGCGTTCCGTTGGCCAGCCACACGTACTCGACGGTGCGCCGGAAGCCCGCGGCGAGTGTGCTGCCGGCGCGGTCGGAGTCCCACCACAGAGCCAGCACCGGCCAGGTCGCCCCGACGGCGAGCGCGGTGGCCCATCCGGTGAGGACCCGGTCCACCGGTTCGTCACCGTGCACCCAGGGCTTGCCCTCGGGCACGAGCACGCTCCACTGGTGGCCCGCCGGAGCGAGCAGCATCGGTTCGCGCAACAGGCGGGCGGCGGGCTCGACCACGTCGGGTTCGGCCCGGCAGAGCAGCAGCGCACCGGCGGCGCCGTGCTCGAAAGCTTCGGACGACATGGCCCCACGCTAGGTCAAATCGCCATATTTAGCGCAGAGAAGCGAGGGTGTCTTGACTTTCCGTGACCGCGATATATCGTGTATCTCAGAGACGCGATATGGCGCGTTGCTGTCGGGCTTTCGGGCCCTCCGTCCACAGCAGCCCAGCCCGCCGAGGAGGACAGCCCGATGTCAGAGTGGTCCGTCGCCGAGCCCCGGAAGCTCACGTTCGACGCCCCCGTGAAGACCCTCCGTGTGCGCGTGGTCAACGGAACGGTGAACGTCGTGGGCACCGACGAAGTTTCCGCACGCCTCGAGGTGTCCGAGATCGAGGGGCCGCCGCTGACCGTCACGCAGGCCGACGGCGTGCTGACCGTCGCGTATGACGACCTGCCCTGGAAGGGCTTCCTCAAGTGGCTCGACCGCAAGGGCTGGCGCCGCAGCGCGGTGGTCTCCCTGGCCGTCCCCGCGGGGACCCGCGTGGAGGTGGGCGTGGTCGGGGCGGGCGCCGTGGTCTCGGGGATCGAGGGGAGCACGGAGGTCAAGGGGGTCACCGGAGACACGACCCTCGTCGGCCTCTCGGGCCGGATCCGCGCCGACACGGTCTCGGGCAGCGTGGAGGCGCAGGGCATCACCGGCGACCTGCGGTTCAACTCGGTCTCCGGCGATCTGACGGTCTTCGAGGGCGCGGGGGCCTCGGTTCGGGCCGATTCGGTGAGCGGCTCGATGATCGTGGACCTCGACCCGGCGGGCGCTCCGGCCGACATCGGCCTGACGAACGTCTCGGGCGAGATCGCGATCCGGTTGCCCCATCCGACGGACACGGACGTCGAGGCGAACACCGCGAGCGGGACGGTGTCCAACGCGTTCGAGGATCTGCGGGTCAGCGGCCAGTGGGGGGCGAAGAAGATCACCGGTCGCCTGGGGTCGGGGAGCGGAAAGCTCAAGGCGACGACGGTCTCGGGGTCCATCGCGCTGCTGCGCAGGCCGCCGACGGAGGAAGATCTCTCCGACGAGGTCCCCTCGACCGCTCCCCCGACAGATCCGACGGACCCGCCGGGCCCGACGGACAGTGTCCCGTCCGACGACGCCGCCCCGACCGACAAGAAGGTGCTCTGAGATGGCCCCCGTGTTCGCCCATGGCCGACTGCGCCTGTACCTGCTGAAACTCCTCGACGAGGCGCCGCGCCACGGCTATGAGGTGATCCGCCTCCTGGAGGAGCGCTTCCAGGGGTTGTACGCACCTTCGGCGGGGACGGTCTACCCGCGCCTGGCGAAGCTGGAGGCCGAGGGCCTGGTCACGCACACCACGGAAGGCGGCCGCAAGGTGTACGCCATCACGGACGCGGGCCGCGCGGAACTGGCCGACCGCAGCGGTGAGCTGGCCGATCTGGAGCTGGAGATCCGCGACTCCGTCGCCGAGCTCGCCGCGGAGATCCGGGACGGCGTGCGGGGTGCGGCGGGTGAACTGCGCCGCGAGATGCGGGAGGCGGCCAAGGAGGCGCGCGCGTCCGGCGGCGCTTCCGAGGGCAAGAGCGGGGCGGGCTCCGGCTCCGGCAGGCCCTTCCCTGACCCCGCGGACTTCTTCGACGGCTCCTGGGCCGAGACGGACGGCTGGCGTCAGGCCAAGGAGGAGTTCAAGCGCGCCAAGCAGGAGTGGAAGGAGCAGGCCCGGCGGGCGAAGGACGAGACCCGCAGGGCACGCGAGGACGCCCAGCGCGCCCGCCGCCAGGCCCAGGACGCGCAGGAGACCGCGCGTGCCCAGGCACAGGAGGAGGTGCAGCGCATCGCACGGCGCGTCCAGGACCAGGTGCAGGACCACTTCACGCGGGGCGACTGGCCGACCGGGGTCCGCGAGGGCCTGACGGAACTGGCCAAGGAGTTCGGCGAGTTCGGCAAGGACCTGGGCAAGGACTTCGGGCGCAAGAGCCCGAAGCCGACCGCCGCCGAGGAGCCCACGTTCACCTCCGCCCCCGAGGACGGGGTCCCCACGGAGTACGTCCCGGAGTGGGCTCAGGTGGACGGCACCGGCAATCCGTCGCGGGACCTGGACCGCCTCCTGGACCGCTTCCGCGACGACATCCGCGACGCGGCCCGGGACCACGGCGTGACGGAGGACCAACTGCGGGACGCACGCCGCCACTTGTCGGCGGCGGCGGCCCACATCACCGCGACACTGCGCACCCCCAAGGCCTGACCTGGGGACGCCGAGGCCGCCGGCTGCCTACTCGGGGCCGGTGCCGGGACCGGAGCCCCCGCCGTACAGCACCCGCTCCACCGACTCGTGGGTCACGCCGTGGTCCGCAAGGACCTCGCTCACGAGTCCGGGGCGGACGGTCAGGGCGAACAGGATGTGCTCGTCGCCGATCTGCCGGTCCTTGCGGGCGGTGGCCACGCGCAGGGACCTCACCAGGGTGTCCTTGGCCTCGCGGGTGAACGGCCGGTGCCCGCTCCAGCCCCGGCCCCGGCCCGGACGCGCTGCCTTGCGGGCACCCGCCAACGCGCCCGCACCGTGGGCCTCTTCGACCCGGGAGACGATCTCGGACACGTCGATGCCGAGTCCGGCCAGCGCCTCCGTATCGGCCTGCGAGAGGCCCCCGCGGCGCCGCGCCTCGCCCAGCGCGTCCTCGATCGAGTCCCGGCGGCGCGTGGCCCCGAGCGAGGCCAGGGCGAAGGACGCCCGGCTCGCCTCGCGGTCGAGCAGCGCGAGGAGCATGTGCCCGTCGTCGACGCACGCCGCACCCTCGCCCTCGGCATGCCCGACCGCACCCTTGACCACGGCGCGGGCGTCCTTCGTGAACCGCTCGAACATCACTGCCTCCCGTACTTCTTGTGCACGGCCTGCCTGCTCACTCCGAGCTCCGCGGCGATCCCCTGCCACGACCAGCCCTGCTGGCGCGCACTGCGCACCTGCACGGCCTCCAACCGCTCCACCAGCCTCCGCAGCGCGGAGACGGCCCGCAGTCCGACTCGTGGGTCACGGTCACCCGCACGCTCGGCGAGATCCGTAGCTTCGGTCATGCATGTCAACTTACGTTGACAGGAAGCGGATGTCAATCAAAGTTGACACCCGTGATGTGGACGCGGCCCTTCCAGCGCCTTTCAGGTCATCCGACCTCGAGCACGATCTTCCCGAACAGGTCACCGGACTGAAGACGCTCGAAGCCCTCGCGCGCCCGGTCAAGCGGCAGCACCTCGTCGATGACGGGACGCACGCCCGTGGCCGCGCAGAAGGACAGCAGGTCCTCCAGTTCGTCCTTGGACCCCATCGTCGAACCGACGATCTTCAGCTCCAGGAAGAAGACCCGCGTCAGCTCCGCGTGCGAGGGCCGGTCACCGCTGGTCGCCCCCGAGATGACCAAGGTGCCGCCCGGCTTGAGGGACTTGACGGAGTGCGACCACGTCGCCGCCCCCACCGTCTCGATGACGGCGTCCACCCGCTGCGGCAACCGCGCGCCGGACTCGACGGCCTCCACCGCGCCCAGCTCCAGGGCCCGCTTCCGCTTGGCCTCGTCGCGGCTCGTGGCGAAGACCCGGAGCCCCGCGGCCTTGCCGAGGACGATCGCGGCCGTCGCGACACCGCCACCCGCGCCCTGGACCAGGACCGAATCCCCGGGGCGCACCCCCGCGTTGGTGAAGAGCATGCGGTACGCGGTGAGCCACGCGGTCGGCAGGCAGGCCGCCTCGGCGAACGACAGTTCCTTCGGCTTCGGCAGCAGATTCCAGGTGGGGACGGTGACCTGCTCGGCGAACGTCCCCTGGTACTTCTCGGTCAGGATGGAGCGGCCCTCCGCAGGACCGACCCCGTACCCGGTCTGGCCGATGACGGAGTGCAGGACGACCTCGTTGCCGTGCTCGTCGATCCCCGCGGCGTCGCAGCCGAGGATCATCGGCAACCTGGCCTCGGGGAGCCCGACCCCGCGCAGGGACCACAGATCATGGTGATTGAGGGAGGCGGCCCGGACGTTCACGGTCGACCAGCCGGGCCTGGCCTCGGGGGCGGGACGCTCCCCCAACTCAAGGCCGCTGAGCGGCTGGTCACGGTCGATGCGGGCTGCGTAGGCGGCGAACATGAGGCAGACGATAGGCCGCGGGCCTGCCCGGACGTAACCACGCACGACTGTGACGCGCGCCGCGCTCCCACCCCGTACACACCCAGATGCACACCCGTCCAGCACCCCGTGCACACCCGTCCAGCCCCACCAACGCGCCGCGCCCCCGTCCCGTACACACCATGTGCGTACGAAACGGGGGCGCGGTCACGCCATCGAGTGCTCGAGTGCTCCGCTCAGCGGCGGGCGACACCCTCGGCCCGAGCGGCCGCGGCCACGGCGGCGGTCACTGCCGGGGCGACCCTCTCGTCGAACGGCGAGGGAATCACGTAATCGGCGGACAGTTCGTCGCCCACCACGCCGGCCAGCGCCTCGGCGGCGGCGATCTTCATCGTCTCGGTGATCCGCGACGCCCGCACCTGCAGCGCGCCCGCGAAGATGCCGGGGAAGGCGAGCACGTTGTTGATCTGGTTCGGGTAGTCCGAGCGCCCGGTCGCGACGACAGCCGCGTACTTGTGGGCGATGTCGGGGTGCACCTCGGGGTTCGGGTTGGCCATGGCGAACACGAACGAGTTCGGCGCCATGGAGGCGACCGCGGGCTCGGGGACGGTGCCGCCCGAGACGCCGATGAACACGTCCGCACCCGCGAGGGCGCTCTCCAGCGAACCGCTGAGCCCGGCCTTGTTGGTGATCTCCGCGAGCTCACGCTTGACCGGGGTGAGGTCGTCCCGGTCCCGGCTCACGACGCCCTTGCGGTCCGCGACCGCCACGTCGCCCAGGCCCGCCTCGAGCAGGAACTTGGCGATGGCGACCCCGGCCGCACCGGCACCGGAGATCACGGCACGCAGCTCACCGAGCGTGCGCCCGGTCAGCCGCGCCGCGTTCCGCAGCGCGGCGAGCGTCACGACCGCCGTGCCGTGCTGGTCGTCGTGGAAGACGGGAATGTCGAGCCGCTCCTGGAGCTTGCGCTCGATCTCGAAGCAGCGCGGGGCCGAGATGTCCTCGAGGTTCACACCGCCGAAGGACGGCGCGAGCCGCACCACGGTCTCGACGATCTCGTCCGCGTCCGTCGTCGCGAGCGCGATCGGGACCGCGTCCACGCCGCCGAACTGCTTGAAAAGAATGGCCTTGCCCTCCATCACGGGGAGGGAGGCCTCGGGACCGATGTCACCGAGACCGAGCACGGCCGTGCCGTCGGTGACCACGGCCACGACGTTCGACTTCCATGTGTAGTCGTTCACCAGCTCCGGCTGCTCGGCGATCGCGGTGCACACTTTCGCGACGCCGGGCGTGTACGCCAGGGACAGGTCGTCCTTGTCCCGCACCGGCACGGTGGCCTGCACGGCCATCTTGCCGCCACGGTGCAGCGCGAACGCCGGATCGAAGGGCTCTTCAGCGCCTTCGTGACCCGTACTGCTGTCGCTGCGAGGATTGACGATCTCCGCTGCCACTTGTCTTACCCCTTAAGTCTTAAATCATCAGTTGAGGGTGTCCACTCCTGGTTGAGAAGTGGGCGGGCACCGCGTCTGTTCCCCGCCTGTCGGCGGAGGGAGGTACAGACACGCGAGCGCGCCGCACACGCGCTCTGGGCCCCGGATGAGGGGTGTAAATAGCCTTTCTACCTGAAGGCAGCGGGCGCGGGCGAGTGACATTGGTTTCAGCGACTCCGCAGGTACCCCTTGAAGCCTGAACAGATGTTCTTGATCCGAACGAGTGACCTTCCACAGCCAGCCTCGTTGAGCTGTTCGACGCGGGAAGAAGCGGCTGGACGAAGGATTGGACATGGCGGGCAAAAGGGCGGGGCCGGTGACTGTGCCAAGTGACCGGAAGCCATTGCGCCCGCTGGCCTCTCCGGTCTCGGTGCCCGCTCCGGCGGGGGCCTCGGTCCGAACCCGGCTCCATGTCTCTGCCGAGGAGTCGGGACTCCTGTGGGAGCTCGGGTGCTTCCTGGGTGCCGGCCTCCAAGGATCTGGCAGCCAGGTGCAGCGACGGACGGGACGAGCGGTCCGCTGATCGTTCCCGGCGGTGGGCGGAGCGCAAGCGATCTCTCACGGAGGTCACTTCGTCCCGATGGGCCGGGTCGATCACCGGTTGGGCGAACGGGCAGTACGCGGCCCGGCGCGAGGCCCAGACTCGGGAGGTCGCCGAGCTCCGGCGGGCCATCGGTCTGATCGAGCAGCGGCTTGCGCTCCCGCTCAGGAGCAAGGGCGCCAAGGGGCGGCCCGGTGGGTACCGGTCCCGGTCCGAACGCCGGGGCAAGCAGATTCGGATGGCTCACCTCTTGGCCCGTCTGTACCGGGTCGAGGCGGATCGCGTTGCTGGCGTCGTGCACATGGTGCGCGGCGGGCGAAGTCGGGCGAACGGACGGCATCACCTGTCCGGTGACGGCGGAGCTCTGATGGCCTGGCGTACGGAGTGGGAAGCTTCCCGGTTGTTTCTGCAGGCGGACGGGGAGGCCGGCAAGCCCGGCGGCAACGACACGATCCGAATCGACGGAGAGGGCCGGGTCTAGATCCGCCTGCCCGGGGCCTTGGAGCACTACGCGAACGCACCGTACGGCCGCTATATCCTCGCTGCTCCCGTACGGTTCGCCTGGCGCAGCGGCGAGTGGGCTCAGCGGCAGGCGGCGGGGGCTGCGCTGGCCTATCGGATCGCCTTTGATCCCACGCGGGGTGGGCGCTGGTACCTGACGTGCTCCTGGACGGCAGCGCAGACGGTCGCCCGGAGTTCCCGAAGCCCACAGCCGGAGAGCGACAGGGCGGCGTTGAAGGCCGCGTTGGCCCGTGGTGCTGCCGGAGTCGACCTGAACGCCGACCACCTGGCCGTATGGCGGCTCGACGAGCATGGCAATCCGGTGGGCCGCCCCAGGGACTTTCCCTTCGACTTGTCGGGCACCGGCTCGCACCGCGATGCCCAGATCCGTCAGACGATCACCAGGCTGCTCCAGTGGTGCGGGAAGCACGACGTGAGGGCTCTGGTCATCGAGGACCTCGATTTCACCGACTCCAAGTCCCGCGATCGGCATGGCCGCAAGAAGTTCCGGAATCTGATCTCCGCCTTCCCCACCGCGATCTTCAAGCGGCGGCTGCGGGGCATGGCGACGTCGCAGGCCCCAACGGGAGGATCCAAGATCGAGAAATGGGGGGGACCAGCGTGCCCCCAACCGTTCAGGGCAGGCCGCTGACCAGCACTCAGGGGAACCAGAGTCCGCTGGCCGCTCAGCGAGCAAGAACGGTGTAACGCACCTTTCAAACGCCCGACCCGCCACCGGTCCACATCGCGAGATTCACCCGAGATTCACCGAAAATCTCAAATGGCGGTACTTCGTTCCGGGCCGGTACGGCCCTGTTGTCCCAGCCTGTCTGGGTTGCCAGGTCACCCGTTATCCGATTTTGACATCACTGGCACCCAGAATCGGACGGTCCGAATGGCAAGATGCCGTCATCACACGAGGTCGCGACACCCGAAGGTGTGTGCACGACCGCTCGGCAACTCCCTCATCCGCCGGAGGAACCCTCATGACCGCACGCTCCATTTGTCGTACCGCCGCCGGTAAGTCCGCGAAGTCCCGGATGGCCACGGTCGGCGCGATCGCGGTCGCCGGCGCGCTGCTGCTGACCGGTTGCGGAGACCAGACCAAGAGCAACGAAGGGGGCGGCAAGAAGGCGAGCAGCGCGCCGCTCGCCGACAAGCTGCCCAAGGACATCCGTGACGCGGGTGTCATCAAGGTCGGTTCGGACATCGCGTATCCGCCCGTCGAGTTCAAGGACAAGTCGGGCAAAACCGTCGGCATCGACCCCGACCTCGGTGACGCGCTCGGCAAGCAGCTCGGCGTGAAGTTCGAGTTCGAGAACGGCACCTTCGACTCCTTGATCACCGGGCTGCGCTCGAAGCGGTACGACGTCGCAATGTCTGCCATGACGGACACGAAGAATCGCCAGGAAGGCATCGACGAGGCGACGGGCAAGAAGGTCGGCGAAGGGGTCGACTTCGTCGACTACTTCACCGCGGGCGTCTCGATCTACACCAAGAAGGGCGATGACCAGGGCATCGAGACCTGGGCTGACCTCTGCGGCAAGAAGGTCGCCGTCCAGCGGGGCACCGTCTCGCACGACATGGCCAAGGCAGAGTCCAAGAAGTGCAAGGGCGGAAAGAAGATCGCCATTGAGTCCTTCGACAACGACCAGCAGGCCCAGACCCGACTGCGCTCCGGCGGTGCGGACGCGGGCTCGTCCGACTTCCCGGTCGCCGCGTACGCGGTCAAGACCTCTGGCGGCGGCAAGGACTTCCAGCTCGTCGGCGATCAGGTCGAGGCCGCTCCGTATGGCATCGCGGTCTCCAAGAAGAATGAAAAGCTGCGCGACGCGATCAAGGCTGCGCTCGACGCCGTCGTCAAGAGCGGCGAATACGACAAGATCATCTCGAAGTGGGGCGTCGAGGAAGGCTCAGTGAAGGAAGCCAAGATCAACGGCGGCAAGTGACCACGAACTACGCGTGATTCGCTCACAAGTACCCCGTGTCCAACGCTCCCAAGCCGTTGAAAGGCGCCACCCGTGACTGCTGACGTGCGCAAGTCAGACTCAGAAAACCCCCCACCGCCGCCATCAGGCCCAGAGGCCATCAAAGCCGTGCCGGTCAGGCACTACGGCCGGTATGTCTCCGCACTGATCGCCATAGCGGCCCTAGCTGCGATCATCTACGCCTTCGGGCAGGGCAACGTCAAATGGGACACTGTTCCCGAGTACTTCTTCGATGACCGCATCTTGCGGGGAGTCGGCCAGACGCTCCTGCTCACCGTGCTCGCCATGTTGATCGGTGTGTCGGGTGGCGTCCTCCTCGCCGTGATGCGGATGTCGCGGAACCCGGTGACCTCATCCATCGCCTGGTTCTACATCTGGTTCTTCCGCGGCACGCCAGTCCTGGTCCAGCTCTTCGTCTGGTTCAACCTCGGTCTGGTCTTCGACACGATCAACCTCGGGCCCATCTACAAGGACGAGTGGTCCGACTTCATGACGCCGCTACTGACGGCGTTGCTCGGGCTCGGCCTGAATGAGGCCGCGTACATGGCGGAAATCTGTCGCGCTGGTCTGTTGTCGGTCGATGAGGGCCAGACCGAGGCGTCTCACGCGCTCGGTATGAGCCACGCCAAGACGCTCCGCCGGATCGTCATCCCGCAGGCAATGCGCGTGATCGTGCCGC
This sequence comes from Streptomyces sp. NPDC050147, assembly GCF_040660195.1. NCBI lineage: Bacteria > Bacillati > Actinomycetota > Actinomycetes > Kitasatosporales > Streptomycetaceae > Streptomyces > Streptomyces sp. NPDC050147. Next base: position 458,302 of record NZ_JBFALJ010000002.1, on the reverse strand, counting down.
CGACTGGCAACGAAGTCATCAACATGCTCAAGACGACTTCGCTGGTGGCGGCAGTGCAATACACCGAGCTGTTCCGCTACGCCCAGGACATCGGGCAGGTCTCGGGTGCACCGGTGGAGATGTACTTCACCGCCGCAGCCTGGTACTTGATCATGACGTCGATCCTCAGCGTCGGCCAGTATTACCTGGAGCGCTACTACGCGCGGGGCTCCAGCCGGACCCTGCCGCAGACACCGCTACAGAAGATCAAGCGCAACTTGCTCGCTCTGGGCCGCTCGAAGGGAGACATGGCATGACCGCCATGGTGAAGGCCGAGGGCGTACACAAGTCCTTCGGCCACGTAGAGGTACTCAAGGGCATCGACCTGGAAGTCGCGACTGGCGAGGTCTTCTGCCTCATCGGCCCGTCCGGCTCCGGCAAGTCGACGTTCCTGCGCTGCATCAACCACCTGGAGAAGATCAACGCTGGCCGACTCTACGTCGACGGCGAACTGATCGGTTATCGGCAGAAGGGTGACAAGCTGCACGAGCTCAAGGACAGCGAAGTCGCCCTGAAGCGCCGGGACATCGGCATGGTCTTCCAGCGCTTCAACCTCTTCCCGCACATGACGGCGCTGGAGAACGTCATGGAAGCACCAGTCCAGGTCAAGGGCGAGACGAAGGCGGCGGCGAAGGAGCGGGCCGGGCAGCTCCTGGAGCGCGTCGGTCTGGCCGACAAGGCGAAGAACTACCCCTCGCAGCTCTCGGGCGGCCAGCAGCAGCGCGTGGCGATCGCCCGCGCGCTGGCCATGGACCCGAAGCTGATGCTCTTCGACGAGCCGACGTCGGCGCTCGACCCCGAATTGGTGGGGGAAGTTCTGAACGTGATGCGGGACTTGGCGGAGTCCGGGATGACGATGATCGTCGTCACCCATGAGATCGGGTTCGCTCGCGAGGTCGGCGACAGCCTCGTCTTCATTGACGACGGCGTGGTAGTGGAGTCAGGTCGTCCGCGCGACGTCCTGACGAGCCCCCAGCACAGCCGAACTCAGTCGTTCCTCTCCAAGGTTATGTAGGTCGTAAAGAGTCGAGGTTCGCAGGTCGCAAATCAATTAAGTTCAGAACTTGCGAACCTCGACTTAGGTGGTTATCAGGATGAGTTACCTGGGACTGACATATCCACGGAGAGTCAAACTGGGGGACTCATCCGGGCCGTTAGCCCCGTTACGGATCACCGCGAAGAACTCGATGTAATTATTGTTACCTTCCCTGAAGTTATAGTTGCACACCTTGGCACCGTTATCGGCACCATCGGAATCGTGGCACTCACCGACACGACCCGACCCGTCATGGGCAAACCACCTGACAACCAGCCTTTTGTGGTCCCTGCGGAGGTCATTGAGGATGAACTTGTCGCCGTTACCGTCAAAACAGACGTCACCAAGCCCCCAGCTCACCATGGGAATGCAAGTCCGAGTGGCTGCATGAGCAGGCGCACTGGCAATTAGCGAGCCAGCCATAACGGCGCCAGCCGTGAACACTGCCTTCAGACGAAATCTCACACATACCCCCTGATTTGTTGAGCACGCCAGTTACCGGCGCCCCCGTGGTCAATAACGAACAGCAGGTTATCCCACTCACACTTCAGCAGACAAGAGTTAATGAAGAATCGACATCACGCCCGATTTAGCGCCACATGACAGCGCTCATGTCGTATAAATACGTCTGAATTCCACCATGCGACCCAAGCTTTCGGCTGACCTACGACGGCTCGGGCGCCATAGAACACGAATGCATGGGGCTCCATAGCCCCCGAGCCGCCTTCACTTAAGGCCCAGCACCATCGCGTCCGACGGCGAGGACCACACGGTCCGCGCCTCGCCGAAGCCCGCGTCGCGCAGCGTCCGCGCGTGCCACTCGGGCGAGGGGGTGTCGCCGTCCGCGTGCTCGCCGTAGATCTCGAAGTGCTTGGCGGTGGGCCCGGCGAGCACCGGGTCCTTGGCGGCCAGCTGCCACCATTCCTTCCAGTCCAGGGCGCCGTCCGCCTTGGCCCGGTCCATGCGGGCGTGCCGCTGGGCCCGGTCGGCGTCGTTCAGGCGGGGCGTGGCGGGGTCGGGCATGTGGTCGGCGTTCATGAAGACGCCGCCGTCCCGCACGAGCCCGGCGACCTGGCCGTACAGGGTGGTGAGGGGTTCGCTGTGCAGCCAGTGCAGGGCGGTGGCGGTGAGGACGGCGTCGTACGAGTCGTACGGGAGTTGCGCCGTCCACTCGGGGTCCTTGAGGTCGGCGGTCACGAACGTGACGCGGTCGTCCCCGGCGAAGGTGCCCTCGGCGATGGCGAGGAGCGCCGGGTCGAGGTCGAGGCCCGTGCTGACCGCCTTCGGGAACCTCTTGAGCAGCCGGTCCGTAATACTCCCCGTACCGCACGCGAGGTCGAGGACGCGCGGTTCGGTGCCGACAACCGCCTCGACCATGTCCAGCATGACCCGGAACCGCTCCTCGCGGTCGGGCAGATACCACTCCTGCTGCCGGTCCCAGCTGTCCTGCCAGGCACGCCAGTCGGCCGTGGACACCGTTTCCGTCATAAGAAGCCCTCCGGTACGTAATACGCTCTCGTAATACCCTAGAAGCACGCGCAGCTGTTACTCACGCACGTGACGAAGATAGACCGCCCCGGTAAGGACTACAAGTGGAACTGGCCTATTACTCGGACTACGCCGTACGTCTGGTCAACAGCGAGGAGCCGGGTCGCAACAAGGACACGCTGACGTCGGTCGATGCGGTTCGTGAGCTGTTCGGAGGCGGTTCGCAGGCGGCGCGGCGCGCCACGGACTCCGATGTGACCCGCTTCCGTTCGGTGCGAGGCAGGCTCAGGGCCGTCTTCGAGGCGGCCGACGGCGGCGACGAGACCCTCGCGGTCGACCTGCTGAACTCACTGCTCATGGAGTTCCCGGTCAGCCCGCAGATCTCCGGCCACGACCACCGCGACGACGACGGCCATCCGCTGTGGCACATGCACCTGGCCGACCACCCGTCGAACGCGACGTCCGGGTACGCGGCGATCGCCGCGATGGGTCTCGCCTTCCACCTCACCGAGCACGGAGTGGACCGCCTCGGCCTGTGCGAGGCAGCGCCCTGCCGCAACGCCTATCTCGACACGTCGACGAACCGCTCCCGACGCTACTGCTCGGACCGCTGCGCGACCCGCGCCAATGTCGCCGCCTACCGCGCCCGCAAGCGCCTGGAGACGGAGCGGTCGGCCAGCACCGGCCGCGCGGCCGACACGGCCCAGCGCAGCAGACTGAACGGCGAGCGCTGACCGGAGCCGAACCGGGGCGGGCGGTAGCGGAACCACACCTTCCCCAGGACGAGCTCCTCGGGCACCGTGCCGTAGTCCGTGCTGTCCCCTCCCGCGTACGTGTTGTCCCCGAGCACCCACCAGCCGCCCTCGCGCCGCTCGGCGGCCCGCTTGACGACCAACAGGTCCTGCTGGAACGGATGGCGGAGCACCACCACGTCACCCGCTCGGACCCGCGCGCCCCACTGCACCACCAGGCGATCTCCGTGGTACAGCGTGGGCACCATCGAAGGGCCGGTCACCTCAGCCGCACCCAACGGCAAGACGCCCCTTCTCCGTTCGCTCTCCTGCGACAGCTCCGGCATCCCCGCACCTCCCCGGTCCTATCCTCCACGAGTCCCAGTCTGACCCTGGACTTTTGTCCTAAGCCCATGGGGGCACTCGCGAAAAGCCGTCTCTCACGGAGTAATGTCCCACCTGAGAAGACGATCACGAGGAAGGACTGCTGCATGCTTTCCCGCCTGTTTGCCCCCAAGGTAAAGGTCAGCGCCCACTGCGACCTCCCCTGCGGCGTGTACGACCCCGCCCAGGCCCGCATCGAGGCTGAGTCGGTCAAGGCCGTCCAGGAGAAGATGGCGGCCAACGACGACGCGCAGTTCCAGACGCGCGCCATCGGCATCAAGGAGCAGCGCGCGGAGCTCGCCAAGCACCACGTGTCGGTGCTGTGGAGCGACTACTTCAAGCCCCCGCACTTCGAGAAGTACCCGGAGCTGCACCAGCTGGTCAACGACACCCTCAAGGCCCTCTCGGCCGCCAAGGCGTCGTCCGACCCGGCCACGGGCCAGAAGGCGCTGGACTACATCGCCCAGATCGACAAGATCTTCTGGGAGACGAAGAAGGCCTGACCCACCGGTCGGCCTCTTCCCAAGAGCGCAGGCGAGAGCACCCGGCATCCGCGCGGAGCCGGGTGCTCTCGCGTTGCGTCACCCCTGGAGCGCCGCAAGGCCTCTCCGCAGGTCGTCGGCGTTCATCACCGGACAGATCTCGACCTCCGCACCGAGCTCCATGAAGAACGGCTCGGCGATGGACGGTATCTGCGAGCTGTCCTGCATATCGAAGACGAAGGTGGCGGTCCGGCCGCCGTCACCGGGAGCGAAGTACGCCGCCTCGGGTTTGAGCTGTTCCGTCACCGACTGCATCAGCTTCGGCAGCGTGCCGTTCTTGATCGCCTCGTTCGAGATGTGCGTGTCCAGACGTGCTCTCAACATGACTCTCATGGCTTTCACTTCCTCCCTTCCAGAGTCCCGCATCGGGCCCGGTCGTGCAGCGCGAGGTTCGCGGCGTGATGCCGGTCATGCCGGACAGACACGGCGTGATGCCGGATAAATCAGTTGCCCCCACGGCCCGCCCCTGCTGCACTCTCGGTACGCCTAGACCCGTCAAGGAGACGCAATGCGCCGTTCGTTCATGTCCAGCCAGAAGGGAATTGCCATCAACCCAGAGGACATGACACTCAGTGCATACGTCGAGCACGTCCAACTCCCTGAATCTGGGGATCCTGGCGCATGTTGACGCCGGGAAGACCAGCCTGACCGAGCGGCTGCTGCACGCTGCCGGTGTCATCGACGAGATCGGTCGCGTCGATGCGGGGAACACCCAGACCGATTCACTCGCCCTGGAGCGGCAGCGCGGCATCACGATCAAGTCCGCCGTCGTCTCCTTCGCCGTCGACGACGTCACCGTCAACCTCATCGACACCCCTGGCCACCCGGACTTCATCGCCGAGGTGGAACGGGTGCTGAGCGTGCTCGACGGCGCCGTACTCGTCGTTTCCGCGGTCGAAGGCGTCCAGGCGCAGACGCGCGTACTCATGCGGACGCTGCGGCGGCTGCGCATTCCCACGCTCGTCTTCGTGAACAAGATCGACCGACGCGGGGCGCGCCACGAGGAGCTGCTTCGCGACATCTCCGAGCGGCTCGTCCCGGACATCGTGCCCATGGGGATGCCACGCGGCCTCGGCGGTCGAGACGGGGCCTTCGTGCCCTTCGAGGACGGCGATCCCTCCTTCACCGCCCGCCTCGTCGACGTACTCGCCGCGCACGACGACGCCCTGCTCGCCGCGTACGTCGAGGACGAGACGGGACTCTCCTGCCGGCGGCTCCGCACCGAACTCGGCACCCAGACCAAGCAAGCCCTTGTGCACCCGGTGTTCTTCGGCTCGGCCGCCACCGGCGCGGGCGTCGGCGAACTCATCGGGGGCATCCGGGAACTGCTGCCCTCCGAGGACGGTTCCCGGCGCGCCGACGACCCGGCCTCCGGCACCGTCTTCAAGGTCGAGCGCGGGGACGCCGGGGAGAAGATCGCGTACGTACGGATGTTCGCGGGGACGATCCGCACGCGGGACCGGCTGCCGTTCGGCGGCGGACGCGAGGGCAAGGTCACCGAGGTGAGCGTCTTCGACCGCGGGTCGGCCACCCCGCGCGAGGGGGTCTGCGCGGGGCAGATCGGGAAGCTGTGGGGGCTCGGCGACATCCGGATCGGGGACGTCGTCGGCGTACCGCACGCGAAGAGGGGCGCAGCGGGTCAGCGCTTCTTCTCGCCGCCCACCCTGGAAACCGTCGTCGTCCCCGCCCGCCCCGGCGACAGGGGCGCGCTGCACCTCGCGCTCACCCAGCTCGCCGAGCAGGACCCGCTGATCGATCTGCGGCAGGACGACCTCCGGCAGGAGGTCCACGTGTCGCTCTACGGCGAGGTCCAGAAGGAGGTCATCCAGGCGACGCTCCTCGACGAGTACGACATCGACGTCACGTTCCGCGAGACCACGACCATCTGCGTGGAGCGCGTGACCGGAAGCGGGTCGGCCTTCGAGATCATCGACAAGGGCGACAACCCCTTCCTGGCCACCGTCGGGCTGCGCGTCGACCCGGGTCCGCCCGGCTCCGGCGTGGAGTTCCGCCTGGAGGTCGAGCTCGGTTCGATGCCGTACGCGTTCTTCCGCGCCGTCGAGGAGAGCGTGCGGGAGGCCCTGCGCCAAGGCGTCCATGGATGGGAGGTCAGCGACTGTGTCGTCACCATGACGCACTCCGGCTACTGGCCACGCCAGAGCCATGCGCACGGCACCTTCGACAAGAGCATGTCGAGCACGGCCGGGGACTTCCGGCTGCTGACCCCGCTCGTTCTCCTGACCGCGCTGCGGCGGGCGGGCACCGAGGTGCACGAGCCGCTGCACCGCTTCCACCTCAGCGTCCCGGACGACGTGTTCGGGACGCTCCTGCCCGCACTCTCACGGCTGCGCGCGGTCCCGCACACCCAGACGGCGCGCGGAGCCTCGTACGTGGTCGAGGGCGAGGTCCCCGCGGCCCGCGTGCACGAGCTGGAGCAGCTGCTGCCCTCGCTGACGCGCGGCGAGGGCGAGCTGGAGTCCGCCTTCGAGCGGTATCAGCCGGTCCGGGGCGAGGCCCCGGACCGGCCGCGGACCGACCGCAACCCGCTCTGCCGCAAGGAGTACCTGCGGGAGGTGGCGGGTGTCCGGCGCTAGCCGGCCGGGCCTGGGCCCTGGGTCAGCGCCGGAACGCGGGCAGGCCCAGGGCGCGTACGCGAGCGGGGTCGACGAGGAGGTTGAGTTCGGTGATCCTGCCGCCGGCGATCGTGAACTCCATGACCGAGACGACCTCGCCGTCCGGCACTCCGACCACGCCGAAACGGCCGTTGACGAGCGCGATCTCGGTGGTCGGCGCACCCTTCGAGAACATCGCCGCCTGCCCGGCCACCACCGAAGCGCCCCGCACCAGCTTCGAGAGCCCGGAGGCCGTTTCTCCGGTGTCGGCCCGCAACACCACGTCCGGGTCGAGCAGTTCCAAAAGCGCGTCGAAGTCACCGCCACGCGCGGCAGCGAGGAAGGCTCCGACGACCTCGCGCTGGCGTACGGGGTCGTTGTCGGGCGTGGGCGCCGAGCCCTGCACCCGGCGGCGGGCCCGGCTCGTCAGCTGCCGGGTCGCGGCCGGGGTGCGCTCCACGATCGGGGCGACCTCGTCGAAGGGCACGGCGAACATGTCGTGCAGCACGAAGGCGAGGCGTTCGGCGGGCGTCAGCGTCTCAAGGACGACGAGCAGTGCGAGGCCGACCGAGTCGGCGAGCAGCGCCTCATGCTCCGGGTCGACCACTTCTCCCCAGCTCACCACCGGGTCCGGCACATGGGTGTCCATCGACACGGACAGGGAGTCCTCGCGCCGCGCATGCCGCGTACGCAGCATGTCGAGGCAGATCCGGCCGACGACCGTGGTCAGCCAGCCACCCAGGTTCGACACCTCGCGGATGTCGGAGCGACTGAGGCGGATCCACGACTCCTGGACCGCGTCATCGGACTCGGCGAGCGATCCGAGCATGCGATAGGCGACAGCCTTCAGATGCGGCCGGTGCTCCTCGAAGCGGGCGGCCAGGGCTTCGCTCTGATCTACTGCTGCTTCGCTCTGATCTACTGCTGCTTCGCTCTGATCTACTGCTGCTTCGCTCTGAACTGCTGCTGCTTCGCTCTGGTCCATCTGTCACATTCCCTCGTCGCGGTACGTCACATCAATGACGCACCGTGCAGGCGCACTTGGAGGAGAACAGTAATGAACACCGAGACGACGAAGCCCCGCACACCCGAGCAGCGCAAGCGGGACACCCTGCACCGGCTCGCCCACGACATCGACGCGTGGGTGGCGACTGCCGACCCGGACAGCGGAACCCCGTACCTGATCCCGCTGTCCTTCCTCTGGGACGGCGAGGGCCTGCTGGTGGCCACCCCGGACGCCAGTGTCACCGGCCGCAACCTCCGGGCGACCGGCAAGGCGCGGGTCGGCATCGGGCCGACCCGCGACGTCGTCCTCGTCGAGGGGGCCGTACGCGCTCTGGGCGAGGGCGAGTTGACCCCCGAGGACCGTGACGCCTTCGCCGAGAAGACGGGCTTCGACCCGCGCGAGCTCGCTACCGCGTACACCTACTACCGCATCACCCCGCAGCGGCTCCAGGCCTGGCGCGAGGCCGACGAACTGGAGGGCCGGGAGCTGATGCTGGGCGGGCGGTGGACGGTGCGATAGCCGCCGGGGCCCTGCCCGGGTCAGCCTCTGCCGAGCACCGGGGCCAACGCCTCCCGGAGGTCGTCGGGGCCGGTGTAGTGGAGCCCCAGCATGCCGAGCGCGACGGCCGCGTCCACGTTCTCCTTGCGGTCGTCCACGAAGAGGCAGCGCTCGGCAGGGACCCCCGTCCGCTCCACGGCGATCTCGTAGATCCGGCGGTCGGGCTTCACGATGCCGACGTCCGCGCTGCCGACCACGGTGTGCGCGAGGTCGGCGATGCCGAGCTCGGCCAGGTCGTCGTCGAGCCAGGGCGTCGCGTTCGTCACGAGCGCCACGTGCAGGTGCGCGCGGGCCCGCCTGAGCAGGTCCACCACGGTGGCGTCGGCGGAGAAGCCGGCCTCGGCGAGCGCGGTGCCGAGGGCGCGCCCGCGCTCGTGGGGCACCCGGTCGGCGAGGCCCTGCGCGATGGCCTCCACCCACTCCTCCTTGCCGATGCGCCCGAGCATCAGCGGCTGGTCGGTCTCGGGCGCGAAGGCGATCTGGGCGGTGCTGCCGTGCGGAAGTCCGGCGGCGTGCTCCATCTCCTCCATCCGCGTCATGTCGTAGAAGCGGATCACGCCGTCGAGGTCGCAGAGCACGGCGTCGAACGGCAGCGGCGGCACCTGCCAGGCGAAGCGCAGCTTCTCCTTGGCCTCGGCGCCGATCCGGCCGTAGAAGCGGATCGCGCCCTCGTTCCACGCGGGCGTCTGCCACTGGACCTCGGTGAGGCCAAGGGCACGGGCCTCGGCCGCCACCGCGTCCGTCAGGCGCTCGCCGAGGCCGAGGCCCCGGTGGCCGTCGCGCAGGAAGAGGCAGTCCATGTGGAGGTACTCGGCGCCGTCCCAGGTGGAGATCTCCGGCGCACACGTGGCGTAGCCGACGACCTCGCCGCCGGGCAGCTCGGCCACCAGACAGCGCAGCCGCGGCTGCGGCACCCCGAAGAGGAGGGCGTTCAGGCGCTGTTCGAGGCCGGGGGCGGGCGGTGCGCCCTTCTCGTACGCGGCGTGCTCGGCGACGAGTTCCACGACACGGGGGAGGTCGGCGGGGCGTGCGTGGCGGATGCGGGGTGCTTCGCCGTTCTGTTCGCCGGGCATACGGGTACGGGCGGGCTGTGCGCTCGGGCCGTCGGACGCGGTCGGATACGTACTGTCGTACGTGGTCGGATGCGGGCCGTCGTACGCGGCCGGATCTTCGTGCGTCATCGCAGGTCCCCCTCGATGACGTCCCGGCCCCACGCGGCGAGCCGTTCCGCGAGGCTACCGCTCCCGTCGAGCACGCACCGCACATAAGCGTCCCGCTCGTGCGTGAGCACGGCGGCCTCCCACACGCAGGGCGCGAGCCCGGCCCGCCCCGGCCTCAGCTCACCGGGCTGCCCGGCGGGACCGACGAAGACCGCGAGGTCGGACATGTACCCCTCGATCCAGCTCTGTACGAGGACGTAGTCGCCGTCACCGCCCGCGTGCACGATCAGCACGGCGAGCCCTGCCGACCCACGGACACGACCGAGCCCCAGATGCGCCCCCGCGATCGCGAGCGCGGTTCCCTCGTCCTGCCCGGTGACCTTCCGCCCGGGCGCCTCGACGGCGTACACCTTCACGAGGTGCCCGCCCGCCTCGCGGACGCCCAGGGGCCGTGCGGTGCGGGCGTGATGGCCGTCGGCGAGGGCGAGCAACCGTTCGCCGTCGACGGCCGAGGGAAGTTCAGCAAGCTCGGTCATGTCCATGCGCCCATGATGCAGATGTCCCCCACGTCTTGTGACGCGGATGTGCGCCACGCCTCAGTGGGCGTCGCCGTCACACCCTCAGTGCCGTGTCCATCGGGGAACGCCCCACGACGGCCGCCCGCGCGGCATTCCGCGCGATACGGCTGTCAGCGCTTCCTGCGGTACGTCCGCACGACGACGCCGTTGCCGAAGACCCGGGACGCGTCGAGCGCGAACTCACTGATCACCGTCTCCGCGCCCGCGCCCCCGTCGAACATCGGCATGCCGGTCCCCAGCAGCACCGGGTAGGACTTGATGACGAGCTCGTCGACCTCGTCCCGCAACTGCGCCGCGATCCGCGCGCCACCGCACAGCCATATGTCGAAGCCACTGTCCTCCTGCTTGAGCTCACGGACCCTGCCGACCAGGTCATCGGAGATGATCTCGACATTCGGGTCGGGCGACTTGTCGAGGGTGGTGGACGCCACGTACTCGCGCAGGTGCCCGTAGGGACTCGTGATGCCGGCGTCCAGGGCAAGCCGGTAGCTGCCCAGGCCCTGGACGACCGTGTCGAAACGCTTGTTCTCCAGACCTTCGAGACCGAGCATCCGGCGGCCCTCGGTCGGAATCGTCTCCGGGTATTCCGTTTTGAGGAACTCCAGGAACTCCTCGTCCACGAACGGCATGAAGGATCCCCCGTCGCCGCTCCTGTCCCCGATGAAACCGTCGATCGACACGGCGACGAAGTAACTGAGCTTTCGCAAAGGGGGCTCCTGTCTTGGATTTACTTCTTCGTGTTCCGGATGTTCCGGGTCGCGCCAGAAAGACGCACAGGTCGCTGGGCGGGCTGAGGTCGCTGGGGGGGGGCTGAGGTCGCTGAGAGGCTGAGGTCGCTGAGAGGCTGAGGTCGCTGAGGGGCGCGGCACCGAAGAGGCCGCACCGCCGCGTCACCCCCGGTGGATTGCCTCCGTGTCGAACTCCCCCGCAACCACCTGCCGCGCGCACTCCGCGAGTCGCAGCCGGTTCGCGCGGGCATGGCTCCGAAGCACCGCGAACGCCTCGTCCACCGTGCACTTCCAGCGCTCGGCGAGCACACCTTTCGCCTGCTCGATGATGATCCGGCTGACGAGCGCCTCCTGTAACTGGCCGCGCTCCGTCTCGCTCTGCTCCAGGGAACGCCGCCGGAGCATCGCGATCGTGGCGACATCCGCGAGGGCCTGCGCGAGCGCCGTTGCGTCCGGACCCAGCACCTGAGGCCTCGCCTGGAACAAATTCAGCGTGCCGAGCGCCTGATCGCCCTGGCGCAGGGGCAGCACGTGCATCATCGCGTAACCCGCCTCGCCGGCCCGCGTCGCGAACTTCGGCCAGGCGATGGTCGCCTCCAAGCGGGTGAGCGCGATGTTCGTGTTCGCCGTGCCGGAGCGGTGGCAGTCCAGCGACGGCCCCTCTTCCCGCTGCAGGGCGAGCAGATCGAGCACCCAGGCGTGCTCGCCTGACGCGGCGACGAGCTTCAAGTCGCCCTCGGTGTCAGCAAGAAGAACGCCCACGGCCGAGACGCCGAGCAGTTCCACACAGCGTGCGGCCAGGCCCTGCACGAACTCGGCGACGTCGAAATCGTCGGTCACGGAGTCGGCCATCTCCACGAAGGCCTCGGCCAGAAGTCGCTCGCGGGACGTGCCGCCGGACACTTCACGGGTCATTTTGCGGGACATGGGGCTCGTCCCCCCTTCATCGCGTCTACGGCCAACACATCGGCGTTGCAACGATTTTAGGCGAACCGGCCGGTGTCGCCACCGCCCGTGGCGAAAGGCCGGGGCTCCCGCCACATCGGCCACAGCTGCGGGCCGTCCGGCAGATCGACGGCGTTACCCGTGAAATGGAATCCGAGCCGTTCGTACAGTGCGCGGCTGCGGCTGTTGCTCGCTTCCAGATAGGCGTGCAGCCCTTCCTGGTCACAGCGATCGAGCACGGATCCGATCAGCGCCGAGCCGAGCCCCTCGCCCTGCCGCTCCGGGCTCACGCCGATCATGTGCAGATACTGGTGGGGCCGGTCGGTCGGATGCGCCTCGCCGGTCAGCCGACCGATCTCCTCGATCCGTACGTTGTCGGGGTCGACGGCCGCGCGCAGCTGTGCGGGCCCCTCTTCGCCGCCCTCGTCCTCACCCGCGGGGACGGACCACCACAGCGCGACGGCCGAGCCGTCCTCCGTGATGTCGACGTAGCCGAGGCTCAGCGCGAGGTCGAGAAAGGCGTTCATCAGCGCGCCGTGCCTGCGGCGGCGGTACTCCTCGTCGGGGAAGACCCAGCTGCTCACCGGGTCGTCCCGGAACGCCTCGTCGAGCAGCCGGACCACGTCCGCCCTGTCGCTCTCCCCGGCTCTCCGGATGACTACGCCCACAGCCCGCCCCTTCGCCCTCGCCCACGCTCAACTGCGTGTACCGCCCCGCCGGTTACTACTGGTGCAGCCTAGGCGATCGGGCCCCCGCACACGGGCGAGCCCCGCACCCTGACCGGCTCTCGGCGGGGTGCGGGGCTCAGGGCCGTCGCGGGTTGGCGTACGCCTGTGTAGGGCCGCGTACGTTCAGTGCGTGCGCCGCGTCACGAACTCCGCGAGCGCCAGCAGGCTGCCCGCCGCCTCCGGAACCGGCACCGCGCCCGCGAGTTGGTTGATCGCACGGGACATCCGGTCGCCCGCGTGCAGCAGCGCCCAGTCCCTGCCGCCCGCCGCCTCGACGGCGTGCGCCATACGGTCCAGGTCGCCGTCGGCCGACGGGCGGCCGTACAGCTCGGCGAGGGTGGCGGCTGCCGGGGTGCCGGAGGCCAGAGCCGCGACCACCGGCAGGGACTTCTTACGGGCGGCGAGGTCGGCACGGGCCGGCTTGCCCGTGCGTCCCGGATCGCCCCAGATGCCGATCACGTCGTCGATGAGCTGGAAGGCGAGCCCCGCCTCACGGCCGAACCCGTCGAGCGCCTCCACCTCGCTCCGCCCCGCCCCCGCGTACAGAGCGCCCAGCGCGCAGGCGCAGCCGAGCAGAGCCCCCGTCTTGGCCTCGGCCATGGCGAGGCACTCGTCGAGCGTGACCTCGTCGGGGCCGCGCCGCTCGAACGCGCCGTCCGCCTGCTGGCCCTCGCAGAGCTCCACCACGCAGGAGGCGAGCCGGGCGGCCGCCGCCGGGGCTCCGGGGTGCGGGTCCTCGGCGAGCAGCCGCTGCGCCAGCGCCTGGAGCGCGTCACCGGCCAGGATCGCGTCGGGTTCACCGAACACGGTCCATGCGGTGGGCCGGTGCCTGCGGGTGGTGTCGCGGTCGATGACGTCGTCGTGCAGCAGGGTGAAGTTGTGGGTCAACTCCACCGCCGCCGCGGCCCGGACCGCGCCGGCCTGGTCCCCGCCGAGGGCCCGCACCGCGGCGAGCACGAGCGCGGGCCTGATCGCCTTGCCCGCGTGCCCGGCCGCCGGTGTGCCGTCCGCGTGTTCCCAGCCGAAGTGGTAGAGCGCGATACGGCGCATCGCTCCGGGCAGCGAGTCGATCGCCCGGCGCAGCTCCGGGTCGACGCACTCGCGAGCCGACGCCAGAATCTCCACCGCTTCGCACGAATCGCGCCCCGCGTGCTCCTCGTACTCCGTCGTGTCCGTCGTCGTGTCCGTCATGGACTCACCCCGGAGAGGATGCGGACGGTGGCGATTCCTGGGCCTGCGGGCGCGTACGGGAGGGGTGTACCCGGTGGCGCGCCCGCAGACACGGCCTCATCGCCAGCGGCCGATCTCGACGTTCTCCAGCACGCCCAGCGCGTCCGGCACCAGGACAGCGGCGGAGTAGTACGTCGACACCAGGTACGAGATGATCGCCTGCTCGCTGATCCCCATGAAGCGCACGGACAGGCTCGGCTCGATCTCGTCGGGGATGCCCGCCTGGTGCAGGCCGACGACGCCCTGCTCCTCCTCGCCCGTACGCATGCAGATGATCGAGGTGGTGCGGGCCTCGGTGACCGGGATCTTGTTGCACGGGAAGATCGGCACCCCGCGCCAGGTGGGGATGCGGTGGCCGCCCATGTCGATGGTCTCCGGCACCAGACCACGCTTGTTGAGTTCGCGGCCGAACGCGGAGATCGCGCGCGGGTGGGCCAGGAAGAGCTTGGACCCACGCCTGCGGCTGAGCAGCTCGTCCATGTCGTCCGGGCTCGGCACGCCGTCGTGGGGCTGCAGTCGCTGCTCGTACTCGCAGTTGTTGAGCAGGCCGAACTCGCGGTTGTTGATCAGCTCGTGCTCCTGGCGCTCCTTGAGCGCCTCGACCGTGAGCCGCAGCTGCTGCTCGGTCTGGTTCATCGGCTGGTTGTAGAGATCGGCCACGCGTGTGTGGACGCGCAGAACGGTCTGGGCGACGCTCAGTTCGTACTCACGCGGTGCTGATTCGTAGTCGACGTAGGTGCCCGGCAGCACGGCCTCGCCGACGTGTCCGGCGGAGAGGTCGATGGGCGCCTCGCCGAACTTGTTGGTCCGCTGGGCCGGGATGGACCGCAGCCTCCGGAGGTGCTCGCGCAGGGAATCCGTGCGCTCGGCGACCTGCTCCAGATCCTGGCGGGGCAGTGTGAGCACGGTGCACGCGGTCACCGCGCGTGTCGTGTACTCCCAGATGGCCTCCGGGTCGAGCAGCGCCTGCTCGCCGAAGTAGGCGCCGTCGGCGATCGACCCGAGGTCGGTGTCGTCCCCGTAGGGCCCGGTGCCGATCTTCTCGACCCGGCCGTGCGCGAGCAGGAACACCTCGTCGGCCTGGCTGCCGAAGGAGGTGATGACCTCCCCCGCGGCGAACTCCCGCTGCTGGCAGCGCTGGGCCAGCTCCCCCAGGACCTCGACGTCCTCGTAATCCCGCAGGATCGGCAGCTCGCCGAGCTCCGCCGGGATGACCTGGACCCGGTCTCCGGTCTTCACGAACGACACCCGGCCGTCACCGACCGCGTAACTCAACCTCCGGTTCACTCGATACGTGCCGCCCTGCACCTGCACCCACGGCAGCGTCCGCAGGAGCCAGCGGGAGCTGATCTCCTGCATCTGCGGCGCGGACTTGGTGGTGGTGGCCAGATTCCGCGCGGCCGACGTACCCAAGCTCTGCTGTGGCTCGGCCTGTTCCGCACGGACCTCTTCGCCTACCGACATTGGCTATGCCCTCCCGATCAAGCGCTCATCTGCGCCGACAACCCTTCCAGCACGGTGAGTGCGAGCGCCATTACACAAACGAGCGGGAATGGATCAGGCAGGACGGGGCATTCACCCGCGTGCTGGCGGGCGGCGTTCGCGGGGAGCGGGGAACTCGAAGATCGGCGCGTCCGTTGAACCAGACACAGAGGCCGCTACTCTTCGTACCGATATGAACCATTTCGCGGCATCCCGCACCAATCCGTAGGAGACGGCAATGGCAGGCTTCCTGGATCGCGCCAAGGAACAGGCGCAGCGCGGACTCACTCAGGGCAAGCAGAAGATCGACGAGGTCCAGGCGCAGCGCACGGGCGGCGACCTCCTGAAGAAGCTGGGCGCCGCGTATTACGCGCAGCAGCACGGCACGGGTACCCCTCAGGCCACGCAGCAGGCCCTGCAGGCGGTCGAGGCGCACATCGCGACGAACGGCGACGCGTTCCTGCACAGCGGCGACCACCGCGGCTGACCAAATCGGCTCGCACGGTGCCCGAACAGCGACGGAATACCTCCGAACAGCTGGTCCGGGCACCGTGGTTCCGGTAAAAGCGGACATACAAGACGGTCCGCGACAGGCGGCCGTCGTGCTCCGCAAAGGAGTCGGCCATGGCCCCACCCATGTCCGCGGGCAGCTTTCTCGACGCGCTCAAGGACGAAGGGGTGACGGTCGTCGAAGTCGGCGACTGGCGTCACCACAACCGCAACCACAAGGGGCCGTGGGGGCCCGTGCACGGGGTGATGATCCACCACACGGCCACGTCGGGCAGCCAGCGCACCGTGGACCTCTGCCGTGACGGGTACGCCTCGCTGCCCGGCCCGCTGTGCCACGGCGTCATCACCAAGGACGGCCGCGTCCACCTCGTCGGGTACGGCCGCGCCAACCACGCCGGCCTGGGCGACGACGACGTCCTGCGCGCGGTCATCGCCGAGAAGGCGCTCCCGCCGGACAACGAGGCCAACACCGACGGAAACCGCCACTTCTACGGCTTCGAGTGCGAGAACCTCGGCAACGGCGAGGACCCGTGGCCGGACGCGCAGCTGGACGCCATCGAGAGGGTCTCGGCGGCCATCTGCCGCCACCACGGCTGGACCCACCGCTCGGTGATCGGCCACCTCGAATGGCAGCCGGGCAAGATCGATCCCAAGGGCTTCACCATGAACGCCATGCGGGAGCGCATCGAGGAACGCCTCAAGTAACGGCCCGCCTGGACCAGGCGGGCCACGACCATGCCCGACTGCGCGGCGCCGGGCAGAATGGCGGGGTGAGCACCACCCCGCCGACCACCCCGCGCCTCCGGCTCCCGTCCCCGCTCCACGAGCTCAGGGACGACCGGTTCACACGGCACGGAGTCACTCTCACGCTCAAGCGGGACGACCTCATCCACCCGGACCTCCCGGGCAACAAGTACCGCAAGCTCTTCCTGAACCTGGACGCCGCCGTCGCGGCCGGGCACGAGTCCCTGCTGACGTTCGGCGGCGCCTACTCCAACCACCTCAGGGCGACAGCGGCGGCGGGCCGCCTCCTCGGCATGGACACCATCGGCGTGGTCCGCGGCGACGAACTCGCCGACCGCCCCCTGAACCCGTCGCTGACGCGTTGCGCGGCCGACGGAATGCGCCTGCACTTCATCGACAGGACGACGTACCGCGAGAAGTCGGACCCGGAGGTCCTGGCCGCCCTCCTGCGCGCGACAGGCGCCAAGCACCCCTACGTCATCCCCGAAGGGGGCAGCAACTCCCTGGCCGTGCGGGGCTGCACGGCCCTGGGCGAGGAACTGCGCGGCCGCACCCACACGGCGGCCGTGGCCTGCGGCACGGGCGGCACCCTGGCCGGCATGGCGGCGGGCCTCGCCCCGGGTCAGCACGCGCTCGGCATACCGGTGCTCAAGGGCGGCTTCCTCGGCCCCGACATACGGGCACTGCAACAGCGGGCCTTCGGCGCCCCCACCGCCAACTGGCGCCTGGACGAGCGCTTCCACTTCGGCGGATACGCCCGTACGTCCCCCGAACTCACCGCGTTCGCAGATGACTTCGAGGACCGGCATGGCCTTCCCGTGGAGCGCGTCTACGTGGCCAAGCTCCTCTACGCGCTGACGGCCCTCTCCGAAGAGGGCGCGTTTCCCTCCGGCACCGACGTCACGGCGGTGATCACCGCGACGGAGCCCGCGGCTCCCACGGCTCAGTCCTCGACCTCCCGATAGGCCGCCGCCTCCTCCAGGTCCAGCTTCCGAAGCAGCGTCCGCATCATCTCGTCGTCGATGCGCCGCTCGTCCCGCATCGTCACGAACACCTCCCGCTCCGCGGCGATCGCCTCCCGGGCCAGCCTGCGGTAGGTCTCGTCCGCCGACTCCCCCGTGACGGGGTTGGGTTGGCCAAGGCGCTCCCACACGGAGTTGCGGCGTCGCTCGAGAACGGTGCGCAGACGGTCCTGAAGGGGCTGTGGGAGGCAGTTGCGCTCGCCCTCCATCAGTTCGTCCACCCGGCGCTCCGCGGCCTGCGAGGCGGCGTTCTGTGCCTGCGCCTCCGCGAGCGTCTCCGCCTGCGTGTCACGCCCCGGAAGCCTCAGGACCCGGATGAGCCACGGCAGCGAGAGCCCCTGCACGACCAACGTGCCGATCACCGTGGTGAAGGTCAGGAACAGAACGAGGTTGCGCGCGGGGAACGGCTCCCCGTCGTCCAGGACGAGCGGGATCGAGAAGGCGATCGCCAGCGACACCACACCGCGCATCCCGGCCCAGCTGACGATCAGCGGCCGGCGCCAGTCCATGTCGCTCTCGCGCTCCTTGATGCGCTTCGACAGGATCCGCGGCAGATAGGTCGCCGGATACGACCACACGAAGCGCACGAGGACGACGAGGAAGAAGACCGCCAGCGCGTACCAGGCCGCCTGCGGGCCGCTGTACTCGCCGAGTCCCTTGAGCACGAGTGGCAGTTGCAGTCCGATCAGCGCGAAGACGGCCGACTCCAGGATGAACGCGACCACCTTCCACACGGCGGCCTCCTGGAGCCGCGTCTCGAAGTCGACCTCCCAGGAGCGGTGCCCGAGGAACAGGGCGACGACGACCACGGCGAGCACTCCGGAGGCACCGACCTGCTCGGCGGCCGCGTACGCGACGAAGGGGATCAGCAGGGAGAGGGTGTTCTGCAGCACCGCCTCCTTCATGTGCCGGCGCAGCCAGTGGATCGGCACCATGAGGATCAGGCCGACACCGACCCCGCCGACCGCGGCCACCAGGAACTCCCTGATCCCGCCCGCCCAGCTCGCGCCCTCGCCGACCGCCGCCGCCAGGGCGACCTTGTAGGCGGTGATCGCGGTCGCGTCGTTCACCAGCGACTCGCCCTGCAGGATCGTGGTGATCCGTGACGGCAGCCCCACCTTCCGCGCGATGGCCGTGGCCGCCACCGCGTCAGGAGGCGCGATCACCGCGCCGAGGACCAGCGCGGCGGTCAGCGGCAGGTCGGGGATCAGCAGATACGCCAGATAGCCGACGGCGAGGGTCGCGAACAGCGTGTAGCCGACCGAGAGCAGCGCCACGGGTCTGATGTTGGCGCGCAGATCGAGGTACGAGCTCTCCAGGGCCGCGGTGTGCAGCAGGGGCGGCAGGATCAGCGGCAGCACGATGTGCGGGTCCAGGTGGTAGTCCGGCACCCCGGGGACGTAGGCGGCGACGAGACCCGCCGCCACGAGGAGCAGCGGCGCGGGCACCGGTGTCCGGCGGGCGGCTCCGGCCACCGCGGCGCTCGCCGCGATCAGTGCCACCAGGGGCAGTACGTCCATCGGTCAGGCCCTCCGCGCTACGCGTTCCCGTCGTAATCTGGCAATCATGAACGAGTGCCCGCATGTCGCAGCGCTGCCGCACCCCGAGCCCGCGCCACTGAGCGAGACCTGTCTCGAGTGCCGCGCGGCCGGCAGTCACCCCGTGCAACTACGGCTCTGCCTGGACTGCGGCCACGTGGGCTGCTGCGACTCCTCGCCCTTCCGGCACGCGACGGAGCACTTCAAGGACACCGGGCACGCGGTGATGAGGACCTTCGAACCGGGCGAGAGCTGGCGTTGGTGCTTCGTCGACGGTTCGATCGTCTGACGCCTGGGTACGTCAACCCGACGCCCGTACTCTCCAATTGGGACCGCGAGACCCCTAGCCACTCTCCGTACCCTTAGGCTTACTATGAGTGACAGCAACGGAGCGGGGTCCCCGGGACACGGAACTGGGGAGCGCGGTAGCGTCACCGCATAACTACGTGGTGCGTTACCCGTGTGACGCAGTCCGGACCGCCGCTTGACGGCGGACCTGGAGCCCCGAAAGTGCTTGTACCACCTTGGAGGTGAGGGTGTCCCAGATCGCAGGCGAGCCCGGGAATCAGGACTTCGTCGAGGTCCGCCTTCCTGCCGCGGGTGCCTACCTGTCGGTGCTGCGTACGGCCACGGCCGGTCTCGCGGCGCGTTTGGACTTCACTCTCGACGAGATCGAGGACCTGCGCATCGCGGTCGACGAGGCCTGCGCGATCCTGCTCCAGCAGGCCGTGCCCGGCTCCGTGCTCAGCTGCGTCTTCCAGCTCGTCGACGACTCCCTGGAGGTGACCGTCTCGGCGCCGACCACCGACGGCCGGGCTCCGGAACGGGACACCTTCGCCTGGACAGTGCTGTCCGCCCTCGCGGGTCAGGTCGACTCCTCCGTGGCCGAGGACAACACCGTCTCGATCAGTCTCTACAAGAAGCGCGGCGCGGGACCCGGGCCGGCGTGAGGGACGGGGAGGGGCCGGTGCGGGACGAAGAGCGCGGCACACGGGGTCTGCCCGGTGGCCGGGAAGGGACGCCCACGAGGGGGCGCGAGGCTCCGGTGGAGCCGGCGCTCACGGGCATCCCCGAGCAGCAGGCCAGGCCGCACCCTCAGGACCCGGAGCAGCCGGGTCCGTCGACTGTGGCTGACGCGTCGGAGCAGGCAGAGCCGACCGCCCAGGAGGAGCGCGCGAAGCCCTCCGTCCGGGGCGGCGCGCAACGGGCGGGATACATGAGCGAGCAGCAGCACACCCGGCACGATCCGCAGGACCGCAGCGGTGCACGCGCGATGTTCATCGAGCTGCGCGAGCTGAAGGACGGCAGTCCCGAGTACGCGGACCTGCGCAACAAGCTGGTCCGCATGCACCTGCCGCTCGTCGAGCACCTGGCCCGCCGGTTCCGCAACCGCGGCGAGCCTCTCGACGACCTGACGCAGGTCGCCACCATCGGCCTGATCAAGTCCGTGGACCGCTTCGACCCGGAGCGCGGCGTGGAGTTCTCCACGTACGCGACGCCCACGGTCGTCGGCGAGATCAAGCGCCACTTCCGTGACAAGGGCTGGGCGGTCCGGGTCCCGCGGCGCCTCCAGGAGCTGCGGCTCGCGCTGACCACGGCGACCGCCGAGCTGTCCCAGCTGCACGGTCGCTCGCCCACGGTGCACGAGCTCGCCGAGAAGCTGGGCATCTCCGAGGAGGAGGTCCTGGAGGGCCTGGAGTCGGCCAACGCGTACTCCACGCTGTCCCTGGACGTCCCGGACACGGACGACGAGTCCCCGGCGGTCGCGGACACCCTGGGCGCGGAGGACGAGGCCCTGGAGGGCGTCGAGTACAGGGAGTCCCTCAAGCCGCTGCTGGAGGACCTTCCACCCCGCGAGAAGCGCATCCTGCTGCTGCGGTTCTTCGGCAACATGACGCAGTCGCAGATCGCCCAGGAAGTCGGCATCTCCCAGATGCACGTCTCCCGGCTTCTCGCCCGCACACTCGCGCAGCTGCGCGAGAAGCTCCTCGTCGAGGAGTGACGGAGGAGCAGACCGCCCCTCCGGGTCTGCTCCTTCGGTAAGCCCGTACCGCCCATACCGTCCGGGACGGCTACTTCACGTCGTCCTGCACGTTCCCCGGGCCCCGGATGCCGAGCGCCTGGGTCGTGGCGGGATTGACCAGCAGGACGAGCGCGGTGACCGCGACGACGGCGAGCGCGATACCGGCCGGGATGGCCATGCTGTCGACCTGCAGAAGCTGCCAGGCCACCGGCAGCGCCATGATCTGCGTGATGATGGCGGGCCCCCGGCTCCAGCCGCGGCGGAGCAGGAGCCCGCGGGCGGCGAGCAGGGGCAGGAGCGCGAGGACGATCAGCGTGACGCCACCCGTCGTGGCCTGTTCCGGGTTGTCGGGGTCACCCGCGAGGCCCATGACGAGCATGTAGACACCGGCGGCGATGAGTGCGACGCCCTCCAGCGCGGCAAGGGCCGCGGCGGCCGTCAGACGTCCGGGACGCGGGCCGGGCTCCGGTGCTTCGGGGGTGGGGTTCCGCTCAGTACTCACCCTTGCAGCGTAGCTGTGCGTGTCCGTGCTCCGGCCCCCGGTCCGCCCCCTCGGTCTGTGCCGGGTAAAGAGGGCTAGGTACTCTGCTTCGCATGCGTGCACTCCTTGTGGTCAACCCGGCGGCAACCACCACCAGCGCGCGCACGCGTGACGTACTGATCCATGCGCTGGCGAGCGAGATGAAGCTCGAGGCGGTCACCACGGAGTACCGCGGCCACGCCCGGGACCTCGGCAGACAGGCCGCGGAGAGCAAGGACATCGAGCTGGTCGTCGCCCTCGGCGGAGACGGCACGGTCAACGAGGTCGTCAACGGACTGTTGCACAACGGCCCCGATCCGGCCCGCCTGCCTCGCCTCGCGGTCGTCCCCGGCGGCTCCACCAACGTCTTCGCGCGCGCCCTCGGTCTGCCCAATGACGCCGTGGAGGCGACCGGCGCACTGCTCGACGCGTTGCGTGAGGGAAGCGAACGGACAGTGAGCCTGGGCCGGCTGTCCGGCACCCCGGGCACCGAGGACGAAGCGGTACCCGCACATTGGTTCACTTTCGCCGCCGGGTTCGGCTTCGACGCCGGGGTGGTGGGGCGGGTCGAACAACAGAGGGAACGCGGGAAGCGGTCCACGCACGCGCTGTATTTGCGCCAGGTGGTCCGTCAGTTCCTCGACGAACCGCACCGCAGGCACGGAATGATCACGCTGGAACGGCCCGGCAAGGACCCGGTCACCGACCTCGTGCTTTCCATAGTCTGCAACACCTCTCCGTACACCTACCTGGGCAATCGCCCGATGTACGCGTCCCCGGGTGCGTCTTTCGACACGGGCCTGGACGTGCTCGGTCTGAGCAGGCTCTCCACCGCCGCGGTGGCCCGGTACGGGACCCAGCTGCTGACGTCGACGCCGAATCGCGGACCACACGGCAAGCACGCGGTTACGCTCCATGACCTCACCGACTTCACCTTGCATTCAAAGGTGCCGCTCCCCCTTCAGATGGACGGTGACCACCTAGGGCTGCGCACGAGCGTGACGTTCACAGGCGTTCGCCGTGCACTGCGTGTGATTGTGTGAGTGGAAGGGGCCAAAGTCCTTTCACTCGAACGTTTAGGCCAGGGTCCACCCCATGGAAGTACGGCTGTGACCCAGTCGACACTGAGGAATCAAAAAAAACTTTCCGGAAGGGGTTGTATCCGCCGCCGAGGTTTGCGAATCTCTACATGGCGATCGGGACGGCCCGCAACATCGGCCCCACAGATAGCCAGAACCCCCTCCTCAACGCATAGGACATCGTCGCCCATGTGACGAAAGTCCCTTCCGTTGTCGAGGGATTCGTGAAAGCGTTCACATTCACAAGCAACCCTGCATGTAATACCAAGGAGAGGTAGCAGCCATGGACTGGCGTCACAACGCCGTTTGCCGCGAGGAAGACCCCGAGCTCTTCTTCCCCATCGGCAACACCGGTCCTGCGCTGCTGCAGATCGAGGAAGCCAAGGCCGTC
Source organism: Streptomyces sp. NPDC050147 (assembly GCF_040660195.1). NCBI lineage: Bacteria > Bacillati > Actinomycetota > Actinomycetes > Kitasatosporales > Streptomycetaceae > Streptomyces > Streptomyces sp. NPDC050147. The sequence goes on along the minus strand of NZ_JBFALJ010000002.1, from coordinate 435,228 downwards.
TGCCGCCGCTGCCCCGTCATGGAGCAGTGCCTGCAGTGGGCGCTCGAGTCCGGCCAGGACTCCGGCGTCTGGGGTGGCCTCAGCGAGGACGAGCGCCGCGCAATGAAGCGCCGCGCCGCTCGCAACCGTGCACGCCAGGCAAGCGCCTGACGCTCACGCCCCCTACGAGCCTTAGCCCGGCGGCGCGTACAGCGAGTACGCATCTCCCGCCCCCGAGCCGCAGCCGCGCAGTACCCCCGATGCGCAACGCAACGTGAGCAGTGAGCCCCGGACCGAAGTGGTCCGGGGCTCACTGCTTTCCGTTTGCGTATGCGCTGTTCCGTACGTGAGTGCACTACGTGCACCGCGTGTCCTACTTGTCGGCGCGCACCGGGATGTCGAGAACGACCTGTGTGCCGCGTTCCGGGGCCCGCACCATGTCGAACGTTCCGCCCATCTCGCCCTCGACCAGGGTGCGGACGATCTGCAGGCCGAGGTTGCCCGAGCGGTGCGGGTCGAATCCGTCGGGCAGACCGACGCCGTCGTCCTGGACGGTGATGAGGAGTCGGGCGTCCTTGCTGGTGCCGCCGCGCACGGCGGAGACCTCGACCGTGCCGGTGTCGCCTTCCTGGAAGCCGTGCTCCAAGGCGTTCTGCAGGATCTCGGTGAGGACCATCGCCAGCGGGGTCGCGACCTCGGCGTCCAGGATGCCGAAGCGTCCGGTGCGCCGGCCGGTGACCTTGCCGGGCGAGATCTCCGCCACCATCGCGAGGACGCGGTCGGCGATCTCGTCGAACTCCACGCGCTCGTCCAGGTTCTGGGACAGCGTCTCGTGCACGATGGCGATCGAGCCCACGCGGCGTACGGCCTCTTCGAGCGCTTCACGTCCGGTGGCCGAGTCGATGCGCCGCGCCTGGAGGCGCAGGAGTGCGGCGACCGTCTGGAGGTTGTTCTTCACCCGGTGGTGGATCTCCCGGATGGTCGCGTCCTTGGTGATCAACTCCCGCTCGCGACGGCGCAGTTCGGTGACGTCGCGGAGCAGTACGAGCGAGCCGATGCGCGGGCCCTTGGGCTTGAGCGGGATCGCGCGGAGCTGGATCACGCCGTCGCCGCCCTCGATCTCGAACTCACGGGGCGCCCAGCCGCTGGCGACCTTGGCGAGCGCCTCGTCGACCGGGCCGCGGGACGGGGCGAGTTCGGCCGTCGCCGTGCCGAGGTGGTGACCGACCAGGTCTGCGGCGAGGCCGAGGCGGTGGTAGGCGGAGAGCGCGTTCGGCGACGCGTACTGGACGATGCCGTCGGCATCCAGCCGGAGCAGACCGTCGCCCACGCGCGGGGACGCGTCCATGTCGACCTGCTGGCCGGGGAACGGGAAGGACCCGGCGGCGATCATCTGGGCGAGGTCGGACGCCGACTGAAGGTATGTCAGTTCCAGGCGCGAGGGAGTGCGCACCGTGAGGAGGTTGGTGTTGCGAGCGATGACGCCCAGGACGCGCCCTTCCCTGCGTACGGGGATGGACTCGACCCGCACCGGGACCTCTTCGCGCCACTCGGGGTCGCCTTCGCGCACGATGCGGCCCTCGTCCAGGGCGGCGTCGAGCAGCGGGCGGCGTCCGCGCGGGACGAGGTGGCCGACCATGTCGTCCTGGTAGGAGGTGGGGCCGGTGTTCGGCCGCATCTGCGCCACGGAGACATAGCGGGTGCCGTCGCGGGTGGGGACCCACAGCACGAGGTCGGCGAAGGAGAGGTCGGAGAGCAGCTGCCACTCCGAGACCAGCAGATGCAGCCACTCGAGATCGGAGTCACCGAGAGCGGTGTGCTGGCGTACGAGGTCGTTCATGGAGGGCACGTGTGCGAGCGTACCTGGCACGCCCGGCGGGACCGCCCCGGGAGATTCCCGACGAGCCGCGGCGCCAGGGCGGGACCCTCAACCCACCCACGGCACCGCAGCCCTTCAGGAACACCGACCACCGGAATGTGCGGTACCGGACGGCCGATCAGAGGATCCGACACGGTCAGGGCAGAGAGTGCCGGTTCCTCGGTCCACCCTCCTGTGCGGGAAGGGCGGATGCTTTACCAACGCATTGTGGACTAGACCATTCACCTGTGTCTACGCGTCGGCAGATGTTTGTTGTGTTGTCTCTTTGTCACGCTTGCGGCCCGGCGGGCACCTGCCGTCCAGCGGGGTCACACCCCGGGCCAGACCCGCATGGCCAGCTCGGCGACCGCTTCCAGCTCCTGCCGGCTCGCGCCGTCGCGGGACTGCTGGGACATGCCCTGGAGCACGGCTCCCGTGTAGCGGGCCAGGGCGGGGGCGTCGGTCTGCGGGGGGAGTTCGCCCGTGGCGACAGCGGCCCTTATGCGCGACTCGATGGAGCTGATGTTCGCGTTGCGCCGGTCGCGCAGGCCGGCCTCGACCTCCGGCGTCGTGCAGTTCGTCGCGGCGCAGATGACCAGGCAGCCGTGGGGGTGGCCGGCTTCCGTGTACTTGTCGGCGGCCTCGTGCAGCATCCGCGCGACTCCGTCGCGGACGGTGGGCTCCTCGGCGAAGGCGCGCTCGCCGAAGGAGCCGTGCGTCTGCCCGTACAGCGTCACGACCTCCTCGAACAGTGACTGCTTGTCACCGAAGGCCGCGTACATGCTGGGGGCGCCGATCCCCATGGCCCGGGTGAGGTCCGTGACCGATGTCGCTTCGTACCCCTGATCCCAGAAGGTGCGCAGCGCCTGCTCAAGGGCGGTGTCGCGGTCGAAGGAACGGGGGCGCCCGCGCTGTTTCGTCGCCATGGAGTGAATTGTATAGCGAGCGCTAGAAAAACGGCTCGGGGTGCGCTACGGTTTTTTCTGTAACGACCACTAGAGAAATAGGGGGCGGCTCTCATGGGTGCGCTTGCAGGGAAGCTCGCGGGGAAGACGGCGCTGGTCACGGGCGGCAGCCGCGGCATCGGGCGGGGCATCGCCGAGCGGCTGGGGCGGGACGGAGCACGGGTGGCCGTGCACTTCGGCAGCAATGAGACCGCGGCGAAGGAGACGGTCGCGGCGATCGAGTCCGCGGGCGGCTCGGCCTTCGCGATCGGGGTCGAGCTCGGAGTGCCGGGTGACGCGCAGTCACTGTGGGAGGCGTTCGACGCACACGCGGACGGCGTGGACATCCTGGTGAACAACGCGGGGATCGGCACGTCCCGGCCGTTCGCCGACATCGACGAGGCGGAGTACGACCAGCTGTTCGCGGTGAACGCGAAGGCACCCTTCTTCATCACGCAGCTCGGCGAGCGGCGACTGCGGGACGGCGGGCGGATCATCAACATCTCGTCGGGCCTCTCTCAGGCCGCGGTCATGCCGGAGATCATGACGTACGCCATGACGAAGGGCGCCCTGGACGTGTTCACGCGCAACCTCTCCAAGGTGCTCGGCGCCCGCGGCATCACGGTCAACTCCGTGGCACCGGGCATCGTGGACACGGACGTCAACGCCGCATGGCTGCGCGGCGACAAGAACAAGGAGGCGTGGGCGGGCGCGGCGGCGATGTCGGCGCTCGGCCGTGTCGGCACCCCGGCGGACATAGCCGACGCGGTGGCGTTCCTCGCCTCGGACGACGGGCGCTGGGTCACGGGGCAGTGGATAGACGCGACGGGGGGTTCGCTGGCATAGGTGGGTGGACGCGACGGGGGTACACCGGCGTAGGCGTCTCGATGGGGCGGGGCAGGCTCGACGGGCGGGGGTGGGCCGGAGAGTCGAGCATGGGAGGCGGGGAGTTCGTGCTGCCGAGGCTCGGGAACCTGGGGTCACGGCGGGGCAGCTCTGCTAGATTGGTCTATACCACATAATCCAGTAGTCCCCCGTGGGTGCTCTCTCCAGACCCGTGAGTCCCCCCTCCAGATCGGCAGGCCCAGCGTGGAAGTTGTCATCGTCCCGGACGCCAAGGCAGGCGGCGAGCTCATCGCGGAGGCCATGGCCGCCTTGGTACGTCGTAAGCCTGACGCCCTGCTCGGTGTCGCCACCGGATCCACCCCGCTGCCCATCTACGAAGCCCTGGCCGCCAAGGTCGCCTCCGGTGCCGTGGATGCGTCGCGGGCGCGGATCTGCCAGCTCGACGAGTACGTGGGGCTGCCCGCCGGGCACCCCGAGTCCTACCGTTCCGTGGTGCTGCGTGAGGTCGTCGAGCCGCTGGGGCTCAGTGAGAAGTCCTTCATGGGGCCCGACGGCAGCGCGCAGGATGTGCAGGCGGCCTGCGAGGCGTACGACCAGGCGCTCGCGGACGCCGGAGGCGTGGATCTCCAGCTGCTCGGGATCGGCACGGACGGGCACATCGGGTTCAACGAACCGTGCTCGTCCCTCGCCTCGCGCACCCGGATCAAGACGCTGACGGAGCAGACGCGGGTGGACAACGCGCGGTTCTTCGACGGGGACATCGAGCAGGTGCCGCACCACGTGATCACGCAGGGGATCGGGACGATCCTCGAGGCGCGGCACCTGGTGCTGCTCGCCACCGGTGAGGGCAAGGCGGACGCGGTGGCCGCGACGGTGGAGGGGCCTGTCGCCGCGGTTGTGCCGGCTTCGGCTCTGCAGTTGCATCGGCACGCGACTGTCGTCGTGGACGAGGCGGCCGCGTCCAAGCTGAAACTTGGGGAGTACTTCCGGGCCACGTACGCGGCGAAGCCGGCCTGGCAAGGGCTTTGAGCGGGCCCCTGGGCCTTGTGCGGAGGTGCCGGGACCGCCCCCTGCTGGGGCGGTCCCGGCACCTTTGCGTTGTAGCCATACCTGCTGGTGTGTGAGGGCTGGGCGCGCAGTTCCCCGCACCCCTTCGGGGCGTCCCGAAGGGGCGCGCTCTAGATCCCCGCGATGGCCTCCGCCGCCGCCACGCCGCAGACCCTCGCCGCGCCATGTGTCGCGATGTGTACCGAGCCCCTCGGAGGGGCCTGGGGGACGCCCATCTCCACCACGATCGTGTCGGGGCGGGCGGACAGGAGCGTGTTCAGGGCCTCTGCCATCCACGTGTGCCGGTGGGCGTCGCGGACCACGGCCACGATCCGCCGCTCCCCCGCCTCCGCGAGGGCCGGCGCACCCGCGTCCGCGCCCGTGAAGCTGCCCGTCTCCGTGCCCGGGAGCAGGCGTGCCAGCTCCGCGGCCACGCCCCACGGGGTCTCGTCACCCACCGCGATGTTGGCCATCGGGGTGAAGGCGGCGACGTACGGAGCTTCGGTGAGCGGGGCCGCGTAGGACTCGCCCCGGGTGACCGTCAGGGCGCGGCGGGCCGCGACCAGGCCGATCTCGGTGCCGGGCGCGCCCCCCGAACGCTCGGCCGCGCCCGACACCGAAGTCCAGTGGGCCAGCGCCCGTACGCGTGTGGCCGCGTCGGCGAGGCGCTCCTCGGAGAGCTCGCCCGTGCGGACGGCCCCGACCAGCGCGTCGCGAAGGCGCAGGACCGTGTCGTCGTCCGCGAGGCCGCCGCCCACACAGATCGCGTCGGCACCCGCGGCGATGGCGAGGACGCTGCCGCGCTCGATGCCGTACGTGGCGGAGATGGCCTGCATCTCCATGCCGTCCGTGACGATCAGGCCGTCGTAGTTCAGTTCCTCGCGCAGGATCCCCGTCAGGATGCGGCGCGAGAGCGTCGCCGGGTACTCCGCGTCCAGGGACGGGACGAGGATGTGCGCGCTCATCACCGCACGCGAGCCCGCGGCGATCGCGGCCCGGAACGGCGCGAGGTCGCGGGCGCGCAGCACCTCGGGGTCCACCCCGATGCGCGGCACGTCATGGTGCGAGTCGACCGCGGTGTCGCCGTGCCCCGGGAAGTGCTTGGTGCAGGCGGCGACGCCCGCGGACTGCAGCCCCTCGACGTAGGCGGCGGTGTGCCGGGCCACCAGGAGCGGGTCGGAGCCGAAGGACCGTACGCCGATGACGGGGTTGTCCGGGTTGGAGTTGACGTCGGCGGACGGCGCCCAGTTGAGGTTGACGCCGCACGCGGCGAGCCGGCGGCCCAGCTCTGCGGCCACGTCACGGGTGAGCTCCGTGTCGTCGACCGCGCCGAGGGCGTGGTTGCCGGGGAAGGAGGAGCCGGAGCGGACCTCCAGGCGGGTCACGTCACCGCCCTCCTCGTCGATGGCGACCAGGACGTCGCCACGCTCGGCGCGCAACTGGGCCGTAAGTGCGGCCAGTTGTTCGGGGGAGGCGATGTTGCGGCCGAACAGACCGACCGAGGCGAGGCCTTCACCGATCCTGCGCAGCAGCCAGTCCGGCGCGCTGGTCCCGACGAAGCCGGGCTGCAGGACGGTCAGGGCGTCGCGGGTCAGAGTGTCGGCGGGGCGGGTGAGTGTCGTCATATGGCGGGTTATCCCTTCACGGCACCGTCGGTCAGACCGCTGACGGCCCTGCGCTGCAGGAAGACGAAGAGGACGAGGATCGGGATGGCGAAGAGCGAGGCGGCGGCCATGGTGGCGCCCCAGTCGTCGCCGAAGGCGGTCTGGAAGCCGGACAGCCACACCGGCAGCGTCTTGGCCTCCGCCTCCTTGTTGAGGACAAGGACGAGCGGGAATTCGTTCCAGGCGGTGATGAAGCCGAAGAGCGAGGTCGACATCAGGCCCGGCGCGAGCAGCGGCAGGATCACCCGGCGGAACGCCTGCATCCGGGAACAGCCGTCGACCATCGCCGACTCCTCCAGCTCGCGCGGCACCGCGGCGACGAAGCCGCGCAGCGTCAGGAGCGTGAAGGGAAGGATCATCACCATGTAGAAGAGGGTGAGCGGAACCAGGCTGTTCAGCATGTCGGCGTCGCGCACGATGATGTAGATCGCGATGACCATGACTTCCCAGGGCGCCATCTGGGCCAGCATGAAGCCGATGATGAAGCCCTTGCGGCCCTTGAAGCGCATCCGGGCGAGTGCGAACGCCGACGCGAGGCCGATGATCAGCGAGAAGATCACGGCGAGCAGGGTGACGGTGAGGGAGTTGCCGACCATCGTCCAGAAGTGTTCGGCCTGCACGGCGGTCTTGAAGTGCTCGAACGTCGCGTCGGTCGGGAACCACACCGGGTCCTCGCTGATGATGTCGCCGGTCGGCTTGAAGGCCGTGGCGAACATCCAGTAGACCGGGAAGACGAGGCCGATGAAGAGAACGACGGCAACCGCGTTGGGCCAGATGCGACGGACCACCGACGAACGCGACGAACGCGACGACCTCGATGAAGCGGTGCGGTTCACAGCTCGTCCTCCCCTTGCTTGAGCACGATCCGCAGATAGAAGGACGTCAGGACCAGCAGGATGACAATGGTGAGCAGGGCGATCGCCGCACCCATGCCGAAGTGCTGGTTGCCCATGCCCTCGATGTAGGCGTAGACGGGCAGGATCTCGGTGAGCCGGTCAGGGCCGCCCTCGTTGAGCGCCATGACCTGCGCGAACGCCTTGAAGACCCAGATGACCTCCAGGAACGTCGTCGCGTAGAGGAAGGGCCGCAGATAGGGCAGCGTGACGTTCGTGAAGCGCTTCCAGGCGCCGGCGCCGTCGAGCGACGCGGCCTCGTAGAGCTCCTTGGGGATCGTCGTCGTCGCGGCGTACAGGTTGATCGCCACGAAGGGGATCGACTGCCAGACGATCAGGACGATGACCACGAAGAAGGTGGAGTACTGGCTGCCCATCCAGTCGTACTCGGCCATCGAGTGCCAGCCGGCCTTGTCCAGGACCCAGTTGACGACGCCGAAGCGCTGGGCGAACAGCCACTGGTAGACGGTCGTCGCCGCGATGACCGGCATGGCCCAGGCGAGCACGAGCCCGACCAGGAGGAACGTCCGCATCCGCTTGCCGAGCCGTGCGAGCAGCAGTCCCACCAGCATGCCGAGCAGCATGATCAGTGCGACGTTGACCGCGGTGAAGGCGATCGAGCGACCGGTGACCCGCCAGAAGTCCTCGCCGCTGAGGACCTCCTTGAAGTTGTCGATCCCGTTCCACTCCGTGAGGTGGAGGATGAACTGCCTCATGTTGAGGTTCTGGAACGACAAGATCCCGTTGTTGATCAGCGGCCAGCCGAGGAACAGCAGGGTGGCCGTGAGCGCGGGGAGCAGGAGCAGGTAGGGGGCGAGCGATCGGGCCCCCGTGCGGGGCTTACCCGGATCCGCCGGCCGTCTGTCCGATTTCAGATCCTCCGTCGGGCCGGAGGGCGGCCGTTCGGTCTGCACGGTCATGCTTCGCCATCTCTTTCGTGGGCATCGCGGAACGCAGCGCTTTTGTGGGCATCGCGGAACGCAGCGCTGCGCCGGGGGCAACGGGCCCGGGGGCAGTGACACCCCGGGCCCGGAGACACCGGCAGGAGCGCTTGCTTACTGCTTCTGCGACAGGCGCTTGTTGAGCTCGCCCTCGACCTGCTTGGCGGCCGCGTCGTTGGACTTACCGTTCAGCACCGCGGTCATGTAGTTCTTGATCGGGTTCGGCGGGTTCTCCACCGCGGCCCACTCCGGGATCAGCGGGGTCGTGCCGCCGCCGGCGGTGGCGGGGGCCATGGCCTCGGCGGCCGGGTTGCCCTTGAGCTGGGCCTCCAGGGCCTGCTTGTTCGGGATGACGCCGCCTTCCTTGGCGAGCGCCCCCTCGAACTTGTCGCTCAGCGCGATCTTCAGGAACTCCTTGGCGAGCTCCTGCTTCTTGCTGGTCGCGGCGACGGCGAGGTTAGAGCCACCGAGGAAGACGCCCTCGGGCTTGTCGGCGGTGGGACCGGGGATGGTGAAGTAGCCGATGTTCTCCTCGAACTTCTTGTCCTTGCTGGCCTCGATCGCGGTCGCGGCCTCCCAGCTCATGCCGATGAAGGCGCCGGTCTTGCCCTTGGCGAAGACCTCGGCCTGCTGCGGGGTGGCCTCGTCCTTGTTCTTGGGGGCCTTGGAGAGGTCCGCGAACTGCTTGTACGTCTTCATGGCCTTGGCGACCTTGGGGTCGGTCAGGTTGGAGACGTACTTGTCGCCGTCCTTCTTGACCAGTTCGGCGCCCTCACCGATGGTCAGGCCGACGAAGTGGTACCAGTTCTGGCCGGGCAGGTAGATCGGCTCGGCGTCCGTCTTGGACTCGATCGTCTTGAGGTCCTTGAGGAACTCCGCCCGCGTCTTGGGGGTGTCCTTGATGCCGGCGTCGGCCCAGACCTTCTTGTTGTAGATGACGACGCGGTTCAGGACGAACCACGGGGCGGCGTACTGCTTGCCGTCCACGACCGAGGACTTGTTGATCGACTCGGTCCAGTCGGCGCCGACCCCTTCCTTGAGGTCACTGAGGTCGGCGAGGCCACCGGTCTTGGCGTACGCGGCGGTCTGCGTGTTGCCGATCTCGAAGACGTCCGGCGGGTTCTCCTCGGAGAGGGCGGTCGTCAGCTTCTGCTGGATGCCGTTCCACTGCTGGACTTCGAGCTTCAGCTTGGCGCCGGTCTTCTTCTCGAAGGCGGCCTTGACGTCCTTGGTCCAGCCCTCGGGCGTGGAGCCGTCCATCGCCCAGAGCGTCAGGGTCTCCCCCTTGAAGCCGTCCGCCCCGGCCTTCTTGTCGTCGCCGTCGTCGCCGCCACAGGCCGCGATCGAGACCAACATGCCCGCGACACCGATGGCCGCTATGAGCTTGCGCTTCACGTCACCCTCCTCAAGGGATGCCAGTCAACCCCCCACCCGCAGCGACCAAATGGACCGAGATCTGCCCGTGGGACTGGAACCTGGTCTTTAATGGTGTAGACCAGTACGGGGAGCTTGGCCTAGACCTTTAGGGGTGTCAAGGGTGTATAAGAAGGGCTGTCAGGTCCGTTATCGGACCGACACCTGAGCGGGCGCAGTAATCCCCCAAGCTCTCGACTTCGCTCGAGCAGGGGGGACCCCCAAGCCCGGTACGTGCCACGATGTGAGCCGCGACAGACGGAGGAGCCGGTGACGGCAGCAGGAAGGCGGGCCATGGGCACCGAGGCGGGGAGCACGGAGACGGAAGCGGGTGCGTCCCCGGCCGCGGAGACCGGCGCGGCAGCGGCAGTCGGCCGCACCGCACGCGTGCCCAAGTACTACCGCCTGAAGCGGCACTTGCTCGACATGACGGAGACGCTGCCGCCCGGCACCCCGGTCCCTCCGGAGCGCACGCTGGCCGCCGAGTTCGACACCTCACGCACGACGGTGCGCCAGGCCCTGCAGGAGCTGGTCGTCGAGGGCCGTCTGGAGCGGATCCAGGGCAAGGGCACCTTCGTGGCCAAGCCCAAGGTCTCCCAGGCGCTCCAACTCACCTCGTACACCGAGGACATGCGGGCCCAGGGCCTCGAACCCACCTCGCAGCTCCTGGACATCGGCTACATCACCGCCGACGACACCCTCGCCGGGCTCCTGGACATCAGCACGGGCGGCCGGGTGCTGCGGATCGAGCGGCTCAGACTCGCCAACGGCGAGGCGATGGCCATCGAGACGACGCACCTCTCGGCCAAGCGCTTCCCGGCCCTGCGCCGCTCCCTGGTGAAGTACACCTCGCTCTACACCGCACTCGCCGAGGTGTACGACGTGCACCTCGCGGAGGCCGAGGAGACCATCGAGACCTCGCTCGCCACCCCGCGCGAGGCGGGCCTGCTCGGCACGGACGTGGGCCTGCCCATGCTGCTCCTGTCGCGGCACTCTCTGGACGGCGGCGGCCAGCCGGTGGAGTGGGTCCGCTCGGTGTACCGCGGCGACCGCTACAAGTTCGTGGCCCGCCTCAAGCGCCCCACGGACTGACCCACTCCCCTCGAAGGACTCTTCCGGGGTCTGGCGCAGATCACCGTGCTGCTCTACGTTCCTCCCGTCATCGCATGATGAACGGGAGGACGACTCGGTGCGCACAGCGAATCCCCGATCCATCGTCATCTGGACCCTCGTGGCGCTGGTGGGCGCCGCGGGCTGGACCGTGCTTGCGCTCTCACGCGACGAGGAGGTGTCGGCGGCCTGGATGGTGGCCGCGGCCCTCGGCTCGTACGCGATCGCCTATCGCTTCTACTCCAAGTTCATCGTCAACCGCGTCCTGAAGGTCGACAAGAAGCGGGCCACCCCGGCCGAACGCCTGGACAACGGCATCGACTTCCACCCGACCGACCGCCGCGTCCTGCTCGGCCACCACTTCGCGGCGATCGCGGGCGCGGGGCCGCTGGTGGGCCCCGTACTGGCCGCTCAGATGGGCTACTTGCCGGGCACCATCTGGATCGTCGTCGGGGTGATCTTCGCGGGCGCCGTGCAGGACATGGTCGTCCTCTTCTTCTCCACCCGGCGCGACGGCAAGTCGCTCGGCCAGATGGCGCGCGAGGAGATCGGTCCGTTCGGCGGGGCCGCCGCGCTGCTCGCCGCGTTCGCCATCATGATCATCCTGCTCGGGGTGCTCGCGCTCGTCATCGTCAACGCGCTCGCGGACTCGCCGTGGGGCACCTTCTCCATCGCGATGACCATTCCGATCGCGCTCTTCATGGGCTTCTACCTGCGGATCCTGCGACCCGGCCGGGTCAGCGAGGTCTCCCTCATCGGGATCACACTGCTCCTGATCGCGCTCGTCGCCGGGCGCTGGGTCGCCGAGTCGTCCCTCGCCGAGACGTTCACGCTTGCGCCGTCGACGCTGGTCATCTGGCTGGTGGCGTACGGATTCATCGCCTCGATCCTGCCGGTGTGGATGCTGCTCGCGCCGCGCGACTACCTCTCCACGTTCATGAAGATCGGCACGATCCTGCTGCTCGCGCTCGGCGTCGTCATCACGCTGCCGACGCTGAAGATGGACCCGGTGACCGACTTCGCCTCGCGCGGCGACGGGCCCGTCTTCGCGGGATCGCTCTTCCCGTTCGTCTTCATCACCATCGCCTGCGGGGCCCTGTCCGGCTTCCACGCGCTGATCGCCTCGGGCACGACGCCGAAGATGGTCCAGAAGGAGACGCAGATCCGGATGATCGGCTACGGCTCCATGCTGATGGAGTCGTCCGTCGCGGTCATGGCGCTCATCGCGGCGAGCGTCATCGACCCGGGTCTCTACTTCGCGATGAACGCGCCCGCGGGCGTCATCGGGGACAACGTCCAGGCCGCCAGCCAGGCCGTCGCGAACTTCGGGTACTCCATCTCCCCCGAGGACCTCGCGCAGGCCGCCAAGAACGTCGAGGAGTCCTCGCTGCTCTCGCGCACCGGCGGCGCGCCCACACTCGCGGTCGGTGTCTCCGAGATCTTCTCGAAGGTCACCGGCGGCTCCATGAAGGCGTTCTGGTACCACTTCGCGATCATGTTTGAGGCGCTCTTCATCCTGACCGCGCTCGACGCGGGCACGCGCGTGGGCCGCTTCATGCTGCAGGACATGCTCGGGAACGTCTACAAGCCCTTCAAGAGGGTCAGCTGGAAGCCCGGGCTCATCATCACGAGCGCGGTCGTCACCGGCCTGTGGGGCTACTTCCTGTGGGTGGGCGTGCACGAGCCGCTCGGCGGGATCAACCAGCTCTTCCCGATCTTCGGCATCTCCAACCAGCTCCTCGCCGCGGTCGCCCTCGCCGTCTGCACGACGCTTCTGGTGAAGTCTGGACGCCTCAAGTGGGCCTGGATCACCGGGGTCCCGCTCGTCTGGGACGCGACGGTGACGCTCACCGCGAGCTGGCAGAAGGTGTTCTCCAGCGACCCGCGCGTGGGCTTCTTCAAGCAGCGCTCGATCTACCAGGACGCGATCGACGACGGAAAGATCCTGCCGCCCGCCAAGTCCATGGAGGACATGCACACCGTCGTCACCAACTCCACGGTGGACGGCGTCCTTTCGGCCACGCTCGCCCTGCTCATCGTCGTCGTGATCGCGGACGCGGCCCGGGTCTGCGTGAAGCACGTCCGCGACCCTCAGTCGTCGAAGCTGAGCGAGGCCGAGTACGTCGAGTCGAAGCTGACCGCGCCGGCCGGGCTCATCGCGACCCAGGAGGAGAAGGCCGAACTGGCGGCGGCGAAGTCGAAGGCCTCCGATGACGCGCAGGTCCCGTCATGACCTGGGTGCTGCGCGGCCTGCGCTGGGTGCGGTGGTACGCACGGGAGTTGACCGACGAGTCCGCATACGACCGCTATGTGGAGCACACGCGCAAGACGCATCCCGGGGCATCCGTCCCCTCCCGGAGGGAGTTCGAGCGAATGCGGACGGACCGACAGGAGTCCGACCCCAGGCAGGGGTTCCGCTGCTGCTGAGCCGCTGCTGATCCCCAGCTCAGCGGGCACATCGACGCGTCCGGAATCCGGACAGGGGTTCCATAGATCAATACTCTCGCTTAGATTTCCCGCACGTTAAAGGTGGGATGAGCGAGGGAGCGGAGCCGCGAAGTGTCAGATGCGCCTGAAGTGAGCAGACCGGTGGTCACGCCGGTCCGCGTGATCATTGCCCTCTGTCTCGTCGCGCCGTTCGTGGCGATGCTCTGGGTGAGCTCCTACGCGAAGATCGATCCGACCTTCAACGGCATCCCGTTCTTCTACTGGTACCAGATGCTGTGGGTGCTCATATCCACGCTTCTCACCATGATCGCCTACAAGCTGTGGCAGCGTGACCAGCGCGCCCGCAAGGCCGAGCAGGCCCAGGGGGGTGCGACCCGATGAACGAGCTCGCAGCGGACACGGGCGGCGTCAACGGCATCGCCCTCGCCGTCTTCATCTTCTTCTTCGCCGCCGTCACGGCGATGGGCTTCCTGGCCGCGCGCTGGCGCAAGGCCGAGACCGAGAGCCTGGACGAATGGGGCCTGGGCGGACGGTCGTTCGGCACCTGGGTCACGTGGTTCCTGCTCGGCGGCGACCTCTACACGGCGTACACCTTCGTGGCCGTCCCCGCGGCGGTCTACGCGGCGGGCGCGGCCGGCTTCTTCGCGGTGCCGTACACGATCCTCGTCTACCCGCTGATCTTCACCTTCCTGCCGCGTCTGTGGTCCGTGTCGCACAAGCACGGCTACGTGACCACCTCGGACTTCGTGCGCGGGCGCTTCGGCTCGAAGGGCCTCTCGCTGGCCGTCGCGGTCACCGGCATCCTCGCCACGATGCCGTACATCGCGCTCCAGTTGGTCGGCATCCAGGCCGTGCTCGACGTCATGGGCATCGGCGGCGGTCCCGACACGAACTGGTTCATCAAGGACCTGCCGCTCCTGATCGCGTTCGCGGTGCTCGCCGCGTACACGTACTCGTCGGGTCTGCGCGCCCCCGCGCTGATCGCGTTCGTGAAGGACGGCCTGATCTACCTCGTCATCGCCGTGGCGATCATCTACATCCCGATCAAGCTCGGCGGCTTCGACGAGATCTTCCAGGCGGCGAACGAGAAGTTCTCGTCGGCGAACGAGGCGGCGGGCAAGCCCGTCGCGGGCCTGGCGCCGGGCCACACAGGGCAGTGGACCTACGCCACCCTCGCGCTCGGCTCCGCGCTCGCGCTGTTCATGTACCCCCACTCGATCACGGCGACGCTCTCCTCCAAGAGCCGCAACGTGATCCGCCGCAACACCACGATCCTGCCGCTCTACTCCCTGATGCTGGGCCTGCTCGCGCTGCTCGGCTTCATGGCGATCGCGGCCGGGATCAAGGTGGAGAACGGACAGCTGGCGATCCCGCAGCTGTTCGAGACCATGTTCCCCGACTGGTTCACGGGCGTCGCGTTCGCGGCGATCGGCATCGGCGCGCTCGTCCCGGCCGCCATCATGTCCATCGCCGCCGCCAACCTCTTCACGAGGAACATCTACAAGGACTTCATCAAGCCGGACGCGACACCCGCGCAGGAGACCAAGGTCTCCAAGCTGGTCTCGCTCCTGGTGAAGGTGGGTGCGCTCGCCTTCGTCCTCACCATGGACAAGACCGTCGCGATCAACTTCCAGCTCCTGGGCGGCATCTGGATCCTGCAGACCATGCCCGCACTGGTCGGCGGCCTGTTCACACGGTGGTTCCACCGCTGGGCGCTGCTCGCGGGCTGGGCGGTCGGCATGGTCTACGGAACGGCCGCCGCGTACGGGGTCGCCTCGCCTACGCAGAAGCACTTCGGTGGCTCGTCCGACGAGATCCCGGGCATCGGCGAGATCGGCTACATCGGCCTCACGGCGTTCGTCCTGAACGTGGTGGTCACCGTGGTCATGACCTTCGTCCTGCGTGCCATGAAGGCCCCTGACGGCATCGACGAGACGTCTCCCGGCGACTACACGGCGGACGCGGGCGACCCCGGCGTCGTGGAGGAGCTGCCGCCGGCCACGGTGGGAGCGCCGGGCGGGCACTGAGGTTCTTTCACACGTACGTGACGCGGGCCGCCGGAGGAACCGATCCGGCGGCCCGTCGTCGTGCGTGCGGCCCTACGAGACCTTGTAGAGCTCCGTACGGACCCGCTGGGCGGCCTGGGCCGCGAAGGAGATCGTCAGGTCCTTGTCGGGGCCCGCGTCCACCAGGACGAGCACGTCACCGACCCGAACCTCGGCTCTGTAGTACGGAGTTCCGCCGTCGTACTCGTCGCCGCCTTCGGTCCGCGTGGCCTCCAGGATCGCCTCGTCGCCGATGCCCGGCAGCTCCTCGAACACGTGGTGCTCCACGACCGGGGCCGCCTCGGTGTCGACGGTGACCGCGGGGCACGCCTTGTGGAGCTGCCGGCGCAGGGTCACGTGACGCTCGGCCTGCCCTGCCCGCATCGAGACCAGGCTCTGGGTGACGAAGGGGTCCCCTTCGTCGGCGATCGCCCCGGGGAAGGGGCTGATCAGGTGCTCTGCGCGTGTCCCCCGCATCTCGAACAGCTCCGTGCTCGCCTTCGCGCCGGGAGCGCAGGCGCCCCAGTCACCGCCCCCGTAGGGCTGTTCGTAGATCCCTGTGGTGGCATCGCGCGCCTGCGCCTTCGGGCCGACCGCCTTCGCCGGAAGCAGCGCCGCCTTCAACTCGGCGCCCGTGAAGACCTTGCCGGGGTCGATGTCGCCGTCCACCCCGGGCGCCGTGCTCGGCTTCGGGGGCCGCGCGGGCTTCGTCTCCGCCTTCTCGCCACCCTCCCCGCACCCGGTGAGCAGCAACAGCAACACCGCGGCAACGCCCGCGCCCCGCCCTCGCACGCCGTCTCCCCCTGGTCGCCCATCAGTTCGGCGCCACCCTAGGGGATACGCACGCCGACACAAGATGTGGGGCTGACTCCCAGAGCCAACACAAGATGTATGCTCGTGCTCGCTGTCGCCGCAGGGGAATCCGGTGCAAGTCCGGAACTGTCCCGCAACGGTGTATGAGTACGCATTTGTCGTGCTCGCAAGTCCGAAGACCTGTCGACAGCGCGCCCGTTCCGACCGGTACGGGCGCCAACGACGTCCGGGCCTCGTGGAATGGGCTGGTGGACGCGGAGCGCAGCCCTGCCCAGGGGCGGCCCCCGTGTGTCACTCACCCCTCCTCCCCAAGGCCCTGAGCCGAGCGAGGGAGTGCTCCACGTGACCATCGCGCCAGCCGAACCTGCGTCAGCGCAGACCACCGACGAGTCGCGGACCGCCGACGGCCCAGGAACCGCGCTGCTGCGTACCCTGACCGATCTCACCGCCGACCTCCAGGGCGCCGACCCCGGCCGGGTCGCCGCGGCCGCACTGCGCGGCCGGTCGGCCAAGGGGGCCTCGGAGATCACGGCGGAGCTGCGGGAACTGGCGACCGAGGCGGCCGCCGGGCTCATCTCCGAGGACCCGACCTACTCGCAGCTGGCGGCCAGGCTCCTCAGCCTCAGCATCCGCGACGAGGCCGCGTCGCAGGGCGTGCGCAGCTTCTCCGACTCGGTCGCCGTCGGGCACCGCGAGGGCCTGATCGCGGACCGCACCGCCGCGTTCGTCGTCGACCACGCGGAGCGCCTCGACGGTCTCGTGGACGCCGCCCTTGAGGACGGCGCCGACTTCCGCTTCGGCTACTTCGGCCTGCGCACCCTGCACAGCCGCTACCTGCTGCGCCACCCGATCACCCGGCACGTCATCGAGACCCCGCAGCACTTCATGCTGCGCGTCGCGAGCGGCCTCGCCGAAGACGGCTCCGCACGCTCGGTGGACGAAGTCGCCGCCCTGTACCGCCTGATGAGCCGCCTGGACTACCTGCCGTCCTCGCCGACGCTCTTCAACTCCGGCACGCGGCACCCGCAGATGTCCTCCTGCTATCTCCTCGACTCCCCGCTGGACGAGCTGGACTCCATCTACGACCGCTACCACCAGGTCGCGCGCCTCTCCAAGCACGCGGGCGGCATCGGTCTCTCCTACTCCCGCATCCGCGCCCGCGGTTCGCTGATCCGCGGAACGAACGGCCACTCCAACGGCATCGTGCCGTTCCTGAAGACCCTGGACGCCTCTGTGGCCGCCGTGAACCAGGGCGGGCGGCGCAAGGGCGCCGCCGCGGTCTACCTGGAGACGTGGCACTCGGACATCGAGGAGTTCCTGGAGCTGCGCGACAACACGGGTGAGGACGCGCGCCGCACGCACAACCTCAACCTCGCGCACTGGATCCCGGACGAGTTCATGCGCCGGGTCGCCGCCGACCAGGACTGGTCGCTGTTCTCGCCGGCCGACGTGCCGGAACTGGTCGACCTGTGGGGCGACGCGTTCGACGCCGCCTACCGCAAGGCCGAGGCCGCCGGGCTCGCCCGCAAGACCATCCCGGCCCGCGACCTCTACGGCCGCATGATGCGCACCCTGGCGCAGACCGGCAACGGCTGGATGACCTTCAAGGACGCCGCCAACCGCACCGCCAACCAGACGGCGGAGCCGGGCCACACCGTCCACTCCTCCAACCTCTGCACGGAGATCCTGGAGGTCACGGACGACGGCGAGACGGCCGTCTGCAATCTGGGTTCGGTGAACCTCGGCGCGTTCGTGGACACGGCCGCCGGTGACATCGACTGGGAGCGGCTCGACGAGACCGTCCGCACGGCCGTCACCTTCCTCGACCGCGTCGTCGACATCAACTTCTACCCGACCGAGCAGGCCGGGAAGTCGAACGCCCGCTGGCGTCCGGTGGGCCTGGGCGCCATGGGGCTCCAGGACGTCTTCTTCCAGCTGAAGCTCCCCTTCGACTCCCCCGAGGCGCGCGCCCTCTCGACGCGTATCGCCGAGCGGATCATGCTCGCCGCGTACGAGGCCTCCGCCGACCTCGCCGAGCGCAACGGCCCGCTGCCCGCCTGGGAGAAGACCCGCACCGCGCGCGGCGTCCTGCACCCGGATCACTACGACGTCGACCTGACGTGGCCGGAGCGCTGGGCCGCGCTGCGCGCACGTATCGCCGCGACCGGCATGCGCAACTCGCTGCTGCTCGCCATCGCGCCGACCGCCACGATCGCGTCCATCGCGGGCGTGTACGAGTGCATCGAGCCGCAGGTCTCCAACCTCTTCAAGCGCGAGACGCTGAGTGGTGAATTCCTCCAGGTCAACGCCTACCTGGTGGAGGAGCTGAAACGGCTCGGCGTCTGGGACGCGAAGACCCGCGAGGCGCTGCGCGAGGCCAACGGCTCGGTGCAGGGCTTCAGCTGGATCCCGGCAGAGGTGCGCGAGCTCTACCGCACCGCCTGGGAGATCCCGCAGCGCGGCCTGATCGACATGGCCGCCGCGCGCACGCCGTTCCTGGACCAGGCGCAGTCCCTGAACCTGTTCCTGGAGACGCCGACCATCGGCAAGCTCTCCTCGATGTACGCGTACGCCTGGCAGCAGGGCCTGAAGACCACGTACTACCTGCGTTCACGCCCGGCGACCCGCATCGCCCGCGCGGCGGCCGGCAAGAGCGCCGAACCCGAACCCGTACCCGTACCCGCCCAGGTCACGGCCGAAGAAGCCGTCGCCTGCTCCCTGGAAAACCCCGAGTCCTGCGAGGCCTGTCAGTAATGAGCTCCACGACCAACAGCGAGAAGAACCTCCTCGACCCGGGCTTCGAGCTGACCCTGCGCCCCATGCGCTACCCGGACTTCTACGAGCGCTACCGGGACGCGATCAAGAACACCTGGACCGTCGAGGAGGTCGACCTCCACTCCGACGTCACCGACCTCGCCAAGCTCTCGCCCGGCGAGCAGCACATGATCGGCCGTCTGGTCGCGTTCTTCGCCACCGGTGACTCGATCGTCTCCAACAACCTCGTGCTCACGCTCTACAAGCACATCAACTCCCCCGAAGCACGGCTCTACCTGAGCCGTCAGCTCTTCGAGGAGGCCGTGCACGTCCAGTTCTATCTGACGCTGCTCGACACCTATCTGCCCGATCCCGAGGACCGCGCCGCGGCCTTCGACGCGGTCGAGGAGATCCCCTCCATCCGCGAGAAGGCCGAGTTCTGCTTCCGGTGGATGGACTCCGTCGAGAAGATGGACCGCCTGGAGAGCAAGGACGACCGCCGCCGGTTCCTGCTGAACCTGATCTGCTTCGCCGCGTGCATCGAGGGGCTCTTCTTCTACGGCGCCTTCGCGTACGTCTACTGGTTCCGCTCGCGCGGTCTGCTGCACGGCCTGGCCACCGGCACCAACTGGGTGTTCCGTGACGAGACGATGCACATGAGCTTCGCCTTCGACGTCGTCGACACCGTCCGCAAGGAGGAGCCCGAGCTCTTCGACGACGCGCTGCGGACGCAGGTCACGGACATGCTCAAGGAGGCCGTCGAGGCCGAGCTGCAGTTCGCGCGCGACCTGTGCGGTGAGGGCCTGCCCGGCATGAACACCGACTCCATGCGCGAGTACCTGCAGTGCGTCGCCGACCAGCGGCTCCAGCGGCTCGGCTTCGCGCCCGTCTACGGCTCGTCAAACCCGTTCTCGTTCATGGAGCTCCAGGGCGTCCAGGAGCTGACCAACTTCTTCGAGCGGCGGCCTTCGGCCTACCAGGTCGCGGTCGAGGGTTCGGTCTCCTTCGACGACGAGTTCTAGTACGTCCGATGGCCGTGAGCCGCGTGGGGCGCGTGCCGCCTCGCGCAGCTCACGGTCGATCCGGCGCTCGTGGACGAACCCGACGAGTGAGGGTGCGGCCAGCAGGAGGAAGACGGTCAGGACGGTCGCGTATCCGAGGAATGCGTTCATGTCCTCACTGTCCTGCGCGTCGCACCTGAGCGTCAGTGGCAGGACTGCCACACACCATCGACTTACTGCCAGTCCTGCGGCACACTTGCGGACATGCTGAAGACCGGCGCTTTGAGGAACGTGGCCGCCGTACTGCTCGACGGTGTGAACCCCTTCGAGCTCGGCGTCGTCTGCGAGGTGTTCGGCCTCGACCGGAGCGACGCGGGCCTTCCCGTGTACGACTTCGCGGTGGTCGCCGCGGAGGACGGGCCCCTGGGCAATCACGCGGGGTTCTCGGTCACCACTCCGTACGGCCTGGACCGGCTCGAAGAGGCCGATCTCATCACCGTCCCGGCCGGCCGGTCGTTCGTGGACCGCGCCTACCCCGAGGAACTGCTCGCCGCCCTGCGCCGCGCGGTGGACCGCGGGGCCCGCGTCCTGTCCGTCTGCTCCGGCGTCTTCGTGCTCGGCGCGGCGGGGCTCCTCGACGGGCGCCGCTGCGCCGTGCACTGGCAGCACGCCACGGAGCTCGCGGTGCGCTACCCACGCGCCCGGGTCGAACCCGACGTCCTGTACGTGGACGAGGGCCCCGTCATCACATCGGCGGGCACCGCCGCCGGGATCGACGCCTGCCTGCACATCGTGCGCCAGGCGCACGGCACCGAAGTCGCCAACGCCATCGCCCGGCGCATGGTCGTACCGCCCCATCGCGACGGCGGCCAGGCCCAGTTCGTGACGCGCCCGCTGCCCCGCACGCAGTGCGACACCGTGGGCGGAGTGCTCGCCTGGATGGAGCGCCATCTGGACGCGGACGACATCACCGTCGACCGGCTCGCCGAGCGCGCGCACATGTCGCCGCGCACCTTCGCGCGCCGCTTCCAGCAGGAGACCGGCACCACGCCCTACCGCTGGCTCCTGCGCCAACGCGTGCTCCTGGCGCAGGAGTTGCTCGAGGGCTCGGACGAGACGGTGGACGCCATCGCCGGGCGTGCCGGTTTCGGCAACGCCGCGGCGATGCGCCACCAGTTCCTGCGGGCGCTCGGCACCACGCCGAACGCCTACCGCCGTACCTTCCGCGGACCGGCCGTCAGCGCCTCAGCGCCCGCAGAACGAGCCTCTTCGGCTGTAGCGTGATGCCGATCTTCGTGTCGGCGTCGGTCTCCTCGACCGGCGTCAGGTGCCACTTGGGCGCCACCGTCGCCAGGATGATGGCGAGTTCGGCCAGGCTGAAATGGTCGCCCGGGCACTTGCGGTTGCCGGTGCCGAACGGCATCATCGCGAACTCCGGTATCTCACTCGCGCGTTCCGGGTTCCAGCGGTCCGGGTCGAACTCCAGGTGCTGCTCGAAGGAACGCGGATCGCGCTGCATCGCGTACACGCTGTAGACGATGTCGGCACCGGCCGGAATGCGGTAGCCGCCCAGGATGGTTTCCCCCACCGACCTGCGGGTGAAAATCCAGGCGGCCGGTTGTATACGCATGGCCTCGGTGACGACATTCCGGGTGTGCGGCAGGTCCCCGAGGTCGGCGAATGTGATCTCCCGGTCCGGCGCGACGGAATTTACTTCTTCAACCAATCGCCTTTCCTGTTCGGGGTGTTCGGCCAGCAGGTGGAAGGTCCACGCCAGGGTCGCCGCGATATTCTCGGCGCCCGCCACGACAAGGGAGATCACATGGTCGTGAACCTCCTGATCGCTGAGCGGCTCCCCTGATTCATCGCGGGCTCGCAGCATTTCGGCCAACAGGTCGTCCTGCTCTCCGTCCGCCGCCCTGCCTTCGGCGATGATCTCGTCGACCAGTGCGTGCAGTTCGGCGAGCGCGCTCTGGAAGCGGCGGTTTCCCTGGGTCGGCACGCGGTACAGCGGCCCGACCGAGAGCACCATCCTGCGGTAGAGCCCCTCGAAGACGGTGTGCAGCGATGCAGCGATGCGGTCCGCCTTCTCACTGATCGCGTCGACTTCAAGGAGCGAGCGGGAGACGACCCGTACGGCGGTGCGGAACATTTCCGCGTTGATGTCGATCGTGTCGCCCGACCGCCAGCGGGCGGCCGTCATGCGGGCCTCCTCCTCCATCACCTTGGCGTAGTCGGCGATCCGCTCACGCCTGAACGAGGGCTGCATCATGCGCCGTTGACGCCGGTGCAGCTTGCCGTTGCTGGTCGCCACACCCTTGCCGAGCAACACTTCCAGGGTGTCCCAGAGGGGCCCTCCGACGATGTAGTCGGGGCTCCTGAGCATCTGCCCGACCAACTCCGGGTCACAGACCGCGTACGCCGTCTTGGGGCCCAGCCTGATGCGTACGAGATCGCCGTGGTCCCGTAGCGCGGCGAGGAAGCCGAGCGGGTCGCGGACCAGGTTCCAGGCGTGGCCGATGAGCGGGGCGCCGCCGCTGACGAGCGGTGGCGTAATTGTCGCGGATATCGCGGATTCGACGCTCATTCCTCACCCACCAATTCAGTTTCGGCCAAGTCGCCCGATCCCGCGTCGCTCACGTACGGGGGAATGGACCTGTCGTCCCAGCTGTCCACCCGATAGCGACCGGATTCGTGATGGAACCAGTACACGGAAGAGAACCAGTTCCGCATATTGGCGATGCATGATTCCACCGCGTCCGAGAGTTCCTTTCCGCGCACGCTTCCGTCGGCCAATTGCCCGGCGAGATGGAGCACTTCCTGTTCTGCCACCAGGAACTCCGTCACGCATCGGGCCACCCGTCGGTGGACTTCCTCCACTGCTTCTTCGAGGGAAAGCCCTTCGTGCTGGATCAGGCTGATCCCGAGATTGTGCAGTTCGTCTCCCGCGAGTTCTTTGGGGAGCGAGCACAGGTCGTTGTACCAGGCGGAGAAATCCTGCGTGGCGAGCGCCGCCCGCCGGTATGCGGGATGCTTCCGCACCGCCGGCGGCAGCTCCTGTCGCGCCGTCGGTTCGAGCAGGTCGATCCACGTCCAGTGCGCGAACGTCAGCCTGCGCAGTTCGATGTAGGCCTCGACCGTCGGGACGGTTCCGGTTCTGCGGTTTCTGAACTCCAGGTCGTACGCCTCGATCACACTGTGGAAATGCCGGGCGAACCGGGCGTTCCAGCTGGCCCCGAGGTGCGAGTACAGCCGCAGGACGCAGTCCGCGAACCCCGCAACCAGGGGGTCGCGGTGGCGCAGTTGCTGCCGGGGCGCCCGGAGCGCCTCGTGGAGCCCGCGGCACAGCCGGCGCCACTGCGCCGCCCTGCCGTGCACCGAGTCGCGGTCGTGCCGGTCGTCCCACGCGAAGAACCAACTGCTGAGGTCGGCTATCGCGCTGAGCAACTCATCGGGCGCGCCAATGTAGTAGCCGGCCACCAGATCCGTGTAGCACAGGCCGTCCGCGTACCGCTCGACCTTGTCCGGGGGCATGAGGCGCATTTCGCGCAGCCAAGTCCTGGACTTCTCCTGGAGCTGCGGCCAATACGGGTGCAGTTGCCGAGGAAACCCTGACTCGATCACCGGAAGCGCCAACGCCGGTGGTACGGATACCGCCGGCACCTGTGTCTGGGTAGGGAAAGTGCTGTGTGAATATGCAGGCACGGACAAGCCCCTCTCAGCCGCGTGAGGACGCACGCCCCTCCCGCCGTGCCGGGCGCGCGCCGTTGTGTATCCCCGCGCTTTCCATTCAGCACCACAACTGACCGTTCAGGGAACAGATTTGCGCCATTCACTACCCCCCAGTGCCGAAAAAATCCCCGTACGTGACTGATTAAGGATCACCATGAGCCTGATTTGATCGCACAGCTGACCGGTCCGGGACGGTTCATGCGAACGGCCCCTGGACGGGAGGGAGTTCCCGACCAGGGGCCGCAGGTGGCTCGCGGTGCGCGCGAGTCCGGAGTCGACTAGGCGTTCGGCACGACGGGGTAGCGCGGGGTGCCCTCTTCCATCTGCCGCAGCGCGTCCTTGCGGTCGCGCTTGGAGAGGCGGTCGATGTAGAGGTAGCCGTACAGGTGGTCCGTCTCGTGCTGGAGGCAGCGGGAGAAGTACCCGGTGCCCCGCACCTTGATCGGGTTGCCCTTCTCGTCCTGCCCGGTCACCTCGGCGTAGTCCGGGCGGGCCAGCTCCGCGTAGGCCGTGGGCACGGAGAGGCAGCCTTCGTTCGAGTCGTCCAGGCGGCGCTGGTCCGCGGGGAGGTCACGCACGACGGGGTTGCAGACCACGCCGACGTGCCGCCTGCCCTCGTCGTCCATGCAGTCGTACACGAAGACCTTCAGGTCGACGCCGATCTGGTTGGCGGCCAGGCCCACGCCCTCGGCGGTCCGCTGGCTGGCGAACATGTCGGCGACGAGCTGCTCGAGATCGGCGTCGAAGGCGGTGACGTCCTTGCACTCCTTGTGCAGCACCGGGTTGCCGACGACCGTGATGGGCCGGGACGTGCCGCGCTCGCGGTAGGCCGTCTCCCGCTCCTCGCAGTCCTCCGTGTCGATGACGAAGCCCTCGTCGTCTACGGGGAGGACCCCGCCCGAGGCCTGCTGCTCAGTGTCCTGCGCCATTGTCCGACGTACGCCTTCCTGGGAACCCACAAGAGATAGTGCCGGTACAGCCTACGGCCAGGAGTCAGCAGACCTCTTCCAGATCCCGCCAGTCGCGGGAGTCCGGGCTGTCCGCGACCCAGCCGTCGAGCAGCCCGCGCACCAGGGCGGCGGGCGCCGCGATGCCGCACTCCCGCTCGGGCACCCACAGGGCGCCGGGGCTGCGGTGGCCGAGCGGCCCGGGGTGACCCGGCTCGCTGTGGTCGTGCGGGTCCAGGTGCTCGCCGTCGCCCTCGTCGCTCGGCATGCGGCTCTCGGAGCACATCCGGCACAGCAGCCGTACGGACGACGACCAGTCCTCGGCGGCGAAGCCCGCGTCCGCGGCGAGCTTCTCCAGGGCGTCCCGGTCGTCCTCGGTGGCGGCCTCGAGGAGCACCACCCAGGTCGGGACGGGTGAGGGAGCCCACAGCTCGATCTCGTCGAAGACGGGATACGAGTCCCCTCCTCCCGTCGTCCGCTCGCCGTGCGGAACGCCGTCGTGCAGCACGACCTCGCCCCAGCGGCGCCCGGAGGAGGGCAGCGGGATGGAGAGCACCTCGATGCGGGCGGGGTCGAGCCTGCGCCCCCACACGACCTCGGCCTCACCCTCGGGCGAGAGCCGCACGGCGGCGCTGCCCAGGTCCATGCCGGTCGGCTCACCGGAGGCGGCCACCCCGCCGGGCACCTTCAGGCCGTACGCCTGCCAGGCCCGCCGGGCCAGGGGCCAGTCCTGCAGTGCCGTGGCGGCGATCCCCACGTTCCACCAGTCGGGGGCGCCCGCCGACCGGTCGAGCAGCGCCACGGCCCGCAGTCCCGCGGCCCGCGCCTGCTCCCAGTCGTGCCGGAACTTGTGGAGCAGCGCGAGGTTGAACCAGGACTCCGAGAGCCAAGGCTCCAGATCCGCCGCGCGCGTAAGGAGCGCGCCCGCGTCCTCGTACCGCCCGTCGCCGATCAGCGTGAAGGCGCGGTCGGTGGCCTGCCGCCATGAGGCGGAGGGCCGGTGCCGTCCCTTGCCGAAGATCCTCACGATTCCCGCCTGCCGATACTTAAGTTCCTGTGTTCCGCTGTGCCCGAGGGCCCTCTTCGCATCCAACCACGTACGGTCGGACGGCCGCTCATTACCCATGGGTTACCCAACCGGCGGCAAGCTATGACCGCCCCGCGAAAGCACCCGGGCCAGGGCTTCCACCACTTCGGGCTGGTAGTCGCGGCCGGTGCCGAGGCGCAGCCGCTCCAGAGCGTTGAGAGGCCCTCCGGGACCTTCTCCCCTGGCCATCTCGTCGTACGCGTTGGCGGCTCGCACGATACGGGCGGTGAGCGGCTGGTCGCGGTACGGGTCCGCCTGTCGCTCCACGACCACGGCGACGTCGCCGTTCACCCCCGTCTGACGCACGACGGCGCCCCCGAGCAGGGCGATCCGCCGCTGTTCCGCGTCCGGCAGGGCGGCGGTGGCGCCCGCGGGCACGGGGTCGACGAGGGAGAGCTGCCCGATGTCGTGCATCAGCGCCGCGTGCTCGAGGACGGCGAGGTCCGGGGCGGAAAGCCCCAGCTCACGCCCTACGGCCCGGCTGAGCGCGGCCACGCGGCGGGCGTGGCCCTGCGGGGTGTACCCGGCGATCTCGGTGGACCGGGCGAGCGAGGTGATGGTCTGCCGATAAGTGGTCCGCACCGCCGCGTACCGCCCGAACGACAGCTGGGTCAGAAGCAGCGGCAGGCTGAACACCGGCAGCGCCCAGAGCCCCGCCACGGCGACCGCGAGCGCGATGACGGCCCCTGTCGCGCACACGGCGGACCCGATGCCGAGCATGGCCCGCAGCTCATCCCTCAGGATCGGCCCGAAGGGCATGGGGGCACCTCCCATGCCCTTCGGGCCATGGGGGACGGTACGGGCGTGCGCCATGGCCGCGGCGAGCACGGCGTCGCAGAGGGCGGTCAGGACGATCAGCGCGACGATGACGGCAGCGAAGGCGGGCCCCTGGCCCACCCACTCCTCCAACTTGCCCGCGTTGTAGAGCGGCTGGAAGCAGGCGGCGGCGAACCCCACGGTGAGGACGCGCCGGGCCACGTGGTCGAGGGCGGGCCCCTTGCCGAGCGCCACATGGGGCACGGCCCCGACGAGCGCGGCCGCGACGACGACGGCGATCACCTGGAGGACGCCGTGGTGCGTGTGCCGCCCCCCGACCTCCCCGAGCAGCGCGTACGCGAGCGCCCCCGCGGCTCCGAGCGGCGCGGGCTCCCGGTCGCTCCCGCCCGCGCCCCAGCGGGCCAGCTCCCCCACGGCGACGAGCCCTCCGAAGGCGAGCGCGATCCCCCCTTCGGTGATGCCGTGCCAGAGGGTCGAGCCGAGGGCGACGAGGGTGAGCAACCCGGCGGCTCCGTAGACAACCGTTAGGGGCAGGCGTTCCACACGGGCGCTCACCGCGCTCCCGCCCCCGGGGCCGCGGGAACACCGGAAGGACCGTGCCGGGGGCCGGGCACCTCGGCGGTGTCCGAGGTGACCACCGGGTGCCACCCGTGCCGGTCGAGCGCCCGCCGCAACGCGGCGACCATCGCGGGGTCGAACTGTGACCCCGCGCACCGGGACAGCTCGGCCACAGCCGCAGCGACAGGGCGGCCCCGCCGATAGGACCGCGTGGACGTCATCGCGTCGAACGCGTCCGCGACCGCCACCACCCGCGCGAACTCGGGAATCTGCCGCCCGACGAGCCCGTAGGGATATCCGCTCCCGTCGATCCGTTCGTGGTGGTGGAGGATCGCCGCCCGCGCCTCCCCGAGGAAGCCGATCCCGCGCACCATCTCGTGCCCGTACTCGGGATGCAGCTCGATGACCCGCCGCTCCTCAGGGGTCAGCGGCCCGTCCTTGCGCAGCAGCCGGGTCGGTACGCCGAGTTTGCCGACGTCGTGCAGGATTCCGGCGAACCGCAGGCTCTCCACCCGCTCGTCCGCCATCCCCAGCTCCCGCGCGATCATCACGGAGGCCCGCCCCACGCGCTCGCTGTGCCCCCGGGTGTAACGGTCCTTGATGTCGACGGCCTGCACGAGCGCCCGGATGGTGGCCTGGTGGGCGGCGCGCTCGCGGTGGTACTGCGCGAAGACCCAGCAGGAGACCCCCATCGGGAGCAGTACGAGGAGCGCGGCGAGCGGCCCGTACGGACTGCGCCACAGCACCGCCATCATCAGTCCGGCGAGGCCGTGCACGGCGACCGGCGCGAACGACCGCAGGAAGAGCCCCCGCCACGCGGCCCGCGCGGGCGCCCGCTCCGCGGTGGCGAGGATGCCGCCGTCCAGGACGGTCAGAACGACGGAGAAAGCCAGGACGGCCGCTCCCGCGGGCACGAGCGCGTACGGAAAGTCGGCCGCGGCCACGGTCTCGCGTCCGCCGAGCGCGCCGTGCGTCCACGCCGACACCCAGGCGGTGAGGGCGAGTTGGGCGGCACGCCAGAGCCTGCGCACCCACCGGGGGCGCCGCTCGACGCGAGCGAGCAGCGCACCCGGCACCGCCACGAGCGCGGCGGCCGCCGGGGGCAGCAGGAAGACGGCGGCCAGCAGCACGGGGAAGAAGGTGCCGAGGCCGTTGGCCGGGGCGCCGGCACGGCGGCCGATGACCCGGCAGCGCGTGAGCTGCTCGCACCCGGCGTAGAGCGCGGCGAGCAGCGCGAGCGCGGCCCACTGCGTGCGCGAGGTCAGCGCGGGCACGGCACAGGCGACGGCGGCCAGGGCGGCGCACAGGATGTAGGCGCGCGCCCATGGAGCGATGGACCGCATGGCTGCGCCTCCTCCCCCGTGACCGTCCCCAGTGCCCCGTGACCGTCCCCAGGGACCACGTTCCAAGGTCCGGAGACTAGAACGACTGCCACCCACTCCGAGCCCCGCACGCGGAAATTGGCACGTACGAGTGACAAGTGAGCAGAAAAAAGCAGGCCGTGACGGTCTCCCGTCACGACCTGCTCATGCTCAACTACCGGAGGCTCAGGCCTCCTTGGCCCGCAGACTCTTGGCGGACACGCTTCCCTCGGCGGTCACCGTCTCCACCGTCACGTCGTGCTCGGGCACTGCCTCGCCCGAGCGGATCAGGTCGATGCGTCCCATGACCTTGGCGCGCAGGTCGGTCGGCACGTCGTCCTGGCCGCAGCAGCGCTTCACCAGCTTCTTGACCGCCTGCTCAAGGCCGTACTTCTCCAGGCACGGAGAGCACTCCTCGAAGTGCGTCTCGAACTTGGTGCAGTCGCTGTCCGGCATCTCACGGTCCAGGAACTCGTACAGATGGTCCAGGACTTCACTGCAATCCGTCTCGTGCGGCTCTCCGCAGCTCATGAGCCTGAGCCTTTCGCTTCGTTCGACGACTCTGACGCGGCTCCGGCGGGGACGAGGCCACGGTCACGGGCGTAGTCCTCGAGCATGCCGCGAAGCTGGCGACGACCGCGGTGCAGCCGGGACATCACCGTACCGATGGGTGTCCCCATAATGTCCGCGATCTCCTTGTACGCAAAGCCCTCTACGTCGGCCAGATAGACGGCGATGCGGAATTCCTCGGGGATCGCCTGCAGCGCCGACTTCACGTCGGAATCCGGCAGGTGATCGAGCGCCTGCGACTCGGCCGAGCGCAGACCGGTGGACATGTGCGACTCGGCACGCGCGAGCTGCCAGTCCTCGATCTCCTCGGCGGCGCTGCGCTGCGGCTCGCGCTGCTTCTTGCGGTACGAGTTGATGAACGTGTTGGTGAGGATGCGATACAGCCACGCCTTGAGGTTGGTGCCCTCACGGAACTGGTGGAACGACGCGTACGCCTTGGCGTAGGTCTCCTGCACCAGGTCCTCCGCGTCCGCCGGGTTGCGCGTCATGCGCAGCGCCGCCGAGTACATCTGGTCGAGGAAGCCCAAGGCGTCCCGCTCGAAGCGCGCCGTGCGCTCCGCCGACGTCTCTGCGCTTCCGTCGGGTCGCTCCGCCTGGCCTTGCTCGGCCCCTGCGTCGGTCCCAGTGACCGGACCCACCTCCTCCAAAGACGTGGTGAGACCGAAAGCAGTCCCACTCGAATCGGAGGATAGACGACGATCCGGTCCCGCCGCCGCCCGAATAGGAGCGGTCTTGGGCGCGCTCAGCACCGTCCATTCCAGGTCACGGGTGCTGGAGCGGGCCGGGCAGGTGGTCGAACCCATGCGGCGGACTTCCTCTCGTACCAACAGCGTTTGGCTTCTGTTCGGCACAACAGAGGTCACGCACCCAACATTCCCGTCCACCTGATGACGCCATCCGTGATGCGCGTCATGGCCTCGTCCTCGGTGATGTCCGCGCGTTTCGGGATCGCGAAGCCGTGGTCGCCGTAGGGGACCTCGACCAGTTCGTACGGTCCTTCGGGGAACTCCGCGGGCTTCCCGAAGGGGTCGTTCCCGCCCTGTACGACGAGGGTCGGCACCCCGGCGCCCAGCAGTTCCTCCGCGCGGGACTTCTCCGGCTTGCCCGGCGGGTGCAGCGGGAAGCTGAGGGCGAGGACGGCGGCTGCGCCCAGTTCGGCCGCCGTACGGCACGCCACTCGGGCCCCGGCGCTGCGTCCGCCCGCGATCACCGGGAGGCCCGGCTTCGCGAGCGCGGGCCACAGGCCGCGCCACCCCACGTCCAGCGTCTTCGGCGCGGGCGCCAGCTTCTTGCCCGCGACGCGCCAGGGCTGCTCCACCAGGGCGACGGTGACGCCGTGCGCGGGCAGCGCCGCGGCGATGGCCTTGAGGTCGCGGGCCTCGATGCCGCCGCCTGCGCCGTGGCTGAGGGCCAGGATCAGGCGTGCCTCGGCCTTCGGGGCGGGGTGCCAGGTGATGCGTGCGTCACCCGCGTCGGTCGATGCGATCTCACTCTTGGCTGCGATCTCACTCTTGGTCACGTCAGAAGAGTGTGCCTTCCTCGGGTCCCTCCAGCTCCTTCAGCAGCTCCGGGCCGTTGTTGCGTACGTTGCTGACCGCCGTCGACACCGGGTAGGCCCGCATCAGGCCGTGCGGTGGCGGCTCCAGGAGCGGGCGCAGGTCCTCGACGTCCGTGCGTGACGGGTCGAGCCAGGCGTCCCAGCGGTCCGGCGTCAGCATCAGGGGCATCCGCGGGTGGATGTCGGCCAGCGTGCGCGGGCCTTCCTCGGGGGCGACCGCGAGGGGCGAGGTCTCCGCCTCCGTGGTGATCACCGTGCAGGTCACCCACCAGGCGAGGGGGTGCTCGTCGGGCAGCGTCCTGTCGCGCCAGAACTCGTAGAGCCCCGCCATCGCGAAGACCGAGCCGTCGGCGGGCGTCACGAAGTACGGCTGCTTGCGGGGGCGCTTCTTCTTGCCCTCGACCTCCAGCTCGCGCTCTCCGGAGCCGGTGACCCACTCGTAATAGCCGTCGGCCGGGATGACGCAGCGGCGGGAAGTGAAGGCCCGGCGGTACGAGGGCTTCTCGTGGACCGTCTCCGCGCGGGCGTTGATCATCCGGGCGCCGCCCTCGGGCGTCTTGGACCAGGACGGCACGAGTCCCCACTTGAGCGTGCGCAGCTGGCGAACCGGGGCGGGGTCTTCCGCGTCTTTCACTGGACGGTCCAGGACCGCGTAGACCTCCTTGGTCGGAGCCACGTTGAAATCGGGTGCGAGGCCCTCCTCGGGCTCCCACTTCTCGATCTCAAAGATTCCTGCGAGATCCTCGGGCCTACGACTCGATGCATACCGTCCGCACATACGTGCCAGACTGCCAGACCCCGTACGTCAGAAGGAGCCGGTCCGAGCAATGCAGAGCACCGCGAACGCCAGCCTGACCGACCTCTGGGACCGGGTCTTCGGCACGCAGGCCGCCCCCGACGAGTGGCTGGTGATCGCCACCGGCCTCGTCGCGCTCGCCGTCGTCGTCCCGCACGGCGTCTGGCGCATAGCCCGCAACGCCATCACCATCGCGCACGAGGGCGGCCACGGCCTGGTCGCCCTGCTCACCGGCCGCCGCCTCGACGGCATCCGGCTGCACTCCGACACCAGCGGCCTCACCGTCTCCCGCGGCAAGCCCACCGGCCTCGGCATGATCCTCACGGCCGCCTCGGGCTACACCGCGCCGCCTCTGCTCGGCCTCGGCGGCGCCGCGCTGCTCGCCGCCGGTCACATCACGGCGTTCCTGTGGCTCGCGACGGCGTTGCTCCTCGTGATGCTGGTCATGATCCGCAACGCGTACGGCGCCCTCACGATGATCGTCACAGGCGGCGCCTTCCTGCTCGTCTCCTGGCTGACCAGCTCGCAGGTGCAGGCGGCGTTCGCGTACGCGGTGGTGTGGTTCCTGCTCCTGGGAGGCGTACGTCCCGCCTTCGAGCTGCAGTCCAAGCGCAGGCGCGGCGGCGCGGGAGACTCGGACGCGGATCAGTTGTCCCGGCTCACGCACGTGCCCGCCGGGATGTGGCTCTTCCTCTTCCACGCCGTCTCACTGTGCTCGCTGATAGGCGGCGGTCGCTGGCTGCTCGGCCTCTGAGCAGCGACGAGTTGCCTCAGCTCTCTGCCACTAAAGTGGGGGCATGACCGCAAACCCAGCGCACAGCACCCTCTGGCCAGCCCCGCACGCGAGCGGAGCCGTCGCCGCGACGGTCCATGTACCCGGGTCCAAATCGGTCACCAACCGCGGCCTCGTCCTCGCCGCCCTCGCCGCCGAGCCCGGCTGGCTGCGCCGGCCGCTGCGCTCCCGCGACACCCTGCTGATGGCGGGCGCCCTGCGCGCCCTCGGCGTCGGCATCGAGGAAGGCGTGGGCCCGGACGGCTCCGGCGAGGCCTGGCGGGTCATCCCCGCCGGCCTGCACGGCCCCGCCACGGTCGACGTGGGCAACGCGGGCACGGTCATGCGCTTCCTGCCCCCCGTCGCCGCCCTCGCCGACGGCGCGATCCGCTTCGACGGCGACCCCCGTTCGTACGAGCGGCCCCTGAACGGCGTGATCGACGCCCTGCGCGCGCTCGGCGCCCGCATCGACGACGACAGCCGCGGCGCGCTGCCGCTGACCGTGCACGGCGGCGGCGCACTCGACGGTGGTCCGGTCGAGATCGACGCCTCCTCGTCCTCCCAGTTCGTCAGCGCCCTGCTGCTCTCGGGCCCGCGCTTCAACCAGGGCGTCGAGGTGCGCCACACCGGCTCCGCCCTGCCCTCCATGCCGCACATCCGGATGACCGTCGACATGCTCCGCGCGGTCGGCGCCCAGGTGGACACCCCGGAGTCGGGCGGCGAGCCGAACGTGTGGCGGGTCACCCCCGGCGCCCTGCTCGGCCGTGATCTGACCGTCGAGCCCGACCTCTCCAACGCCCAGCCGTTCCTGGCGGCCGCCCTGGTCACCGGTGGCCGCGTGATCGTCCCTGACTGGCCCGCGCACACCACGCAGCCCGGCGACAAGCTGCGGGAGATCTTCACCGAGATGGGCGGTTCCTGCGAACTGACCGAGCAGGGGCTCGTGTTCACCGGCTCCGGCTCGATCCACGGCATCGACGTGGACCTGAGCGAGGTCGGCGAGCTCACCCCCGGCATCGCGGCCGTCGCGGCCCTCGCCGACTCCCCCTCGACCCTGCGCGGCGTCGCCCATCTGCGGCTGCACGAGACGGACCGCCTCGCGGCCCTCACCAAGGAGATCAACGAACTCGGCGGCGACGTCACCGAGACCGCCGACGGCCTGCACATCCGTCCGCGCCGCCTGCACGGCGGGGTCTTCCACACGTACGACGACCACCGCATGGCCACGGCGGGCGCCATCATCGGCCTGGTGGTGGAGGGCGTGCAGATCGAGAACGTCGCGACGACGGCGAAGACGCTGCCCGACTTCCCCGACCTCTGGACCGGAATGCTCGGGAACTGACGGGCGGATCCAGAACATGCGCCGCTACGGAAAGAACCCCGACGAGGACGACATCCGCGTCCGCCCCAACCGCAAGGGCAACCGCCCGCGCACGCACATCAGGCCCAAGCACGAGGACGCGTCCGACGGCATGGTCCTCACCGTCGACCGGGGCCGCCTGACCGTCCTGGTCGACGACCGGATCGTCATGGCCATGAAGGCGCGCGAGCTGGGACGCAAGGCCGCCGTGGTGGGCGACCGCGTCTCGCTCGTCGGTGATCTCTCCGGCAAGAAGGACACCCTCGCGCGCATCGTGCGCATCGAGCCGCGTACGTCGGTCCTGCGGCGTACGGCCGACGACGACGACCCGTACGAGCGGGTGGTCGTCGCCAACGCCGACCAGTTGGCCATCGTCACGGCCCTCGCCGATCCTGAGCCGCGTACGCGCTTGATCGACCGCTGCATCGTGGCGGCGTACGACGGCGGTCTCACCCCGCTCCTCGTCCTGACCAAGTCCGACCTGGCGTCCGCCGACAAGATTCTGGAGACCTACTCCACGCTCGACATGCCCTACGTCGTCACCAGCCGCGAGGAGTTCACCGACGGCGCGGAGCTGGCCCGGGTGCGCGAGGTGCTCGACGGCAAGGTCACCGCGTTCGTCGGCCACTCCGGTGTGGGCAAGACGACGCTGGTGAACGCCCTGGTCCCCGAGGACCTGCGGCGCAGCACCGGACACGTCAACGCCGTCACGGGCCGCGGCCGCCACACCACCACCTCGGCGCTCGCGCTCCCCCTGGCGGGCTCACCCGGCGGATGGCTGGTCGACACGCCCGGCGTGCGCTCCTTCGGCCTGCATCACGTCGACCCGTCCCGCGTCATCCTCGCCTTCCCCGACCTGGTGCCGGGGACGGAGGAGTGTCCGCGCGCGTGCAGCCACGACGAGCCGGACTGCGCGCTCGACGCGTGGGTGGAGGTGGGGCACGCGGATCCCGCGCGTCTCTACTCGCTGCGCAGGCTCCTCGCGACCCGTGAGCGACGCGACGACGACTGACCTGTCCATTGTTTGCGCCCCGGGCACAGCGGCAAAGGCATAATCGCACCAAGCCTGATCCCAGGCGGACGAGGCGGTCACCGAACGTACGGATGCGGGAGGCAGAAACATGGCGTGGCTGCTGGTCATCGTCGCGGGGTTCCTGGAGACCGGGTTCGCGGTCTGCCTCAAGCTCTCGCACGGCTTCACCCGGCTCTGGCCGACGATCACTTTCGCGGCCTTCGCCCTGGGCAGCTTCGGCCTGCTCACGCTCGCGCTGCGCAAGCTCGACGTGGGCCCGGCGTACGCGGTCTGGACGGGCATCGGCGCCGCGGGCACCGCGATCTACGGAATGATCTTCCTCGGTGACGTCGTCTCCACGCTCAAGCTCGTGTCGATCTCGCTGGTGATCGTCGGTGTCATCGGCCTGCAGCTGTCGGGCTCCGCGCACTGATCCTGCGACTGAGCGGCGTCCTCAGGCGTTGATCCAGCGCCCGAGGGTCCCGCGCACGAGTTCCACGGGGTCCTCATCCGCCGGCGAGGGCGCGACGACGTACGACAGCGCCATCCGCACGGCACTCTCACAGGCCATCGCGAGCTCTTCCGTGTCCTTCGGCCGCGCCCGGCCGTTCAGCGCGTTCACCGCCTTGTCCCGTACGAGGGCGAGCAGTTCGGCGGGCGAGGGGACGCCCGCGTCCGCGCGCCGCTGTGCCGGTACGGGCGAGGAGGAGATTCCGGGCCTGGTCGGTGCGGGCAGCCGTTCGCTCCAGCAGCCGGTGAGCATGGCCCGGGCCAGTGCGTTCCCGCGGGCGGCGGCGATCGTCCACGCGCTCACGGCGGTGAGCCGGTCCACCGGACCGCCCTCCACGGCCAACGCGCGCTCCACGCCGTGCAGATACGCGTCGGTCTCGCGCCGGAGCAGGGCGCGCGCCAGGCCGTCCTTGCTGCCGAACTCGTTGTAGAGGGTCTGCCGGGACACCCCGGCGGTGGCCGCGACGTCGACCATGCGGACGCCCGGCCACGGTCGGCGGGCGAGCGCCGTGTTGGCCGCGTCCAGTAGGGATTCCCGTGCTGCGGGCATCGTCGCCTCCCGGGGCCGAAGCGGCTCTGCGGCCAGAGTTGACGCGCTCGGAAGCGGTGTCAATAGCCCCGGCGCGACCTGGCACGGTATGCGTCATGTCCCGGAATGGCCCGGACATACGGTGCTGTGGCCCAGGCACAACGAGATCGATACTGTTCACTCATGCCCGACTACCACGATGATCTGCGTCTTGCCCATGTCCTCGCGGACGCTGCCGACGCCGCGACGATGGACCGGTTCAAGGCTCTCGACCTCAAGGTCGAGACCAAGCCGGACATGACGCCGGTGAGTGAGGCGGACAAAACGGCCGAGGAGTTGATCCGGTCGAACCTGAAGCGCGGACGGCCGCGCGACGCGATCCTCGGTGAGGAGTACGGCGTCGAGGGCACGGGCCCGCGCCGCTGGGTGATCGACCCGATCGACGGCACCAAGAACTACGTACGCGGCGTGCCGGTCTGGGCCACGCTGATCGCCCTGATGGAGGCGGGCGAGGGCGGCTTCCAGCCGGTGGTGGGTGTCGTCTCGGCGCCCGCGCTCGGCCGCCGCTGGTGGGCGGCGAAGGGCGCGGGTGCCTTCACCGGGCGCAGCCTGACCTCGGCGACCCGGCTCAAGGCCTCCAAGGTCTCGCGGCTCCAGGACGCCTCCTTCGCGTACTCCTCGCTCACGGGCTGGGAGGAGCAGGGCCGCCTCGACGGGTTCATGGACCTCACGCGCGCGGTCTGGCGCACGCGGGGCTACGGCGACTTCTGGCCCTACATGATGGTCGCCGAGGGCTCGATCGACATCTGCGCGGAGCCCGAGCTCTCGCTCTGGGACATGGCGGCGACCGCGATCATCGTGACCGAGGCGGGCGGCACCTTCACCGGCCTCGACGGCATTCCGGGCCCGCACAGCGGCAACGCGGCGGCGTCGAACGGCCTGCTCCACGACGAGCTGCTCGGTTACCTCAACCAGCGCTACTGAGGCGTACGCCCCGCGCGCGTACGCCCTGAACCGGCAGCACCCGCCCCCTTGTTGAGGACCCGCAGGCCTGCGACTCTAAGAGTTCCCCCACTTGTGAACTTGTGAATCGCTTCTCTTGCGGTCCACTCAGGAGGTGGCTCAAGCCCATGCTCGTCCGCGACGCCATGAGCACGATGGTCCTCACCATCGGTCCCGCCCACACACTGCGCCAAGCGGCCCGGCTGATGGCGGCGCGCCGCGTCGGCGCGGCCGTCGTCCTCGACGCCGACACCAGCCTGGGAATCCTGACCGAGCGCGACGTCCTCGTCTCGCTGGGCCTCGGCCAGAACCCCGACACCGAGACCGCCGGCACCCACACCACGACCGATGTCGTCTTCGCCGCTCCGTCCTGGACCCTGGAGGAGGCGGCCGACGCCATGTCGCACGGCGGCTTCCGGCACCTGATCGTCATGGACGGGAACGAACCGACCGGCATCGTCTCGGTCCGCGACATCATCCGCTGCTGGGCCCCGAGCAGGCAGCAGGCGCCCACACTCACGGCCTGAGCACTCTTCGCCGAGAACGGTCGGCGGGCCGGACCCCCCGAAGGGATCCGGCCCGCCTTTTCTCCCTGCGACAAGCGATCTCAGCCGCGAAGGGCCTGGACCGCGGCCTCGAGGCGCTTGCCGAAGTCTCCGTCAGCCTGACGGAAGTTGTTGATCGCGCGCTCGGCGATGTCGTCGCGCGAGACCTTGGAGATGAAGCCCGCCAGGTTCTCGATCAGGCGGCCCTTCTCGTCCTCGGACATCAGGCGGTAGAGGTTGCCCGCCTGCACGAAGTCGTTGTCCTCGGCGTGCGAGGGCGCCTCGTGGTTGCCCGTGCCGCCGGTGACGGGGGTGGACACCCACAGCGGCCGGTCCGTCTGGAACGGGCCGCCGAAGGAGTTCGGCTCGTAGTTCTTCGTGCCCTTGTGGCGGCCGTCGTACAGCGCGCCGTCACGCGAGTTGGTGCGCGCCTCGGTGGCGTGCGGGCGGTTCACCGGCAGGTGGTCGGCGTTGATGCCGACGCGGTAGCGGTGGGCGTCGCCGTACGCGAAGAGGCGGCCCTGGAGCATCTTGTCCGGGGAGGGACCGATGCCCGGCACGAAGTGCGCGGGGCTGAAGATGGACTGCTCGACCTCGGCGAAGATGTTCTCCGGGTTGCGGTTGAGCTCCAGCTTGCCGATCTCGATCGGCGGGTAGTCCTCGTGCGGCCACACCTTGGTGAGGTCGAACGGGTTGAAGCGGTACGTCGCCGCGTCGGCCGCGGGCATGATCTGCACCTGCACGGTCCAGGACGGGAACTCGCCGCGCTCGATGGCCTCGCGCAGGTCGCGCTGGTGGGAGTCGGGGTCGACGCCGGAGAGCCTGACCGCCTCTTCCGTGGTGAGGTTCTTGATCCCCTGGTCGGTCTTGAAGTGGTACTTGACCCAGAAGACCTCGCCGGCCTCGTTGTTCCACTGGAACGTGTGCGAGCCGTACCCGTTCATGTGGCGCAGCGTCGCCGGGATGCCGCGGTCACCGAAGAGCCAGGTGACCTGGTGGGTCGACTCGGGGCTCAGGCCCCAGAAGTCCCACACGTTGTCGGCTTCCTGCGAGCCCGTGTACGGGTCGCGCTTCTGCGTGTGGATGAAGTCGGGGAACTTGATGGCGTCCTTGATGAAGAAGACGGGGGTGTTGTTCCCGACCAGGTCGTAGTTCCCCTCCTCCGTGTAGAACTTCAGCGCGAAGCCACGGGGGTCACGCACGGCGTCGGCGGAGCCGAGGTTGCCGGCGACGGTGGAGAAGCGGAGGAAGGTCTCCGTCTGCTTGCCGACCTCGGAGAGGAACTTCGCGCGCGTCCACTGCGAGACGTCGCGGGTCAGCGTGAAGGTGCCGTACGCGCCGGCGCCACGTGCGTGGACGATGCGCTCCGGGATGCGCTCGCGGTTGAAGTGCGCGAGCTTCTCCAGCAGCGCCTGGTCCTGGACCAGAACCGGACCGCCTGCACCAGCGGTCTCGCTGTTCTGATTGTCGGCGACCGGCGCGCCGGCCTCCGTGGTGAGCGGTCCCTGCGTCACGTGCGCCTCCTGCGTCATTTCCTGCAAGTCCTGTCCCTTGGCGTAGCCCTTGGTGTCAGCCGATGCCCTTGGCTTCTGCCGAACTCGATCCTACGATAGACATTGTCTAAGTCAAGTGAACATCCAAAGTCACACCTCGTCGGGACTTGGTCCCTCACCTGTTAGGCTGGTGCTCATGAGTGACCTGTTGGAACGACTGCGCGGACGCGGCTGGCGCATGACCGCGCAGCGCCGTGTCGTGGCCGAGGTCCTCGACGGGGACCACGTACACCTGACGGCGGACGAGGTGCACGCGCGCGCCGTCGGCAAACTGCCCGAGATCTCCCGCGCGACCGTCTACAACACTCTGGGTGAGCTGGTGACCCTCGGTGAGGTCATCGAGGTCTCGACGGACCGCAGGGCCAAGCGGTACGACCCGAACGCCCACCGCCCCCACCAGCACCTGGTGTGCGCGCAGTGCGGCACGATCCGTGACGTCCATCCCACGGGCAACCCGCTGAGCAGCCTCCCCGACTCGGAGCGCTTCGGCTTCACGGTCGAGGGCGCGGACGTCACATATCGGGGCACGTGCCCGAGCTGCGCGGCGGCGTAGCGCTTCTTGCTCGTACGTTGACGAAAGCCCCCGGTGGCCGATGGCACCGGGGGCTTTCGCGCGCCCTGCGGACGCGTGGTTCACGCCGGGCTCTTCCCTCGTGATAGCGCCCCGGAACACACCAAAGGCCGGGAAGCTGATGCTTCCCGGCCTTTGGCCTTTAGTAGCGGGGACAGGATTTGAACCTGCGACCTCTGGGTTATGAGCCCAGCGAGCTACCGAGCTGCTCCACCCCGCGCCGTTGTGTTGTAACCGTACGTCAGACGCGACGACCAGCGCAAATCCGTTCCGGCGCCTTGCTGTGGGCAGGCGTTCCGCAGGGCGGAACGAGTGGGCACAGCCCGCCCACCAGCCTGCACCCGCCCGACAGCCGCAAGTGAGAAGGAGGGCAGGCGCAGGGGTCAGGCAGTCAGCTCCTGCTGAAGAGCTTCGCGCAAGCGAGCGGCTCGCTCGCTGACCTCAGCGGGCCCCAGCTCCACCGCACGCGAAGCCCACCGCTGCCCCTCGACCAGCTGTCCGCGCCGGGCGTAGAGCAGCGCGAGCCGGAGCGCGGCCCGCCCGTGCCCGGCGTCAGCGGCCCGCGTCCACCACAGCGCTGCCTCCGGCTCACTGCCCTCGCGGGCGAGCAGCAGCCCGAGGTTGAACGCGCCGTTCCGGCTGCCCGCGTCCGCCGCGAGGCGGTACCACCGCGCCGCCTCGACGACATCCCCGCGCCCCGCGGCCAGCATCCCGACCCGCACCTGCGCACGCCGGTGCCCCTGCTGGGCCGCCCGCTCGTACCACTCCTCGCACTCGGTCTTCTCGGCTGCGGGCTCCCCGAGGGCGGGCGGGCCCGCGGCGGACCGCCGCGCGTCGAGCACGGTGCCCAGGCGGTACGCCGCCTCCGCGCTGCCGCCGCCCGCCGCACACCGCAGATGCCGCTCGGCGTCCCGCTCGTCGCCCTCCCGCAGCCGCGCGGTGCCGACCTGGAGCGCCGCCTCGGTGTGCCCGGCGGCCGCCGCACGCTCGTACCAGGCCAGGGCGGAGTCCTCGTCGTCACGGGACGCGTACAGGATCCCGAGGTTGAAGGCCGCGTCCACGCTGCCCGCCTCGGCCGCCTTGGAGAACCACGGCTCGGCGCCCGCCGCGTCGCCGCCCTGGAGCAGCAGCACGGCCAGCGCGTTGGCGGCCTCGCGGTGACCGGCGTACGCGGCACGCCTGTACCACTGGTCGGCCTGCACGGTCCGCCCCTGCTCGGCGCAGAGCAGACCGAGGTTGTACGCGCCGTTCACGTCTCCCGCGTCCATGG
The DNA here is from genome assembly GCF_040660195.1 of Streptomyces sp. NPDC050147. Taxonomy (NCBI): domain Bacteria; kingdom Bacillati; phylum Actinomycetota; class Actinomycetes; order Kitasatosporales; family Streptomycetaceae; genus Streptomyces; species Streptomyces sp. NPDC050147. The sequence continues at coordinate 394,962 of NZ_JBFALJ010000002.1, read as the reverse complement.
CCGCCCTGTACCACCGCTCGGCGGTCTGGGTCTCGCCCCGCTCGGCGTGCAGCGCGCCCAGGGCGTTCGCGGCGTTCCCGTCGCCGTCCTGGGCCGCTTTCAGCCACCAGACGGCGGCGCTCTCCTCGTCGCCCGCGTCACGCAGCAGGAAGCCGAGAGCGCAGGCGGCACGCGCCTCCCCGTCCTTCGCGGAGTTCAGGTACCAGCGTCCCGCCTCCTTCAGCTCGCCGCGCTGCTCCAGGATCGCGCCGAGGTGCAGCGCGGCCCGCCGGTGGCCGCGCGCGGCGGCCTGGCGGTACCACTGCTCGGCCTCGGCCGCGGCGGAACGTGCTCCTTTGGCGTCGGCCTTCGCGGGGGTCTTGGTGTCGGTGCGCTCGGCGGTGGCCCGCCGGTCAAGGGCACGGGCGATGCGGTAGGCCGCCTCGCGGTGACCGCGCTCGGCCGACGCGCGCATCCAGCGCTCGGCGCCGACGTCACCGCGGTGCTCCAGGAGATCGGCGAGAGCGTACGCACCCAGGGCGTGCCCCTGCTCGGCGGACTGCCGCAGCCAGTACTCCGCGGCGGGCTCGTCGCCGCGCTCGCGGTGGTAGCGCCCGAGCGCGTGCGCCGCCGCGGCGGAACCGGCGACGGCGGCGACCCGCCACCAACCGGCCGCCTCGTCGGCGTATCCGCGCTGGTGGAGGAGGACTCCGAGGTTGTTGGCCGCGGCGCGGTCGCCCTCGGCGGTCGCCGCGCGCAGCATGGACTCGGCACCGTCGAGATCACCGCGGCGCAGCAGAAGGCTTCCGAGGACGCTCATCGCGTCGACGTCTCCGGCCTCGGCGGCCAGCCGATGGCGCAATTCTTCGGCGGCCGCCCCGGGATCCTCCCGGTCGGCCGGCTGCACAAACCGCCCTGTCTCCAACAGAGTTGCCTTGTCCCCCATAACGTCCATCGTCGCACCACCTGCAACCTGGGTACACCTGGTATACCGCAGCCAGTGAGGTCACTTCAGCGTTTTGTCGACTTGCCCACAGAGAGATAAGTGAAACACAGTTTCCCCAACTCCCCTCGCGCGGAGCACGGTTCGCACAGACCAGCGCACGACGCCACGGACCCCTCGCACACACGACCACATACACGACGAAGGCCCGGATCCGATAAGGATCCGGGCCTTCGTCTTTTAGTAGCGGGGACAGGATTTGAACCTGCGACCTCTGGGTTATGAGCCCAGCGAGCTACCGAGCTGCTCCACCCCGCGCCGTTGTGTTGAAACAGTACCACGGCCCGGGGTGGGTGCTTTACCGCAGGTCAGTCGCCCTTCTGATCTCCCTTGTCATCCTTGTCGGCCGGCTTGTCGCCCGCCTTGTCGCCCGGCTTGTCGCCTGCCTTGTCGCCTGCCTTGGCCTGGGCGTCCTCGGCGCGCTGCAGGGCTTTCTGGAGGTCCTCCTGCGCCTTGCCGTACGCCTCCCAGTCGCCGTCCTTCAGGGCCGTCTGCCCGTCCTCGAACGCCTGCTGGGCGTCGTCGAGGGCAGCCTGCACCGTCGGGTCGTTCGTCTTGGGCGGATCGGCCGGGTCGGCCGGCTCGTCCGTGCCGTCGGCCGGTGGCTTGGTGGTTCCTTCCGCACCGAAGACCTGGTTGAGGCCGTCGCTCAGGGAGTCCGCGAACGCGGTCTCCGTGCCGTAGGACACCGCGACCTTCTTCAGGAGCGGATACGCCGATTTACGTCCCTGTACGTACACGGGCTCGACGTAGAGGAATCCGTCGTCCAGGGGGACGGTCAGCAGGTTTCCGTAGAGGACGTCGGAGTCGGCGCCCTTCATGTCCCGGACGAAGTTACCGACCTCGGTCATCGAGTTCAGCTTGTTCTGGACCTGTTCAGGGCCGTCCACGTCGCCCGTGACTCTCAGCAGCTTCATCGTGCCGAAGTTCTTGCTTCTGGCGTCGGCGTCGACCGTCATGAAGGCGCGCAGGTTCGGGCGCCCGCTGGGGGTGAACGTCGTCGTCAGCGAGAACTGCTGCTGCGTCTGACCCGGCGTCTTCATGGACAGGTAGTACGGCGGGACCGCGCTGTTGTCCTTCTTCGTCGGGTCGTTCGGCACCTGCCAGGCGTCACTCGCGTTGTAGAACTGGCCGGGGTCCGTGACGTGGTAGAGCGTCAGGAGCTCACGCTGCACCTTGAACATGTCCTGGGGGTAGCGCAGATGGTCCATCAGGGCCTTGGGGATCTCACCCTTGTCCTTGACGGTGTCCGGGAACGCCTTCTTCCAGGTCTTCAGGACCGGGTCCTTGTCGTCCCAGGTGTAGAGCTTGACCTCGCCCGTGTACGCGTCGACGGTCGCCTTCACCGAGTTGCGGATGTAGTTGACCCGGTTCTGCTGGGCCACCACCGCGCGCGCGTCGTCCGACTCCGACAGCGAGTCGGCCGTGGTGTCGCCGAGCGTGGTCCGCGAGGCGTACGGATACCCGTTGCTCGTCGTGTAGGCGTCGACGACCCACTGGATCTTGCCGTCGACGACCGTCGGATACGTGTCGCCGTCGATGGTCAGCCAGGGAGCCACCGCCTCGACGCGCTCCTTGGGCGTGCGGTTGTAGAGAATCCGCGACCCCTCGCCGATCGCGCCCGAGTACAGCATCTGCGGTTCGCCGAAGGACACGGCGTACGCGGCTCGGTTGATCGGGTTGGAGAGGTTGACTCCGCTGTCGCCCTTGTAGCTGTAGGTCTTCTGGCCGCCGCCGTCCTCTTCGTAGTCGAGCTCCTTCTGGGGCCCGCCCACGATCGAGTACTGGGTGGTCTTCTCGCCGTAGTAGATCCGCTGCTCGTACTCGCCGAGGTTGCCGGCGGTCGGCAGGCCGTAGTTCGTGAAGTCCGGAGCTCCCTTGGAGCCCTTCTTCGTCTCCGTGCCCTTGGCCGTGACCATGCCGTAGCCGTGGGTGTAGGCGAAGTGGTCGTTGATCCAGTTGCGCTTCTCGAGCTTGTCGAGACTCAGCTCACGCAGACCGACGACGGTGTCCTGGCCGTTGTAGCGGTCCACGTCCAGGGTCGTCGGGAAGCGGTAGTACTCGCGCTCCTGCTCCAGCTGCTGGAACGTCGGCGAGACGATGTTCGGGTCGTTCAGCCGGTAGTTGGCGGCGGAGTCCGCGTCATCACGCTTCTTCTCCGGCTCCTCGTCGGCCTTGCCCGCGCCCTTGTAGTCCTCGGGCTTCACACCGCTGATGCCGTACGCGTCGCGCGTCGCCTTGATGTTCTTCTGGATGTACGGCGCTTCCTTGGCCTGCTCGTTCGGCGAGACCTGGAACTTCTGCACGATGGCCGGGTACAGACCGCCGATGAGGATGGCGGAGAGGACCATCAGGCCGAAGCCGATGACCGGCAGCTGCCACGTGCGCCGCCACAGCGTCCCGAAGAAGAGCAGCGCGCAGATGACGGCGATGCAGAACAAGATGGTCTTCGCCGGCAGATACGCGTTCGCGTCCACGTAGCGAAGGCCCGTCCAGTCGCCCGTCGCCTTGAAGTCACTCGACTTCACCGCGAGGCCGTACCGGTCGAGCCAGTACGCCACTGCCTTGAGCGTCACGAAGACGCCGAGCAGCACCGAAAGATGCCCGGTGGACGCCGCCGTGGCGCGCGCGCCGGGGCTGGTGATCCGCAGCCCGCCGTACAGGTAGTGCGTGAGGGCGGCGGCGATCAGGGAGAGCACCGTGGCCGCGAAGCCGAAGCCCAGCAGGAAGCGGTACCAGGGCAGGTCGAACGCGAAGAACGACACGTCCAGGTGGAACTGCGGGTCCTTCTGACCGAAGGAGACGCCGTTCACCCACAGCAGCCATGTCCGCCACTGGCCGGCGGCGGACGCGCCCGCGATCAGGCCGACGAGCGTGGCGATGCCGAGCAGCAGCCACTTCTTGTACGGCGCGATGCTCATGCGGTACCGGTCGAGGCTCTGCTGCTCCATCGACATGGCGCTCAACGGCGGGCGCAACCGGTGCGCCAGCCAGATGTTCAGTCCGACCGCGGCCGCCATGAGGAGGCCGAAGACGAAGAACAGGCCGATCTTGGTCCACAGGGTCGTGGTGAAGACCGACGAATAGTTGACCGAGCGGTACCAGAGCCAGTCTGTCCAGAACCCCGCGAACATGACGAACACCATGGCGAGAACAGCCAGGATGCCCAGTGTCATGAGCAGGGTCCGGACGCGACGGGACGGTCGGCCCACTCTGATCCGTGGCCCCGTCGGGCCTCCGCCGCGGTCCGGCATCTGGAAAGCCAAGGTGCGCACCTCGAAGTCGATGTTGATTCTGTTGATCCGTCAGGGTCCTGTGATCGTGGACCCACACCTATGCAACTTACTCACGCTTTACTCGGTTCCCGTTTCTCGGGACTAACGAGGCAGGATTGTGACCATGTCCAACACTCCCATGGCAGCGAGCCCCCTCACCCGTGCCGTACTCGAGATCGACGAGTACGTGTCCGGCCTCGGCTGGGACCTGCCCGCACGCCTCTTCGCGCTCGTCGACACGGCGCGACTGCGCTCCCAAGAACCCGGCCTCGCCACCCAGCTCGGCCTCGACAACTCCCCCGAGGACTCCGGCCTCACACCCATCGAGCAGGAGGAGATCCCGGAGGGCAAGCCGCTGGACGAGTTCCTCGCCACCATCGCCTGGCCGGACGCCGTGGCGGGCTGCGCGCTCACGGTGGAGCGCCTGATGCTGCCGCCGTCGGCGGAGACGTCCGTCCCCGAAGGGCTCAGCGAGGCACAGCTCGCGAAGTGGGTGGCCGAGCACCCGGACCGCCAGGAGGTCCGCATGACGGTCGCGGTGCTGCGTGACGGTGCGCGCGACTCGGCCCTGCGGCTGCGCGAGAAGGACTCGGCCACCGAGGTCCTCACGGGGTCCGACCTCGTTCCGGGCCTCGCGGACGCGCTGGCGGCCACGTTCGCCTGAGACCGGCTGCTCTCGTACGCGGGCGGGGCCGCCCCGCCCGCGTACGTCCGCCTACTTCTTCACCGTGCACTGCGGCAGGTCCGCGGTGTCGCCCTTGCGGATGTCGTCGAGGGAGTCGACCGCGTCGTCGATGCTGTCCACCTTGACCAGCGTGAGGCCGTCCGGGACGTCCTTGGCGGCCGTGGCGCAGTTCTCCTTCGGCGTCAGGAAGTACTTGGCGCCCTTGGCGCGCGCGCCGACCGTCTTCATGCCGATGCCGCCGATCGGGCCGACCTTGCCGTTGTCCTCGATCGTGCCGGTGCCGGCCACGAAATTACCGCCGGTGAGGTCGCCCGGGGTCAGCTTGTCGACGATGCCGAGCGCGAACATCAGTCCGGCGCTGGGGCCGCCGACGTCAGCGAGCTTGATGTCGATCGTGAACGGGAACGTGTGATCGGTGCCCGCCTGGATGCCGACGATCGCGCGGCCGTCCTTCGCCTTCTCCGTGGTGATCTTCACGTCCTGCGTCCGGGTCGGCTCCTTGCCCGCCTTCTCGGCGGCGGCCGCCTCCTTGACGGGGACGAGGCTGAAGACGACGTCCTGGCCCGGCTTGTGCTTGGTGACCAGCTCGGCGACGTCCGTCATCTCCTTCACGGGCGTGCCGTCGACCTTCCTGATGACGTCACCCGCGTGGAGCTTGCCCTCGGCGGGGCTGTTCTTGAAGACGGTGGAGACGACGACCTGGGACTTCACCGGCAGGTTCAGCTCCCTGAGCGCGGCGACCTTGGCGCTCTCCTGGGACTGGCTGAACTCCTCGGCGTTCTCCTGGCTCGACTGCTGCTCGGTCTTGCCGTTCGGGTAGAGGGTGTCGTGCGGCACCACGATGTTGTCGTGGGCCATCCAGCCGTACACGGCCTCCGCGATGTTCATGTTGTAGTCGGCACTCGTGACCCGGACCGTCGTCATGTTGAGGTGACCGGTCGTCGGATAGGTCTTGTGGCCCGAGATCTGCAGCACCGGCTCGCCGCCGTGGTCGCCGAGGGTGTTCACCGTCGGACCCGGGGACATCTCCGAGTACGGCACTTTGATGAGGACTCCGGCGCAGAGCAGCGCGATCAGCATCAGGGTGGAGGCGAGCATCGTCGCGGTGCGGCGTGGCATGGAACGACAGTACGGGACCTGCCTGTCAGTGCACCGCTGGGGCCAGTCCGTACGGGGCTCACAGGGCCTCAGGAGGCCCTGGGGCGCCGCGGCCTCACGATCCCTGGCGGGGCTTCTCCATCGCCTCGCGGAAGGCCGCGTAGCCGTTCAGTTCGGAGTTGTCCCCGGTCTTGCCGGACTTGCGGTTACGCGCCGCCAGGGCGGCCCACAGCCCCGCACCGACAGCTGCCGCGAACGGAATCAGCAACCAGGCAAGTGATGCCATGTCGACCTCCCGACCCCTTGAGCGACCGCAACTGACTGATCAGCAGATTAACCATCCGCTGCGTCAACGCTCACGCCGGGGGCCGGGTTACGCAACCTGAAGGCTCCTCGGGCCAACTGGCCCGGTGGGGGCGTAAGGAGGTCAGCAGGCGCCGACCCACTCCTCCTGACCGTCGGAGAACCGCTGGTGCTTCCAGATCGGCACTTCGTGCTTGAGGTCGTCGATGAGCTTGCGGCAGGCGGCGAAGGCCTCCGCCCGGTGCGGGCAGGAGACCGCCACGACGACCGCGAGATCGCCCACCGCCAGGTCGCCGACGCGGTGGACGGCGGCCAGAGCGCGCACCGGGTATTCGCCGACGACCTTCTCGGCCACTCGGCGCATCTCGGCCTCTGCCGTCGGATGGGTCGAATAGCCGAGTTCGTCGACGTCCGCGCCGCCGTCGTGATTGCGCACGGTCCCCACGAAGAGCGCCGTGCCGCCCGCGGCGTCGTCGCCGACGGCCCTGAAGACCTCGTCCAGGGAGAGCGGTGCGTCACGGATCGCGAGAAGCCTGATGGGGTCCTGCGCGGTCTGCTCGCCGGGGTGGTCGTTCGTGGTGCGTGCCATGCGGCCATGGTGCCGCACGGCACGGACATCACGGAATAGCGCTTTCGCCCGGCACGCGCGCGTGCCGCGTTGGAGCTCTCTACAGGGCGAGAGCTCCGCACGGGCCCACGGCGAGTCTCAGATCCGGCGCCGCGCCTTCCGCGCCCGCCGCACCACCGCGGCGGCGCCCAGCAGCGCGACCGTCGCACCCGCCGCGCCCGCGGCCGTCGCGTCCTTGCGGCCGAGCCTGCGTCCCGCCACGGTGCGTCGCCCCGCGACCTCTTCGAGGAGCTCCCCGAGGACCTCCTCGTTCGTCCACTGTGGACGCCAGCCCGCGTCGTGCAGCCTGCTGACGCTGACCACCCACGGGTACATCGTGTACGCGAGGTCACCGGCGGGAGACGGTGTGAGCCCGATCCGGTGCAGCCGCGCGGCGGCGCCCAGGGCCACCGTGGACGGCAGCTCCATGCGCCTGATCTCGCTGAGCTCCTCGACCTCTTCTTGCTCGAGCCAACCGTCGCAGCCGACGGCCAGCTCACCGTCGACCTTCTCCAGGACGGCGTACTCCAGGGCGCTGCACAGGTCCTCGACATGGCAGAACTGCCAGGCGGGGCGCGATCCCGCCACCACGAGCAGCCTCGGCGACTCGAAGTACCGGGTGAGCGCGGTGTCCGTGCCGCCCACCAGGATCGCGGGCCGCACCACCGTGACGTTCAGACCGGGGTGGGCCCGGGGTGCGCGCCGGGCGAGGCGCTCGACCTCCAGGAGGTCACCGACACCGGTGGCCTCCGCCGTGGCGCGCAGTTCGGCGTCTTCGGAGAGGGGCAGTTCGTTGTCGGACAGCGCTCCGTAGACCATCGCCGACGTGCAGAGCACGACGCGGTGGACGCCGGCCGCCGCGGCGGCCGTCAGCACGGTCTGCGTGCCGCGCACGTTGTACGCCGTACGGGCCGCGGCGTCCGTCTCCAGGTCGAGATCGAGGGCGAGGTGGACCACGACGTCCGCGCCCCGCAGCTTCTCGGCGATGGCCGGGTCCCTGACGTCCAGGATGTGCCACTGGGCCTGGGCGCACTCGCCCCGCCGCTCGTCGATGGCAACGACCTGCTTGATCTCATCGGACGCGGCCAGGCGCTCGGTCAGCAGCGCGCCCACGCCGGAGGCGGCGCCGGTGACGGCGACCACGGGCCCTCGGACGGGGCTCGGAGTAGAAAGGTTTCGCGCTGCGCGAACCTGTGGATCTGGGGAACTCACCAGGCGTCTCCAGCGGTTGTCTTCTGTAGATACGCGAATGACGCGTATGTACCAGGTGGCATCCATCCTGCCGCAGGCCATGACTCGGCGAAGCACTGAGGCCCGATCCCGTCACGGTGTCTACGCTGGGTGGTGTTGTAGGGCAGCCGCCGCCGGAACCGTACCGGCGGCCTGACGAGCCGAGGAATCCCGTGAGTGACACCCCATTCGGATTCGGCCTTCCGCCGGAGGAGCCGGAGAACGGCGACGAGGGCAAGAAGAAGGACAGCCCCGGAGGGGGACAGGGTGCAGGTGGCCCTGGGAACCCGTTCGGCTTCGGCGGCCTGCCCGGCGCAGGCGGCCCTGGCGGCCCTGGCGGTGACAACCCGTTCGCCGCGATGTTCGGTTCGATGAACCCGAACGACCTGGGCGCCGCGTTCCAGCAGCTCGGCCAGATGCTCTCGTACGAGGGCGGCCCGGTGAACTGGGACATGGCCAAGGACATCGCCCGCCAGACCGTCTCCCAGGGGACGCCCGACGGCACCAAGGACGCGAGTGTCGGTCCCGCCGAGCGCGGCGCGGTCGAGGAGGCCATCCGCCTCGCCGACCTGTGGCTCGACGACGCGACGTCCCTGCCGTCCGGCTCCGGCCTGGCCGTGGCCTGGAGCCGCGCCGAGTGGGTCGAGGCGACCCTTCCGGTGTGGAAGGAACTGGTCGACCCGGTCGCCGAGCGTGTCGGCCTCGCCATGGGTGACGTACTGCCCGAGGAGATGCAGGCCATGGCGGGCCCGCTGATCGGGATGATGCGCTCCATGGGCGGCGCCATGTTCGGCCAGCAGATCGGCCAGGCCGTGGGCGTGCTCGCGGGTGAGGTCGTCGGCTCCACCGACATCGGCCTGCCGCTCGGCCCGGCCGGCAAGGCAGCTCTCCTTCCGGTGAACGTCGAGGCCTTCGGCAAGGACCTCGGCATCGCCCAGGACGAGGTCCGGCTCTACCTGGCGCTGCGCGAAGCCGCCCACCAGCGGCTCTTCGCCCACGTGCCGTGGCTGCGCTCGCATCTGTTCGGCGCGGTCGAGGGGTACGCCCGCGGCATCAAGGTCGACACCGCCAAGCTGGAGGACGTGGTCGGCCAGCTCGACCCGCAGAACCCCGAGCAGCTGCAGGAAGCGCTCCAGCAGGGCATGTTCCAGCCGGAGGACACTCCGGCGCAGAAGGCCGCTCTGGCCCGCCTGGAGACCGCTCTCGCGCTCGTCGAGGGCTGGGTGGACGCGGTCGTGCACGCCGCGGCCAAGCCCCGCCTGTCGTCCGCCGACGCCCTCCGCGAGACGCTGCGCCGCCGCCGCGCGACAGGTGGCCCCGCGGAGCAGACCTTCGCCACGCTCATCGGTCTTGAGCTGCGCCCGCGCCGGCTGCGGGACGCCTCGCGCCTGTGGGCCTCGCTCACGGACGCGCGCGGCGTGGACGGCCGTGACGGCCTGTGGGCCCACCCGGACATGCTGCCCACGGCCTCGGACCTGGACGACCCGGACGGCTTCGTGCACCACGAGCAGCTGGACTTCTCCGAGCTGGACAAGATGCTCGGCGAGGCGGCGGGCGGCTCCGCCAAGCCGGACCTCAAGAAGGACGCCGCGGGTGCCGAGGACACCGAGGGCGACACCGGCAAGAGCGACAAGGGCGACAAAGGCGACGACGACAAGTGAGCCTGTACGACGACGCGGTCCTCGTGCTGAAGGGGTACGAGGAGCAGGAAGAGCTGCGCCAGTACTACCTGGACCATCTCGCCGCCCACCCCGAGGACGGCATGTGGAAGGCCTGTACGGACGGCCATGTGACGGCCAGCGCCCTGGTCATCGACCCGGAGCGCGGGCGCGTGCTGCTGACCCTGCACAAGAAGCTGCGGATGTGGCTCCAGATGGGCGGTCACTGCGAGCCGGGTGACGCCTCGCTGGCCGCGGCCGCGCTGCGTGAGGCGACGGAGGAGTCGGGGGTGCCGGGTCTGACGCTCGTCCCGGGGGGTCCGGTCCGCCTGGACCGCCACCCGATTCCGGGCCCCTGCACCCAGCACCTCGACGTGCAGTACGCGGCGTCGGCCCCGCGGGACGCCGTCGAGGCGATCAGCGACGAGTCACTGGACCTGCGCTGGTTCGCGTACGACGAGGTGGCGGGCGTCGCCGACGAGTCGGTCGTACGCCTGGTGGAGGCGACGCGGGCACGGCTGTAGCCGTGCCCCGTAAGGGGCGCGGGGAGCTGCGCGACCATCCACAACTGGCCCGCAGTTCCCCACGCTCCTCCTGGTTCTGTCTCGCCCGGAGAGGCTTCAGCTCCAAACGTTGCCTTGGTTCTGCCCCCGAGCGCCCTGCTGCCCGACGCCGAACTGGGCGCGCGCGCCCTGCCCGACCACGGCGTTCTGGGGCGGCAGCAACTCACTCGGCTGGACGAGCGCGTATCCCTGGCCCATGAAGCTGAGCTCCCAGCCCTCGCCGGTGTTGCCGCGGCGCCGCCACACCCCCGAGGAGTGCGTCTGGGCCTGCATCTGCACCCGCAGGCCGTTGGACCAGGCGACGATCGCGTCGGCGTCGGCATTCACGTACTGGTCAGGCGTGACCTGCAGCATCAGCGGTTGACCCGAGGTCATCAGGGCGACCTTGCCGCGGCCCGTGATGTTGAGCTGGTACTTGCCGGAGCCGGAGATGCCGTACTGGCTGTCCACGGCGATGACCTGATGGGTCAGCGACGAGTCGAGCGCGAGGACATAGCTGCTGTCCACGGTCAGACCGTCCTGGTCCACGTCCACGACGTGGATGTACTGGGCGAGGTTGGCGAGATAGACCGTGCCCTGGCCGTGGCAGCGCATCAGGTCGAGGCCCTCGCCGGTCTGCGCGCGGGCCCGCTGGTTGCCCTGGCTCTGGTACTCGGCGTCGAACTCGATCAGCCCCTGGTAGGCGACCATGGCGCCCTTGCGGGCCAGGATGTCGTCGTGGCCCGCGAGGGCGACCCGCAGCAGCTGCGGGTTCTGGACGGTGTAGCGCTCCTGAGTCTGCTGCTCGGTGTGCGCGAAAAGTGGGCTCTGCATGGTGTGTTGCTCCCCCTCAGCCCCGGGCTCGGAGACGGTCGGTGCTGTCCTCGCTGGGCTGTACGACGACGATGCCCTCCCCGGAGAAGCCCATCTGGTAGGCCTCGCCGCTGCCGCGCCCGATGAGCGAACCGGCCTTGAAGCTGCGCTTGCCCTTCACCTTGAGGTTCGGGGACCAGGCGATCAGGGCGTCCGGGTCGACGTACGTCTCGTCCTCGCCGCGACCGCAGTCGACGACGACCGGGGTGCCGCGGGAGGTCAGCGCCACCCAGCCCTGGCCGGAGATCTTGATGTTCCACAGGCCCTGGCCCGCGAACTTGGCAAGGCCCTTGACCCGCTCGACGCCCCACTGGAGGTTCGCGTCGAAGGCCAGGAGGTTGGTGCCGTTCACCGAGAGCGAGTCGCCCGCCAGATTGATGACGACGACGTCGGCTCCGTAGTCGGCGAGATAGAGCAGGCCGTCTCCGGAGCACTTCATCAAAGGTGCGCCCTCGCCGGTCATCCACTCCTTGGCGATCTGGCGCACCGCGGGGGGATTGGGCTCGTACTGCACGAAGCCTTCGTAGGCGACCATCGAGCCCACGCGCGCGAGGAGGTCGTTTCCGGTCTGCATCGCCACCTTGACCATGTGGTGGCCGTGGTTCTCCATACGGGCGGCGACGGGCGCGGGGGCGAAGCCCGCGAGTTGCTGATTCATGACGGGCTCCCTCAGACCTCGAACGGCTGGACGATGATGAAGTTGCCGGGAGCACCCCGGAACTGGAGGTTCACGCTCTCCCCCGTCGAGCCCGCGGACGCGTTGCTGCGCAGCCGCACCTGGCTGGAGACGATCGCCTGGGCGGCGGCCGACCAGGCGACCACGGCGTGGCAGTCGGCGAACGTCGTCGGGGTGACGGGCAGGACGACGGGCACACCGTGCGTCTTGACGATGACCGTGCCGGTGCCCTGGAACTGCATCACGAACAGTGCGCCACCGGGGATGCCGTGGCCCTCGATCCTGCGCACCTCGTGCTGGAGGGACTCGTCGAACGCGAGGACGTTCTCCGCGGAGACGCAGATCGCGTCGCCCTGGAGCTCGATGGGGTGCAGATGCGTGGCTTCCTCGGCGAGGAAGACCTGGCCCCGGCCGGAGCAGCGCATCAGCTGCATCTCCTGGCCGGTCGAGTTGCCCACGACGCGGCCCGCGAAGCCGGCGCCCTTGTAGCTGAACTCGACCTTGCCCTGGTAGAGCACCATGCTGCCCTGTCGGGCGAGCACGGCCTGCTCGCTGACGCCGAGGTCGACGCGGATCATCTTCTCGTTCTGCTGCGTCCAGCGCTGCCCGGTGGGGGCCTCGCGATACGCGGCGAGAGCCGCGGCCACGCCGCCCGCCTGCGGGACGCCCTGCGGGACGCCCTGGGGGACGCCCGCTCCGTACGGTGACGGGGCCGCGGGCTGACCGGGGAACTGACCGGGGGGCTGCTGGCCGTAACCGGGAGGCATCGGGGCGCTCGGCTGCTGGCCGTAACCGGGCGGCAGGGGCGCCGACTGGCCGGGGACCTGGCCGAACTGCGGCTGTTGCGGCGGCGGCTGCTGGCCGGGCTGTCCGTACGGGGCGGGGGCCTGCGGCGGCGGAACCGTGCCGCCCTGCGGCGGGTTCATCGGCGCCACGATGGTCTGCGCGGCGTGTACCGAGGGGTCCGCCGGGGCCGGGGCCGGGGGCGCGAAGTTCTGGGCCGGAGCGGGTGCGGGGGCTGGGGCCGGGGCGGGCGTGGGAGCAGGAGCCGGAGGAGCCTGGGCGGGGCCCGCCGGAGCGCCGAACGCGGGCGGCGCGGCGGCCTGGGCGGGCGGCGCGAAGGACGGGGCGGCGGCCTGCGGCGCCGACGGCGCGGGCTCCTCCTCGGCGACCTCGCCGCCGAAGTTCTTCAAGAGCGCGTCGAGACCGCCGTCGAAGCCCTGGCCGATCGCGGCGAACCGCCAGACGTCCTTCATGTAGAAGTCACCCAGCATCACGGCACGTTCCGTGGAGAACTCCGCGCCGTTGAAGGAGTAGCGGGCCACTTCCTCGCCACCCGCGACGATCCGGATGTACCCGGGGGCGACCTGGGACATCTGTCCGGCGCCGTCGATCGTCGCGGTGAACGACAGCTTCTTGATCCGCGGCGGGATCCGGTCGAGCGTGACCCGGAAGGATTCCGTGTCACCGGCCTGCGCGCCGAGGAGCTGGATGGACTCCTCGGGCGACTTCGGCTGGTTGAAGAAGATGAAGTAACTGTCGTCCGACAGGCGCTCGTCCGCGTCCAGGCCGAAGCAGCTGATGTCGAAGCTCAGTCCGGGGGCGGAGATCTGCACACCTACGTACAGATCGGTCCCCGCGGTGAGGTCACTGATCTTGGCCTTGTGGCCGCGTTGGAATTCCCTGGCCATACGTAACGACCGTCCCCCATCCCGAATGTAAATGCGTCGCGCCAGGCTAACCGCAATCCGCGACAGCGGACCAAGCCGGTACAGACCCGGTACACAACCAGCGCGCGCGACGGAAGTTCACGCGTCGCGAGCAGCCGGCAGATGGGGCAGCCGGTCGGCCGCGACCACACCTTCGAGGTACCCACGAGCCCGTTCCGTCCGGGGATACGCCTCCAGGAGCTGCCAGAAGTTGGGGCCGTGTCCGGGGACCAGGAGATGCGCGAGCTCGTGGACGAGGACGTAGTCGACGACGTACTCGGGCATGCCCTGCAGCCGGTGCGAAAGACGGATGCTGCCCTCCGACGGGGTGCACGAGCCCCAGCGGGTGTTCTGGTTCGTGACCCAGCGAACCGACGTGGGCCTGGCCCGGCCGTCGAAGTACTGCTCGGAGAGACGCTCGGCGCGCTCGGCGAGCTGCGCGTCGCCCAGGACCCGCTTGCTCTCCTGGGCCGCGAGCTTGTCGAGCATGACGTTGACCCAGCGCTGTTCCTCGGCCTCGGACATCCGGGCGGGGATGAGCACGACGGTGCGATCGCCCTCTCGGTACGCGGAGACCGTTCTGCGGCGGCGGGCGCTCCGTCTGACCTCGACCGCGCTCGCCACCGAGCCGGGTGACGGCGGGCTGGTCATGCTGCGCTGTGGGTTTCCGGCGCGGTGCAGTGGGTCGGCGGGCACGCCCCGACGTTACCCGTTGGGTGTGGGGGAAGTCCCGCCTCCGGGACGGTTCGGCGGGGTATCGCTCCCCGTGCGATCGATTAGTACGACGAATACCCCCTGCCTGTGGACAACGCTGCGCGGCTGTCCGCCGAGGCGGGCATTCTGGCTGTTGACCGGTGATGCGGACGGGGGCAGCGCCGGAGAACCACGGGGGGACGAGGACCATGCATCCGATGTTGAAACCGGCGCTGCGACGCGGCTGGCGCGATCTGAACACGATCCAGTTCGGCGTGGCGCCCGCGCATGCCCTGGTGCTCGGTCCGGTGGACACGGCGACGGGCAGTTTTCTCCAGCTTCTGGACGGGACTCGCGGGCTGCCGCTCCTGCGCGACGAGGGCAAGCGGATGGGCCTGCCCGACGATCACGTGGACAAGCTCGTGCGGCGGCTGTCCGCAGCCGGGCTCCTCGACGACGCGACAGGAGGCGGCGCGGCGGCCGATGCCTTGCGCGAAAGGACATCGGCCATGGACCGGCTGCGTCCGGACCTGGCGTCCCTGTCGGTCGTCACTTCCGGACCGGGCGACGGGATGAGGAAGCTGGCGGCACGGCGGGCGATGCGGGTACAGGTCCGGGGAGCGGGGCGGGTGGGGGCCGTGGTGGCCTCGGTCCTGTCCGGGGCGGGCGTGGGGCAGGTCGACGTGCTGGAGGGAGGAGTCGTCGAACCCTGGGATGTGGCGCCGGGCGGTCTGCCCGCCGAAGCCGTCGGCGACCGCAGGGACACGGCGGCCCGGCGGATCGTGCGGCAGTCGGCTCCGGACCGCCCGCCACGCCGTGGGCGGAAGGAAGCCGGTGAGCCGCGAGAGCCGGGCGAAGGGGAGCCGGAGCTCTCCCTCGTGATCATCGCCCCGCGGGACGGTCTTGACGCCCACGCGCCCGACCCGCTCACCACCGAGCCGCTCGTCACGTCAGGGACACCCCATCTCTACGCGGGGGTGATCGAAGGAACCGGAGTGGTCGGGCCGCTCGTCTTGCCGGGGGCGACAGCCTGCGCGAACTGCCTGGCCTTGGACCGCGCCGACCGGGATCCGACCTGGCCACGCATGCTGGCGCAGTGGCGATCGGGACGGGCACGTCATGTGCACGCATGCGATCTGGCGCTGTCGACCACGGTCGCCGGCCTTGCCGCGGCGCATGCCCTCGCCTTCCTGGACGGGGCGGCACCGGCGAGCGCGGGGGTTCGCTGGGAGGCATCGGTGCCCGGACTCGACTGGCACGCACGGCCGGTGGCACCACATCTCACCTGCCCGTGCGGGGCGGGTGTGGTGACTAAGGGGGAGCACCCCGCCGGGGACAAGAAGCCGCACGACACAATGGCCGGGTAACCGCCTGCGAGGGCGTGGCTGTCTGGGACTTGGAGGGGCGCATGTCTGATCTTCCCCGGAAGGCGGTAACCCGTACCGCCAAACTGGCCGCGCTGCCACTCGGCTTCGCCGGGCGCGCGACTTGGGGGCTCGGCAAGCGGATCGGGGGCAAGTCGGCGGAGATCGTCGGCCGTGAGCTGCAACAGCGCACGGCGGAGCAGCTGTTCAAGGTGCTCGGCGAGCTCAAGGGCGGGGCCATGAAGTTCGGCCAAGCGCTGTCGGTCTTCGAGTCGGCGCTGCCGGAGGAGGTGGCGGGGCCCTATCGCGCCGCGTTGACGAAGCTGCAGGAGGCGGCTCCGCCGATGCCGACGCGCACCGTGCACGCCGTGCTCGCGGAGCGGCTCGGTGAGGACTGGCGCGAGCTGTTCCTGGAGTTCGAGGACAAACCGGCCGCCGCCGCCTCGATAGGCCAGGTACACCGGGCGGTGTGGGAGGACGGGCGCGCGGTCGCGGTCAAGGTGCAGTATCCGGGGGCGGGCGAGGCGCTGCTCTCCGACCTGAACCAACTCAGCCGGTTCGCCCGACTCCTGGGGCCGCTGATACCGGGCATGGACATCAAGCCGCTCATCGCGGAGCTGCGCGACCGGGTCTCCGAGGAGCTCGACTACAGCCTGGAGGCCCAGGCACAGCGCGTGCACGCGGAGGAGTTCGCGGACGATCCGGATGTCGCGGTGCCCGACGTGGTGCATCAGTGCGAGCAGGTCCTGGTGACCGAGTGGATCGACGGGATACCGCTCGCGGACGTGATCGCGGACGGCACCCAGGAGCAGCGGGACCGGGCGGGACAGCTCCTTGCCCGTTTCCTCTTCTCGGGTCCGGCGCGCACGGGCCTGCTGCACGCCGATCCGCATCCGGGCAACTTCCGGCTGCTGCCCGACGAGAAGGGCGGCTGGCGGCTCGGGGTCCTCGACTTCGGCACGGTGGACCGGTTGCCCGGCGGGCTCCCTCCGACCATCGGCCGCTCCTTGCGGATGACGCTCGACGGCGAGGCCGACGCGGTTTACGCCATGTTGCGCGAGGAGGACTTCGTCCAGGAGTCCGTGGAGCTCGAACCGGACGCGGTGCTCGACTATCTGCTGCCGATCATCGAACCGATGCTGGTGGAGGAGTTCACCTTCACCCGCGGCTGGATGCGCGGACAGGCGGCCCGGGTCGCCGATCCCCGCTCTCCCGCCCACCAGTTGGGCAAGCGGCTCAATCTCCCGCCGTCGTATCTGCTGATCCACCGGGTGACATTGAGCACGATCGGAGTGCTGTGTCAGCTGGGAGCGACGGTGCGGATGCGCGACGAACTCGAGGAGTGGCTGCCGGGCTTCCTGGACGAGGAGCCGGAGGAGGCGGCGGAGGACGAGGTGGAAGGCCAGGCGGATCGCACCACCGGGTAGACCTCACCACCAGGTGGAGTCGAGTCGTCCTTCGATGGCCCTGAGGTTCTCGCGGGCGCAGGAGTCGCAGAAGTAGCGTCTGACGCCGTTCTCCACGGAGCAGGTCCAGGTGGGCGGCGCGCCTTCGGTGACCTTCCCGCAGCGGGAACACACGAGGTTCTCGGCATTCTCGCTGCCCGAGGGCTGAGGAGTCTGCTGGTCCACCCGGCGACCCTATCGCCGCTGCCGGAGGTTCGCCCGGCACAACGCACCGCGGGGGCCGGTCCGTTCGGACCGGCCCCCGTGGGCATCGTGGTGTGGTTCGGTCAGCGCGTCGGCCGGCTCGTCACTGCATGACGGCGATGGCGAGCGCGCGCCTGGCACGCAGCGAAGCGCGCTCGGCGCGGCGCTGCATCCGACGCGCCGCCATCAGGCGGGCGGCGGGGCGCGCGGCCTCGGCCTCACGCATGCGTTCGTGCATATGCGCACGAGCCAGGGCTTCTGGGATGAGTTGCATCTCGCGGGTCCTGTTCTGGCGCGAGTCGTTCGCGCCGGTGGTGGTGAAGTCTGGGGTGGCGGAGCCTGCGGGCTCGGCGGTGGCTGCCTTCATCGGGGCCTGCTTCTTGGGGTCGTGCGTCAGGGGGCGATCGATCGTTCCGGCGGCGTTCATGCGGCGACAACCGGGTTCTTGCGCGGACGGCCACGGGGCCGCTTGCGGGCAACGACGACACCCTGGACGAAGAGCTCGCCGCCCCAGACGCCCCACGGCTCACGCCGCTCCTTGGCGCCGGCCAGGCAGGCCTCCATCAACGGGCAGGTACGGCAGAGGGACTTGGCGTACTCGACGTCGGCGGGCGACTCGGCGAAGAAGACCTCAGGGTCGTAGGCACGGCAGGGGACGGGTACGCCGAGGTTCTCGATGGCGTCGTCGAGCGCGGTGAGCGCGGTCAGGGGAGTCAAGGTCGGGTCCTCCGTGGGAGCGGGCGGGGGGAGAGTCTCTGAAGGCGGTACGGACGGGGCGTGCGCTTCGAGTTGCACGGTGGTGTTTTCCTCGTCTGGTCGTGCCGGCCTGGTCGGCCGGTTGGCGGCTGGTACCGGGTCTTGCTCGGCCCCTTCGCTCCGTCTCCCCGTTTTGGGGCAAACAGAAGGGCCGCGGATCCCGGGTGGGGTTCCGCGGCCCTGAAGGCGCCGGTCTGATCGAGGATCAGACTGGATCACTCCAGGGTTCGAGCCCACGGAAGGCCCACATCGTGTGGTGCTGCTGTGTCTTGTGCTGCGTCGTCTGCTTCTTGGATCCGGCACCGGCTGCGGCAAAGGCATAGGCCTGCGCCTGTGCCGTCGCTACTGCTTCCGGTGCCTTGGTCGCTCGCTCGCTGCCTTCATTGACCTCACGCATCGGAGAAACGTTGAGACCGGTGCGCGGGAGGGACAGAGGCAGGACGGAGGACTCCGGACGGATGGCGGCGGCAGCGATGCCACCGGACAGACCGGTGCCCAGGTTCGAGAAGCCGAGCAGGCAGGAAGCGACGACCGAGCGATCGGTCATTTTCGCGGTGCTGATGAAGCTCTCGTTGATGCTGATCACTGGAATCGCCTCCTCTCGGCGTCTATGGGATCGGCCGGAACCGATCCTGCGGGCTATTAAGTACAGCACGAGGCCAGGGCTTCGGAGAAGCCGCCGTTCCCGTGCTTAAGAACCTATGGCTCTTCCTTGCGCATGCGCAAACTATTTTTTCGACGAGTTTGAATCAGTCGCCATCGGCGCCCCTTACACCCTCTTCACCTGCACAAATGGCAAGGACATCTGATCCGAATCGGTTGAGCTTGCGCACGCCGACGCCCGGGATCCTGGCCAGCTCGCCCTCCTCCTCGGGCGAAGCCTCAGCAATGGCGATCAAGGTCTTGTCCGTGAACACGCAGTAGGCGGGCTGGCCGAGGAGCTCCGCCTGGCCCGAGCGCCACTCCCGCAACCGTTCGTAGAGCCCTTCGTCCATGTCGGACGGGCAGTCCTCGCACCGCATCAGTTTCATCTCGCCCGCGTCGGTCAGGGACCGCCCGCAGACCCGGCACCGGGCCGGGGATCTGCTCGTCCTTCGGCGGCTCCTGGCGCCGCCGGTGCTTTCCTCGCCGGCGCTGCCGCGCTCGACGCCTCCGGGCCCGCCGCCCGCTGCCCGCGCTCCGGTGCCCGCCCCCGAGCCGGGGCGCAGACCGTCCAGGAAGCGGCTGGGGCGGCGTCCCGCGCGACCGCCCGGCGAACGCGACAGGGCCCAGGAGAGGGAGAGATGGGCACGGGCACGGGTGACGCCCACGTACAGGAGGCGGCGCTCCTCCTCCACCTGCTCGTCGGTCTTGGCGTACGTGATCGGCATCATGCCCTCGGCGAGACCGACCAGGAAGACGGCGTCCCACTCCAGGCCCTTGGCGGCGTGCAACGAGGCGAGGGTGACGCCCTCGACGGTCGGCGCGTGCTGGGCGTTCGCGCGCTCGTCGAGCTCCCCCACGAGGTCGGAGAGCGTCGCGTCGGGCTTGGCCCGCGCGAAGTCCTCGGCGAGGCGCACCAGGGCCGCCAGGGACTCCCAGCGGTCGCGGGCCGCGCCGGAGCCCGCCGGGGGCTGTGTCGTCCAGCCCTTCGTGGAGAGGACGGCCCGCACCTGCGAGGGCAGGTCGACGACGTCGTCGAGCAGGGCGTCGTTGCCCCCGAAGCGGGCCGCGCCACGCAACGCGGCGCCGGCCTCCCTGACCTCGGTGCGCTCGAAGAACCGCTCGGCGCCACGCAGCTGATAGGGCACACCGGCGTCGGCGAGGGCTTGTTCGTAGATCTCGGACTGGGAGTTCGTTCGGAACAGGACCGCGATCTCGCTCGCGGGGACGCCGCCGGCGATGAGGGCACGGATGCGGCGGGCGGCGCCTTCGGCCTCGGCGGGCTCGTCCGCGTACTCCGTGTAGAGAGGTTCGGCTCCGGCGTCACGCTGCGAGATCAGTTCCAGGCGGTGGTCCGCGGCGCGGCCGCGGGCCTGGGAGAGCAGGCCGTTGGCGAGGTGGACGACCTGGGGCGTGGAGCGGTAGTCCCGCACGAGCTTGACGACCGTCGCTCCGGGGTGGCGGGTGCGGAAGTTCAGCAGGTGATCGGGGGTCGCGCCGGTGAAGGAGTAGATCGTCTGGCTGGCGTCGCCGACGACGCAGAGGCTGTCGCGGTCGCCGAGCCACAGCTCCAGGAGGCGCTGCTGGAGCGGGCTGACGTCCTGATATTCGTCGACCACGAAGTGTTGGTACTGGGCTCGGACCTGATCGGCGATGTCGTGGCGGTCCTGGAGGATGCCGACGGCGAGCAGCAGGACGTCTTCGAAGTCGATGACGGAGCGGTCGCGCTTGAGGTCCTCGTACGCGCCGTAGATCTGAGCGATCTCCGCCGCGTCCCGGGGGACGAGGCGGCCCGACTTCGCGGCGGCGGCAGCGTAGTCCGAGGGGACGGTCTGGGTGACCTTGGACCACTCGATCTCGCTCGTCACGTCGCGCAGCTCGTTGCGGTCGAGGCGGATGCGGGACGCGGCCGCCGCGTCCGCGACCAGTTTGATCTTGCGGTCGACGATCCGGGGCAGTTGGCCGCCGACTGCTTTCGGCCAGAAGAACTGGAGCTGACGCAGCGCGGCGGAGTGGAACGTGCGCGCCTGGACCCCGGAGGCGCCGAGCTGGCGGAGACGGCCGCGCATCTCCCCCGCCGCGCGGTTGGTGAACGTGACGGCGAGCACGCTGGCGGGCTGGAGGATTCCCGCGCGCACGCCATAGGCGATCCGGTGCGTGATCGCCCGTGTCTTGCCCGTCCCGGCACCGGCCAGGACACACACCGGCCCGTGCAGGGCGGTGGCCACCTCGCGCTGCTCGGGGTCGAGCCCGGCGAGCACCGCGTCGGCAGACTCCGGGACCTGCGGGAAGAGGGGGGAGTGCGTTGCTGCTGTCACCCCGCCATGCTGCCAGGTCGCCGGAGGCGCGTGAGCCGGTTGTCCACAGGGAGGCCGGTGCGGTCGTACTAATGCGGGAATGGTGGCCGGGTCACGTACGTTCAGGTCATTGCGATGACGCACCCCGAGCGACAAAGGAGCGCGAGACACATGCCGGGCACTGTGACGATGTACAGCACCACGTGGTGCGGCTACTGCCGCCGGCTCAAGGGCCAGATGGACCGCGAGGGCATCACGTACAACGAGATCAACATTGAGCACGACCCGGATTCCGCGGCCTTCGTCGAGAAGGCGAACGGCGGAAACCAGACGGTTCCCACCGTTCTCTTCCCGGACGGCTCGACCCTGACGAACCCGTCGCTGGCCCAGGTGAAGCAGAAGCTGGCCGCGTGAGCGGCCGGGGCCTGATCCGCCGGTCGGGCCCCTAGCCGACGGTGCCCGGCTTCGGCAGGGGCTTGCCGTACCAGAGCTCGATCAGTCGGGCCGCGATCGAGATCCCGTAGGGAGGCAGGACCTCCCCGGACTCGAATGCGGCCCGCAGGTCTTCCCGGGAGAACCAGCGGGCCTCGGAGATCTCCTCGCCGTCCACGTTGATCTCCGACGAGGTGGCGGTGGCCATGAAGCCCAGCATCAGGCTGGAGGGGAACGGCCAGGGCTGGCTCGCCACGTACTCGACGTCGCCGACCATGACACCGGCCTCCTCCCAGACCTCGCGCCGCACCGACGTCTCGATGGACTCGCCCGGCTCCACGAACCCCGCGAGGGTCGAGAAGCGGCCCTCGGGCCAGTGCACCTGGCGGCCGAGGAGCGCGCGGTCCTGGTCGTCCGTCACGAGCATGATCACGGCCGGATCCGTGCGCGGGTAGTGCTCGGCGCCGCACGCCTGGCAGCGGCGGATGTGGCCGGCCGCCGCGATGACCGTGCGCTCGCCGCAGCGCGAACAGAAGCGGTGCAGGCGCTGCCAGTTCTCCAGGGCGACGGCGTGCACCATCAGGCCCGCGTCACGGGGCGACAGGAGAAGCCCCGCCTCGCGCAGGCCCGCGGGGCGCGCCTGCTGGTCCATGCGGCCCGGCAGGGAGTCCTTCTGCAGCGCGAAGTAGCTGACGCCGTCGTCGTCCGTGCCCAGAAAGTAGCGGTGGGCCTCGGTGAGCGGCGCCTCGAAGGACGGGATCATCACCAGTTCGGTGCTGCCGTCCGGTGTCTCGTCGATGAGCACCTGACCGCCGGAGACCACGAAGACCCGTGTCGTCGGGTGGCTCCAAGCGGCGGCGAGCCAGGCCTCGTCGAGGCGGTGGTGGGCCGCGCGATCGATGCCGCTCGGCGCGGTGAGCGAGACGGGACGGTCAGCGGTGCGGTCGGTCCAGGTGGTCACAGGTGCTTCCAACTCCCCCGATGAAATGGGTGGTGCGGCAAGGTCGACAAGGCGAGGCTCAGTGTGCATCGCGCCAGTGCTCGGCGAGATCGCCCCACAGGTAGGCCGTCGTCTCGACTCCTTTGAGGAGCAGATCGAGTTCGACCTTCTCGTTCGGTGCGTGCCAGCCGTCGGACGGCACGGAGATGCCCAGGAACAGCACGGGGGCGGCCAGTACGTCCTGGAGGTCGGCCGCCGGTCCGGAACCGCCCTCTCGGGTGAAGCGGATCGGCTGCTCGAAGGCGCGGCCCATCGCCCGTACGACGGACTGCAGGGCGGGGTGGTCGAGCGGCGTCAGGCACGGGCGCGTGGCGGCGCCGAAGGTGATCGTGTGGCTGATTCCGTTCGGCAGCTGGTCGGCGACCCAGGTGCGCACGGCCTCTTCGACGCGGTCCGGGTCCTGGCCCGCGACCAGCCGGAAGGAGAGCTTCAGGAAGGCGGACGACGGGACGATCGTCTTGCCGCCCGGCCCTTGGTAGCCGCCCCCGATGCCGTTCACCTCGGCGGTGGGGCGGGCCCAGATGCGCTCCAGGGTGGTGTGGCCCGCTTCCCCGTGGGTCGCGCGGGACTTGGCCGTACGCAGCCAGCGCTCCTCGTCGAAGGGCAGCTCGGCGAAGAGTGCGCGCTCACGGTCGGTGAGTTCGGTGACGCCTTCGTAGAAGCCGGGGACGGCCACGCGCGCGTGCTCGTCGTGCAGCGCCGCGACGAGGCGGGCGGCGACGGTCGCCGGGTTGGGGACCGCCCCGCCGAAGGAGCCCGAGTGGATGTCCTGGTCGGGGCCGCGCAGCTCGATCTCGCAGTCGGCGAGACCGCGCATGCCGGTGCACACCGTGGGGGTGTCCTTCGCCCACATGCCGGTGTCCGAGACGACCACCGCGTCTGCCGCTATGCGCTCCTTGTGCTCCTCGATCAGCGCGCGGAAGTTCGGGGAGCCCGACTCCTCCTCGCCCTCGATCAGGAGCTTCAGGTTGACCGCGGGGGTGGTGCGGCCGGTGGCGGCGAGGTGGGCGCGGACGCCGAGTGTGTGGAAGAACACCTGGCCCTTGTCGTCGGCCGCACCGCGCGCGTAGAGCCGGTTGCCCTGGACGACGGGCTCGAAGGGGTCGGTGTGCCAGCCGTCCTCGCGGGCCGCGGGCTGCACGTCGTGGTGGCCGTAGACGAGGATCGTGGGCGCCTGCGGGTCTTCGGAGGGCCACTCGGCGAACACGGCGGGAGCGCCCGCCGTCTGCCAGACCTCGGCGGTCGGGAAGCCGGTCTCCTTGAGCCTGCCGGCGAGCCAGTCCGCGCTGCGCCGCACGTCGTGTGCGTGGTCGGGCTGTGCCGACACGGACGGGATGCGCAGCCACTCCACGAGGTCGTCGAGGAAGGCGGCACGGTGGGTCTCGATGTACGTACGAACGGCGCTGACGCCACTGACGTCACTGTCAACGGACTGGCTCATGGTCACGAGCCTAGCCGCCCCCGGGGGGCGCATCGTCCGGTGGTTCGTCACCCGGCTGCCCGTCCGGTTCCGCCAGCAGGATCCGCTCGAGCTCGGCCCGGCCAGGCAGGTGCGCAGGGCGGGACGTCTCGCCGCTGCGCACGTACAGGAACGACGCCTTGACGGACTCCGGGGGCACGTCGTGCAGCTCGGCCCAGGCCAGGCGGTAGACGGCGAGCTGGAGGGGGTCGGCGGTGCGGGTGCGGCTGGTCTTCCAGTCGACGATCTCGTACGTCACGTCGTCGCCGTCGACCTCCTTGTAGACGGCGTCGATCCGGCCGCGCACGACACGGCCCGCGAGGGTCAGCTGGAAGGGCACCTCGACGCGGTGCGGAGTGCGGCGGGCGTACTCGGTGCGCTCGAAGGCTTCCTTGAGGGCCTCCAGGTCCCGTTCGTCGGCGATCTCGGCCTCGCCGGGGCCGCCGCCCGGCAGGTCGTCGGGGGCCAGCAGCGGGAGGCGCAGCTCCTCGAAGCGGGTCTCGACCCAGGCGTGGAAACGGGTGCCGCGGCGGGCGGCGGGCTGCGGCGGGTGTGGCATGGGGCGCGCGAGCTCCTGCGCAAAACCCTCCGGGTCGGCGGCGAGGCGCAGCACTTCGGACGCGGTGAGCGAGGGCGGTACGGGGATGTCCCTGACGGCTTCACGGGCGCGCAGCAGTTCACCGGTGAGGGCGTCCAGGTCACGGTCCCAGGAGGCGAGCGTGCGGGCCTCCTCCGGAGTGAGGCGGGCGCGCTGTGGGGTGGCTTCGGGCACTCGCGGCGGGGTGGCCTCGGGCGGGTGCGGGCGGGCCTCGGGCTCCGGCGCCTGGTGGGGAACGGGCGCCTGGTGGGAGTCCGCTTCGGGGGCGGCGGGGGGGTGCACGCGCGCGTGGGGCAGGGCGGGGCGTTCCTGGGAGGGGGCGGGGCGTTCCTGGGGCAGGGCGTCCCAGTCGTCCGGGGTGACGTCCGGGAAGACGGCCTCGTCGAACGGCGGCTCTTCGTCCTCCGGCGGGGGCGGCCAGTCCGGGTCCTCGGCCGGGGGCACGTCGTCGTACGCCGACGGGTGGGGCTCTTCGTGCGAGCGGGCGTCGTCGGCTTCGTCCTGTGCCCCCTCGCCCGTCAGCCGGTCCAGATGCGTGAGGACCGTCTGCGCGGCGGCCCTGCGGCGGGCCAGGGACGTGTCGTCCAGCGGGAGCGGCCACGCGTGCTCGGCGGCGCCCTCCGTCAGGGCGGGGTTCTCCTCGTCCTCCTCCGGTTCGTCCGCCCAGGCCTCGATCTCCCCGTGACCGACCGCGCAGTGGTCGTACAGCGCCCGGAGGAAGTCCGAGGGGCCGCGCGGCTTCTTCTGCGAGGGGCCCCACCAGTGGCCGGAGCCCAGGAGCAGCGAGCGGGGGCGGGTGAACGTCACATAGCCCAGGCGGAGCTCCTCGGTGCGCTGGTGCTCCTTCATGTCCTCGTGGAACGCCTTCATGGACCGGGAGTCCCACGCCTCGATGTCGGGCAGGGTCGCCGCGTCCCCGCGCAGCGCGTGCGGGACGACCTTGCCCTGGGCCGTCCACTTCTCGCGGCCCTGGGTGCTGGGGAACGTTCCGGTGACCAGGCCGGGGACGGCCACCACGTCCCACTCCAGGCCCTTCGACTTGTGCGCGGTGAGCACCTTGACCGTGTTCTCGCCGCCGGGCAGGGCGTTGTCCAGGCCCTTCTCGTACTGCGCGGCTGTCCGCAGGAAGGCGAGGAAGGCCAGCAGGCTCGCCCCGCTGTCGTTCGCCGCGAAGGACGCGGCGACGTCCAGGAAGTTCGAGAGCGTCTCGCGGCGGCGGGCCGCGAGGGCGTGCGGTGACGCGGAGAGCTCGACCTCCAGGCCCGTGACGGCGAGCACCCGGTGCAGCACGTCCATCAGCGGGTCGGCCAGCGAGCGCCGCAGATCGCGGAGTTCGGCGGCGAGGCGGGCGAACCGCACCCTCGCCTCCGGCGAGAAGGGCAGCCCGTCGTCCTTCGTCTCCTCCCCCAGCGGCGTCTCCAGGAAGGTGTCGAGCGCGTCCGCGAGCGATGTCACCTCGGCGGGGTCGACCCCCTCGACCGCTTCCGCGAGACGCCGGTCCGGGTCGTCGTCCGGGGCCGCGTGGCCATGGCGTACGAGAAGGCGCGCGCGGCGGCCGAGGAGGGCGAGATCGCGCGGACCGATGCGCCAGCGGGGGCCGGTCAGGAGGCGCACCAGGGAGGCGTTCGCGCCCGGGTCCTGGAGCACCTCGCAGACGGCGACCAGGTCGGCGACCTCCGGGAGGTGCAGAAGGCCGGAGAGGCCGACGACCTCCACGGGGACGTCGCGGGCGACCAGCGCGCCCTGGATCTGCGCGAAGTCCGTCGCTGTCCGGCACAGGACGGCGATCTCGCCGGGGGCCTTGCCGGTGCGCACGAGGTGCGCGATGGAGTCGGCGAGCCAGTCGATCTCCTCGGCGTGGGTGCGCAGCAGGGCGCAGCGCACCATGCCGTCGCGCTCGGCGCCGGGCGCGGGCCGCAGCGCCTCCACGCCCGCGTGCATCGCGCGCAGCGGCTCCGCGAGGCCGTTCGCGAGGTCCAGGAGACGGCCGCCGCTGCGGCGGTTCTCGCTGAGCGCGTGGCGGGCGGCGGGGCGCCCGTCGGCGTGCGCGAAGTGCTCGGGGAAGTCGTCCAGGTTCGCCACGGAGGCGCCTCGCCAGCCGTAGATCGCCTGGCAGGGGTCGCCGACCGCCGTCACGGGGTGGCCCGTACCGCCTCCGAAGAGGCCTGCCAGGAGGATGCGCTGGGCGACCGAGGTGTCCTGATACTCGTCGAGCAGGACGACGCGGAACTCCTCGCGCAGGATCTCGCCGACCTCCGCGCGGGTGCGGGCCAGCGTCGCGGAGAGGGCGATCTGGTCGCCGAAGTCGAGGAGGTCGCGAGAGCGCTTCGCCTCCCTGTAGCGGCCGACGAGCTCGGCCAGTTCGAGCCGGGCCGCCGCCGTCTCGGGGACCTTGCGCAGGTCGGCGTTGGAGAGCTTGGCGCCCTCCAGGGTGTGCAGCAGTTCGGTGTCGTACGCCCGGAGCCTGTCGGGCCGTACGAGATGCTCGGCGAGCTCGCTGTCGAGCGCGAGGAGGTCGCTGACGAGGTCGGGGAAGGAACGGGTCAGCGCGGGATAGGGGCCCGGCGCCTCGCGCAGCACGCGCGCGGCGAGCTGGAAGCGGGTCGCGTCGGCGAGCAGGCGGGAGGTGGGTTCGAGCCCTATGCGCAGCCCGTGGTCGGTCAGGAGGCGGCCCGCGAAGGCGTGGTACGTGGAGATGACCGGCTCGCCCGGCGGGTGGTCCGGGTCCAGGGCCTCGGGGTCGGTGACCCCGGCCTTGATCAGCGCGTGGCGCACCCGCTCGGCGAGCTCACCCGCGGCCTTGTTCGTGAACGTCAGGCCGAGGACCTGCTCGGGGGCGACCTGCCCGGTGCCGACCAGCCAGACCACGCGGGCCGCCATCACCGTCGTCTTGCCCGACCCGGCTCCGGCCACGATCACCTGCGGGGCGGGCGGCGCGGTGATGCAGGCCGTCTGCTCCGGGGTGAACGGGATGCCGAGGAGCTCTTTGAGCTGTTCGGGGTCGGTGATACGAGGTGGCACGTCAGAGAGGCTAGCGGCGGCCACTGACAATCGGGGTCCGCCCGGTCGTCAGTGGCCGCTGTCACTCATGGCGTCAAGGGGTCAGGACTTCATGAGCTCTTCCATGTCCATGACGTCGCCGGGCGCGGGAGCCTTGACGTCGACGGGCTTGCCGTAGTCGGTGAAGTTCATCGTGCCCGGGTCTTCCTTGCCCGAGGTAACGATCTTCAGGAAGTACGGCTTGCCCTCGGCGGCAACGTAGAAGGTGGTCTTCTTGCCCGAGTCGTCCTTCGTGAGGACGGCCGCCTTCTTGCCGTCGACCTCGGAGTCCTTCCCGCGCTCGAGCTTCTTGAGTTCCTTCGACTGGAACATCGCGTCCGGGTCACAGACGCCGCCGTTCCCGCCGCTCGGCGCCTTGACCCACTTGTCCTTGAGGGCCGACGCCTTGCCGCTGCCGCCCATGGCCTTCTTCCAGTACGCCTCGTCACCCTTGATGTACTGGGTCTTGTCGGCCACGAGCAGCTCGGCGGTGCCACCCGCGCCGCCGCCCACCTTGCCCTTGCAGTCACCGGCCTTGGCGACCGAGAAGTCGACCTTGACCGTCTCGGAGTCCTGCTTGCCCTCGCCGGCCACCCGGAAGGAGCCCGCGTCCTTGGACGCGTCGGCCGCCTTCTTGGCGATCTTGTCGGCGCTCATCCCCTCGAAGGGATCCTTCTCCTCGCTGGAGCAGCCCGTGATGCCCACGAACGCGGCGGCGCAGGCGACGGCCGCGGCCAGGATCTTCCGGTTGGCTGCCATGTGTGTTTCTCCTCAAAGACGTTGAGCTTTGCGGCGACTTTAGATGGCCTGTGCGGCTGCTATGAGCGGGGTACCAGGAAGGGTGACGTTGGCCACTGGCGTCGCGGCTGTCACTCCACGACCTGTCGGCCCTCCGGCCGCGCGCTGCACGAGGCGCGGAAGGCGCAGTGCGTGCAGTGCTGGCCCGTGGTCGGCGAGAAGCGTTCGTCGAGGACCTTGCCGGCCGCGGTGGCGAGCAGGTCGCCCACCCACTCCCCGGAGAGCGGCTCCTGGGCCTGCACCTTGGGGAGGGTCTCACCGCCGTCCTTCTTGGCGGCGCCCTGGCGCAGCTGCACCAGTTCCGCGCCGCCCGCCTCCGGACGTACGCCGTCGAAGGCGTCGTCGACCGCGCCTTCGCGCAGGGCGAGCTGGTAGACGGCGAGCTGCGGGTGGCGGGCCACTTCGGCGGCGGTGGGGGTCTGTTTGCCGGTCTTGAAGTCGACTACGTAGGCACGGCCTTGCGCGTCCTGCTCCACGCGGTCCATGGAGCCGCGTACGCGTACTTCGTAGGGGCCCGCTTCGAGGGTGACGTCGAAGTCGTGCTCACTGCTGACGGGGGTGCGGGACGCCCGGTCCATGACGTGCCACTGGAGGAAGCGTTCGAGCGCCACGCGCGCGTGCTCCTTCTCCTGCGCCGACTTCCAGGGGGCGTCGAAGGCCAGCGCGTCCCACACCGAGTCGAGGCGCTCCATGAGGACGGCGAGGTCGGCGGGTGTCCTGCCGGACGCGACCTCGTCGGCCAGGACGTGCACCACGTTGCCGAAGCCCTGGGCGGCGGTCGCGGGGGCGTCGGCCTTCACCTCGCGGCCGAGGAACCACTGCAGGGAGCAGGTGTTGGCGAGCTGGTCCAGGGCGCTTCCGGAGAGGACCACGGGCTTGTCGCGGTCCCGCAGGGGGACCTCGCTCGCCGTCGGCTCGTACATGCCCCACCAGCGGTACGGGTGCGCGGACGGCACGAGGGGGCGTCCCTCGGCGTCGCTCAGCGCCGCGAGCCGGGCCAGGCGGTGCGCGGCGGCCTCGCGCAGCGGCTCCGAGACCCGGGGGTCGACGGTGGTGGCGCGCAGTTCGGCGACGAGCGCCGAGACGGACAGGGGGCGGCGCGGCCGGCCCGTTATGTCCTTGGGTTCGACGCCGAGTTCGGTGAGGAAGCGGGACGGTTGGTCGCCGTCGTCCGCGGGCGCCTTGACGGCGGTGACGACGAGGCGTTCACGCGCGCGCGTGGCGGCCACGTAGAACAACCGGCGCTCTTCGGAGAGGAGCGCTCCGGGGGTGAGGGGCTCGGCGAGGCCGTCGCTGCCGATGCGGTCGGCCTCCAGGAGGGAGCCGCGGCGGCGCAGGTCGGGCCAGAGGCCTTCCTGGACACCGGCGACCACCACGAGCCGCCACTCGAGGCCCTTGGAACGGTGCGCCGTCATCAGGCGTACGGCGTCGGGTCGTACCGCCCTGCGCATGAGGGTGTCCGCGGCGATGTCCTGCGCCTCGGTCTCTTCCAGGAAGTTGAGCGCGCCGCGCCCGCCGGTGCGCTCCTCCGCGCGAGAGGCGTACGCGAAGAGGGCGCAGACCGCGTCGAGGTCGCGGTCGGCGTTGCGCCCCGCGGCCCCTCCGCGGCGCGCGGTCCGCTCCAGGCGGCGCGGCCACGGCGTGCCGTCCCACAGCTCCCAGAGAGCCTCCTCGGCGGTGCCACCGCCCGCGAGGCGCTCACGGGCCTTGCGGAGCAGCGCACCGAGCCGCTGGGCTCCGCGCGCGTACGCGGGGTCGTGCGCGACGAGCCGCTCCGGTTCGGCCAGCGCGCGCGCAAGGAGTTCGTCGGAAGGTGGCGGAAGGTGGTTCCCCGCGGCACGCTCCTCCGCGCGAAGGGCCCGCCCCAGGCGGCGGAGATCGGCGGCGTCCATGCCGGCGAGGGGAGAGGCGAGGAGGGTAAGAGCGGTCTCGGTGTCGAGCCAGGTGGGGGCCGTGACTACGGGGCGGGACGCGGGGGCGGGCTCCCCGTCGGGTCCAGCCCCGCCCTCGACCTCAGCCTGGACGTCGACACCGGCCTCGACCCCAGCCTCCACGTCGACACCGGCTTCGGCCTCGGCCTCGACCCCAGGAGGCGTCGCCTCGGACACCACCGCCGTGGCCACCGCCCGTAGTGCCGTGAGAAGGGGCGTGACCGCCGGTTCGTGGCGCAGCGCGATGTCGTCGCCGTCGATGTCGAGGGGGACGCCGGATGCCGTGAGGCTGCGGCGGACCGCGGGGATCGTGTGGGCTCCCGCGCGGACCAGGACCGCCATCTCACCCCACGGAACGCCGTCCTCCAGATGCGCGCGGCGCAGGATGTCCGCGATGTTGTCGAGTTCGGCGCCCGCCGTCGGATAGGTGTAGGTCTCCACGCGGCCGCCCTCCCGGACCGCGGCCAGCTCCCGGTGTGCCCGCACCTTCTCCGCGGGCAGCCTGGTCAGCGGCATACGGCGGGTGAGCAGCCGGGTGGCCGCGAGGAGGCCCGCTCCTGACCTGCGGGACGTCGTCAGCACCTCGACCGGCGCCGGAGTGCCGTCCGTGCGCGGGAAGTCGTCGGGGAACTCCAGGATGCCGTTCACGTCGGCGCCCCGGAAGGTGTAGATCGACTGGTCCGGGTCGCCGAACGCCACGAGGGACCGTCCGCCCCCGGCCAGGGCGTGCAGCAGCCGCACCTGCGCCGGGTCCGTGTCCTGATACTCGTCCACGAACACCGCGTCGTACTGCGCGCCGAGCGCCCGTGCCACCTCTGGGCGCTGTGCGAGCAGCACCGCGCGGTGCACCAGTTCCGCGTAGTCGAGCACTCCTTGCATGTCGAGTACGTCCAGGTACTCCGCGAGGAAGGCCGCCGCAGCGCCCCAGTCAGGGCGCCCCGCGCGGCGGGCGAAGGCGTCCAGGGCGTCGGGACCGAGCCCCAGTTCACGGCTTCGGGCGAGCACCGCGCGCACCTCGTCGGCGAAGCCCCGTGTCGTCAGGCAGGCGCGCAGTTCGTCCGGCCAGCGGACGTGGGAGCGCCCCTCCCCCGCGAGGTCGATCTGGCCCGCGAGGAGTTCGCGTACGGCCACGTCCTGTTCAGGACCCGAGAGCAGCCGGAGCGGCTCGACGAACAGGTCGGCGTCCTGGTGGGCGCGGATGAGGGCGTAACAGAAGGAGTGGAAGGTCGTGGCCTGCGGGGCGGTCGCCGCGCCTATGCGCAGCGCCATGCGGTCGCGCAGCTCCACCGCGGCCTTGCGGCTGAAGGTGAGGACCAGGACCCGTTCCGGCTCCGTGCCCTTCGCGATCCGTGCGGCGACGGACTCCACGAGCGTCGTCGTCTTGCCGGTGCCGGGCCCCGCCAGGACGAGCAGCGGCCCCCCGGGGTGGTCAACCACCGCACGCTGCCGTGCGTCAAGACGAGGGGGGTCCACGCGGACCGGCGGGGTGCGCACCAGCCGATAGGCGCCCTGAGCCCCCTGGCGCACCTGAGGGTGCGACGGGTGCCGGGTGTGCCGGGCGGAAGAAGTGGAGCTCACGTGGGTCGCCGGTCCTGGTGGGTGTACGTGGTGAAAAACGGCTGCGCGATGGCTGCGGGGTGAGAGAAATGCGTGCTGTCGACGCTACGCCAGCGGGCGTGCGGGACGGGCGGCTTCCCCTGTACGGGCCAGCGGGCGTGCGGGACGGGCGGCTTCCCCCGTACGGGCCACCGGCCCCCCACGGCGCCGCGGGATGGCCGAAGCTGTCAGGTGTGAGCCTCCGGAGCCCGCGGGTGGTCGGCGCCGCTGCCCGCCGCGTCGGGGACAGCTGTCGTGCCGTCCCACCGGGCCCTGCGCATATCCAGGCGCGGCACATGGCCCTGGGCCGCGCGGCTCGCCTCACGCAGTGGCGTGCCCTCCGCGCGGTAGTGGCCCATCGCCCGCAGTTCGTGACCGGGCAGGAGCACACCGTCCGAGCGGACCACACGCCACCACGGAACCGCCCCTCCGTAGAGAGCCATCGCCCGGCCGACTTGCCGGGGGCCGCCCTCCTCCAGCCATTCGGCGACGTCCCCGTACGTCATCACCCGGCCCGGAGGGATCAGCTCCGCGACCTCCAGGACCCGCTCCGCGTATTCCGGGTACTGCGGAAGCTCTTGCTCCGGTCCGCTCTCCTCGCTCATCCGGTCCATCCTGCCGTACCCCACCGTCACCGTGAGCGCCCCGCGACAGAGTGTGCGGTACGAGACAAACTGGAGCTGTGTGAACACTTTGCGCCCCCGCATTGCACCCTGATGCCCCCCTCTGTCGGTGGGACATGCCACCATCGTGCGGGCGGTGACTGGTGATACGAGATCAAGAAGAGGCGACGGAGCAGCAGGATGTGCACCCCGATGAGGCGGCGGGCACCCCTGCGGCCGAGGCGCACCCGGACGCCGGTGGGCACCCCCTGAAGAAGCACGAGAAGTTCGAGAAGTCCGGCGGGGACGAGGACGGGTCGTCCATGGCCGACCAGGACGGCCCCGACGCCCACGTGCCCGACGGCCGCGCCGACGCCTTCGTGCCCGGCGGCTGCGCCGACGACGAGGGAGCCCACGCCGATCGCGTCGCCGGTGACGAACCGCTGCTCGCCGCGCGCGTGCACCGTCCGTCCGACCTGATGCGGCTGCTCGTCGGCATCCTCGGGATCGCCGTCGTCCTCGCCATCGCCGCGTTCGCGCACGGTACGACGTCGGGTCTCGCCCAGGACATCGACAAGGGCACGGACCAGGCGCCCGACCTTCTGATCAAGTTCGCGGGCCTCACCGCGAGCATCGGCGTCCTGCTCGTGCCCGTGGCGTTCGCCATCGAGCGGCTGGTCAAGCGGGACGGTCTGCGCATCGCCGACGGCGTCCTCGCGGCCGTCCTCGCGCACGGCGTGACCCTTGCCACCGACCTCTGGGTCGCCAAAGCCGCCCCGGGCTCCATCCAGGAGGCGCTGACCCGGCCTTCGCCCGGCGATCTGCACGCGCTCACCGATCCCGTGCACGGCTATCTCGCCCCGGTCATCGCGTACATGACAGCCGTGGGGATGTCCCGCAGACCGCGCTGGCGCGTGGTCCTGTGGGTGGTGCTGCTGCTCGACGCCTTCACCATGCTGGTCACCGGCTACACGACGCCGTTCTCGATCATCCTGACCGTCCTCCTCGGCTGGAGCGTGGCCTACGGCACGCTGTACGCGGTCGGCTCGCCGAACGTCCGGCCCACCGGCCAGACGCTGCTCGCCGGTCTGCGGCACGTCGGCTTCCACCCGGTGAGCGCGGCCCGCGAGGACGCCCCCGACAGCGAGCACGGCGACCGGGGCCGCCGCTATTTCGTCACCCTCGAGGACGGCCCGCCCCTGGACGTCACGGTCATCGACCGCGAACAGCAGGCCCAGGGCTTCTTCTACCGCGTGTGGCGCAGACTCACGCTGCGCGGCATCACCCAGCGCCGCAGCCTCCAGTCGCTGCGCCAGGCCCTGGAACAGGAAGCCCTCCTCGCGTACGCGGCGATCGCGGCCGGGGCCAACGCGCCCAAACTGATCGCCACCTCCGAGCTCGGACCCGACGCGGTGATCCTCGTCTACGAGCACACGGGCGGCCGCACCCTGGACTCCCTGCCGGACGACGTCATCACCGATGAACTGCTGCGCGACACCTGGCGGCAGGTGCAGGCGCTCCAGTCGCGGCGGATCGCGCACCGCAGGCTGGCGGGCGACGCGATTTTGGTGGATCGTTCCGGCACGGTGATCCTGACCGACCTGCGCGGCGGTGAGATCGCCGCGGGTGACCTGGTCCTGCGGATGGACATCGCGCAGCTCCTGACCGCCTTCGGACTGCGCGTGGGCGCCGAGCGCGCGGTCGCGAGCGCGGTCGACGTGCTCGGCCCCGACACGGTCGCCGACTGCCTTCCGCTGCTCCAGCCCATCGCGCTGACCCGCTCCACCCGCGGGACCCTGCGCAAGCTGGCCAGGGAACGGTCCCAGCGTGAGCGCGAGGCGGTGCTCGATGCGTCCCGCAGGGACAAGCTGGCCCGCGCGGCGGATGCGAACGCCGACGCGGCGGCGGAGGCCCTGGAGGCCGCCGAAGGGGGCGGCAAGGGCCCCGACCGCAAGACCGTGCGCGCGGAGAAGCAGGCCGAGAAGCAGGCGATAGACGTCGCGCTCGAGCAGGCCCGCGAAGAGGACCTGCTCACCCAGATCCGCCACCAGGTGCTGCTGATCCGGCCACAGGCGCCCGTCGAGCCCGCCCAGTTGGAGCGGATCAGGCCGCGCACGCTGATCAGCTTCATCGCCGGGGCCATCGGCGCGTACTTCCTGCTCTCCCAGCTCACCCACGTCGACTTCAACACGATCGTCGGCGAGGCCGACTGGGGCTGGGTAGCCGTGGCCGTGGCGTGCTCGGCGCTGAGCTATTTCGCGGCGGCCATGAGTCTGCTCGGCTTCGTGCCGGAGCGTGTGCCGTTCCTGCGGGCCGTGCAGGCGCAGGTCGCCGGGTCGTTCGTGAAGATCGTGGCGCCCGCCGCGGTGGGCGGGGTCGCGCTCAACACGCGCTTCCTGCAACGCTCCGGGGTCCGCTCCGGTCTCGCGGTGGCGAGCGTCGGCGCCTCGCAGCTCTTCGGCCTCGGCTCGCACATCATGCTGCTGATGATCTTCGGTTATGTGACCGGTACGGAGAAGACGCCGTCCCTGTCGCCGTCCCGGACCGTCATCGCCGGCCTCCTGTCGGTCGCCGTGCTCGTGCTCGTGGTGACGGCGATCCCGTTCCTGCGGAAGTTCGTCGTCACGCGCGTGCGGTCGCTGTTCGCGGGCGTCGTGCCCCGCATGCTCGACGTACTGCAGCGCCCGCAGAAGCTGCTCACCGGCATCGGCGGCATGCTGCTCCTGACGCTCATGTTCGTGCTCTGCCTCGACGCTTCGGTACGTGCCTTCAGCACCACGGAGATGAAACCGCTGACCCTGGCCAGTGTCGCCGTGGTCTTCCTCGCCGGGAACGCGCTCGGCTCCGCCGCGCCCACGCCCGGCGGTGTCGGCGCGGTGGAGGCGACGCTCACCTTCGGTCTGATCGCGGTGGGTGTGCCCAAGGACGTCGCGGCGCCGGCCGTGCTCCTGTTCCGCCTCCTCACGCTGTGGCTGCCGGTGCTTCCCGGGTGGCTCTTCTTCAACCACCTGACGAGGAAAGGCCTTCTTTAGGGAGGTCCTTCTTTAGGAGGGGCCTTCTGTGGAGGAGGCCTTCTTCACTAGAAGGACGCCTGTTCACGGAAGGCCGAGCCAGCCGTGCGCCCCGTCCGCACCCCCCGCAGGATGGGGAGCATGCCCAACCTCAAGGCGCGTGCCGCCGCCACCGTCGTCCTGCTGTCCGCGACCCTCGCGGCCTGCGGCGGAGACGACACCAAGGACTCCGGGGACGAGAACCTGTCGGCCCAGGAGCTCAGCTGGAAGGACTGCCCCGCGCCCGCCGCCTCCGAAGGCGGCGGCGAGGCCCCGTCCCCGCTGCCCGGCGGCGCCGCGTGGCAGTGCGCCACCATGAAGGCCCCTCTCGACTGGGACAAGCCCAAGGGGGACACCCTCGACATCGCCCTGATCCGCGCCACGACGAGCGGCAAGAAGGACCAGAGGATCGGCTCGCTCATCTTCAACTTCGGTGGCCCGGGCGGCTCGGGCATCACCACGCTGCCCGCCTTCGGGGAGGACTACGCCAAGCTGCGCACCCGCTACGACCTGGTGAGCTTCGACCCACGCGGCGTCGGCCGCAGCGCGGGCGTGAAGTGCCAGGACGACGAACAGCTCGACACGTACTTCCAGCAGGACTCCACGCCCGACGACGACGCCGAGCGGAAGGAGCTCGTCGCCAACGTGAAGGGCTTCAACGGAGCCTGCGAGAAGAACTCCGGCGAGGTGCTCCCGCACGTACGCACCACCGACGCGGCCCGTGACATGGACCTGATGCGCCAGGTGCTCGGCGACGACAAGCTGCACTACTTCGGCATCTCGTACGGCACCGAACTCGGCGGCGTCTACGCGCACTTGTTCCCCGAGAAGGTGGGCCGCGCCGTCTTCGACGCGGTCGTCGACCCCACCGAGACGGCGGAGCAGGGCTCGCTCGGCCAGGCCGAGGGCTTCCAGCTCGCGCTCGACAACTACGCCAAGGACTGCACGTCCAAGGTCGCGGACTGCCCCGTCGGTGACACGGAGCAGGACGTCAAGGACAAGATCGCGAAGCTCCTCGACGACCTGGACACCAAGCCGCTGCCCGCCATCGCCCCGCGCGAACTGACCCAGACCGCCGCCACGAACGGCATCGCCCAATCGCTGTACTCCAAGGACTTCTGGCCGTATCTCACGGAGGGCCTCGACGAGGCGTACGACGGCGACGGCAAGATCCTGATGACGCTCTCCGACTCCATGAACGGCCGCAACCAGGACGGTACGTACAGCAACATCCAGGCGGCCAACATCTCCATCAACTGCGCGGACGACAAGGAGCGCCCCACCCCGGAGTACGTCGAGCAGCGGCTTCCCCGGTTCCGTGAGGCGTCGGCGCTGTTCGGCGACTACCTGGCATGGGGCATGGTCGGCTGCACGGACTGGCCGGTGGACGGCGCCGCCGACCATCCGGACGTCAGCGCGCCGGACGCGCCGCCCATCGTCGTCATCGGCAACACGGGCGACCCGGCCACGCCGTACGAGGGCGCGAAGAAGATGGCGGACGCGCTGGGCAAGGGCGTCGGCGTCCAGCTGACGTACAAGGGCCAGGGGCACGGGGCGTACGACAGCAAGAACAAGTGCGTGCTCGGCGCCGTGAACAGCTACCTGCTGGACGGCACGGTGCCGAAGGAGGGCACGGTCTGCTCGTGACGGGGCAGCGGCCGCCCGGCCCGCCAAAGGCGTTGTCAGCGGTCCCGCCTACTATGGCTTGACTGTCTTCCAAGGGGGGAAGCGCTTCATGCCGCGTTTCGTACGGTCAGCAGCCATGGCCGCCGCAGGGGTTCTGGTGGCGGGGCTCGCCGTCGGCTGCGGTGGTTCCGACGGGGGCGGGGGCAAGGACGACGCGAAGCCCGCGCCGACAGGACCCGAGCAGTCACCGAAGCCCGACCCCGCCTCCACCCTGCCCGCCTCGCTCACCACCCAGAAGCTCGACTGGGGCGGCTGCAAGGCGTCCGGCAGCGATCCGGCGCCCGGCTCCGACTGGCAGTGCGCGACCCTCAAGGTCCCCCTGGACTACGCGAAGCCGGACGGCGAGACGATCGACGTCGCGCTGATCCGCGCCAGGTCCACCGGTGAGGGCAAGCGCATCGGCTCGCTCCTGTTCAACTTCGGCGGACCCGGCGGCTCCGGTGTCTCCATGCTGCCGTCGTTCGCCGACATGTACGACACGCTGCGCGAGCGGTACGACCTGGTGAGCTTCGACCCGCGCGGCGTCGCGGCCAGTGAGGGCATCCGCTGCCGCAGCGACAAGGAGACCAAGGCCGCGGAGGCCGTCGATCTCACTCCTGACACTCCGGCCGAGGAAGCCGCGTACTTCAAGGACGCGGCCGACTTCGGCGCGGGCTGCGCCGACGACTCGGGCAAGCTCCTCAACCATGTCTCGACCGTCGAGGCCGCCCGGGACATGGACGTGATGCGCCAGGTTCTCGGCGACGAGAAGCTGCACTACATGGGCATCTCGTACGGCACCGAACTGGGCGGCACGTACGCCCACTTGTTCCCCAAGAAGGTCGGACGCCTCACTCTGGACGCCGTGGTCGACCCGACCGCGGACTCGGTCGGCCACGCGAAGAACCAGGCACGGGGATTCCAGCGCGCCCTGGACAACTACCTGAAGTCCTCGGGCCAGGACCCGAAGGACGGCTCGCAGAAGATAGTGCGCCTCCTGAAGCGCCTCGACGCCGAGCCGCTGCCCGGGTCGGGCGACCGCAAGCTGACCCAGTCCCTGGCCCTCACCGGCATCACGGTCACCCTGTACAGCAAGCAGAGCTGGCCCGCCCTGACCCGCGGACTGGAGCAGGCCGAGAAGGGCGACGGCTCGGCCCTGTTGCAGCTGGCCGACGCCTACAACGAACGGGACGCGTCCGGGCGTTACAGCACGCAGAGCCACTCGCAGCGCTCGATCGCCTGCCGCGACGCCAGCGCGCGGACGACGCCCGCGCAGGCGAAGGCGCAGCTGGCGGACTTCCGTGAGATATCGCCTGTCTTCGGCGAGTTCATGGGCTGGGACACGGCGGGCTGGTGCCACAAGTGGCCGGTGGCCGGGCTGCACGACTCTCCGGACGTGAGCGCGCCGGGCGCGGCGCCGATCCTGGTGGTCGGCAACACCGGGGACCCCGCCACGCCCTACGAGGGCGCGCAGAAGATGGCCGACGAGCTCGGCAAGGGCGTGGGCACCATGCTGACCTGGAAGGGCGAGGGTCACGGCGCCTACGGCATGGGCAGCGACTGCGTGGACGAGACGGTCAACGACTATCTGCTGAACGGCAAGGCGCCGAAGACCGGCAAGGTCTGCGAGACCTGAGCACGTCAGCCCGTCCGGCGTTCGGGGACGAGCTGACAAGGCGATGGGCCCGCACCTTCAAAAGGGTGCGGGCCCATCTCCGTTCACGCGCTACGCCTAGTAGACCGGCTTCTCGGGCTCGATCTGGTTGACCCAGCCGATCACGCCGCCGCCCACGTGCACCGCGTCGCTGAAGCCCGCGGACTTCAGCACGGCGAGGACCTCCGCGGACCGGACACCCGTCTTGCAATGCAAGACGATCTTCTTGTCCTGCGGAAGGTTCTCCAGGGCGGTGCCCATGAGGAACTCGTTCTTGGGGATCAGCTTGGCGCCGGGGATCGAGACGATCTCGTACTCGTTCTGCTCGCGCACGTCGATGATCTCGATCTTCTCGTCCGCGTCGATCCACTCCTTGAGCTGCTTGGGAGTGATCGTCGCGCCGAGCGCCGCCTCCTGGGCCTCGTCCGACACGACGCCGCAGAAGGCCTCGTAGTCGATGAGTTCCGTGACGGTGGCGTTCGGGCCGCAGACCGCGCAGTCCGGGTCCTTGCGGACCTTGACCTGGCGGTACTGCATCTCCAGGGCGTCGTAGATCATCAGGCGGCCGACCAGCGGGTCGCCCACGCCGGCCAGGACCTTGATCGCCTCGGTGACCTGGATGGAGCCGATCGACGCGCAGAGCACGCCGAGCACGCCGCCCTCGGCGCAGGAGGGGACCATGCCGGGGGGCGGGGGCTCCGGGTAGAGGCAGCGGTAGCACGGCCCGTGCTCGCTCCAGAAGACGGACGCCTGGCCGTCGAAGCGGTAGATCGAACCCCACACGTACGGCTTGTTGAGCAGCACGCACGCGTCGTTGACCAGGTACCGCGTGGCGAAGTTGTCCGTGCCGTCGACGATCAGGTCGTACTGGCTGAAGATGTCCATCACGTTCTCGGCTTCGAGCCGCTCTTCGTGGAGGATCACGTTCACGTACGGGTTGATGCCGACGACGGAGTCCTTCGCCGACGCCGCCTTGGAGCGGCCGATGTCGGCCTGGCTGTGGATGATCTGGCGCTGCAGGTTCGACTCGTCGACCTCGTCGAACTCCACGATGCCGAGCGTGCCGACGCCCGCCGCGGCGAGGTACATCAGCGCCGGTGACCCGAGGCCGCCGGCGCCGACGCAGAGCACCTTGGCGTTCTTCAGCCGCTTCTGCCCGTCCATCCCCACGTCGGGGATGATCAGGTGGCGGGAGTACCTGCGAACCTCGTCGACGGTGAGCTCAGATGCTGGCTCGACCAGGGGTGGCAGCGACACGGGGACTCCGTTGGTCGGTATGTAGGAACGGTGGTTCTGTCCGTAACACTGCCACGCCCCTCTTCATTCCGAGACACCCGTTCCGATGCGCGAGACGATCTCGTCCCAGTACCCGGGCATCGACTCCCAGGGGTCGTCCACTCCCCCGCCGTCGACACGGTCGGTGAAGTAGATCGTCGACGCGCCCTGCCAGCGCGCGATGCGCAGCGCCTCGTCGAGATGGCCGCGGGGCATGCCGTGCACGAAGTGGCAGAAGCGCTCGGGCGGATAGTCGGCGGTCCACTCGGCCACCTGTGACCAGCGGTAATCGCTCCATGGGCCGGAGAACGTCACCAACTGGTCGGCGGATTCGGCGTATCCGGGATACGGATGGGTGCCGTGCCCCAGAACGATGTGCGCGTCGTCGCAGAGCGCCCGCAGCGTCGTCACCGTCCTGCGCACCTCCGGGAGCGCCGCGCGCTCGGTGGGACAGCGGTCCAGCGAGAATCCGTCGACCTGGTACCAGTCGAGGTAGCGGTGCGCGTCGGAGACGAGCTCGCCGAAGCTGCGCGCGCCGTACGTGACGTCGAGGTGACCGAGAACACGCACTCCCGCGTTCCGCAGCCGCCCCGCCGCCTCCAGGCAGTGCGGGTCGGGCCGGTCCCCGGGACCCCTGCTCACATTCAGGACGACCCAGTGCAAAGGGGCACCAGGGCGAGTGAGTTCGGACCATTCGCCGGGTGCGACGAGAGGGTGCGCGAACCCGGGGATGCCGAAGCCGAGACGTACGTCGGTGTGTGCGGTGCCCGTGGTTGTGCTGGTCAGATGCGGCATGCCGCCTCCATCCAGATGTCGGCGAGTGATTCCTCGAGGTTGATGCGGGGGCGCCAGCCGAGCCGGTCGCGCGCGGTGCGCACATCGGCCTGCTGCCAGCTGCCGCACCCGTCGGGGTAGGGGTAGGCGGCCGGGCTCCCGTGCTCGGATTCGGTGCGGGGGTGCCCGATGGATGGCCGCAGGACCCCTTGGTCCAGCTCGTGCAGGGCGCCGCCGTACCCGGCGACGCGCGCCAGGACGGCCGCCGCGTCGCGCAGACGCACCGCCCGGCCCGCTCCGATGTTCACGATCCCCTGGGCGGCGGAGAGCGAGGCGGCGTGCACGGCGCGCGCCACGTCGCGTACGTCGATGAAGTCCCGTTGGACGCCGAGCCCTCCGAGCTTGAGCTCGCCGTCACCGGCCTGCATGGCCCGCCGCATGGCCTCGGCGAGCCGCCCGAGCGGTGATCCGGCCGGGGTGCCGGGCCCGGCGGGTGAGAACACCCGCAGGACGACCGCGTCGAGACCGGACCCGAGGACGAGTTCGGTGGCCGCGAGTTTGCTCACGCCGTACGGTCCGCCCGGCCTGGGCACGGCGTCCTCGGCGGTGGAGGACCC
Organism: Streptomyces sp. NPDC050147; assembly: GCF_040660195.1. NCBI lineage: Bacteria > Bacillati > Actinomycetota > Actinomycetes > Kitasatosporales > Streptomycetaceae > Streptomyces > Streptomyces sp. NPDC050147. Next base: position 353,433 of record NZ_JBFALJ010000002.1, on the reverse strand, counting down.
CGGCTGGCTCGGCCCGTACTCGGCACCGCAGCCCAGTTGCACGAGCCGTGCCCCGCATCCGCTGCGGCGCAGGGCCTCACAGATCGTGGCGACGGCGACGGTGTTGTGCCGGGTGAGCTCGCGGGCACCGCCACGGGTGGCTCCCGCGCAGTTGATCACGACGCCCGGGTGCACGGCGTCCAGGAAGCGGGTGAGCGCGCCGGGGCTGCCGCTCGCGAGGTCGAACCGTACGTCCGAGTCGTCGCCGCGGCCGAGCGCTGTGAGCTGCACCGCCGGGTCGGCGAGCAGCCGGTCGGCGACGAACCGGCCGAGGTATCCGTTGGCTCCGATCAGCAGCACCCTCATCGGGCGGCTCCCGACTTGGATTCTCGGATGCTGGGGGTGCTCATCTGGCGTTCTCCTTCAGGGGGTTGCCGTGATTCACGGGGTAAGGCCCGCGGTGTCGGCCCCGCGGGAGAGAGGGTTTCGGATGGGGCCAGGAGGGACTGGCGGGCGCGCATCCTCAGGGCGCTCCGGCGCCGTGCGCGGAGGCCCGGCTGAGCACCCGCAGGCAGTGGAGCAACAGCACGGCCGCGGCGGCGCCGCACGCGACGAGGGGAACGACGCCGGCTCCCGCGGCCCGGACGGCGCCCTCCACCGGCGCCGCGAGCCAGTCGCATCCGGGCAGGCGCCCCGCGAACACGGAGGCCAGTGAGAGCACCTCCGTCGCACCCGCGGCTCCCAGCATCAGCAGGGGTGCCCGCGTGAACCCGTACGAGGAGAGCAGCCGGGCAAGGAGCAGCAGCGCGCCGAGCGCTCCGGCGGCGGCGGAGGCAGGTACGCCATAGACGGCGGCGGTCCCCACGAGCAGGGCCCCGAGGGCGCACAGGTACAGGGCGACGACGCACAGGAGCAACGGCCTTACGGAGGCCGTGAATTCAGTGAGCCCTCGGCTGAGCGAGAGCCGCCGTCGTGCCCCCACGGCGAACAGCCGCACGCAGTACACGGCGGGGGCCACGGCGAGCGAGAGCCCCAGGGCCGTGGCGGTCGACGGCCCCCAGAGGCCGTCGGGCCCGCCCGAGAGGGCGGCCCGCATCAGCTCGTCGCCGAAGAGTGCGTACGCGACGAGAAGGCACGCCCACGCGCGCGGGGCGGGCCCGACATGGTGCGCGGAACGCAGCGGTCCGTACCGAAGGGCCACCCGGAGGGCGAAGGCCACGGCGAGCGCCCCGCCGAGCCCCACCGCGTACCGCGCACGCCCCTCGCTCAGCTCGATCCCCACGGCGGCGAGCCCGCAGGCCGCACCCGGCAGCAGGGCGAACAACGCCCATCCGGTGGCCGATTCGGGGGCATCGCGCGCGGGGGTGGCCACGGGGGCGCCGCGCTCCTCCGCGTCGCGCGGCACGCGCGCGTACATCTCCTCGGCGAGCGCGAACACGTCGCGGTGCCTGAACCGCGCGGCAGTCCGGTCGGTCACTCCGTGTGCCTCAAGTCCGGCGGCGATCTCCAGCGGGTCGACGGCGCGCGCGCAGAGCTCGCGATGCCGGTGCATCAGCGCCTTCACGGGGTCCACGGCACCGCGCCGCGGGGGCTTGCCGGGGCCCGCGCCGGTGCCGCCATCGGCAGCGCTGTCAGCATGGGCACTGCTGTCAGCGTGGGCACCGCTGTCAGGATCGGCACCGCTGTCACTGTGGGCGCCGCTGTCGCCATGGGCACTGCTGTCGCTATGGGCACTGTTGTCGCCAGCGGCACCGCTGTCACCGCCAGCACGACTTTCCCTGCCAGCGCTGCTTGCACCACTGGCCTCGACTACACCGCTCACACCACCGGCACCACCGGCACCACCGGCACCAACTTCACGATCAGCACCACTTCCCCCACCGACGCCCACCCCCCGCCAGGCCGCGGGCTCCCGGATCAAGGCCGCGTCGGCCAGCAGTTCCTCCGACCGCACGTCCCATCCGCCGGGGCTTCCCGGAGCCCGTGGCGTGTCCGCCTGCCGCTCCTTGCTCATACGCCCGCCTCCTTCAACCGCTCGGGGCTGCCGTCCTCTTGCGCCCAGCTGGGCGCGCCGCCCGGGCCCGTGCTCGCGTCCCCGCCACCCGCGGCCACCGCCCACCGCCCCGGCATGTACGCCTCCGCCGGATTGCCGAACGGCACCGGCTCGCCCGCGTCGTCGAGCGCCTCCCTGCGCACCGGGCAGTGCGAGACGATCTCCAGGTAGATGCCGCGGAAGGCTTCGGTGTTCTGCTCCACGGTGAACAGTTCGAGCGCCCGCGCACGCGCCGCCGCCCCGAGCCGCTCGCGCCGCCCGGCGTCGCGCAGCAGTGCCACGCACGCCTCGGCGAGCGCCCGCGGATTGCGCGGCGGAACCACGAGCCCGGTGCCGCCGATGACCTCGACGACCGCGCCGACATCCGTGGAAACCGTCGCGCGCCCGCAGAACATCGCCTCGACCAGGCTGATCGGGAAGCCCTCGACGACGCTCGACAGGACGACGACACTCCCGGCGGCGTAGGCGTCCGCGAGTTCGGGCACCTCGGGCGCGCCGATCTCCTCGAAGGACACGGGGTTGTCGCCGACGGCGTGCGCGCCGTCCGCCTCGTCGGGGAAGAGCTGTGCGGCGAGCGCCCTGCAGTGGGCCAGATACGCGGCCGCCTCGGGGCCCTCCGCCGCCGCCCCGACGATCCGCAGCCGGGCCTTGGGCTCCTCCTTGCGGATCTCCGCGAAGGCGTGCAGCAGGGAGATCAGGTCCTTGGCGGGCTCGATGCGCCCGACCCAGAGGAGGGTGTCGGGGTCGCCCGGATCCTCCCGCTCGCCGACCTCCGCGAAGCGGGACGCCTCCATGCCCGGGTAGACCGTGCGCAGCTTCGACCGCTCGGCTCCGCACCGCTCCTGCCAGCGGCGGGCGTGCGTGTTGCCGGGCGTGATGACCGTGGCCTTGCGATAGACCTCGGCGGCGAGCTTGCCGTGGAAGGAGGTGAGCAGCGCCCGCGCCGGCGTGCTCAGCGCCTCGTCGCCGGTCGCGAGGTAGTGCGCCCGCAGTTGCACGCCGTATTCCGTGACGAGGAGGGGCACTCCGGAGAAGTGCTGGGCGAGGAGGCCGGGCAGCGCCGCGGGACCGCCGGACGTGGCGTGGCACAGGTCGACCGCGCCGAGGCCGTCGTCCCCGTACCAGTCGAGGGAGAGCGGTCGCAGCGCGCGCTCCAGGAGACCGGCCACGGCGAGCAGGTCGGGTACGCGTGCGGCGCGCGCCGTGCGGAGTGCGCCGGGCGCGCGGCATGCGCCCTCCAGGGCGCGCACGGCGGTTTCCGAGCGCAGCGCGCCGATGAGGCCGCCCTGGTCACCGGCGAGTTCGGCGAGGCCGTAGAGGGCACTGCTGAAACGGTCCGCCAACGCGTCGGAGACGCCCGAGGCGCCAGTGGCGCCCGCTCCGGATTCGCACACCGCCGCGGCCAGTTCGCCGAAGCACTCCGCGAACCGCCGCCGCGCCCGCCGTCCGTACCCGGCCCCGAAGGCCGCTCTGTCGTCGGCGCACCTTTCGGCGGTCCACAGAGGCGCCGTCCGCACTTGCTTCACCTGGGGTGGCAGCTCGATCCAGCCCTGCGTCTCCTGCCGCTCGCTGCGGCTGAGTGCGTAGACGTCGAATTCGTGCTGCCCGAGCCCGCGCACGAGCCGGTCGCACCAGAGCCTGGCCTCACCGTTCACATACGGATAGCCACCCTCCGTAAGCAATCCGATGCGCACGCGTACACCCCCGTTCACCCATATGGAGAGCCGCCGTTGGACCGGTGGCTCGCAGCGGGACGAACGTATGCGGACATGCGGGCGGCGCGACGGACGGTTGTCCATCGCGCCACCAAAAGGGGTGAACGGGAGTAACTTTCTTGCCCAGGTAGCGTTCCGTCGCGCTATGAAGCAGAGAGAGCGCTTTTCCGCTACCGAGGGTTAAGCTGCGGCCAGCTCCCTGCGGGCCCCGCGGCGCCCTGCGGCGCCGCGTCGCGGCCTCCGGGTCTTGACGCGATCTCCATGAGGTCGCGCGCGCCGAGCGCGCACGCCCGCGTCGCGCCACGGGCAGGGGCAAGCATCAGCGAATGTCGGACACGCAGAGCGCGGTCACGCCAAAGAGCGCCGCTCAAGGGCGGCGCGCGAGGAGGCGTGACGAGGCCTGACGAGGCGACATGTGCAGCATTGCGAACGAACTCATCGCGGTGTCAAAGGTGACGCCCGAGGCCGCCCATTGACGCGCGACCGTATTCCGGACGCTTCTGTCTCAACTCTTGGGAAACGCCCACGGGTTGGCCTTGCACTTGATCCCGTCGTGATTGAGGAACTTCGTCTGCTGCTGCATGACGGGAGCGAGGTCGCCGTCCTTCGTACAGTCCGTGTGGTTGAAGCCGAGCCGGTGTCCGACCTCGTGATTGATCAGCATCTGCCGGTACGGGTGGATGCGGTCGCCGTAGGTCTTGGCTCCCTGCGCCCACCGATAGGCGTTGATCATCACGCGCTCCGTGGCGGCGGAGTCACAGGAGACGTTCTGCTGCCTCGTGTCGAGCCCGGACTTCGCGCACCATTCCGCGGTCGTCCCCGGGCTGGCGAGCGTGATGACGAAGTCGGGTTTCCCCGATGAGATCCGCTCGAAGGTCCGGCCCCCGCCGTGCGCCCAGCTCCGTTCGTCGTTCAGGGTCTTCTGCACGGCCGACGCGAACAGCTCGCCGTCCAGGCCCATCCCCTTCTCGACATCCACGCGGTAGCGGAACAACCGCCCCTTGCCCGGCGCCTTGTCGAACCCGGCCATCGCGTCGAAGTCGCCGGATGCCGTGAGCTTGGCGTCGAGCGGGTACTTCTTGGCCATCTGCGTCTCGTACGTCGCCGGGGCGGACTCGGGAGGCGTGGGCCGGTCGTCCGAGCGGGACGCGTCCTGGCCCGCGGCACGGCTGTCCTGACCCTTCGCGGCCCGCGTGGAAGCCTCGGCAGCAGAATCCTTTGCTCCGTCGGTCACCTGGCCGGCCACGACGACGGCGAGGACGGTGGTGACGGCGGCGGCTGCGATCCCGGTGAAGGTGCGGCCCTTGCCCCCCTTGCCGTCCTGGGCGTCGTCGTCCGCGTAGTCGTCGGGGCCGTCGTGACCGTCGGCTCCGGCAGCCCAGAGCTCTCCCCGCGCCGCCTCGTCCTCGTCGACCGAGCGGTCCCAGTCGGTGACGGAGGCGTACGGGTCGTGGGACGGGCGCCCGGTCGACGTACGCGTGGCAGCGGTCGCGCCGCCCCCGAAGAGGTCCTCGTCGGCGAACTCGTCGCCGAACGCGTCCACGTAATCGGGACGCGGCCCCGGCACGCCGGGCGGCGCGGTCCGCGCTCCCGGCATTCCGTAGGCGGCGCCCATCCGCGGCCCGGTTCCCCAAGCCCCGCCCGGCTCACGCTGCTCGGGGTGCCCGCCACGGACGTTCGGCGTGCCGTGCGGCGGAGTTGGCTGCGGGACACCGTGCGGTGGGGTCGCCTGCGGGAATCCATGCGACGGAGTCGCCTGCTGGACGCCGTGCGGCGGGGTGCCGGGGTCCCCGGGGGCGCGTCTGCGGCGCCCCGTGCCGGGGCCGGGCGGGCGCGCGGCCCGCGGTACCGGTACGTCTCCGCTATCCGCGTTGCCCGTATTACCCGTATTACCCGTGTTGTCTGCGAGGTCGGCCGAACCCCGGCGGCTATGACGTCCCACTCGCCGCCTCAGCTCCCCGCGCTCGGTTGTCCGTATGCATGCAACCCGTCCATGTCCGCGATGAGTTCGCGGATCGCCGTGGCCACCGTATCCGGATACTCCATCATCGCCACATGCCCGGCGTCCGGCAGCGTGAGAAGCCGTGAGTCACGGAAGGCCGCGGCGGCCTTGCGCGCCATACGGCACGAGACGAGCTGGTCCTTGCCGCCGTACACGAGCAGTGTCGGCGCGAGCACCCGCTCCGCCTGCCGCCACAGGCCGTGCTGCCCGCCCAGCGTGTACGCGTTCACGATGCCGCGCGCCGAGCGGGTCATCGCGTCCCACATGTACGGCAGGGCAAGCCTGCGCTCCATCTCCCGCACCGCCGCGCTGTACCCCTCCGGCGAAACCCGGCCGGGGTCGCCGTAACAGAGCGCCATGACACCGCTGACCCGCTGCTCGGCCGTCCAGTCCTTGGTGAGCCTGGTGAACAGGGCCGCGACGCCGGGCACCGCGAGGAGCCCGGTCGGGACCGCCGTGCGCTGCACCCGGAGCTCCGGCAGCGCCGGCGAGATCAGCGTGAGGGTGCGGACCAGGTCGGGGCGGACAGCGGCGACGCGGGTGGTCACCGCGCCGCCCATCGAGTTCGCGATCAGGTGTACGGGCCCTTGTTCGCGCGAGTCCAGATAACGGATGACCGCGCGCGCGTGCCCGGTGACCGAATAGTCGCCGTCGTCCGGCGGCGGCGAGTCACCGAAGCCCGGAAGGTCGAGGGCCGCACAGTCGACGACGTCCTCGAGCAGCGGCATCAGGGCCGACCAGTTCTGCGAGGAACCGCCGAGCCCGTGCACGTACAGCGCGGAGGGCAGCCCCTCGCGGACCGACGGCCTGGAACGCACCGAGAGCGTGATCCCGGGAAGGGAGACCGAGTCGAGCCGCTCGCCCGTCGCGACCGCCACGGCACCCGGCTTGGGGGCGACGGTCGCGGCGATCACGTTCGGCAGCTCGGTCGAAGACATGCGGCAATGTTACGAGACGATCACACGGTGGTTCATGTGTTCGCCGTCACAGATCCGGCCGATCTCGCCCGGAGATCGCGTAGCGCCCGGATCGGCAGTCTCCTACGCTCATAGGAGAGGGCAAACAGGGCACTCGCATCACCAGTCCTCTACCGGAAGAGAGCCACGATGACCGTCGACCCGTCGGACCCCGAGACCTTCGAGGCCGAGGTAACCACCGACACCAGCACCGAAGCGCCCGAGGCCGATGCCGCGGAGCAGCAGACCGATCTCGCACCGCGCGAGGACGACTCCTTGCAGGGTGCGGACACGGACGCGGCCAACGAGGCAGACCTGGCCGAACAGGCCCGCGTCGTCAGCATCGACGAAGACGACTATCGCTGAGCTGCCCGTGTTTGCCCTGCTACGCACGGCTTTCACGGTCATCCAGTCCGTGAAATTCTCAGCTCGTACCGCGCACATCGCGGTTACCGAAAAGTACGATGGCCGCGCGGCGCACACCGCACATTCACGATCATGGGAGGCGGCGTGACAGCCATCGAGCAGACAGAGGCGGCGCGCCCGCGGGGCACACGCCTGCCGCGTCGCGCCCGACGCAATCAGTTGCTGGGCGCGGCACAAGAGGTCTTCGTCGCGCAGGGGTATCACGCGGCCGCGATGGACGACATCGCCGAACGGGCCGGAGTCAGCAAGCCGGTGCTCTACCAGCACTTTCCCGGCAAGCTCGACCTGTATCTCGCCCTGCTCGACCAGCACTGCGAATCACTGCTGCAGTCCGTCCGTACGGCGCTTGCCTCCACCTCGGACAACAAACTTCGCGTCGCGGCCACGATGGACGCGTACTTCGCGTACGTGGAGGACGAGGGCGGTGCCTTCCGTCTCGTCTTCGAGTCCGACCTGACGAACGAAACCGCGGTCCGCGAGCGCGTGGACCGGGTCACCCTCCAGTGCGCGGAAGCGATCTGCGAGGTCATCGCCGAGGACACGGGCCTGCCCCGCGACGAGGCGATGCTGCTCGCGGTGGGCCTCGGCGGCTACTCCCAGGTGGTCGCCCGGTACTGGCTCGCCAGCGGCAGCACGGTCCCGCGCGACAAGGCGGTGGAGCTGCTCACCTCGCTGGCCTGGCGCGGCATCGCCGGATTCCCGCTGCACGGCGTGGACGGCCACTGAGCCGGCACCGGCGCTGACCGGAAGCCCCGGTTTTCCGTTCCCCGCGTTCTGTTCCCGATCTCTGTTCGCTACTGGCGTGCAGCGGCGGAAGCATGTGGGTCGCCTCACCGGGCTAATGTGTGCTGAGTACGGCGCGGACGGCCGCGCACATCACTGACCGTCGGAGGGACAAAGCCGTGGAGGTCAAGATCGGCGTGCAGTACGCGCCCCGCGAGATCGTGCTGGAGAGCGGCCAGAGTGCCGAGGAAGTCGAGCGCGCGGTGTCCGAGGCGCTGACCGGCAAGTCGCCGCTGCTGAGCCTCGTGGACGAACACGGCCGCAAGGTCCTGGTTCCGGCCGACCGCCTCGCGTACGTCGAGCTCGGCGAGCCGACCACGCGCAAGGTGGGGTTCAGCGCCCTGTAGTCCAGGGCGTCGCACGCAGGACGAAGCATGAGAACGGCCCGGTGGTCACAACCACCGGGCCGTTCTCGTGCGTTGAGTCCGGTGCGGTGACTCCGGCGCCCTGACGCCGGTGCGTGCGTTGACGCGACCCGTCGGGGGAAGGCTGTGGAGGATTGCATTCCGGCCACCGGGGGTAAGACCGGCTACGACCGTTTTGCACCTGGCCGCGAGGGAGGGAACACCCTGTGATTCTGGAAGCGCTCGGCTCCGCACTGCTCGGTTTCGCCCTGGCATGGGCGGCGGCCCACCGACTGGCCACTCGGCTCCCCGCCCGCAACCTGGTCCTGTCGACCGGTGCGGCCGGCGCCTTGATCGGCTCGTTCGTCACGCACATGGCCCTGGGCGCGGGCCACGCCCTGGGCACACTCGTGGGCGCGGTGGCCGTGGCAGCGGCCCTGCTCTCACTCCTGCTCCGCCCCAGCCGTGGCCGCCTACGCCGTCGCTCAGCGACGGCGTAGGGCCCCAGCCCCAAAGGGGCGCGGGGAACGGCGCGAGCAACCCCCACACTCCCGCAGGAAGGACCCGAACAGCCCCACCCCAGGGGCGCGGGGAACGGCGCGAACACCCGCACACACCCGGAGGGAAGCGCGGCAAACCCCAGCAGAGCGACTACGCCGCCAAGCCCAGCGCAGCCATCCGCTTGGTGTGCGCCTCAGTGATCCGCGAGAACATCCGCCCGACCTCGGCGAGGTCGAAGCCGTCGGCCACTCCCCCGACCAGCATGGTCGACAGCGCGTCACGATCGGCGGCCACCCGCTGCGACTGCGAGAGCGCCTCGCCCATCAGCCGCCGCGCCCACAGCGCGAGCCGCCCGCCCACGCGCGGATCCGCGTCGATCGCCGCACGCACCTTCTCCACCGCGAAGCTCGCGTGCCCCGTGTCGTCGAGCACGCCGAGGACGAGACGACGGGTGTCGCCGTCGAGCCGCGCCGCGACCTCGCGGTAGAAGTCGCTGGCGATCGAGTCACCCACGTACGCCTTGACCAGGCCCTCGAGCCAGTCGGACGGCGCCGTCTGACGGTGGAAGCCGTCGAGCGCGGCCACGAAGGGCTCCATCGCCTCGGTCGCGTCCGCGCCGATCGCCGAGAGCCGGTCCCGCAACTGCTCGAAGTGGTGGAACTCCGCCGACGCCATCTTCGCCAGCTCCGCCTTGTCGCCGAGCGTCGGCGCCAGCTTCGCGTCCTCCGCGAGCCGCTCGAACGCCGCGAGCTCTCCGTAGGCGAGCGCTCCGAGCAGGTCTACGACCGCGGCGCGGTAGTTCGGGTCGGCGGAAGCGGTCGTCCAGTCCTGGGCAGCGATTCCCGTGGGTTCGGCAGGCGTGTCAGCGGCGGTGTCAGGCGTCTCCATAAACCGCACAATAGCCCGCGCGCAGCAACGTGTAAGGGCCTGGTCAGTGAGTGTGACAACGGTGACGTGACCAATTCGCCAGACACGGCTGCGAGATTCCGGGGTACAGTGGTAATGCGCCTGCCGAATATTCGACGGGCCGTACGAATGAGGATGCCCGGTCGGAGGCCCGATCGGCTCCGAACCGACAGCCCTCCAGGTTGCCCGCGCAGTGCGGACGGCACGAGGAGGAAACCTCAGCGGCACGAGCGCTCGAGCGCAGGCAGTGGTCCCGCGCCCCCGGCCCCGCCCCCAAGCAGCCGGCGGTAGTGGCACGGTCACGACCCCCAGCGTTCGCCTCGGACCGCGTCTCACAGAAGAGGCAATGCCCTGACTACGACTTTCCGCGATCTCGGAATTCTCTCCGAGACGGCCGAGGCCCTTGAGGCCGTCGGCATCATCAGCCCTTTCCCCATCCAAGAGATGACGCTGCCCGTGGCGCTCTCCGGCTCCGACGTCATCGGCCAGGCCAAGACCGGCACCGGCAAGACGCTCGGCTTCGGACTGCCCATCCTGGAGCGCGTCACCGTCCCCGCGGACGTCGAGGCGGGCCGGGCCAAGCCCGAGCAGCTCACCGACGCCCCGCAGGCGCTCATCGTCGTCCCCACGCGTGAGCTCTGCCAGCAGGTCACGAACGACCTCCTGACCGCCGGCAAGGCGCGGAACGTACGCGTCCTCGCCATATACGGCGGCCGTGCCTATGAGCCGCAGGTCGAGGCCCTCAAGAAGGGCATCGACATCGTCGTCGGCACGCCGGGTCGTCTGCTCGACCTCGCGGGCCAGAAGAAGCTCAACCTCAAGCACATCAAGTGCCTGGTCCTCGACGAGGCCGACGAGATGCTCGACCTGGGCTTCCTGCCCGACGTCGAGCGGATCATCAACATGCTGCCGCCGAAGCGTCAGACGATGCTGTTCTCGGCGACCATGCCGGGCGCGGTCATCGGCCTGGCCCGCCGCTACATGTCGCAGCCCACGCACATCCGCGCCACCGCGCCGGACGACGAGGGCCAGACCGTCGCGAACACGAAGCAGCACGTCTTCCGCGCGCACAACATGGACAAGCCCGAGATGGTCTCGCGCATCCTGCAGGCCGAGGGCCGCGGACTCGCGATGATCTTCTGCCGTACGAAGCGGACCGCCGCCGACATCGCCGAGCAGCTCGAAAAGCGCGGCTTCGCATCGGGCGCCGTCCACGGCGACCTCGGTCAGGGCGCCCGTGAGCAGGCGCTGCGCGCGTTCCGCAACGGCAAGGTGGACGTACTCGTCTGCACGGACGTCGCCGCTCGCGGCATCGACGTCGGTGGCGTCACGCACGTCATCAACTACCAGTCCCCCGAGGACGAGAAGACCTACCTGCACCGCATCGGCCGCACCGGCCGCGCGGGCGCCAAGGGCATCGCGATCACGCTGGTCGACTGGGACGACATCCCGCGCTGGCAGCTGATCAACAAGGCGCTGGACCTGGGTCTGAGCGACCCGGTCGAGACGTACTCCAGCTCTCCTCACCTGTACGAGGAGCTGAACATCCCGGCGGGCACGAAGGGTGTGCTGCCGCGCGCCGAGCGGACCCGTGCCGGCCTGCGCGCCGAGCAGGTCGAGGACCTCGGCGAGACCGGCGGCAAGGGCGGTTCGCGCGGGCGTGACGGCGGCCGTGGTGGCCGTGACGGCGGTCGTGACAGTGGCCGTGACCGTGAAGGCGGCCGTGACGGCGGTCGTGACCGCGGGCGCGCTCCTGAGCCGGAGCGCGAGCAGCGTGAGGCGCGTACGCCGCGTCGGCGCCGCCGTACGCGTTCGGGTACGCCGCTGGAGGCTCCCGCCGTGGCGGTCGCCGAGGCCGCTGCGCCGACGGCTGCGGCTGTGGCCACCCCCGTGTCCGCCCCCGAGGCCGAGCTGACGGAGCCGCGCGCGCCGCGTCGCCGCCGCCGGACGCGGAGCGGTTCGGAGGCCGCGGAGGCAGTGGTCGAGACGGTCGAGGCCGCGGAGACGCCCGAGGCCGAGGCCCCGGCGGAGAAGCCGCGCCGCCGCACCCGCAAGGCAGCGGAGCCGGTAGCGGAGGCCGCCGAGGCCGAGACCCCGGTGGAGAAGCCGCGCCGCCGCACCCGCAAGGTTGCGGAGCCGGTAGCCGCCGAGGTGACCGAGGTCGAGACCCCGGCGGAGAAGCCCCGGCGCCGCACCCGCAAGGCAGCCGAGGCGGCGGTCGACACCGTCGCCGAGGCCGTGCAGACGCCCGAGGCCGAGGCCCCGGCGGAGAAGCCCCGCCGCAGAACCCGCAAGGCAGCCGAGCCGGTAGCCGAAGTAGCGGCGGAAGCCGTCGAGACCGAGGCACCCGCCACCAAGCCCCGCCGCCGCACCCGCAAGGCGGCAGAGGCGGCGGTCGACACCGCCGAGGCCGTGCAGACGCCCGAGGCCGAGGCCCCGGCGGAGAAGCCCCGCCGCAGAACCCGCAAGGCAGCGGAGCCGGTAGCGGAGGCCGCCGAGGTCGAGACTCCGACGGAGAAGCCCCGGCGCCGTACCCGCAAGGCAGCGGAGCCGGTAGCCGAGGCGGCCGAGGCCGAGGCACCCGCGGAGAAGCCCCGCCGCCGCACCCGCAAGGCAGCGGAGCCGGCGGTCGACACCGCCGCCGAGGCCGGGATCCCCGCTCAGTCGACGGAGGAGACCAAACCGCGTCGCCGTACGCGTAAGACCGCGGAGGCTCCGGCTGTCGCCGAGGAGGCCACGGTCGCCAAGCCGCGCCGCAAGACACGCAAGGCGGTGGCTGCGCCGGCCGAGGAGAGCTGACGCGCTCCGCTGAGGTGAGACATCCGAAGGCCCGGACCCCCACGGGGGCCGGGCCTTCGGCATACCCGCCCCCGTCAACCCCCCTCCACCGCTGCCGAGTTACTACCCGGCGCTACGCGCCGAATTCTCGCCCACCCACCCACCCGATCACCCCGCAGCCATGGGCTGGACGAGCGGGCGAGCAGGAGGGCGAGCGGGCGGGCGTGGCGAGCGGGCGAGCAAGTGGGCGAGCAGGCAGGCGAGCAAGCGTGGCGAGCAGGCAGGCGGGCAAGCGGGCAGGCAGAGACGACCCAGCAAGTCCACGCACGCGCATGCACAAAAATCCCACCCCAAAAATCCGAGCGCCCAACCCAGCGCCCAATCACCGTGCAACTGCAGGGCAGACGGCCGGGCGAGTGGGAAAGATCTGCAAAGCACGGCACCCCAACGGGCGAGCAGCGCACTCGCAGACACGAACGAACCGAAGCGGCCGACCACGACGCACCGACAACCACCCACCTCCGCTGCCCCCACAGGACAGCCAGGCGGACGGACGCCAAATACCCGCGCAAAGCCCGACGACGAACCGGCAGCGAACCGGCAAGCAGGACAACCCCCGACACGGAGCGCCGGAGCAAGCCCACCACGACACACGAGCGCCCCCTGCGACCACGGGGACAGTCGAGCGGATGGGTCATCACGGGCAAGGCGAGCGGGGCAATACCCGGCACGCGACCGCCGAGGCAGCCGACCACGACGCGCCAACCCACCTGCGACAACAGGGCAACCGGGTGAGCGGGCGGGCGGGAAGAATCGCGCGAAGCGCGGCACAAACTACCCCCAACGCACCAGCCCCCCACACCACCCAACCGCCCACGCCTGCCAGGCAACACCCAGCGCACAGGCACCGAAGCACGCCCACTGACCCGTGCCGCCGAACCTGGATCGTCTGCCATCGAAGTTGGACGACCGGTGGATCCGTGACAGGGAAGTTGGACCAAGCCAGCTGAGATTCCACGCGGTCGCTACGTCGAGGTCCTGTCCGGCGCATCATGCGTGTCCGATTCGTTCAAGAGGACGGTAGCCGCGGTCCATTACCGTCACCGCCATGAACAACATCGGCGACGAATCACTTCATCTCAGTACTTATGTCGACCGCACCGCCAACGATATATATGACTACGCCTCGGACGCGGCCAACCTGCCTGCGTGGGCCCATGGCCTGGGAGAATCCATCGAAAAGATCGGAGACCATTGGGTCGCGGAGTTCTCCCCCATGGGGCGGGTCGTGATCACCTTCGCGCCGCGTAACGAGCTGGGTGTGCTCGACCACGACGTCACGCTCCCCTCCGGGGAGACCGTCTACAACCCGGTCCGCGTGATCGTCAGCGGCGCAGGGAGCGAAGTGGTGTTCACCCTCCGTCGTCGGCCGGAGATGAGCGACGCCGAGTTCGAGCGTGACGCTGGCATGGTCGCCGCCGACCTGGCCCGTCTCAAGGACCTGATGGAGTCCGGGTGAGGCCCTCTTCTGGTGGCGGCTCCACGTGATCACCTCGGAACCGGATGGTTGGCAGGTCATGGGCAGGGAGAGCTGACGCATGACGCCATCTGGAGTACTTAATCCCGAACACCGGTCGTCCGACTTCGGTGGCAAACGATCCAAGTTCGATGGCACAGGACACCCACCACAACGCACCAACAACCACCCACCCCCTGCAACCGCGGGCAGGTGACACCCGCCCGAAGCGCGGCCCGCGCAGCCGCAGCGCGCCCACAGCTGGCGCCGCCCCATCCCGCCCTGCGGCTGCGGGGTAATCGGCCGGGTGGGTGGGGGCGACCCGCGCGAAGCGCGGGAAAGCAGACCGCAGGGCACCAGCGAGGCAGCCCACGGCAAGGCACCCACAGGGAGGCCCACCGCAAGGCACCCGCAGAACAGCCCCCGCACCGCCCGACCGCACCCGGCCAAACCCGGCCACACCCGCAGAAAACCCCACCCCCGCCCATCCAAACCCCCACCCCACCCCAGCCGCCAGCTAGCCTCAACGCATGAGCAGGCCCCCGACCTTCACCCCGCCCCCCGGCGTCGACGCCCGGCGTCTCCAGACCGCGCGCGGCGACTTCGCCACCCTGGACGCCCGCCCGGCCGGCAAGGCCAAGGGCACCGTCCTGCTGCTGCCCGGCTTCACCGGAAGCAAGGAGGACTTCATCACGCTGCTCAAGCCCATCGCAGATGCCGGGTACCGAGCGGTTTCCGTCGACGGACGCGGACAGTACGAGACCCCGGGGCCGACGCACGACGAACTCCCTTACGGCCAGGACGAGTTGGCCCAAGACGTCCTCGCCCAAGCCGACGCCCTCACCCAAGCCCACGCCCTCACCCAAACCGACGTCCTCCCCCAGCCCGACGTCGCTCTCCCCCAGCCCGACGCAGTCAGCAGCGCCCCGCACCTCCTGGGCCACTCCCTCGGAGGCCTCATCGCCCGCGCAGCCGTCCTCCGCGCAGCCACCCTCCACACCCCCGCGCCCACCTTCGCCTCGCTCACCCTGATGGCATCAGGCCCGGCCCAGATCGCACCCTCGCAGCAGGCCCGCGCCAAGATGCTGACGGACGCACTCGGCGTTCTGTCGATGGACGAGGCATGGGCGGCCATCCAGACCATGGAACCGCCGGAGGAGACCGACCTCGACGGTTACGCCCTGCGCGCCCGCTGGCTGCGGCACAGCCCCGCTCAGCTCATCGCCACCGGCAAGCAGCTCTGCGTCGAGCCCGACCGCGTCGCGGAGCTCGCCGCCCTCCCCCTGCCCAAGCACGTCATCTCAGGCGAGCGCGACGACACCTGGCCCATCCCCTGGCTCGACGAGATGGCCGAGCGGCTGCGGGCCCATCGCACCGTCATCGCGGGCGCCGAGCACTCCCCCAACACCGACCGCCCGACAGAGACCGCCGCCGCCCTCATCGCCTTCTGGGACCGGATCGCCACCCACCAGTAGCGACACCGCGCCGGCAGCGACAGCAGCCAGCAGCGGCAGGGCGGGTAGCAGCGACTAGTACCGCGTCTGCAAATGCTCCCAGAAGCCGTCCCGCAGCGCCCGCCGCAAATCCGACTGCCCCCGCAGTGAGTACGCAAGCAGCTTCTCGGCGTCCACCAGTAGCTCCTGGTCCACGGACCCGGGCAGGTACGGATGCCCCGGCAGCAGGTCCACGAGCGCCGCGCGCCCCCGCGCGGCCAGCCATTTCGCGGCGATCTGCGCGCCCACGAAACGCACGTCCTCGCGGGACGGCCGCGGCGTGCCCGCCGTCTCGTACGACGCCGCGGCGCTGCGCCGGGACACGTACGGCTTGAAGAACTCGAGGTCGAACGTGCGCTGGCTGTCGACCTCCCACAGCAGCGGCTCCGCCTGATTACGGCCGTCGGACGCCTCGATGCCCCACAGGTGCACCCGCGCGCCATACCCCTGCGCCGCCTCCACCGCCGAGACCAGGTCCTCGTCGCCCCCGATCAGGGCCGCGTCGCTGATGGCCCGGTGCCGGGCGAGCGACTCCAGATCCGTCCGGATGAGGGAATCCACGCCCTTCTGCTGGTTGTTCGCGTTCAGGTTGCCCAGGCGGACCTTGACGTCCGGCAGCTCCGCGATCGACTGCTGCTCCACCGTGTGGATGCGGCGCCGCGCACCGTCGTACCAGTAGACGCGCAGCAGGCGGCTGTCCGCGAAGATCGTGCGGGCCTTGTCGATGAACGCCTCGATCAGCCCCTCGGCGTCCAGGTCGAAGGCTCGCCGGTCCTCCGTGCCGACCGCGAGCCGTCCCGCCGCCGCGTACACGTACCCGGCATCGACGAAGATCGCGTGCGTGGAGGGCGTCTTGGCCACCTCGGCGAGCACGCGCTCGAGGAGTCCGTTGGTGCGCTCCAGCTGAGCACTGATCTGGGCGCTGATCTCGATCTCGTCGTTCATTGGTGCCATTGTCCCGTTGGTCACGCAGCGAACACAACCGGTTCCGCTACTCACGGGTAATTAGCCTGTCGAAAAATTTCCTTAGCGTAGGGAATGTTTGCTGCGGACAACCCGTTGTACCCGTATGGAACGCCGGACACAGCTGTCCCGGTGGCCACCACCAGTAGTTCTCCTTCAGGAGGATGACCAGACGAAGGGAGAAGCCTTATGCGCTTCGAAATCATGCGACTCGACGACGTCGACGGCAGCGCCGTGGACCGTACCGTCGTAGACGCCGCCTCCGTCAATCGGATCGTGCAGCAGGCCGCAGCGATCGGCCAGCGCATCTATATCCGACCGGCCGAATCCCCGGCCTCGTAACGCACGAGTTGCACGCGCAGGCGCCACGCACACGTTGCGGGCGCAGGATGCGCGCAGAGGTTGAAGGGCCCCCGTACACCTTTAGTACGGGGGCCCTTGGCATGTCCGGTGACCGGGGTGAGGTCATAGAGCCCCTGGTGGGGTCAGAGAGCCCCGACCCGCGCCCGACCGCGCTAACCCCCGTTGATCACCTGCGTCACGCCATTGATGATCTGCTGCACCGCGATCGCGGACAGCATCATGCCCGCGAGCCGCGTCACCAGGACCACGCCGCCGTCCTTGATGACCCGGATGATCAGCAGCGAATAGCGCATCACCAGCCACAGCACGACGTGCATTGCCACGATCGCCGCCCACACGGAGAGCTGCGTACCGACGCTGTCGGCGTCCTGGACGGCCAGGATGACGGAGACGATCGCGCCGGGCCCCGCGAGCAGCGGCATGCCGAGCGGCACGAGGGCGACGTTCACGTCCTTGGTCTGCTTCGGCTCGTCCGTCTTGCCGGTGAGCAGGTCGAGCGCGATCAGCAGGAGCAGCAGACCGCCCGCGATCATCAGCGCGGGGACGGAGACATGCAGGTAGTCGAGGATCTGGTGCCCCAGGACACCAAAGACGGCGATGACGCCGAAGGCGACGCACACCGCCTGGAAAGCCATCTTCTTCTGCACCTTGGCCGGGCGGCCGGAGGTGAGTCCGAGGAAGATCGGCGTGATCCCAGGGGGGTCCATGATCACAAAAAGGGTGAGGAAGAGGGAGCCGAAGACGGCGACGTCGAACACAGTGATGGCCTTGCGGTGAAGTGAGTCGTACGAAAATCCCGCGCGAGGGCGGCGGAACAGGAAAAGTGGGGGCGGAGCCGCTTACGCGGTGGGCCCTCCGCCCGCGCCCGGCACCGGGAACGCCCCGGTCGCGCGGCGCGTGATCTCCCCGTAGATCTCGGGGTCGGTGGTGAACTCCCCGAGCACGCACGTCTTGCGGCTGCCGTGGTAGTCGCTCGACCCCGTGGCCAGCAGGCCGAGGTCGGCGGCGAGGCCGTGCAGCCGGGTGCGGGTGGCCGGGTCGTGGTCCATGTGGTCGGCCTCGACGCCGTCGAGACCGGCGGCGGCCAGTGCCGCGATAGCGGCCTCCGGCACCACCTGCCCGCGCTTGACGGCCGCCGGGTGCGCGAAGACGGTGACGCCACCCGCGGCCTTGACCAGGCGGATCGCGTCGAAGGGGTCCAGTTCGTGCTTCTCGGCGTACGCACGGCCGCCGTCGGCGAGCCAGTCCGGCGTGAAGGCGTCCGAGACGGTGGGCACGACGCCCAGTTCCACCAACGCCTCGGCGATGTGCGGGCGGCCGACCGAGCCGTCGCCCGCGATGCGCGCGACCTGCTCCCAGGTGACCGGGACGCCGAGCTCCTGGAGCTTGCCGACCATCGACTTCGCGCGGGGCACCCGGTCGTCGCGCACGAGCTCGCGCTCACGGGCGAGCTCCGGCTCGTCGGGGTCGAAGAGGTAGGCGAGCATGTGCAGGCCCACGCCGTCGAGGCGGCAGGAGAGTTCGGCGCCGGTGACGAGGGTGAGACCTCGGTCGAGTCCGTCCAGGGCCGCGATGGCTTCCGCGTACCCGCGGGTCGTGTCGTGGTCCGTGAGCGCTACGACGTCGAGTCCCGCGGCGGCGGCGTTGCGCACCAGCTGCGCCGGGGTGTCCGTGCCGTCGGAAGCGGTGGAGTGGGTGTGCAGGTCGATGCGCACGACGCGGACTCCAGGCTCTGACGGGCGGGTGAGGGGGACGCTCAAGGATAACGGGACTCGAACGTTCCACCGCCCGCTCAGGAGGAGACGCCCCTCACTGCCCCAGCCTCAGCAGCCGACGACCGAGGACCCCGCCCGCTCAGCAAAGACACCCCTCACTGCCTCAGCGCCGACGAACGAGGAACTCCGCCCCCTCCGGAGAAGACGCCCTCTCCGCCAAGCCCCGGCAACCGGCGACCGGCGAACCCCGCCCCGCCCAGCTCACGCATTCACGGCATCAGAAGCCGCGGTGACAGAGCCCCGCACGGCAGCAGATCCACCTCGGCCCCCGCGTCCCGCAGATCGGTGAGCACCAGCTCGTCGTACATCAAGAGCCCCGACTGCTCCGGCCACGCGATCGCCCACAGCCACAGGCCGCGCGCCTCGCCCGCGAAGACCGCGCGGTCGTCCGGCGTGCCCGCCACATGCCACATCGGGGTCGGCCGGCCTGCCGCGAGAAGCTTGGCCTGCGGCGGCTTCTCGACGTTCAGGTACGGGCCGGGGTCCGGGCCGTCGATGCCCGCATACCGCGCGCCGAGACCGACGCCCAGCTCCTCGGCGACCAGGACCAGCTCGCCCATGCCGCCGAGCGGCGCGGGCCCCGAGCAGGCCACGGCGGTCGCACGGCCGCCGCTGCGGTCGTCGCCCGCGCAGACCACGCCCGTGAAAAGCCAGCCGACCGGCAGCGGCCACGGCATCCAGACCGGCACCTGCGCGCGATGCACGACGACCTGAAGGGCCTCGACGCTCGGCGGGATCACAGGTTGCAGCGGATGCACCGTCCCGTGCACATCACACTGCCAGGAGTCGGCAAAGAGACCGGGAGCCCTGACCCGGCCACCACACTTCGGGCAACTGGGTTCGCCCCTCATAGCGACCAACGGTCCTCCCCGGTCGTCGCCCCGTCAAGGACGATCACCCGTCCGGTGGCCGTGTCACCAGGCAAAACTAGATGTAGCTTGCACCTTTTAGCTTGGCTAACTAATATGTGTATACGTCAACGATCTCGACGGAAGCCGCTAAGGAGCAGGCATGAACACCAGTACAGGAGGACCCGCCGGAGGGGATCCGTTCGACGAGGGGACGACCAGCCTTCTGCGTCAGCCGAAGGCCGTCTGGGCCACCGCGGGCGCGTCCGTCGTCGCCTTCATGGGCATCGGGCTCGTCGACCCGATCCTCCCCTCCATCGCCAAGGGCCTGGACGCGTCCGCCAGTCAGGTCTCCCTGCTCTTCACCTCGTACTTCCTGATCACCGCCGTCGCGATGCTGGTGACCGGATTCGTCTCCAGCCGGATCGGCGGCAAGAAGACCCTGCTGCTCGGCCTCGCGCTCGTCGTGGTCTTCGCGGGGCTCGCCGGCACCTCGGGGTCCGTCGGCGAGCTCGTCGGGTTCCGCGCGGGGTGGGGCCTTGGCAACGCGCTCTTCGTGTCGACCGCCCTCGCGGTCATCGTCGGCGCGGCGGCCGGCGGCAGCGCCGCCGCGATCCTGCTCTACGAGTCGGCGCTCGGTCTCGGCATGGCGTGCGGGCCGCTGCTCGGCGCGGTGCTCGGCAACGCGAGCTGGCGCTACCCGTTCTTCGGCACCGCCGTCCTGATGGCGGTCGGCTTCCTGTGCATCACGGCGTTCCTGAAGGAGCAGCCGAAGCCCGCGCGGAAGACCTCACTGCTCGCGCCTCTCAAGGCCCTCGGTCACGGCGGGCTCGCTTCGGCCGCCGCCTCCGCGTTCTTCTACAACTACACGTTCTTCACGGTCCTGGCCTTCACGCCGTTCGTCCTGAACATGACCCCGTACAAGTCGGGTGCCATCTTCTTCGCCTGGGGGCTGCTGCTCGCGGTCTTCTCGGTGCTCGTGGCGCCGCGGCTGCAGGCGAGGTTCGGCTCGCTGAAGGTGCTCGGCGGTTCGCTGGTGCTGCTCGCCGCGGACGTGCTGGTGCTCGGATACGGCAACCACGCCACGGCCATCGTCTGCACGATCCTGTCCGGCGCCTTCATCGGCGTGAACAACACCGTCTACACGGAGCTCGCGCTCGGCGTCTCGGACGCGCCGCGCCCGGTGGCGAGCGCCGGTTACAACTTCGTCCGGTGGTTCGCGGCGGCCGCCGCCCCGTTCTTCGCGCCGAAGATCGAGGAGTGGAGCGACATCCACATCCCGTTCGTGGTCGCGGCCGTCACCGCGGTGCTCGGCGCGGTCGTGGTCCGGGTCCGCAAGGACGCCCTGACGCACGAAGCCGAGGAGCTCGAACCGAAGCACGCGACGGAGGACGGCGTCACCGTCTTCGCCAACTGAGAGCGTCGTTACGGAACTTCAGTCCAGGGACACGGACTTGCGCAGCGGATCGCGCAGGTCCGTCCCGCTGTTCAGCCAGCGCTCCTGGAGGGCTTGCGCGCCGTGCACGCGCTTCCACGCACCCTCGTTCGGCGTCATGGGGAGCAGCGGCAGGAACCGTACGGGCTCCATAGGCTCGTCGAGCTCCAGGTCCTCCACCAGGCCGCCCGGCTCCGCGACGAGCACGGAGGTGAACTGCGCGCCGGGCCACAGCGGTTCACCCACGTCGAGTGAGGCGCCCGGCGCCACGATCAGGCCCTCGACCTGCGGTGAGGCCGCCAGTACGGCGAGGGGGCGCAGCACCTTGTCCGTTTCGGCGATCCCGCCCCGCACCGACAGGATCAGCTCCGCGCGCGGGCCCTTGACCGGGTCGGCCAGTGCGGCGGTGGGGTCGGCCATCGGCTGGGCCGACATGCCGAGGGTGGCGTATCTGACCAGGTCCCCGTCCGTGAAACGCAGCACTTCTACGCGGTCGGTACCGAGGAAGGTCACCGCGGCGCGGGCGTCCGGTTCACCGAGGCCCGTACGGAGACGGGCTTCGACCAGAGCGAGAACATCAGCCATGCAGTGAGCATAGAACTCGTCAGAGGAGGGTAAAGACGGGGCTTGACCTTCAGTCGGCTGATAGTGTTGGCCGCTGGTCCCGGGCAGCACGCAGAGCGCGCTTTCAAGCCCGGGCAGATGACTTCGCGCGCTACGCGCTTGGGACTTCCCCTACGGGGGACCGGCCGGAGGAGGTGGGGCTGCCATGGATCGAAGTCGACCGTGCAGTACCACCCGTTCTTCCGTCTGACACCTCACGCAGCCCTGTAGCTGCCACTGCGCGCCAGTACTCCCCGTGCTCGCGTGCGACGGAAGAGCACTTCGTTTCCACCTGATCTCTCTGTTCTCTGATCTGAGTCAGTAGCGAAGCTGCCACCGCGATGGTGCGGTGCTCCCCGCTTTGTGGACGTGCCAAACATCCTCAGCAGGACGTCCCCATTCCGGGTAGTTCCAACTGTCGCAGGCCGCCTCCGTCGAAGGAGCCTGCCCATGTCGATGATCCGTGACCTTCGCGCCGCCGTCCGCCCCTCGCTCCGCAAGGACGGCAGCGCGTACAGCTCGTACGACACCACGCGCGACCCCACCGCCGCCTCCGCCGTCGTCGACTGCGCGGTCTACCGCGACGGCCGCCGCGCCTCGTGCGACGACACGCTCACGCCGCACGAGGCGATGCTGCAGGTGCGTCGCGACGGCGGCTTCGCCTGGATCGGTCTGCACGAGCCGACCGAGGAGGAATTCGCCGGTATCGCCGCCGAGTTCGGGCTGCACCCACTGGCCGTCGAGGACGCGGTGCACGCACACCAGCGGCCCAAGCTGGAGCGTTACGACGACACGCTCTTCACCGTCTTCAAGACCATCCACTACGTGGAGCACGCCGAGCTCACCGCCACCAGCGAGATCGTGGAAACCGGCGAGGTGATGTGCTTCACCGGGCGGGACTTCTTCATCACCGTGCGGCACGGCGGACACGGCTCGCTGCGTGCCCTGCGGCGCCGGCTCCAGGAGGAGCCCGAACTCCTCGCCAAGGGGCCGTCCGCCGTCCTGCACACCATCGCGGACCACGTCGTCGACGGCTATCTCGCGGTGGCCGACGCGATGCAGGACGACATCGACGAGGTGGAGACCGAGGTGTTCTCCGCCCCGAGCAAGGGCAAGGGCTCCGCGCGCGGTGTCGACGCCGGGCGGATCTACCAGCTCAAGCGCGAGGTCCTGGAGTTCAAGCGGGCCGTCTCGCCGCTGATTCGGCCCATGCTGCTGCTGAGCGAGCGGCCGATGCGGCTCGTCGACCCGGACATCCAGAAGTACTTCCGCGACGTCGCCGACCACCTGGCCCGCGTCCAGGAGCAGGTCGTCGGCTTCGACGAACTGCTCAACTCGATCCTCCAGGCCAACCTCGCGCAGGCCGCGGTCGCGCAGAACGAGGACATGCGCAAGATCACCTCCTGGGCGGCGATCATCGCCGTGCCGACGGCGGTCTGCGGGGTCTACGGCATGAACTTCGACCACATGCCCGAGCTGCACTGGCGGTTCGGCTACCCGATGGTGCTCGGCCTCATCGGCGGCGTCTGCTGGGCCATCCACCGCACCCTGAAGCGCAACGGCTGGCTCTAGGACCACCCGGCGGACGGCTCGGTAGGCTGCCCGCATGACAGACACGCTGCTCGCCCAGGCCCTCGTCGAGGAGGCCACCAAGAAGTCGGGCCTCATCTGGGTGCGCGGCGAAGGCCCTGCCCGCGCCCTGTGGCACGTATGGCACGAGGGCGCGGCGCACCTCGTCGGCGACGGCCCCGGTGAGCAGCCGCTGCCGGGGCTCGTGGACGGCGGCACCGCCGAAGTGACCGTACGCAGCAAGGACAAGGGCGGCAGGCTCATCGCCTGGACGGCGCTCGTGACCGAGCTCGCGCCGCGCTCCGAGGCGTGGGAGGCGGCCGTCGCCGAGCTCAAGGGCAAGCGCCTCAACGCGCCCGACGGCGAGCGGATGCCACAGCGCTGGGCGGACGAGTGCCGGGTCGTGCGGCTCACCCCGCAGGACACCATCACCGACCTGCCCGACGGCTCCCTCGCGGCCCCGCCCCTGCCGACCTCTGCGACCACCCGGAAGGCCGTGCCCGACGCGCTGCCCCGGCTGCTGTTCAAGCGGAAGAAGCGGCGGGGCTGACCCGGTCTCTACGAATCGGGCAACTGCTCGCCGTAGTCCACCATCTCGTCCTTGTCCGGCACCTCGAGGGCGAAGTCCCTGCCCCAGTCGCTGAGCCGGAGCGAGCCCGCGTCACCCGCGCGCTCCAGGCGCAGCGGGTAGGGCTTGCCCTTGAGGGAGACGTCCAGGGTGCCGCCCGCGCCCTTGTCACCGGTGATCTCGATGCTGGGGTTGCCGGACGTCGTGCCGCGCTCCCCGGTGGCGAGCGTGCCGTGCAGGGTGAGCATGCCCTCCAGGAGGACGTCCTTGTCGGTGAAGCCGCTCAGCTGCTGGTAGGACGCGTCTTCCTCGGGGACCTTCACGTACTTGCCGTCGAGCTTCGCCGCGGCGTCCTCGTCCGCCTTGCCGGGCTTCTCTCCGCCCTTGGCGTCCTGGTGGGTCCAGAAGGCCGAATCGGCCATCAAGAAGAGCTCTTTGCCGACGCGCAGCAGCTTGAAGGTCTCACCCTTCGAGGTGACCGAGCCGGTGCCGCCCTCGTCCTTGAGCCGCATGTCGAGCTTGTACGTGTGGCCCTTGCTGACCAGCGTGCCCGAGAGCCGCACCGCGGGTGCCGCGTCGGCCGCCGCGCGGGACTTGCGCTGGATCTTCGTGGCGGAGAGTTTGCCGATGCCGTTCGTGCCCGCGTCCGGATCCTCTTCGCTGCTGCTGCACCCGGTCAGACCGCTGACCCCCAGGACGAGACCCGCGCACATCACGCTCACGAGCTTGCGGGTACGGCGGACCGGGGAAATCGCTGACACAGGGGGCGCTGCCTCTCGTGGGGACGACGGCTACGGCTACGGCAGTACGGCAGCGTACCCGTGCTGACTAGGTGGATCGTCGCCAGTCCGGCCGGACGCTCCGCCGGGGCGTATCCGACCGGGACGGGCTAGCCTGAAGCCCGCATTGCCCGACAGAACGGCACGAAAAGGTCACGAGCGGAGGAGGCGCGTGCAATGGCGGCAAGCGCCTCCCGGGTCTTCGTCTCGCATCTGGCCGGTACCGCCGTCTTCGACCCGAACGGCGACCAGGTGGGCCGGGTGCGCGACCTGGTGGCGATGCTCCGTGTGCAGCGCAGGCCGCCCCGGCTGCTCGGTCTCGTCGTCGAGCTGTCCACGCGGCGCCGCATCTTCCTGCCCATGACCCGCGTGACGGGCATCGAGTCGGGCCAGGTCATCACGACCGGCGTACTGAACGTACGGCGGTTCGAGCAGCGGCCCACCGAGCGGCTCGTGCTCGGCGAGATGCTCGACCGGCGGGTCAGGCTCGTCGAGTCGGACGAGGAGGTCACCGTCCTCGACGTGGCGGTGCAGCAGCTGCCGGCCCGCCGTGACTGGGAGATCGACCGGGTCTTCGTACGCAAGGGGAAGGGAGGCACCTTCCGGCGCAAGGGCGAGACGCTCACCGTCGAGTGGTCGGCCGTCGACGGCTTCTCCCTGGAGGAGCACGGTCAGGGCGCCGAGAGCCTGCTCGCCACCTTCGAACAACTGCGCCCCGCCGACCTCGCCAACGTCCTGCACCACCTGACGCCGAAACGGCGGGCGGAAGTGGCGGCGGCCCTCGACGACGACCGGCTCGCCGACGTCCTCGAAGAGCTGCCCGAGGACGACCAGATCGAGATCCTCGGCAAGCTCAAGGAGGAGCGCGCCGCCGACGTCCTCGAGGCGATGGACCCGGACGACGCCGCCGACCTGCTCGCCGAGCTGCCCGAGGAGGACAAGGAGCGGCTGCTCACGCTGATGCAGCCGGACGACGCGGCCGACGTGCGGCGCCTGATGGCGTACGAGGAGCGCACCGCGGGCGGTCTGATGACGACCGAGCCGATCGTGCTCAGGCCGGACGCCACGGTCGCCGACGCCCTCGCGCGGGTGCGCCAGCAGGACCTGTCCCCCGCGCTCGCCGCGCAGGTCTATGTGTGCCGTCCGCCGGACGAGACGCCGACGGGCAAGTACCTGGGCACCGTGCACTTCCAACGGCTGCTGCGCGATCCGCCGTACACGCTGGTCAGCTCGATCCTCGACGACGATCTGCAGACGCTCCTGCCGCAGACCGCGCTGCCCCAGGTCGCCGGGTTCTTCGCCACGTACGACATGGTGGCGGCTCCCGTCGTCGACGAGGGGGGCTCGCTGCTCGGCGCGGTCACGGTCGACGACGTGCTGGACCACATGCTGCCGGACGACTGGCGCGAGACGGAGTTCCTCCCCCAGGCTCTCGACTCCGCTCGAGCAGGGTGGTACCCCCATGGAAGAGGAGGCGCCTGATGCCGCCGGCTGACCGGGAGCGGGACAGCCGCGTCGAGCCGCGGACCGCTCCCCGCTTCCGGCTCGACCAGCCGCGGCCGCCGCGCCGCAAGTTCCTGCCGGAGTACGACCCCGAGGCCTTCGGGCGGCTTTCGGAGCGGATCGCGCGGTTCCTGGGCACGGGGCGCTTCATCGTCTGGATGACGGTCACCATCATCGTGTGGGTGGGCTGGAACGTCTGGGCGCCCGAGATCCTGCGCTTCGACCCGTTCCCCTTCCTGTTCCTGACCCTCGCGCTCTCCCTCCAGGCCTCCTACGCGGCGCCCCTGATCCTGCTCGCGCAGAACCGGCAGGACGACCGGGACCGGGTCAACCTCGAACAGGACCGCAAACAGAACGAGCGGTCCATCGCGGACACCGAATATCTGAGCCGCGAGATCGCCTCGCTGCGCATGGGCCTCGGCGAAGTGGCCACCCGTGACTGGATCCGTTCCGAACTCCAGGACCTGGTCAAGGAGCTGGAGGAGCAGCGCAGAGGCCATCGCGTCGTATTCCCGGCCGAGGAGAGCGGCGGGCGTGATGTAGGCGACCGTTGACGGCTCTTTCCGGGGCGGGGTTACCGCGCCGTACTATCGGTCTCATGGCTACGGAAGACGCGGTGCGTGAAGCACTGGCGACGGTGAACGACCCCGAGATCCACCGACCCATTACCGAGTTGGGGATGGTCAAATCGGTAGATATCTCCCCTGATGGGGTGGTAGCGGTCACCGTGTACCTCACGGTCTCCGGTTGCCCGATGCGCGAGACCATCACGAAGAACGTGACCGACGCGGTCGCCGCGGTCGAGGGCGTCACGCACGTCGACGTCACCCTCGACGTGATGAGCGACGAGCAGCGCAAGGAGCTGGCCTCCGCGCTGCGCGGCGGCACCGCCGAGCGCGAGGTCCCCTTCGCCAAGCCCGGCTCCCTGACCCGTGTCTACGCGGTCGCGTCCGGCAAGGGCGGCGTCGGCAAGTCCTCGGTGACGGTGAACCTCGCGGCCGCGATGGCGGCGGACGGCCTGAAGGTCGGCGTCGTGGACGCGGACATCTACGGCCACTCCGTGCCCCGGATGCTGGGTGCGGACGGCAAGCCGACCCAGGTCGAGGACATGATCATGCCGCCGTCGGCGCACGGCGTGAAGGTCATCTCGATCGGCATGTTCACGCCGGGCAACGCCCCGGTCGTATGGCGCGGCCCGATGCTCCACCGCGCCCTCCAGCAGTTCCTGGCCGACGTCTACTGGGGCGACCTGGACGTCCTGCTCCTCGACCTGCCGCCGGGCACGGGCGACATCGCGATCTCCGTCGCCCAGCTCGTCCCGAACGCCGAGATCCTCGTCGTGACGACGCCCCAGCAGGCGGCGGCCGAGGTCGCCGAGCGCGCGGGCTCCATCGCCGTGCAGACCCACCAGAAGATCGTCGGCGTCGTCGAGAACATGGCGGGCCTTCCCTGCCCGCACTGCGGCGAGATGGTCGACGTCTTCGGCGCGGGGGGCGGCCAGCGCGTCGCCGAGGGCCTCACGAAGACCACGGGCACGAACGTCCCGGTCCTCGGCTCCATCCCGATCGACGTCCGCCTGCGCGAGGGCGGCGACGAGGGCAAGCCGGTCGTGCTGACCGACCCGGACTCCCCCGCGGGCTCGGCGCTCCGCACGATCGCGGGCAAGCTGGGCGGCCGTCAGCGCGGCCTCGCTGGCATGACCCTCGGGATCACCCCGCGCAACAAGTTCTGAGGCTCTTCCCCGGCCTTCTGCCGTACGCCGATGGGGGCGCCGCTCGTCATGAGCGGCGCCCCCATCGGCGTACGTGCGCGGCGGCCGGGCTGGTCGGCCGCGTAGGGGACTAACCGGCCGCGTACTCGTGGATGTCCTTGACCACCGAGAAGCCCAGGCCGTACGCGCTCATGCCGCGCCCGTAGGCGCCCAGGTGGACGCCTTCCTCGGTGGACCCGGCGAGCACCCAGCCGAACTCGGACTCGCGGTAGTGGAACGAGGTCGGCACTCCGTCCACCGGGAGCGAGAGCGTCGACCAGTCCTCGCCCTGCAGATCGTCCGCGAGGACCCAGGCGGTCTCGGTCTGCTGGTCCACCCAGTCGTCACGCAGGCTGTGGTCCATCTGGCTGGGCCAGGTGAAGGACAGCAGACCCATTCCGGCGAGCCAGGCCGCGGACGACACCGACGTCGCCTCCAGCAGGCCCGTGCCGTCCGGGCTGCGGCGCACCGGGTTGGCCGCGACGGTCACCACGACCGCGAAGCGCTCCTTGTCGCTGTTCCCGAAGGGTCCGTCACTCCGTACCGACGGCTCATCGCCGTGCCCGATGGAGCCGTGCTCCACCGCGCCGTCCGCGGCGTTGCCGACCTGCATCAGCCAGCGCTCGCCCGTGAAGGCCTCGTCCAGGCCGTACCAGGGGAAGGGTGCCAGCAGATAGCTGTCGACCGTGCGCCGGGCGGAGGGCATCGCTTCTGCGGTGCCGCCCGCGGCCGGCGCCTGTGCGCCTACGCGACTTGTCGTCTCCATGTACCCGGCCGCCTCCTCGTTCTCATCGGTCCGCAGGGCCCGCCCCCCTCGGGCGTCCTCAGCCGGACAACAAGGCAGGATAGCCACACCCGTTCCGGAACCTGGGACGCCGGTGGGCAGATGGGTGTCTCGCGGGGCGTGCTCCGGGGTCTGCCGGGGGGCGTACCGGGGGTCTCTCGGAGGAGGCCAGGCGCTGGTCAGCCGGAGGTGAGGCGGAGGTCAGGCGCGGGTCAGGTGGCGTCCGCGTCGAACGGCGGGTGGTCGGCGGGCGCGGCCCTCTCGGGCTTCTTGGCCATGTCGACAGGACCGACATGCCCGTCCTTCTTGACCATGTCGATGCGGCCCCCGGAGGTGGCGCCGGACGTGCTGCCCGAGCCTTCGCCCTCGGCGGATTCGCTTTCCCGCCCGTTCACGGCGTCCGTGACCTCGGCCATCTCCTTCTTCAGGTCGAAGCCGTTCCGGATTTCCTTCAGGCCGAGCTCGTCGTTGTCGAGCTGCTTGCGGATGAAGGTCTTCGGATTCAGGTCCTCGAACTCGAAGTCCTTGAATTCCGGGCCGAGTTCACTGCGGATATCCGCCTTGGCGCTGTCCGAGAATTCACGGATCTTACGGATGGTCCGCGAGGCGTCCTGAATCAGCTTGGGCAGCTTGTCCGGGCCGAAAACGAGCACGGCGAGGATGATCAGCGCCACTACCTCGAGCGGGCCAATGTCTGAGAACACCTTGAGCTCCTTGCCATCCGGACCGGGTCCACGGTACCCGGCGTTCCTGTCCGTCCGGTAGCCGCTGGGCGACAGACGTGGATCAGTTCCCGTCCGACGCGCCAAGCACGAGCGTCACTTTCCGGTCCTTTCCTGCTCGCTGGACGGTCAGTTCAAGGCGGTCCTTGGGGCGGTGGGCGCGAATCTTGACGATGAGTTCGTCGCCGGAGTGGATGCGCTGGCCGTCCACTTCGGTGATGACGTCGCCCGGCTTGATGCCCGCGCGGTCTCCGGGGCCGCCCGCGTTCACCGCGGGGCCGCCGTCCTTGCCCTTCTCGCCGACGCGGGCGCCGTCACCCGTGTACTCCATGTCGAGAGTGACACCGATCACAGGGTGCGTGGCCTTGCCGGTGTTGATCAGCTCTTCGGCTACGCGCTTGCCCTGGTTGATGGGGATGGCGAAGCCGAGGCCGATGGAACCCGACTGGCCACCGCCTGGCTCCGAGCTGTCGTCGGCCGAGCGGATGGCGCTGTTGATGCCGATGACGCGGGCCTGCGAGTCGACCAGTGGGCCGCCGGAGTTGCCGGGGTTGATGGGTGCGTCGGTCTGGAGGGCGTCGACGTAGCTGACGTCGCTGCCGTCACCCTTCTCGCCGCCGGCCGTGATGGGGCGCTCCTTGGCGCTGATGATGCCGGAGGTGACGGTGTTGGCGAGGTCGAAGGGGGCGCCTATGGCGACGACCGGGTCGCCCACCTGCACGTTCTCCGAGTTGCCGAGAGGCAGCGGCTTCAGTCCGCGCACGCCGGAGACCTTGACCACGGCGAGGTCGTACCCGGCGTCGCGGCCGATGACCTCCGCCTTGGCGGTCTCGCCGCCGCTGAAGGTCACCGATATCTCGCCGCCGGTCCCGGCGGGCTCGACCACGTGGTTGTTGGTGAGGATGTGACCCTTGCCGTCCAGCACGAAGCCGGTGCCGGTGCCCTGCGCCTCGTCGCCGCTGACGTGCAGGGTCACGACGCCGGGCAGCGAGCTCGCGGCGATCCCGGCGACGCTGTCCTTGGCCCGGTCCTTGCCCTCCTGGGAGTCCGCCTGCGGCAGCTCGATGTCCGAGACCCCTGCGTTCCGCTCGATGTAGGCCCCGAGGGCTCCCCCCAGACCACCGGCGACGAGGGTGATGACCGCGATCCCGATCAGGATGATCCGCCGCGCCCGCTTCTTCTGCTTGTCCTTGTCGACGGGAACGGCACCGCTCTGCTGCAGGGGCGCGTTCCAGGGGTCGTAGGACTGACGGGGCGGGGCGACGGCTTGGGGCTGCTGGTGGGCCTGCTCGTGAGCTTGCTGGTGGGCCTGCTGCGGGTCGGGCAGGGGGTGTCCTTGCGGTTGCGGCTGTGGTGCCGGGTGGGCCTGCGGTGGCGGTGCCGGGTGGGCCGCCTGGTGCGGCTGCGGTGCCGGGGGCCCCTGCGGCTGCGGCTGCGCGGCGACGCCTTGCGGGGGCGTGGGGTACGGGGTGCCGTGGGGCGGGGTTCCGCCGTGATGCGCCGCCGGGAGCCGGGTGCCGCGGGCAGGGGTCGCCGCCGGGTGCTGTACGGGCGGGGCCGGGGCCCAGGGACCGGGCTCACCGTAGGGCGGGGTGCTG
The DNA here is from genome assembly GCF_040660195.1 of Streptomyces sp. NPDC050147. NCBI lineage: Bacteria > Bacillati > Actinomycetota > Actinomycetes > Kitasatosporales > Streptomycetaceae > Streptomyces > Streptomyces sp. NPDC050147. The sequence continues at coordinate 322,721 of NZ_JBFALJ010000002.1, read as the reverse complement.
TACGGATCGGGGTCGTGCAGCGGGCGGGGGCGGTCGGCGGGGGCGCTGGGAGCCGTAGCCGCGTCGGTCGGAGGCGCGGTGCCGGTGCCGGTCCGGGGCTCGGTCACGGACGGCGTTGACTCCGGCGCTGCCCCAAGCGGCGTGGCCGCACCAGTGGCGGCGTCCGCGGTGGGGTAGCTCGGAGCCGAAGCGTTCCGAGCCGGGTGATCAGCCGCGACGGCTGCGGGCGCGACCGGAGCCACACCGGCATCTTCCGGAACACCCGGAGCCGTAGCCACGTCGGTCGGAGGCGCGGTGCCGGTGCCGGTCCGGGGCTCGGTCACGGACGGCGTTGACTCCGGCGCTGCCCCAAGCGGCGTGGCCGCAGCGGTGGCCGCGTCGGTCGGCGTGGGTGCGAGCGGAGTCGCCGCGGCCAGGGTGAAGTCCCCGGAGGCGTCTTCCGCTCGCCCGGCGGTGCCTGGCGCCTCGTCCCCGGTGGCACCCGTCGCCGCGTCGGCGCCGCCCCGCTCCGGCCCCGTTCCGTCAGGCGCGGAGCCCGACCTGGGGCGGCTCCACCACTTCGCCTTCGTGGGCTTGCCCTCGTCCATGCTCTCCCCACACCTGGCCTACGGCGGACGCCGATCACGTGCTCAACTCCGCGCCCGCCACAAGCCTTGGGCAGGCACGGCCCACCGAGGATTCAACCAGGTTCCCGCGCCGAAGCGCAGAGCACGTCAGCGTATCTGCGAAGTGCCCTGCAGGGTGCCTTCGGCGGGCGAGGACGCCGCGGTGCGCGCCGGGTCCACCCCGCCGCCCGAAGCCACGCCGTCCGAAGCCGACCCGCCCAGCGTCGGCACGGTGCCCGCTGGAGACATGCCGCCCCGCACGACGGACGGGACCGGCCGGATCAGCGGGGACATGATCGCCGCTCCGGTCAGCATCGGCGCCGCGACCTGATGCAGGGCGGCCACCGGCTCGGGCTGCTGGACACGAGGGCCCCGCGCGGGCACTCCGGGCAGCAGGGGCCCGGTCGCCTGCGTCGGCGCGACGGGCGCCGCGAGGACCCCGGGCCGCGGGCCCTGAGCCGACAGCGGTCCACTGCCACGGCGCCGGACGGAATCGGGAGCCGCGGTGACACCCGCGCCCGGCGACCGCATCGGCGACGCACTGCTCTTGTTGCCGCCCGAGGTGTTGCTGCCCGAGCTGTTGCTCGTGCCCGAACCCGCACGCGGGTCACCGGGGTCGGCGGGAACGCCCGTCGTGACGCCGCCCAGCGCTATCGCGGCCAACGACACCGCACCCGCGGCGGCGAAGGCGAACCGCCGTCCCCGCCACAGCGACCGCTCGGCCTCGGCACGGCCGACGTCGCGGCGGTCCACGTCATGGATGTGGAAACCGCGCCCCGAACCCGGCAGCACCGCGGCGTGACTGCCCGACGGCGCGTAGCCGAAGGTCTCGGGGCGCACGCCGAAGACTCCGCTCGGCGGCAGCCCTGACTCACTCTCCGCGGTGGCGAAGCCGCCGCTTCCAGGGGGTCTGGGGCCGGAGGGAGGCTCACTGCCACCGCCGGGAAGGCCTTGCAGGCGGGCGAGGAAACTCTCGGAGGGAGGCGGCGGTGCCACCTCGGCGAAGACACTCTTGAGCCGGCGCTGCGCGTCGGCCTCGGTCTTGCACTTCGGACAGGTCGCGAGATGAGCGAGAACCCGCTCACGCGCGTCATGGCCCAACTCACCGTCCACCAGGGCGGCGAGTCGGTCCCCCAGATGCTGCTCGGCCAGATGCCGCTCGGCAGGATTCGACCGTGATCCACTCACGCGGTCGCGCCCCCTCCTCCCAGCGCCACGGCTCCTGCGAGCGAGCGGCGCTCGGCGCGGGCTTCGGGCGACCGGTGCTGAAGGGCCTTGCGCAACTGCGAGCGGCCACGGTGGATACGGCTGCGGACCGTGCCCAGCTTGACGCCCAGAGTCGCGGCGATCTCCTCGTAACTGAGACCTTCGATGTCGCACAGGACCACTGCCGCGCGGAACTCGGGCGCGAGGGTGTCGAGCGCCTGCTGCACGTCCGCGTCGAAGTGCGTGTCGTTGAAGACCTGCTGCGGCGACGGCTCACGGCTGGGGAGGCGCTCGGCCGCGTCGTCCCCGAGGGCGTCGAAACGGATGCGCTGCTTTCGGCGCACCATGTCCAGGAAGAGGTTCGTGGTGATGCGGTGCAGCCAGCCCTCGAACGTGCCGGGCGTGTAGGTCGACAGGGACCGGAAGACACGGACGAAGACCTCTTGCGTGAGGTCTTCGGCGTCGTGCTGATTACCGGTCAGGCGATACGCGAGGCGATAGACGCGTCCGCTGTGCGTGCTGACGATCTCCTCCCAGGTGGGCGGAGTCCACGCCTGCGATTCCGCGTCAGCGGCAAAGGTCGCGGTCTGAGCGGAGTGGGCGGTGTGGAATCGGTCAGCGGTGTCGGTCACGGATTTCGGCTCACCCGCCAACCCGAGAAAGCGCCTCAGCGCTCCTCCCCGATCCGCGGACGCAGCCGCACCTCCCCTGTCGGCTCTGGTGGTGTCCAGTGGAGCCCCTACCATAACCACCTCGACCGTTAGCTCCGGATAAGCGTTTTTACTGGAATTTGGTACGGGGTTCCTGCCAGGTGTCCTGCCTGGTCGAAGGGCCCGCAGCCAGTCTTGATCCATTCGTTACCCCCGGCGTCCGCCTACCCCTACTAAACGCCCGGTCCCATCTGCGGGTTCCCGCCCCCAACGGATACAGTCACGGCCAGGCATCCACGGGGACAGGAGAGGGCCATTACCGGCAACCGGCAGACGAGCTGGGCGTTCGCCGACGCCTTTGTCGCCGAGGACGAGGCCACACGCTGGGCCCGTGACCGGGCCCAGGACGCGGGGCTGCCCTCGGTGTCTCCCGGTACCGGCGCCACGCTGCGCATGCTGGCCGCCACGGCGGACGCCAAGGCCGTCGCCGAGATCGGGACGGGCACGGGCGTGTCCGGGCTCCACCTGCTGCACGGCATGCGACCCGACGGCGTCCTGACCACCGTCGACCCCGAGCCCGAGCGCCAGCAGTTCGCCCGGGACGCCTTCCGCGCCGCCGGATTCGCGGGCAACCGCGCGCGGTTCATCCCCGGCCGCGCACTCGACGTACTGCCGCGCCTCGCGGACGGCGGCTACGACCTCGTGTTCTGCGACGGCGACCGCACGGAGTACCTGGACTACCTCGCTGAATCGTTGCGCCTGCTGCGCCCCGGCGGGCTCGTCTGCTTCGAGGGCGCCTTCTCCGACGGCCGGACGGTGGACTCCGGTCCGCAGCCCGTCGAGGTGCTGCGCATCCGTGAACTCCTGCGCACCGTGCGCGAGAGCCAGGACCTGATGCCGGCGCTCCTGCCGGTGGGCGACGGCCTGCTCTGCGCCGTCAAACGCTGAACGCCCAGCGCCGAACACCCCCGCACAAACCCCGGACATAGCACTGCCCCGGCACGTCGTTACGATGCCGGGGCAGTGAAAAAGTGTGGGCGCTTCCGCGTCAGCCGACGACCTTCTTCAGGGCGTCGCCGAGTGCATCGGCCTCGTCCGGAGTCAGTTCGACGACAAGTCGTCCGCCGCCTTCGAGCGGAACGCGCATGACGATGCCCCGCCCCTCCTTGGTCACCTCGAGCGGGCCGTCGCCCGTCCGCGGCTTCATGGCCGCCATGCTCGTTCCCCTTCCTGAAACCAGCTCATCGCAGCCGACAACCCAGGTGTCACCGGCATCGAACACATTGCTTCCAGGCCATTATCCCGCATGGCAGGACCCGATGACCAACATCGGTCTGCATCGCTTGCGCAACGCGCGCCCGCAAAACCACTCAATTCGGCGATGTGGCTGCGATACTGCGCCGCCTCTCACGCCTGAGCGGCCGGGATTCCTTTGACGCAGGTCACATATCTCCCCTCATGTCGAAGCCCGATGATCTCCGTCATGCTGGGCTCGGACAAAGATGACCGGCGCAGGACCACTGGAGGGGATTCACCATGGCCGACACCGTGCTCTACGAGGTGAGCGACGGGCTCGCGACCATCACGCTCAACCGCCCCGAGGCGATGAACGCGATGAACATCGAGGCCAAGGTCGCTCTGCGGGAGGCGGTGCGATCGGCCGAGTCGGACCCCGCGGTCCGTGCCGTGCTGCTCACCGCGACCGGGCGTGCCTTCTGTGTGGGGCAGGACCTGAAGGAACACGTCGGTTCCCTCATGGCGGACCGCGCCGCGGGCACCGGACAGACGATGAGCACGGTGCGGGAGCACTACAACCCCGTCCTGCGCGCGCTGACGGGGATGGCCAAGCCGGTCGTCGCGGGCGTCAACGGCGTCGCGGCCGGGGCGGGCCTCGGCTTCGCGCTCGCCGCCGACTACCGGATCGTCGCGGACACCGCGCGGTTCAACACGTCCTTCGCCGGGGTCGCGCTGACCGCCGACTCGGGCGTCTCCTGGACGCTCCAGCGCCTGATCGGGCCCGGCCGCGCCGCCGACCTCCTGCTGTTCCCGCGCAACATCGGCGCACAGGAGGCGTACGACCTGGGCATCGCCAACAAGGTCGTCCCGGAGGCCGAGTTGGCCGCCGAGGCCCTGAAGCTGGCCCGCACCCTGGCCGAGGGTCCCACCCTCGCCTACGGGGCCCTCAAGGAGTCGCTCGCCTACGCGGCGGGCCACACCCTGGAGGAGTCCCTGGAGAAGGAGGACGAGCTCCAGGCGAAGGCGGGCGCCTCCGAGGACCACGCGATCGCCGTCCAGGCGTTCCTCGACAAGGCGAAGCCCAAGTACCTCGGCCGTTAGGGCCCTAGGACCGGCCGCCCCGGGGGATGCGGATCACGCAGTCCTCCAGGTGGTCGTCCACCAGGCCGCAGGCCTGCATCAGGGCGTACGCCGTGGTGGGGCCGACGAATCGGATGCCGCGCTTCTTCAGGGCCTTGGACAGGGCCGTGGACTCGGGGGTGATCGCCGGTACGTCGGCCAGCGCGCCGGGGGGCTTGCGGGACGCCGGGTCCGGCGCATGCGACCAGATGAGTTCGTCGAGCTCGCCCTCGGACCAGTCGGCGAGCACGCGCGCGTTGGCGAGGGTCGCGTCGACCTTGGCGCGGTTGCGGATGATGCCGGGGTCGGCGAGGAGGCGCTCGCGGTCGGCCTCCGTGAACCGTGCGACCTCGGCGATCCGGAATCCGGCGAAGGCGGCGCGGAAGCCCTCGCGGCGGCGCAGGATCGTGATCCAGGAGAGGCCCGACTGGAAGGCTTCCAGGCACAGCCGTTCGTACAGGGCGTCGTCCCCGTGGACCGGGCGGCCCCACTCCTCGTCGTGGTACGCCACGTAATCCTCGGTCGACAGGCCCCAGGGGCAGCGCAGTCTGCCGTCCGGGCCCGCCACGGCATCGCCGCTCATCGGTCGCCCTCCTCTTCGGCCGTGTTCTTCGGGGCCTTCGGGGCCGCCTGGTCCTGGGGCATGGCCGGGGCGTGGGTCTTGAGGAGGCCCGGGCCGCCGACCGCGGTGGCCTGGGCGCCCGCGAGGGCCGCCTCCAGCTCCGCGATGTGGGCGTCACGCTCGGCGAGTTCGGCGGCGACGCGGCCGAGCGCGTCGTCCACGTCCGCCATGCGATAGCCCCGCACGGTCAGCGGAAAACGCAGCGCTTCCACGTCGGCGCGGCGCAGGGCGCGATCCGGCGGCAGCGGGTCGGCGAACCGCTCGGCCGGCACGTCGGGCAGCGCGGCGCGCTCCCCGCCGCCCACCACGGCCAGGGACACCGCGCCGACCACCACGACAAGGGCGATGACCAGGAACAAGAACAAGACCATCTCTTCAGGCCCCCACGCTCGACTGCCGTGCTCACACTGTCAGGGTCTGATCGTGCCATGCGCCTGTGACAGTTAAGGTCGCAGGCGGCCGAACCACGGCACCGACGAAGGAGGCTCACCGGGGATGCTCAGGCTTGGCAGGCGTGAATTCGACGCGCACGAGCCGGTGATCATGGCGATCGTGAACCGGACCCCTGACTCCTTCTACGACCAGGGCGCCACGTTCCGCGACGAGCCCGCGCTCGCACGCGTGGAGCAGGCGGTGTCGGAGGGCGCTGCCATCATCGACATCGGCGGGGTCAAGGCCGGCCCTGGCGAGGAGGTGACGGCCGAGGAGGAGGCGCGGCGGACGGTCGGCTTCGTCGCCGACGTGCGCAAGCGGTTCCCCGATGTCGTCATCAGCGTCGACACGTGGCGGCACGAGGTCGGCGAGGCGGTCTGCGAGGCGGGCGCGGACCTCCTGAACGACGCGTGGGGCGGGGTCGACCCCCGGCTCGCGGAGGTGGCCGCGCGGTACGGCGTGGGTCTGGTGTGCACGCACGCGGGTGGCGCCGAGCCGCGGACCCGCCCCCACCGCCTCGTGTACGAGGACGTCATGGCCGACATCCTCTCGGTCACCCTCGGCCTCGCCGAGCGCGCGGTCGCGCTCGGGGTGCCGCGTGAGTCCGTGATGATCGATCCCGGGCACGACTTCGGGAAGAACACGCGGCATTCGCTGGAGGCGACGCGGCGGCTCGGGGAGATGGTGGACACGGGATGGCCCGTCCTCGTCTCCCTGTCCAACAAGGACTTCGTCGGCGAGACGCTCGACAAGCCGGTCAAGGAGCGGGTGCTCGGGACGCTGGCCACGACGGCGGTGTCGGCCTGGCTGGGGGCGCAGGTGTACCGGGTGCACGAGGTCGCCGAGACGCGGCAGGTCCTGGACATGGTCGCCACCATCGCCGGGCACCGGGAACCGGCCGTGGCCCGGCGAGGGCTGGCTTAGCGGCAGAGGAGCGGACGCCGGGCTCGCTGAAGAGCGCCCACCCGCCGGAAGCGCCCCGCCCTAGCGGCCGACTTCCTTGGTGACCAGGGCGACCGCCTCGTCCACGTCGTCCGTGACGTGGAAGAGGTGCAGGTCGTGCTCCGACGCCTTGCCGCCCGCCACCACCGTGTCGCGCAGCCAGTCGACGAGGCCGCCCCAGTACGCCGAGCCGAAGAGGACGATCGGGAAGCGGGTCACCTTGCGGGTCTGGACGAGGGTGAGGGCCTCGAAGAGCTCGTCCATGGTGCCGAGGCCGCCGGGCAGGACCACGAAGCCCTGGGCGTACTTCACGAACATGGTCTTCCGCACGAAGAAATAGCGGAAGTTGACGCCGATGTCGACGTGCTCGTTCAGGCCCTGTTCGAAGGGCAGCTCGATGCCGAGGCCGACGGAGACGCCCTTGGCCTCCCGCGCGCCCCTGTTGGCCGCCTCCATGGCGCCGGGGCCGCCTCCGGTGATCACGGCGAAGCCCGCGTCGACGAGCGCCTTGCCGATGCGGATGCCCGCCTCGTACTCCAGCGAGTCGACCGGTGTGCGTGCCGAGCCGAAGACGCTGATGGCGTTGGGGAGTTCGGCGAGCGCGCCGAAGCCTTCGACGAACTCCGACTGGATGCGCATCACCCGCCAGGGGTCGGTGTGCACCCACTCCGATCCGGACTCGGCGCCGGTGTCGAGGAGCCGCTGGTCGGTGGTGCCCGGGGTGATCTGCTCACGCCGCCGCACCACGGGCCCCAAGTGCTGCTCGTCCCGCGGGCCCTGCCCTTCTGGACTACCCATGAACATCCCCTTCCACTGACGGTCTTGCTCGACGTGCCACTTCAGCGTAGGTCTACGGGCGTTACAGACGACGCATCCTTGCGGGAACTCAGGATGTCAGCCAGGCGCTCAGCCGCTTCTCCGCCTCCGGGATGAGGGAGGCCCGCACCCGCTCGTCGATCTTGTGGGCGAGCAGCGGGTTCCCAGGGCTGTAGTTCACGGCGGGCACGCCGAGCGCGCTGAAGCGGGAGACGTCGGTCCAGCCGAACTTGGGCTGTGCCCGGCCGCCGACCGCCGCCATGAAGGCCGCGGCGGCCGGGTGGTCCAGACCAGGGCGCGCGCCGCCCGTGTGGTCGTCCACGATGAACTCGTCGATCTCGCAGTCGGCGAAGTAGTCGCGTACGAAGGCGAGTGCCTCTTCCTCGCTGCGGTCCGGCGCGTAGCGGAAGTTGACGACGACGGTGCACTCGTCGGGGATGACGTTGGTCGCGACGCCGCCCTCGACGCGTACGGCGTTGAGGCCCTCGTGGAACTGCAGGCCGTCGACGACCGGCTTGCGCGGCTCGTACGCGGCGAGCTTCGCGAGGATCGGCGCGGCCTTGTGGACGGCGTTCGAGCCCATCCACGCGCGCGCGGAGTGCGCGCGCGTGCCCTTCGTCTTCAACAGGACCCGCAGGGTCCCCTGGCAGCCTCCCTCGACCTGGTTGTCCGTCGGCTCCAGGAGGATCGCGAAGTCACCCGCGAGCCAGTCGGGGTGGGCCTCGGCGACGTGGCCGAGGCCGTTGAGGTGCGCGGCGACCTCTTCGTTGTCGTAGAAGACGAAGGTGAGGTCGCGGTTCGGTTCGGTCACGGTCTGCGCGATGCGCAGCTGGACGGCGACGCCCGACTTCATGTCGCAGGTGCCGCAGCCCCACAGGACGCCGTCCTCGTCCAGGCGGGACGGCACGTTGTCCGCGATCGGGACCGTGTCGATGTGCCCGGCGAGGATCACGCGCTCGGCCCGGCCCAGGTTCGTGCGGGCCACCACGTTGTTGCCGTGCCGGTCGACCGTGAGGTGCGGCAGGCCGCGCAGAGCCGTCTCGATCGCGTCCGCGAGGGCCTTCTCCTGGCCGCTCGGCGACGGGAAGTCGACCAGCTGGGCGGTGAGCGCGGCGGCGTCGAGCGTGAGGTCGAGCGACGCGTCGTGTGAGGTCTGAGCCATGGTGGCGACCCTAACGCCCCTCGGCGCGCCGCCCTGTCGGTGGCCTCCAGTACCTTGGGTCGCGTGCCTGAGCCCCCCACCCTCGTCCGGCGCGGCCGCCTCCTCCGTATCGGGGCCGCCGTCGCGGTCCTGCTCGCGCTCGTGGGCTATGTGATCGTGCAGTACGTCTTCGGGGGCAAGGCCGCGCCACGCTGCCAGGTCGTCTCGGGCGACGGCGACGGGGCGAGTTACGAGTTCGGCGCCGAGCAGGCGCAGAACGCGGCGACGGTCGCCGCCGTGGGCACCTCCCGCGGCATGCCGGAGCGCGCGGTCACCATCGCCCTGGCGACGGCCCTGCAGGAGTCGGGTCTGCGCAACATCAGCCATGGCGACCGGGACTCGCTCGGCCTCTTCCAGCAGCGGCCCTCGCAGGGGTGGGGCGACGAGAAACAGATCATGGACCCGGCGTACTCGGCGGCGCGTTTCTACGACCACCTGAAGGACGTCCCCGGCTATTCACGGCTCCCCCTGACCGTCGCCGCCCAGCGCGTGCAGCGCAGCGGCTATCCCCAGGCGTACGCGAAGCACGAGCCGGACGCCGTGCTGCTCGCCGCCGCCCTGACCGGCCGTGCCCCCGCCACCCTCACCTGCGAGGGCCGCACGGCCGACGAACCGGGCGACCCGGCGAAGGTGCGGGCCGCCCTGGCCCGTGACTTCGGTCGCGAGGTGGCGCCGCGGGGCGGCAGCGGCGACACCCTCACCGTGCCGGTGAGCTCCACGGCGGGAGGCGCGGGGCGCGGCGGCGAGCAGCGGGGTTGGGAGCTCGCGCACTGGGCGGTGGCCCAGGCGTCCGCGCTCGGCATCGAGCGCGTCTCGTACGGCGGCCGGGAGTGGAGAGCCGAGGACTCCGGGAAGGAATGGCGCAAGCCGGGCAAGGCGGTCGCGACAGGCACGGATGAGCGGCGCACGGACACCGGAACGGGCACGGGCGACGTCCGAATCGTCCTTGGTCACTAGTACGGCGGGTCACTCGACCGAGTCACGCTGATCACTTACCGGCGATGCGCCGCCCAGAGGTTCGCCGTCCACCCCCGCATCCGTCGAACCCCTTGCGAGCGCAGGGCATTGACGTTTCAGCAGCCTCGCATGATCTGATCCTTTTGCCCGTTTTTACCCACAGCCGATTATGCGATGCATTGCCAATTCTTTACGTTGCGCCACCGCAACCTTCGAGGGCTTCGAGCGGTAGTCACTGCGTCCGAACGCCGGGCCCCATCCGGCCGGACACCCAACGTTCTCTCCCGTCTGAAGGAGCACCATGTCCCTCCCCCTGACCCGCCGGATCGCCCGTGCCGCGCTGCTCGTCGCAGCGGGGGCGGCTCCCGTGGTCGGTGCGGCCGGCTCCGCAAGCGCCGCCGAGCTTCCGGCCACCCCCGACCTGGGCGGTGTGACCGCCCTGGACGGTGCCGGTCTGGGCAACACCGTCGACGGCGCGGCTCGGAGCACCACCGGTCTCGCGGGTGAGACCGGCAGCAAGGCCGTCAAGAAGGGCGTACCGACCGCGGGCAAGGTCGTCGGATCGAGCGCCAAGACCGCGACTCCCGTCGCGCAGAAGGCCGCGGGCGACCTCGCGGGCAACGCCGGTGACGTGGTCGGCGAGACCGCGGGCACGGCCACCGAGAGCGGCCTGCCGACCGACACCGTCGGCGAGGGCCTGCCGACGGACGCGGTCACCAAGGGCGGTCTGCCCACCGACCAGCTCCCCGTCAAGAGCCTGCCGCTCGGCTGACCGCCGCGCACCTGAAAGGAGGGCCCGGAGCCACTGGCTCCGGGCCCTCCTCACGCGTCGGGGCCACCGCACGCCTCACCCGTCCCGCTGCGCCTCGACGAGGGCCTCCCCCGCCGCCGTGCGGAAGTACAGCACCGACCGTCCCGTACGCCGTCTGCGCACGAGCCCCGCGTCCAGCAGCACGCGCAGGTGGCGGCCGACCGAGCCGAGCCCCTGCCCCGTCAGGGATCCAGCGCGTCCGCTCACCGAGCGCGGCCCGCACCAGCGACGCGAGGCCCGGGTCGGCGGCCAGCCGCTCGCGGTAGGCGGGCAGATGGGCGTCGAGCCAACCGCGCTCCCCCGGGTGCGTGGCCGTGCGCCGCTCCAGGGAGAAGAGGCTCGCGGTCGCCTCGGCCAGCGGCGAGACGACGAAGCGGCTGCCCGCGAGGGTGTCCGCGTTGATCTGCCACCAGCCCATGCCGCCGCCTGTCCCCCGGGCACCTTTCGCCGCCGCGCGAAACATTAACTCCCGCGCGCGGAGCCCCCGAAGACTCCCCGCATGCGTACCTACCGCGAACTCTTCCGCGCCCCGGAGTTCACCCCGTTCTTCCTGACCGCCTCTTTCCTCGCGGCGGCCCAGACGGTGAGCGGCCTGGCCCTGGGCACGCTGATCTACGACAGGACCGGCTCGCCGCTGCTCTCCTCGCTCGGCATGTTCGGCCCCGCGCTCGCGCAGGTCGTGGGCGCCGCCTTCCTGCTGTCGGCGGCCGACCGGCTGCCGCCGCGCGGTGCGACGGCCGGCCTCGCGCTGTTCTTCGCCCTGGCGACCGCCGCTCAGGCACTCCCCGGTCTGCCGCTGTGGGCCACGTTCGCGCTGCTCCTGGCGCTCGGGAGCCTGGCCTCGCTCGGCGGCGGGGTGCGCTACGGACTGCTCAACGAGATCCTCTCCAGGCAGGGTTACCTCATCGGACGTTCAGTGATCAACATGTCGAGCGGCACGATGCAGATCTGCGGCTATGGGCTCGGCGGCGCCCTGGTCGCCGTGTTCTCGCCGCGCGGCACGCTGCTCGCCGGCGCCGCGCTGTATCTGGCCGCCGCGATCGCCGCGCGCGTCGGGCTCACCTGCAGGGCACCACGCGCCGCCGGACGCCCCTCGATCGGCGCGACCTGGCGTACGAACGCGCTGCTGTGGTCGTCCCGGCCGCGCCGCTCGGTCTATCTCGCGCTGTGGGTGCCCAATGGCCTGATCGTGGGGTGCGAGTCGCTCTACGTGCCGTTCGCCCCCGAACGCGCGGGGCTCCTGTTCGCCTTCGCCGCGTTCGGGATGCTCGCGGGGGACGTGCTGGCCGGGCGGTTCCTGTCGCGCCGGTGGCGGGAGCGGCTCGGGGCGCCGCTGCGGCTGCTGCTCGCCCTCCCGTATCTCGTCTTCGTCCTGCGGCCCGGACTACCCCTCGCGCTCATGGCGGTGACGCTCGCCTCGGTCGGGTTCTCGGCGGGCCTGCTGCTTCAGGAGCAACTCATGGCTCTGACACCGGACGAGTTGAGCGGGCACGCGCTCGGCCTGCACACGTCCGGGATGCTCACGATGCAGGGGGTGGGCGCCGCGCTCGGGGGCGGCATCGCCCAGCTGACGTCGGCTCCGGCCGCCATGACCGTCCTCGCCATGGCGTCCGTCGCCGTCACGCTCGCCCTCGCCCCAGGGCTGCGGTCAGCGGCTCAGGCGAGCCGCTCGACCGCCGCGGCCACCCGCTCGTCCGACGCCGTGAGCGCCACGCGGACGAAGCGGTCTCCCGCCGGGCCGTAGAAGTCGCCCGGTGCCACCAGGATGCCGAGCCGCGCGAGGTGCCCGACCGTGTCCCAGCAGGACTCGTCGCGGGTCACCCAGAGGTAGAGGCTCGCCTCGCTGTGCTCGATGCGGAAGCCGTGCTTCAGGAGGGCGTCGCGCAGGGCGGTGCGGCGGGCCGCGTACCGCTCACGCTGCTCGTGGACGTGCTGGTCGTCGCCGAGGGCGGCGACGACCGCCGCCTGCGTCGGCGCGGACGTCATCATGCCGCCGTGCTTGCGGATCTGCAGCAGGGCACCGAGAACGCCCGCGTCACCGGCGATGAACGCCGCGCGGTAGCCCGCGAGGTTGGACCGCTTGGAGAGCGAGTGAACGGCGACGATCCCCTCGAACGAGCCACCGCACACATCCGGGTGCAGGACCGAGACCGGCTCCGCCTCCCAGCCGAGCTCCAGATAGCACTCGTCGCTCACGAGGAGCACGCCGTGCTCGCGCGCCCAGGCGACGGTGCGGGTCAGCTCCTCCTTGGACAGGACGCGGCCGGTGGGGTTCGACGGCGAATTGAGCCAGAGGAGCTTGAGGTCCGTCGGGTCCAGCTCGGTCGGGTCGTCGTAGGAGACGTACCGCGCGCGAGCCAGGCGCGCGCCCACCTCGTACGTCGGGTAGGCGAGGCGCGGGTAGGCGACGACGTCACCGGGGCCGAGGCCCAGCTGTGTCGGGAGCCACGCCACCAGTTCCTTGGAGCCCACGACCGGCAGCACGTTGTGGTCCGTGACGCCGCGCGCGCCGAGGCGCCGCTCGCACCAGCCGGTGATCGCGTCACGCAGCTCGGGCGTGCCCCACACCGTCGGGTAGCCCGGCGAGTTCGCCGCCGCGACCAGCGCTTTCTGGATCAGCTCCGGGACCGGGTCGACCGGGGTGCCCACCGACAGGTCGACGATGCCGTCGGGGTGGGCGGCCGCCGTGGCCTTGTACGGCTCGAGCTTGTCCCAGGGGAAGGCGGGAAGGCGGCCGGAGAGACCGGAGACTACGGACACGTGCTGACTCCCGTACTGCGTGTACGTCCTGCGTGGATGGACAAATGCCTCGGTCCCGTACAGCGACACATGCCGTACGGGACCGGGGCGGCGCTTCAAGCTGCCGTTACTGGTTCTGCGGCGGCAATGCGGCGATGAAGGGGTGGTCGCGCTCGATCAGGCCGAGCTTGCTGGCACCACCGGGCGATCCGAGCTCGTCGAAGAACTCGACGTTCGCCTTGTAGTAGTCCTTCCACTCTTCCGGGGTGTCGTCCTCGTAGAAGATCGCCTCGACCGGGCAGACCGGTTCGCAGGCTCCACAGTCGACACATTCGTCCGGGTGGATGTACAAGGACCGGGAGCCCTCGTAAATGCAGTCGACCGGGCACTCTTCGATGCACGCCTTGTCCTTGACGTCGACACAAGGCTGCGCGATGACGTAGGTCACGCTGTCGTTCCTCCTCGATACGGGCGTTGGCGGGCCGTCTTCAGGCTCCGCTCGCCTGGCGCGCGGGAGCGCGGCGTCGTCGATGCCCGCCTCTAGTATCTCCGTTCCCGGGCATGATCCGAACAGGAGGGGCGTACAGAGCTGTGGAATTCACTGCGGGCGGACGGCTTGAGGTCCGCATCACCCCAGCTGACGTGGGCAAACGAGTGTCGGTACGCCGCCTGAACGAAGGGCCCGGGACGGACGCCAAGTTCACTGACACGGTGGGTGTTCTCACATCGTGGAATGATGGTGTGGTACTGATCACACGCCGGGACGGTGAGCGTGTCCGGATCGTGGAGAGTGCTCTGGTCGCGGGCAAGGTGGTCCCCTCCGCCCCGGCCCGCAGGCGCGGCCCCGCGGCCTCGTACAAGGAGCTGGCGCGGGTGACCGCGCGCGCCTGGCCGCCGGTCGAGAGCGAGCCGCTCGGCGAGTGGGAGCTGCGGGCGGCGGGCGGATTCACCCGGCGGGCCAACTCGGTGCTGCCGACGGGCGATCCGGGACGGCCGCTGGACGAGGCCCTCGCGTACGTACGTCAGTGGTACGCGGCGCGGGAGCTGCCCGCGTACATCCAGACCGCGACCGGGGCCGAGGGCACCCAGGAGCTGCTCTGCGCCGAGCTGGAGGAGCGGGGATGGGAGCGCGAGGTGAGTGCCGAGCTCCACATCGGTGCTCTCGCGCCCCTCGGCGACCTGGACGCGCCCGGAGCAGGGGCGGAACAGGTGCTTGTCTCGCGCTCCTTCGACGAGGCGTGGCTGCGGCGGTACAAGCGATCCGGAGTCCCGGGCCCCCATGTGCTCAAGGTGCTGGCGGGCGGCCCCTCGGTGTGGTTCGCTTCCGTGCCCGGAGCCTCTTTTGGCGCGGGGCCCGCCGCGATCGGGCGGTGTGTCGTGGACGGACGCTGGGCGGGATTCATGGCGGTCGAGGTGGATCCGGCGCACCGCAGGCGGGGACTGGCGACGGCGGTGATGGCAGCGCTGTCCCGGCAGGCGCTCGCCGAAGGCGCTTCGGCGGCCTGGCTGCAGGTCGAGGACGACAACGAGGGTGCGCGGGCGCTGTACGGCGGTCTTGGCTTCGCCGCGCACCACACGTACCACCACTATCGATACCCGTCGGCTCGGTAGCTCCTACCGGTCGGCTCGGTGAGTAAGGCACGAGGCACGCATGCACGAGGAGTCAAGGACGGCCGCGTCGCGGCGGCGGTTCGCCGATGAGGCCAGGGCCGAGCGGCCCGACCTGTCCCTGCTGTGCCTCCTGCTGAGCGCGGAGGCCGATCCGGAGCTCGGTGACGACGGCATCGACGCGGCCCAGATCGAGCTCGACCGGCTCGCCGGGCAGCTGCCCTACCGCCCCGGCGGGGCGCGGGAGTGGGCGGCCGCCCTCGCCGAACTGCTGGGCGCGCGTTGCGGGTTCATGGGAACGCCCGCCGACTACCAGCGCCTGGAGTCCTCCCTGCTGCACGAGGTGCTGCGGCGCCGCCGCGGCCTTCCGATCCTGCTCTCGGTGGTGTGGATCGAGGTGGCCCGCCGGGCGGGCGCGCCGGTCTACGGCGTCGCGCTGCCCGGTCACTTCGTGGTCGGCTTCGGCACCCGTGAGGAGCAGGTGCTCACCGATCCGTTCGCCGGCGGGCGGCTGCTCACGGGCGCGGACGCGGAGCTGCTCGTCGCCGGGTCCTCGGGCGCCACCGTGTCCGCCTCGATGCTGACACCGGCCGATCCGCTCAACATCGTGCTGCGCATCCTCAACAACATCCGGGCGTGGGCGGCGGCCCGGCCCGAGCGCTCGGACGTCGCGCTCTGGGCGGTCGAGCTCTCCCTGCTGCTGCCCGCACACCCGGCGCGGCTGCGCTACGAGCGAGCCCAACTCCTCGTCCAGCGCGGGGACTTCCTCGCGGGGGCGGCGGAGCTGGAGGAGTACGCCGACGTGGTGACGACGGTGGAGCCGACCACGGCGGACCGGGTGCGGGACCAGGCGCGGGCCGCGCGGGCCATGCTCAACTGACCCTGCCCGGCCGGCCGACGTCCCACGCGTGGGCGTAACGCCCCGGCGCGATGCCCACCACCCGCTTGAAGTGCCGGGTGAGGTGCGACTGGTCGTAGAAACCGGCGGCGGTCGCCACCTCTCCCGGCGGCCGGCCCGCCAGGAGGAGCCGGCGGGCGCGGTCGACGCGGCGGGACATCAGGTACTGGTGCGGCGCGATGCCGTAGGCCCCGCTGAAGGCGCGTACGAGATGGGTGGGGTGGGCGTGGACCAGGCGTGCCGCCTCGGCAAGGGTCACGCCCTCAAGCAGCCGCTCGTCGAGGAGGTCACGGAGGTCCCGCGCGACGCCCCGACCGGTCCCACCGGGGGCGCCGGTGGTGATCCTGGGGCGCAGGTGGGCGCGCAGCCGCTCGCCGATCAGGGCCAGGCGGCTCTCGGCCTCCAGCTCGTCGCCCCGGCGCGCCAGGGCCGTGTGCAGCCGGCCCACGCGGGTGCGCAGGACGGGGTCGACCAGGTCGGGGCCGTCCACCGCGGGGCCGATGAAGCTCGCGTCCAGCTGTGTCATGTCCAGGTAGAGCACGCGCTTCCGGAAGCCGTCGGGGGTGGCGGGTGAGCCGTTGTGCGGGACGTGGGGCGGGAGCAGCGAGACGGTGTCGCCCGGGGTGCCGTGCTCGTGGCGGTCCAGGTCGTAGCGGACGGCTCCGTCGTCCACGATCAGCAGGGTCCACGCGTCGTGGACGTGCATCGGGTACGCGTGCTCGGTGAAGTGGGCGTGGAAGACCTCCACGACACCCGCGACCGGCGGGCGCCATGCGGATATCTCCTGCCGGGCCACCATGCAAAGAACGTACAAGACGTGGTGGCGGTCCACTCGGCAGTCTCGATCCATGAGAATCACCGCCGAGACAGACACCGCCGTCGCCGGAGTCACGGGCGAGATGCCCGTCCGCTTCGATACGAAGATCGCCGTCCTGCTCCGTGACGACCTCGAGCCCTGGCAGCGCCTCAACGTGACCGCGTTCCTGGTCAGCGGGCTCGGCACGGCGGTGCCCGAGGTGGTCGGCGAGCCGTACGCGGACGCCGACGGCACCCCCTACCTGCCGATGTTCCGCCAGCCCGTCCTGGTCTTCGAGGGCTCGAAGGAGACCCTGACCGCGGCGCACGTCCGCGCGCTGTCCCGCTCGCTGCCGAGGGCGGTGTTCACGTCCGACCTGTTCGCCACCGGCAACGACCGGGACAACCGGGCCGCGGTGCGGGCGCTGCCGAAAGATCAGCTCGACCTGGTGGGGCTCCTCGTCCACGGGCCGCGCAACGCGGTCGACAAGGTCCTCAAAGGGGCGCGGATGCACCCTTGACCGGCGGGGGCGGGGCCAAGGGGTGAGATCGGAGCGCTATCGATCGGCCCGGCAGGGCACGAAGCACCTATGCACCCCCTATCCCCCGAGCGGCGACGCCTCTTCGCCGATCAGGCACGGTCGGCGCGGCCCGATCTCGCGCAGCTGTGCCTCTTGATCGGCGCGGAGGCGGACCCGGATCTCGACGACGCGGGGATGCGCGCGGCGCGGCGCATCCTCGACCTCCTCGCCGACCAGCTGGCCGAGCGGCTGCCCGACATGGCAGGCGACCCCCGGTCCTGGGCCCTCGCGCTGGCCGAACTGCTCGGCGCGCGCCATGGGTTCGGGGGCAGGCCCGGCGACTACCAGCAGCTTCGGTCCGCGCTCCTGCACGAGGTGCTCCGACGCCGCAGAGGTCTGCCCATCCTGCTTTCGGTGGTGTGGATCGAGGTCGCCCGTCGCGCGGGCCTGCCCGTCCACGGGGTGGCCCTGCCCGGCCACTTCGTGGTCGGTTTCGGCGCCAAGGACGAGCAGGTCCTCGCCAATCCCTTCGCGGGCGGGGACGTACTCGAGGCGACGGACGCCGAGCTGCTGGTGGCGGGCGCCACGGGCGCGCCCCTCGTGCCTTCGATGCTGAGCCCCGCCGGGCCGCTGGACATCGTCCTGCGCGTCCTCAACAACATCCGCGCGTGGGCGGCGGCCCGCCCCGAGCGCTCGGACGTCGCGCTCTGGGCGGTCGAACTCTCCCTGCTGCTGCCCGCCCACTCCGACCGGCTGCACTACGACCGAGCCCAACTCCTCGTCCAGCGCGGCGACTTCCTCGCGGGCGCCCTGGAGATCGACACGTACGCCGACACCTTGGCCGCCACGGACGAGGCGGCGGCCACGCGGTTGCGACAGGAGGCACGCGGGGCGCGGGCGATGCTGAACTGAGCGCTGCGGGGGCCTGCTCCGGGCCGAGGACCGCAACCTCGAGGTGCGGGGTGAAGACCAAGCCCGTGCCGGTCACGCCGGAGGCCGGGCGGTCCACCTCTGTGGTCCGCCCGGCCTCCGGGTGCGTACGTGCGTACGTGCCTACGTGCCTACGTGCGTACGGAGATTCAGCCGGCGTTCGTCTCGATCACGCCGATCCGCTCCGCCGGCGTCTTGCCGATCAGCGCCTTGTTCATCGCGGCGGCCACGTCCGTCGGCTGGACCGGGGTCTTGTCGCCGTTGCCGCGCTGGATCAGGATGCCGTCGAAGACGTTGCCGTAGAGCTTCTTGAGCTCGGCGGTGTTGTAGTGCACCTGCAGCGTGCCGTTCTTGAGCACCTTCGTCTCGAGCACCTTCGGCAGCGACTTCGCCGGGCCGAACGGGATCGACGCGTTGCCCGCCTTGATCGTGACGTTGGCGGACATGGCGGGCTTCGCGAAGCGCGTCATGAACTTGTCGACCTCGGTGTCCGGGACGGTCGGCTTGCGGGTCGTGACGGGTACCTCGACGGTGCCTGCGCTGTCGGTCTCGACCTGCTTCTTGTACGCCTCCGCCACGGCCTTCGTCGAGGCGGCGACGTCGATGCCCTTGCCCTCCTTGCCGTACACGGGAACGGCCTTGCCGGGCACGAACTTGACCGTGCCCTCCTTGGCCGAGCCGGAGCCGCCCGCGGCGCGCTCCAGGGCGGCCGCCAGCTTCTCCTCGTCCACGGGCATGACCGGCTCGGCGACGCGCGCGCCGCCGAAGAGCGAACCGATCACCGATACGGGGTTGTAGTCGCTGCCCGCGGCCTCGCGGACGGTCGCCTGGCTGTCCAGGGTCAGGCCCGCCTGGTCGGGCTTGAGCGTGACCGCCTCGCCGGCGACCGAAAGCTTCAGGGGCTTGGCCACACGCTCGCCGATCGCCGCGTCGAGCTTCTTGACGGCCTCGTCGCGCGTGCCGCCGCCGATGTCGACGCCGAGCGCGGTGGTGCCCTTGGGCACGTCTGCGTGGTTCATCAACAGCCCGGCGCCGTACGCCCCGCAGGCCACGACGACCACGGCGACGCCCACGAGAACGAGCTTGTTGCGCCCCTTCTTCTTGGCCGGAGCCGCGGCGACGGGCACGTTCGGCTGCACCGGCTCGGGCAGCTTGGGCGGGGTGTGCGCCACGGGTCCGTCGGTCTGCGGGGCCGTGGCGAAGGGCGAGTTCTGTGCGGGCGGCACGACAGGGATGCCGCTGGTCAGGGTGTCCCCCGACACATTGGTCCCGGGAGAGGGCGCGCTCGGGCCGCCCGGGATGGAGCCGGGGCCGCCGTGCACCGGGCCGCCGGACGCAGGGGGCCGCGGGCCGCCGGGGCCCTGGGCGGGGCCCGCCTTCTGCGGCGTGAGGATGGCGGTGTCGTCGCCCATCACGGGGGCACCCGCACCCGAACGGGCGGCGGGGTTGGCCGGGTTGGGTCGATTGCCCGGATTGCCGGGGTTTGCGGGGCTGCCTCCCGGGTTGCCGTGGCTGCCCACGTTACCGGGATTGCCGGGATTGCCGGGACCGCCCTGATTCGGCGCGGCCATCGGGTTCGCCCGGCCTGCCGGGTTGGCCTGATTCGCCGGGTGGGAAGGGTCGGAGGGCTTCGGCGCCAGCGGTCCTTCGCCGGTCACCGGTCCGCTGGTCGGCCCCGAAGGTCCACGGCCGCCTTCACCCGCGGCGCCTCCGGAGAAGTACGGCAGGTCCCCGCGCTGCGGGTCGCCGCCCTGCGGCGCACCCGAGCCGAGCGGGCCCGCCGCCACGGCGCCGGACACGTCGAAAGAGCCCGTACCGGAGCCGTTGCTCCCCGAACCGGCGGGCGCGGGCGTGCCGTTCCCACTGGTGGGACCGCTCTTGCGCGGCGCGAACCAGTCGCTCGTCTTCTCCTCGGCCGGAGCGGAGGGCGACGAGGGCCCGGCCGCGGCGGACCCGGTGGGCGCGGAGCCCGATGCGGGCATCCCGGTGGAACCGGGACCGCCCGCGCCGTTCGCGGACCCCTGGCGGCCCGCGCCGTCCCCGGCTTCGGCCGCCGCGCGGCCCCCGTCCAGTGGACGTGACGCACCGGCGTCGCTGTCCCCGACGGGCGTGCGCATGACGACCGGTGGGATGGGCCGCGACCCGGGAATGTTGATCCGGATGCGCGTGGTCAGCGTGGTCTCGGTCTTGGGCTCGTCGGGCCGCTCCTCGGCGGCCTGCCGCTGCGCGCCGTCCACGGCGCCGTCCGACGCGGCGCCCTGCGCGGGGGAGCCGTACGGCGGCGTCCCCGAGGGGTAAGCGGCTCCACCGCGCCCCTGGGGCCCGGAGGACGAACTGTCAGTTTCACGACTCAAGGCAGGTTCTCCCGGTTGGCTCCGCCGCCTGTGCTCCCCGTGCGAAGGGGAATTCCCTCCGGCCGGAGGCTGGGGGAGGCTCGGCGGCGCGCACCACCATACTGGCCGCCGTCGGCACTCATCCTGTGACCGCCGTCAAACCCGTGCGGCACACGGGTTGAAGTGGTACGTCACTTGCCAAGTCGGGCGGCGGGCCCGCCTGGTTGCGGTCGCTGCCCGAGGGTGGCGCACATCACAGCGAACGCCATACCGCCGAGCAGGAAGGCGTACGAGCCGAGTCCCGCCCCGAAGAGGAAGTCTCCTTCGGGCCGGGTGGCCATGAGCAGGACGACGGAGACGAACCAGCCCGCCGCCGGCGCCACCGCCCCCGCTCTGGTGCCGACCCCACGCAGCCCTCCGTAGAAGAGCCCGGCGGCTCCGAGGAGCGCGAGCAGCAACCCGCCCCCGGACCAGCCCGCTTGGACGAGCACACCGGCGGCGCCGACGGCCGCGCCCAGCACGAACAGCCCTGCGTACGAGGCGAGGCGGCCGGGATTCAGCGGCTGGGCGAGGGCGCTGCCGCCCGGCGGGGACGCGGCGGACGACGGACCGGAAGCCGGCGACGACGCGGACGTGGCACGCGAACGAGTACTCACGGCGCCGTCACCCCTTCGAGCCCCGCGTCCGCGAGCCCCGCGAACAGATCGGTCTCACGCTTGCCGTCCATCGCACCGCTTTCTCCTCGCACCAACTCGTAGTACTCGACATCGAAGATCGGCTGCGCGAGGCGGTTCGACAGGACGAAGAGCGGTCCCTGCACCTCGATCTGCGTGGCGTGTGCGCGCATCGCCGCCGCCTTCGCCGGGGCGAAGGCGGTCCCGTCGATCTCCGTCGTGATCCGTTCGTCGTCCGTCACACCGGGCACGTCCGCGACCACGCCGGGGGTCGTGAACGGCGAGTGCCGCAGGGCCCCCTCCATCCACCGGAACCGCTCTTCGACGGCGGAACGCGGCGCGCGGTTCCAGTAGATCTTGGCGATGGTGTGGGGTTCGCCGAGGTCCGCGCGGAAGGCGCCCTCGGCCGCGAGGTCCGCGGCGCGCATCGCGACACGGTGGGCCTGGATGTGGTCGGGGTGGCCGTACCCGCCGTCCGGGTCGTACGTCACGAGCACCTGGGGCCGCACCTCGCGGATCACCTCGACGAGGTGGGCGGCGGCGTCGTCGAGATCGGCGGACCAGAAGGCGCCCGGACGGTGGTTCTGCTCGACGCCCATCATCCCGGAGTCGCGGTAGCGGCCGGTGCCGCCGAGGAAGCGGTGGTCGGCGACGCCGAGCTGCTTCATCGCGGCGGCCAGCTCACCGATGCGCTGCGGGCCGAGCGCGTCCTCGCGGTCGGGCGCGAGATGGGCGAGGTCGGGCGGAATGACCTCGCCCTCCTCGCCCAGCGTGCAGGTCACCAACGTGACATGGGCGCCGTCGGCCACGTACTTGGCCATCGTCGCGCCATTGTTGATCGACTCGTCGTCGGGGTGCGCGTGCACGAGCAGCAGACGCCGGGCGGGCAGTTCCGTCATGGGACCACCCTACGAGCACCCCGCGCGGTGATCAGAACGTGATCCGGCCGGATCAGAAATGGACCAGAGATGGATCAGAACTTGATGTCGCCGATCATCCCCGCCACGTTCGTCGTCAGCTCGTTGATCGTCGGGGCGATGGAGGAACTCGCCAGATAGAAACCGAGCAACACACAGACGATCATGTGACCCGCCTTCAATCCTGACTTCTTGACCAGCAAGAAGACAATGATCGCCAGCAGCACCACCGCCGAAATCGAGAGTGCCACGGCGGCTCACCTCCAAGTCCAAGACCCTGCACCAGTGCGGACGCCAGCAGGTACATACCCACTAAGCGCTACGGATCATAACTATCCGTGGGTCCGCATGACTCGGAGCACGGCAGCACAAGGGGGCGCATGCCCCATAGGCTCGGGGGATGACCACCGAGACACCCGGAACCGCCGGGCCCACCGAAAGTCACGCGCAGCGGCTCTCCTTCCCCCGCCTGCACGCCCGCACGCAACGCTTCACTCTCGGTGCGCCCCGCGCGTTCACGGTGGCGCCCGACGGGTCCCGGGTGGTTTTCCTGCGCTCGTCGTCCGGCACGGACCGGGCGAACCAACTCTGGGTCCTGGACCTGGCGGACGGCGCGACCGAGCGTGTCGCCGCCGATCCCCAGGCCCTGTTGAAGGGTGCGGCCGAGCGGCTCTCCGCCGAGGAGCGGGCCCGCCGCGAGCGCAGCCGCGAGGGCGGCGCGGGCATCGTGGGCTACGCGACGGACGCGGCGGTGGAACTCGCCGCCTTCGCCCTGTCCGGGCGGCTGTTCGCCGCGGAACTGCGCGTGGGCACGGCGCGTGAACTGCCCACCCCCGCACCGGTGATCGACCCGCGCCCCTCCCCCGACGGCCGCCACATCGCCTACGTCGCCGGGGGCGCCCTGCGGGTGACGGGAGCCGACGGCGACGCCGACCGCGCGCTGCTGGCGCCGGAGCCGGATTCCGTCGAGAAGGAGACCGTGACGTACGGCCTCGCGGAGTTCATCGCGGCCGAGGAGATGGGGCGTTCGCGGGGCTTTTGGTGGTCGCCGGAGTCGGACCGTCTGCTCGTCGCGCGCGCCGACGACGCCCCCGTACGGCGCTGGTGGATCGCCGATCCCGCGCACCCGGAGACGGAGCCCGCGCGGGTCGCGTACCCGGCGGCGGGCACGGCCAACGCGGACGTGCGGCTCTTCGTCGTGACGCTGGACGGCGCGCGCACCGAGGTGATGTGGGACCGCGCCCGCTACCCGTACCTGGCGCGGGTGCACTGGTCGTCGGCAGGGGCGCCGCTGCTCCTCGTCCAGTCCAGGGACCAGCTCAGCCAGCTCTACCTGGCAGTGGACCCGGACGACGGATCGACCCGCATGGTGCACGCCGAGGAGGACCCGCAGTGGCTTGAGCTCTTCCCCGGGGCCCCGTCCTGGTCCCCCAGCGGTCGCCTCGTACGGATCGTGGACGAGGGCGGCGCGCGCGTCCTGGCGGTGGGCGAACGCCCGCTGACGGGCCCGCAGTTGCACGTGCGGGCGGTGCTCGACGTGGCGGACGACGACGTGCTGATCTCGGCGTCGGCGGGCGTGGCCGCCGCGGCCCCGGAGACCGGTGAGGTGCACGTCTACCGGGTCAACGAACTGGGCGTCGAGCGCCTCTCCACCGAACCCGGGGTGCACTCCGCGGTGCGCTCGGGAGGCCTCACGGTCCTCGTGACGGCCACGCTCGAACAACCGGGCTCCCGCGTCCAGGTACTGCGCGACGGCAAGCAGGTGGCGACCGTCGCCTCGCACGCGCGGCATCCGGAGCTCACACCGCGCGTGACACTGACCGAAGGGGGCGCACGCAAGATCCCGTGCGCCGTCCTGCTCCCCACGGACTACGAGGAGGGTTCGGGCCCGCTGCCCGTGCTCCTCGACCCGTACGGCGGCCCGCACGGGCAGCGGGTCCTGGCCGCCCACAACCCGTACCTCACGTCACAGTGGTTCGCCGACCAGGGCTTCGCGGTGGTCATCGCGGACGGCCGGGGCACTCCGGGCCGCTCCCCCGCCTGGGAGAAGGAGATCCGGCGGGACTTCACGCTCACCCTGGACGACCAGGTGGACGCGGTCCAGGGGCTCGCCGACTCCTTCCCCCTCGACCTGGACCGGGTCGCCATCCGGGGCTGGTCCTACGGCGGTTACCTCGCGGGGCTCGCCGTCCTTCGCCGTCCCGACGTCTTCCACGCCGGGGTGGCCGGGGCGCCGGTGACGGACTGGCAGCTGTACGACACGCACTACACGGAGCGGTACCTGGGCGACCCGGGCGCGGACCCGGCGCCGTTCGCCCTGAGTTCCCTCGTCACCGAGGAGGGGCTGGTGGCGCCCGAGGAGCCGCACCGGCCGCTGATGATCGTGCACGGCCTCGCGGACGACAACGTGGTGGTGGCGCACGCCCTGCGCCTGTCGTCGGCGCTGCTGGCCGCGGGCCGGCCCCACGAAGTCCTTCCGCTCTCCGGGGTCACGCACATGACTCCGCAGGAACAGGTGGCGGAGAACTTGCTGCTGCTTCAGGTGGACTTCCTGAAGCGGTCGCTGGGGCTGTCCTAGGCGCGGGCGACCGGCCGGGGCGACATGGCTTGCCCCGGCCGGTCTACGGCACCCGCACGGCCGTACGTGTCTCAGACTGCCGGTTGCGTGTGGCGGTGCGGGGTCAGTGGGGTTGCCCTCATGTTTCTTTCCGGCTGATGGGTTTCAGCCCCTCCGGCGTTTGAGGAGCGGGGTCCGGGGCGGAGCCCCGGTTTCGGGAAGGGGCGGGATTGGGGAAAGCCCCGCAGGGACCGCCCCTACGGCACCACCCGCTTCTCCTCCGCGAAGTGGCACGCCGAGTCGTGGGCCGCGGGCCCCGGAACATCACGGAACTCCGCCGGAACGGCCAGCAGCGGCACCTCCAACGCGCACCGCTCCTGCGCCTTCCAGCACCGCGTGCGGAACCGGCACCCCGACGGAATGTTCGCCGGTGACGGCACATCCCCGTAAAGAATGATCCGCTCCCGGTGCTCCCGCGCCGCAGGATCCGGCACCGGCACAGCCGAAAGCAGCGCCTGCGTGTACGGATGCGTCGGATGCTCGTAGATCTCGTCCTCCGTGCCGATCTCGACGATCCGCCCCAGGTACATCACGCCGACCCGGTCGGAGATGTGCCGCACGATCGACAGGTCGTGGGCGATGAACACGTACGACAGGTCGAAGTCGTTCTGGAGCTGGTCGAGCAGATTCACCACCTGCGCCTGCACCGACACATCCAGCGCCGACACCGGCTCGTCCGCCACGATGATCTCGGGGCGCAGCGCCAACCCCCGCGCGATCCCGATGCGTTGGCGCTGACCGCCGGAGAACTGGTGCGGATAGCGGTTGATGTACTCGGGGTTCAGCCCGACCACGTCCAACAGCTCCCGCACCTTCTGCCGCCGCGAGCCCTTCGGCGCGACCTCCGGATGGATCTCGTACGGCTCCCCGATGATGTCGCCGACCGTCATGCGCGGGTTCAGCGAGGTGTACGGGTCCTGGAAGACCATCTGGATGTTGCGGCGCACGGCCTTCAGCGCGCGCCCGGACAACTTGCTGATGTCCTCGCCCTTGTAGCGGATCTCACCCGCCGTCGGCCGCTCCAGGTTCACCAGCATCTTCGCGACCGTCGACTTGCCGCAGCCGGACTCCCCCACGATGCCGAGCGTCTCGCCCTGGCGGAGGTCGAAGTCGACGCCGTCGACGGCCTTGACCGCGCCGATCTGCTTGCGGATGACGATGCCCTGGGTGAGCGGGTAGTGCTTGACCAGACCGCGCACCTGGAGGATCGGCTCGCCATCGTCCACCACTCGTTGCTTGCTGACGTGCTCACCACGAGGCATCGAGCGTCTCCTTCCAGAAGTGGCAGGCGCTCCGGCGGTCGGCGGTCAGGCCTTCGTAAGCCACTTCGTAGAGCGGCGGTACGTCGGTCCTGCACACGTCTCGTGCCATCGGGCAGCGGGGGTTGAAGGCACAGCCCGGCGGGATGTTCATCAGGTTGGGCGGCAGGCCTTTGATCGCGTAGAGCTCCTGGCCCTTCTGGTCCAGGCGCGGGATGGATTCCAGGAGGCCGCGGGTGTACGGATGCGCGGGGGCCTGGTAGATCTCGTGGACGGGAGCCTTCTCGACGATGCGGCCCGCGTACATGACGGCGATGTTGTCGGCGACGTCCGCCACGACGCCCAGGTCGTGGGTGATCAGGATCAGGCCCATGTGCAGCTCGCGCTGGAGCTCGGCGAGGAGCTCCATCACCTGGGCCTGGACGGTCACGTCCAGGGCGGTCGTCGGTTCGTCGGCGATGATCAGCGAGGGTTCGAGCGCCATCGCCATGGCGATCATGATGCGCTGGCGCATGCCGCCGCTGAACTGGTGCGGATACTGACCGACGCGCTCCTTCGCGGCCGGGATGCGCACCCGGTCCATCAGCTCGACGGCTTTGGCCTTGGCGTCCTTCTTGGACATCCCCTGGTGGACGACGTACATCTCGCCGAGCTGCTGGCCGACGCTGACCACCGGGTTCAGCGACGACAGGGCGTCCTGGAAGATCATCGCCATTCCGGCGCCGCGCGTCTTGCGCCGCTCCTCCGCCTTGAGCTTCAGGAGGTCCTGGCCCTTGAAGAGGATCTCTCCCCCGGTGATCTTCCCGGGCGGCATGTCGAGGATGCCCATGATGGCCTGCGCGGTCACGGACTTGCCGGACCCGGACTCGCCGAGCACGGCGAGCGTCTCGCCCTCGCTGACGGTGTAGTCGACGCCGTTGACCGCCTTGGCGACGCCGTCCCTCATCCTGAACTCCACGTGCAGGTCACGCACTTCGAGCAGCTTGGACGTCTGGGGCTCTCTCGGGGCGGACGCCCCGGATGCCACGGTTGCCATGGGCGCCTACCTCAGCTTGGGGTCGAGGGCGTCGCGCACCGCGTCGCCGAGCATGATGAACGCGAGCACGGTGATCGCAAGCGCTCCGGCGGGCCAGAGCAGCATGTGCGGGGCGTTGCGGATGTACTGGGAGGCGGCCGAGATGTCGATGCCCCAGCTCACGGTCGGCGGCTTCAGCCCCACGCCGAGGTACGAGAGGGTCGCCTCCAGGGCGATGTACGTGCCGAGCGCGATGGTGGCGACCACGATCACCGGGGCGACCGCGTTCGGCGCGATGTGCCGGAGCAGCATCCGCGAGTTGGAGGCGCCCAGGGCCCGCGCCGCCTGGACGTAGTCGTTCTGCTTGGCGGTGATGACGGAGCCGCGGGCGATGCGCGAGAGCTGTGGCCAGCCGAGCAGCACCATGAAGCCGATCACCGGCCAGACGGTGTTGCTGGTGACGACCGACAGGAGCACCAGGCCACCGAGTACGACGGGGATGGCGAAGAAGACGTCGGTGATCCGGGAGAGGATCGCGTCCCAGACCCCGCCGAAGAAGCCGGCGAGCCCGCCGAGCACGCTGCCCAGGATCGCGACGCCGAGCGTGGCGCAGACGCCGACGGTGACCGAGGCGCGGGCCCCGTACACGGTCCTCGTATAGACGTCGCAGCCCTGCCCGTCGAAGCCGAAGGGGTGTCCTGACGTGGAGCTCTTCTGGGCGTTGGCCAGGTCGCAGTCGAGCGGGTTGCGGGAGGCGATCAGGGACGGCCAGACCGAGATGACGAGGAGGAAGAGGATGATGAGGCCCGAGATGATGAAGACCGGGTTCCGCCGCAGCTCGCGCCAGGCGTCGGACCACAGGCTGCGGGCCGGGGTCGAGGGGCCGGTGCCGGTGCCTTGAGGGCCGCCGGGGGTCTGGTCCAGCGTCGTCCCCTCGGTCGCCGCGAGGTCCATCGCGCCGCCCATACCGGTCGGGGCGATGGCTCCGTCTGGCTCTCGGGGTTCAGGCATAGCGGATCCTCGGGTCGAGTACGGCGTACAGCAGGTCGACGATCAGGTTGGCCACCAGGAAGACCAGGACGAGGACGGTCACGAAGCCGACGACGGTCTGGGTGCTCTGGCGGAGGATCCCCTGATAGAGCTGGAAGCCGACGCCGTGGATGTTGAAGATCCGCTCGGTGACGATCGCGCCGCCCATCAGCGCGCCGATGTCCGTGCCGATGAAGGTGACCACGGGGATGAGTGAGTTCCGCAGCAGGTGCCGGGTGATGACGCGGCGTCTGGGCAGCCCCTTCGCGATGGCCGTACGGACGTAGTCGGCGCGGCGGTTCTCGGCGATGGAGGTCCGGGTGAGCCGGGTGACGTACGCCAGGGAGACCGAGGCGAGCACGAGCCCCGGCACGATGAGTTCGTCGATGGGCGCCTCCGACGACACGGAGGGCTTCATGACGCCCCATTCGACGCCGAGCAGCAGCTGGAGCAGCAGGCCGGTGACGAAGGTGGGGATCGCGATGACGACGAGCGTCAGGAGCAGGACGACGGTGTCGATGGGGCGCCCGCGCCGCAGTCCGGTCACCACACCCAGCGAGATTCCGATGACGATCTCGAAGACGATGGCGACGAGCGTCAGGCGGATCGTGAGCGGGAAGGCCGTCGACATCAGCTCGGTGACCTTCTGCCCGTTGAAGGCGGTACCGAAGTCGCCGGTGAAGACATTGCCCATGTAGGTCACGTACTGCTGCCACACGGGCTTATCGAGGCCGAACTCCTTCTTCAGCTGGGCGGCTGTCGCGGGGTCGCACTTCCGGTCCCCGCACAGGCCCGCGATGGGGTCGCCCATCACGTTCACCATCAGGAAGATCAGCAGCGTGGCGCCGAAGAAGACCGGGATCATCTGCAGCAGACGCCGGATCACATAACGTCCCATGAGGGGCTCCGGAAGTAATGGAGCGGTCACCCGACGCGGTGATGGCGCCGGGTGACCGCTACCTGGCCTCAGCTGACCTTGATCTCGTCGTAGACCGGGACGCTGAACTGGTTCAGCGTCACGTCGGAGACCCTGTCCGAGTAGCCGGCGCTGCCGTTCTGGTACCAGAGCGGAATGACCGCCATCTGCTCGGCGAGCACCTTCTCGGCGTCCTGGAAGGTGGAGACGGCCTTCGCGGTGTCGGTCTCGGCGTTGGCCTTGTCGACGAGCTCGTCGAATTTCTTGTCGGACCACTTGCCGTCATTCGACGAGGCGTCCGTGTAGTACAGCGGCTGCAGGAAGTTCTGGATCAGCGGGTAGTCCATCTGCCAGCCCGCGCGCCAGGCGCCGTCCAGCTTCTGCTGGGAGGCCTGGCTGCGGAAGTCGGCGAAGGTGCCGACCGGATTACCCACGCAGGACTTGTCGTTGCCCAGGGCCTTGTTGATGGAGTTGCAGACGGCGTCGATCCATTCCTTGTGCGAGCCGGTGTCCGCGTTGTACGTGATCTTCAGCGTGCCGCCGGGGATGCCGCCGCCGTCCGAGATCAGCTTCTTGGCCTGGTCGGCGTCGTACGTGCAGGCGTCGCCGCAGAGCCCTTCCTTGTACCCACCGTCCGCACCTAGCACCGGTGAGGTCCAGTCGGTGGCGGGGGTGCGGGTCTTCTGGAAGATCGTCTCGGTGATCTGTTCACGATTGATCGCCATGGAGAGCCCTTGTCGGACCTTCTCCATCCCGTCCTTGGACCACTTGCTGTCGTAGAACGGAAAAGCGAGGGTCTGAATGATCCCCGCAGGCGTATTGATGTAGCGGTCACCCAGATCGCTCTTGGCGTTCTTGAGCTGCGAGGCGGGAACATCGTCGACGAGGTCGAGATTGCCCGCCATCAAATCCGTGTAGGCGGTGTTGTTGTCGGTGTAGACCTTGAGGTCCACACCGCCGTTCTGCGCCTTGTCGCTCCCGCTGTAGCCGTCCCACTTCCGCAGGGACATCTTGGAACCCTTGGCGTACGAGTCCACGGTGTAGGGGCCGTTTCCGACCGGCTTGGCGAGCCACGCGTCGTGGTCGTCGTAGAACGTCTTGGGCAGCGGCGCGAACGCGGGATAGCCGAGGGTCTTGGGCCAGGTGGAGAACTTCTGGGTGAGCTTGACGGTGAAGGTGGTGTCGTCGACGATCTTCAGTCCGGAGAGCTTGTCGGCCTTGGCATCCCCCTTCTCCGGGTGGACGTCCTCGTAGCCCTCGATGTAGCCGAAGAAGTAGGCGTTCTTCTGGTTGTTCTTCAGGTGCGCGCCGTAATTCCAGGCGTCCACGAAGGATTTCGCGGTGACCGGCTCACCATTGCTGAACTTCCACCCCTTCTTGATCTTCACGGTGAAGTTCCGCGAATCCTTGGTGTCGATCTTCTCGGCGACCATGTTCCTGGCCTCGCCGGTCTTCGGGTCGTACCGCATGAGACCCCGGAAGATCATGTCGAGCACCTTGCCGCCCTGCACCTCATTGGTGTTGGCGGGCTCCAGCGGGTTCTGCGGATCACCCCAGGAGGACCCCACGATCCCGGAGCCGTCGCCACCACCGCCGTCGTCCCCGCCTCCACCACAGGCGGTCGCCGCGAGCGCGACGGTCACCGCACATGCGGCCCACTTGGCGTGCGTGGCTCCACGCATGGAGAGCCTCCCTTTCAGGCCTGAGTCTCACTTAGGCCCAAATACATCCCAATGCGTGGTACTGCGCATCTTTGTGGGGGCTTTCCGGGGCTAGTACGACCGGGATACCCCCGGATGCCACCAGCCGGGGAGCCACGCGGCTACTCGCTACCCTCGGAGCATGGACTAGGCGAGGATGCGCGCGATCGCCGAGGAGCTCGGAGCCTATGCCGAGCGCCTTGAGGGAACCTGGAACGTAGAGATCGGACCTTCGGGTCCGCTACTGGCCATGATGCGCCCCTCGAAGCGGCACGAGGGCACGGTGCGACGCATCTGCCAGCAACTGGACCAGCAGCTCCTCGTCACCCACCCCGGCTACATCTGCGCAAGCGGCCCGGAGATCGAGCACCCCTCGATCGGCCGCATGCGCCGCCCGGACGCCCTCGTAATCCCCGAGGCCGTTCTCGACGAGGAGGGGCTCGCCGTCGACGCCACGCAGGTGCTGGCCGTCATCGAGATCGTCTCCCCGTCCGGCCCGGACAGTGACGACGCCCACGGCGAGAAGCTGACCGAGTACCCCGCCATGGGCATCGAGCACTACATGATCGTCGACCCCCGGACCGGCACGATCGAGGTCCACTCCGAGCCGTGCGCCGGCCGGTACGGCAACAAGGAGCCGTACATCTTCGGCGACGAAGTGCCGTTCGGCCCCTGGGCCGTGGAGACTGCCGCGTTCCGCCGCTACGGAAAGCAGGGCAACGTCGACGGCTGACGAGCCGCAAATGGGGGCGCCCGGAACCGAGTGGTTCCGGGCGCCCCCATCACGTACGGCCAAAAGCCGGGGACGAGACTACGCCGCGTGCACGACGTTCTTCTCCTCCGCGAAGTGACACGCCGACTCATGCGCAGCCGGGGTGTCCTGGCCCACGAAGCGCTGCGGGATCGCGAGCAGCGGGGTCTCCTCCGCGCACTTCGCCTCCGCCTTCCAGCAGCGGGTGCGGAAGCGGCAGCCCGAGGGCGGGTTCGCGGGGGACGGCACGTCACCGGTGAGGATGATGCGCTCGCGGCCCTCGCGCGCCTCCGGGTCCGGCACCGGGACAGCCGACAGGAGCGCCTGCGTGTACGGGTGCGTCGGGTGCTCGTAGATCTGCTCGTCCGAACCGATCTCCGCCATCTTGCCGAGGTACATCACACCCACGCGGTCCGAGATGTGCCGGACGATCGACAGGTCGTGCGCGATGAAGAGGTAGGAGAGGTTGAACTCGTCCTGCAGCTTCTCCATCAGGTTGATGACCTGGGCCTGGACGGAGACGTCCAGGGCCGAGACCGGCTCGTCGCAGATGATGATCTCGGGGTTCAGGGCCAGACCGCGCGCGATGCCGATGCGCTGGCGCTGACCGCCCGAGAACTGGTGCGGGTAGCGGTTGATGTACTCCGGGTTCAGGCCCACCACGTCCAGGAGGTCCTGGACCTTCTGGCGGCGTGAGCCCTTGGGAGCCACCTCGGGGTGGATCTCGAAGGGCTCCCCGATGATGTCGCCCACCGTCATACGGGGGTTGAGCGACGTGTACGGGTCCTGGAACACCATCTGGATGTTGCGGCGGACCGCCTTCAGGGCGCGCCCCGAAAGCTTGGTGATGTCCTGGCCCTTGTAGAAGACCTCGCCGGCCGTGGCGCGTTCGAGCGTCATGAGGAGCTTGGCGACCGTGGACTTGCCACAGCCGGACTCGCCCACGATGCCGAGCGTCTCGCCCTGGTACAGGTCGAACGAGATGCCGTCGACCGCCTTGACCGCGCCGACCTGCTTCTTGATCAGGATTCCCTGCGTGAGCGGGAAGTGCTTGACCAGGTTGCGGACCTGGAGGATCGGCTCGCCGCGCTCGACCGGTGCCTCGATGGCCGCCACGGCCTCCTCGGGGGTGGCCGCGTCGACCGTTTCCACCTCGGAGACGTTCGGCATCACGTCCTGCGGCTCGCCGGTCTTCGAAGCCTTCGTCGGCTCAGCCATGGATCGTCTCCTTCCAGAAGTGGCACGCGCTGCCGCGGCCCGGCAGCTCCGTGCCGTCCTGTTCCGTCACCGGCACCAGGGCCGGAATGTCCGTACGGCAGACGTCCTGCGCCTTGTGGCAGCGCGGGTTGAAGGGGCAACCGGACGGAATGTGGAGCAGGTTGGGGGGCAGGCCCTTGATCGCGAAAAGCTCCTGGCCCTTCTGGTCGAGCCGGGGAATCGAATCGAGCAGACCGCGCGTGTACGGGTGCGCGGGGCGCTTGTAGAGCTCGTGGACCGGGGCCGTCTCGACGATCCGGCCCGCGTACATCACCGCGATCTTGTCCGCGACGTCGGCGACCACACCGAGGTCGTGGGTGATCAGGATCAGGCCCATGTTGTACTCGCGCTGAAGGTCGGCAAGCAGGTCCATGACCTGCGCCTGGACCGTCACGTCGAGAGCCGTGGTGGGCTCGTCCGCGATAATCAGGTCCGGCTCCAGGGCGAGCGCCATCGCGATCATGATGCGCTGGCGCATACCGCCGGAGAACTGGTGCGGGTAGTCGTTCACCCGCTCCTTTGCGGCCGGGATCTTCACGCGCTCCATCAGCTCGATGGCCTTGGCCTTGGCCTGCTTGCGGCCCAGTCCGTCGTGCACCCGGAACATCTCGCCGAGCTGGTAGCCCACCGAGAGCACGGGGTTCAGCGACGACAGCGCGTCCTGGAAGATCATGGCGATCTTTCGACCGCGGATCTTCCTGCGCTCCTCGTTGGACATCTTGAGCATGTCCTGGCCGCGGAAGAGGATCTCGCCCTGCGGGATCCTCCCCGGCGGCATGTCGAGGATGCCCATGATCGCCTGGGCGGTCACGGACTTGCCGGAGCCCGACTCACCGAGAACCGCGAGCGTCTCGCCCGCGTCCACGCTGTAGTTGACGCCGTTGACTGCCTTGACCTCACCCTCTCGGGTGTGGAACTCGACGTGCAGGTCCTTGACGTCGAGCAGCCTGCCACTCTTTTCCTCACCCGAGCGGGGGGCGGGAACCGAGTCTTCCTTGATGTCGATGCTGGTCATTGACGCCTCCCTCAGCGCAGCTTCGGGTCGAGGGCTTCGCGTACGGCGTCGCCCATCATGATGAACGCAAGCACCGTGAGACTCAGCATTCCTGCCGGGAAGATCAGCGTGTGCGGGTTGTTGCGGATGTCGTTCAGGGCGTCGGAGATGTCTCCGCCCCAGGAAAGCGCGTCGCCGGCGAAGCCGAGGCCCAGGAAGGACAGCGTCGACTCGGCGACGATGTACGTGCCGAGCGCGATGGTCGCGACGACGATGACCGGCGCGATGGCGTTCGGCAGGATGTGCCGGAACAGGATCCGCTTGGTGCCCGCACCCAGCGCCTTCGCCGCCACGACGTAGTCCGCGTGCCGGGTGGTGATCACCGCGCCGCGCATCACGCGGGCGATCTGCGTCCAGCCGAGGAAGGCGAGGGCGCCGGTGATGACCCAGACGTTGCGCTCGGTGAAGGCGTTCAGGACGACCATCGCGCCGAGCAGGAACGGGACACCGAAGAACACGTCGGTGAGCCGCGAAAGGATGCTGTCCCAGATGCCGCCGAAGTAGCCGGCCAGCATGCCGACCAGGCCGCCGAACAGGGTGACCAGGATGGTCACACCGAAGCCGACCACGATCGAGTTGCGGGCGCCGTAGACCACGCGGGCGTAGACGCTGCGGCCCTGGCGGTCGTAGCCGAACCAGTCGGGCTGGAAGAAGTGGCCGAGACTCGGCTTCTCCAGGAAGTGATTGGTCAGGTCGCCGGACGCGGGATCCGCGCTGGTGAACATGGCGGGGAAGGCAGCGACCAGGAGCACCACGACGATCAGCAGTGCGGAGATGAGGAACAGCGGCCTGCGGCGCAGGTCCCGCCAGGCGTCGCCCCACAGGCTGCGCGGCTTGCCCGTCGTGCCCGCCGCGTCGACGGTCTTCGCGTCCGCTTCGACGATGGCCACGGCGTGCGCCTCGTCCGTGGCCGGGGACTTGGTGAGGTCAGGCATAACGGATCCTCGGGTCCAGAACGGCATAGAGCAGGTCGACGATCAGGCTCGCGAGGAGATACACGAGCACCAGGACCGTCACGATGCCGACGATGACGGCGCCCTCTCGGTTGCCCAGCGCGTCGAACAGCAGGTTGCCGACGCCGGTGACGTTGAAGATGCCCTCGGTGATGACGGCGCCGCCCATCAGGGTGCCGATGTCGGTGCCCAGGTAAGTGACCACCGGGATGAGGGAGTTGCGCAGCAGGTGCCGGCTGATGATCCGGCGGCGCGGCAGGCCCTTGGCGACCGCGGTGCGTATGTAGTCCGCCTGCCGGTTCTCCGCGATGGAGGTGCGGGTCAGGCGTGCCACATAGGCGAGACCGACAAGGCCGAGCACGAGTGCCGGCATCAGCAACTGCTGGAAGTCTGTCGAATCCTGGACCGTCGGTTTCACCCAGCCGAGCTCGTTGCCGAAGATCAGCTGGAGGAACAGGCCGAACACGAAGATCGGGACGGAGATCACGAGGAGCGTGAAGAGCGTCACGGTGTTGTCCACGATCCGGCTGCGCCGCACACCGGCCAGCACACCCAGGGCGATACCGACGACGAGCTCGAACGTCCACGCCATGGCGGCGAGTCTCATCGAGATCGGGAAAGCCTGCTTGATCTCGTCAAGAATGGGTCTGTTGCCGGCGATGGTCTTGCCGAAGTCGCCCTGCAGCAATCCGCCCATGTAATGCAGGTATTGCTGCCAGAGCGGCAGGTCGAGCCCGCGGTCGTGCCTGATCTGCGCAACCTGCGCCGGGTCCGGCGGCTTGTCTCCCCACAGCGCCCGTACGGGATCGCCGGGGAGCACGTTGACCATCAGGAAGATCAGCAGGGTTGTCCCGATGAAGACCGGGATCATCTGGAGCAGTCGCCTCGCGACGTAGCGCCCCATGGTGGTGCCTCCGTCCATTGCGGAGCCCGCCGGTAAGCGACGCCCGGGGTCACCGGGCGTCGCTTACCGGAACGGAACTCCCGCGACTACTACTTCTCGAAGACCTCGACCTCGGTGAGAACCGGGTCGCCCGCCTGGTCGAACTCCATGTGCTTCACGTTCTTGGAGTAAGCGGACAGCGTCTTGTTGTACCAGAGCGGAATGCCCGGGAAGCTGTTCTGCAGCTCCTTCTCGGCCTGCTGGTACAGCTTGGCGGACGCGTCAATGGTCTTCGCCGCGTCGGCCTTCTTGGTCAGCGCGTCGAACTTCTTGTCCGAGAAGCCGCCCTTGTTGCCGTCGACGCCGGTGCCGTAGAGGTCGGCGAGGAAGTTGCCGTTGAACGGGTAGTCGAGCACCCATCCGGAGCGGTAGATCGACTTGACCTTCTTCTGGTCACGGATCTCCGTGTCGGCCGCGAAGTCGGTCACTGCGTCTCCGACGCACTTGACGCCGGTCGACTTGGTGATGCTGTTGCAGACCGCGACGACCCAGTCCTTGTGCGGCTGGTCGGCGTTGTACTGGATGGAGATCTTGTTGCCCGGAACGCCGCCGCCCTCCTCGATGAGGGACTTGGCCTTCTTGGCGTCGAACTTGCAGTACTCGCCGCAGGCGTCCTTCTGGTAGCCCTTGACGCCCTTGGCGACCCAGCCGGTGGCGGACTCACGCGTGCCGTAGAACACCGTCTTGGCGATGGTGTCGCGGTCGATCGCCATCGACAGGCCCTGAAGGACCTTGACGTCGATGTCCTTCCACTGCTTGGTGTAGAAGGCCGGGTTGATCGTGTTGATCGCCGAGAAGTCCTGCTCGATGGCGCGGTCGCCGAAGTCCTGCTTGAAGTTGGCGATCTCGCTGTTCGGCACGAGCGGCATCGAGTCGACGTTGTCCGACTTCAGGTCGGCGTAGGCCGCCGTGTCCTTGGTGTAGGCCTTGAAGTCGATGCCGCCGTTCTTCGGCTTCTCGCCCTTGTAGCCGCCCCAGGCGCGGACCGAGATCAGCTTCTTGTGGTCCCACTTCTGGAACTTGTACGGGCCGTTGCCGACCGGCGCCTCGCCGTACTTCTTCGGGTCCTTGAGGGCCTCCGAAGGCAGCGGGTAGAAGGGCGCGTAGACGAGCTTGTACGCGTAGTACGGGATGCCGTTGTTCAGCGTGATGGTGAAGGTGTTGTCGTCGACGACCTTCAGGCCCTCCATCGCCTTCGACTTGGCCTTCCCCTTCTCGGGGTGGACCTTGTCGTAGCCGACGATGTCGCGGTACCAGCTGCTGTTCTGCTGACCGTTGGCCGGGTCGGCCGCCCAGTTCCAGGCGTCGACGTACGACTTGGCGGTGACGGCCTCACCGTTGTGGAACTTCCAGCCCGGCTTCAGCTTGACGGTCCACACCTTCGAGTCCTTGTCGGGGGTGACCGACTCGGCGTTCTCGTAGGTGATGTTGCCCTGCTTGTCGTAATGGACCAGGCCCGTGAAGAGCGAGTCGATGACGACGCTGCCGTACGCCTCCATGGTGTTGGAAGGCTGCAGGGCGTTCTGCGGCTCACCGTTGGCATAGCTGACGATCCCCTTGGGGTCGACCTTGCCACTGTTGCCGCTGTCGCTGTCGCCGCCGCCGCAGGCCGTTGCCGTCAGCGCCACGACACCCGCTATCGCGACCCACTTGGCGCTCTTGGCACCACGCATGGGGTTCCTCCTCATGAGTCCACTGGTTCACTACAAGAGGGGGTACAGGAATCCGCGCCGACACCCCTGACGGCGCGTTGATCGAAGTACCCCAGTGTGCTCGTGAGTCGGCGCTCCCCACAGCGCGTGACCCATTGACCCGAGCTATACGCGGTCAACTATTAGCCATGAGGTACCGCCCGACCACACTCTTTTGGTCTCGGTTCAATCACACCTGGTGCGTACAACTTCCAAAATCCGGACAAACCGATCCGATATAGATGGTTGCGAAACGGACGTGTTACACATCTAACGGTCAACGGCGTCCGCATTCCGGACAGATGGCCCAGGAAAACCAGTTGCGGCGAGCCGGGCGGGAGACGACTGACGGCCGACTCGTGGCCCCTTCGGAGGCGGTTTCGCGGACGCGCGTAGATGCGCGGAGAGTCGCGACCACCCAGGGGCGGGGGAGAACCGTCACCCCCGAAGTCTGGGCCAGCGTAGTGCCGCTGAGGGCCGCGCAAGGGGGTAACCCCCGCAGACGCGCGAGAGGCCGGCCCCCGCCCCTCCCTGAAGAGGGGCGGAAACCGGCCTCAGATGCCGAATTCGCCGAGTGTCAGCGCGACTTAGCCGTGCTTGGCACGCGAGGCGCTGCGGCCACGCTGCTTGGCGTCCAGGACGACCTTGCGGATACGCACGGTCTCCGGGGTCACCTCGATGCACTCGTCGTCGCGGCAGAACTCGAGGGACTGCTCGAGCGAGAGCTTGCGGGCGGGCACGACGTTCTCGGTCGTGTCCGCGGAAGCCGCACGCATGTTGGTGAGCTTCTTCTCCTTGGTGATGTTCACGTCCATGTCGTCGGCGCGCGAGTTCTCGCCGACGATCATGCCCTCGTACACCTCGGTGCCGGCCTCGGTGAAGATGACACCGCGCTCCTGGAGGTTGACCATCGCGAACGGCGTGACCGAACCCGAGCGGTCCGCGACGAGCGAGCCGTTGTGACGGGTGCGCAGGTCGCCGAACCACGGCTCGTGCCCCTCGAAGATCGAGTGCGCGATGCCGGTGCCGCGGGTCTGCGTCAGGAACTCCGTACGGAAGCCGATGAGGCCACGCGACGGGACGATCCACTCCATGCGGATCCAGCCGGAGCCGTGGTTGGTCATCGTCTCCATGCGGCCCTTGCGGGTCGCCATGAGCTGCGTGATGGCGCCGAGGTGCTCCTCGGGCGAGTCGATCGTCATGCGCTCGATCGGCTCGTACGTCTTGCCGTCGATCTGCTTGGTGACGACCTCGGGCTTGCCGACGGTCAGCTCGAAGCCCTCGCGGCGCATCTGCTCGACCAGGATGGCGAGCGCGAGCTCACCACGGCCCTGGACCTCCCAGGCGTCGGGACGCTCGGTGTCCAGGACACGGAGCGAGACGTTACCGATGAGCTCCTTGTCCAGACGGTCCTTCACCTGGCGGGCGGTGACCTTGTGGCCCTTGCCGCCCTTGCCGACGAGCGGCGAGGTGTTGGTGCCGATGGTCATGGAGATCGCCGGCTCGTCGACCGTGATCAGCGGCAGCGCGATCGGGTTCTCGGGGTCGGCCAGGGTCTCGCCGATCATGATCTCCGGGATACCGGCGATGGCGCAGATGTCACCGGGGCCCGCCTTCTCGGCGGGCTTGCGGGTGAGCGCCTCCGTCATCATCAGCTCGGTGATGCGGACGTTGGACTGCGAGCCGTCACGCTTGATCCAGGTGACGGTCTGGCCCTTGCGCAGCTCGCCCTGCTCGACACGGCACAGCGCGATACGGCCGAGGAAGTTGTCGGCGTCCAGGTTCGTGACGTGAGCCTGGAGCGGGGCCTCCTCGTCGTACTCCGGAGCCGGGACGGTCTCCAGGATCGTGGAGAAGAACGGCTCCAGGTTCTCGCTGTCGGCCGGGACGGTGCCGTCCTCCGGCTTGGTCAGCGAGGCGACGCCGTCACGGGCGCAGGCGTAGACGATCGGGAACTCGATCTGCTCCTCGTCCGCGTCCAGGTCCAGGAAGAGGTCATACGTTTCGTCGACGACCTCGGCGATGCGCGAGTCGGGACGGTCCGTCTTGTTGATGCACAGGATGACCGGCATCTTGGCCTGGAGGGCCTTGCGGAGCACGAAGCGGGTCTGGGGCAGCGGGCCCTCAGAGGCGTCCACGAGCAGGACGACCGCGTCCACCATCGACAGGCCGCGCTCGACCTCACCACCGAAGTCGGCGTGGCCGGGGGTGTCGATGATGTTGATGGTGATGACGTCGCCGCCATCCTTGGGGTGGTACTTGACGGCCGTGTTCTTGGCCAGGATCGTGATGCCCTTCTCACGCTCCAGGTCGTTCGAGTCCATCATGCGGTCGTCGAGGGACTCTGCCGCGTGCGCGGCGAAGGAGCCGGCCTGCTTGAGCATGGCGTCGACCAGCGTGGTCTTGCCGTGGTCGACGTGGGCGACGATGGCAACATTACGAATGTCATGGCGCGTGGGCATACGAGCTGCGCTTCTCCCGGGAAGAGTGGATTGGCGGCGCGTACGGTCCGGTACGCGTGCCCTGCCGGGCAGAACACGCCACGGCCTCACCCCAGTCTACGTCCCTCACGGGGAGGCAGCCTCCGCGGGGCCCTCGCGGGGGGTTTGACCTGGGGGTTTACCGCTCATTCGGCGCCGGTGGACCGTCCCTGCGGACGTGGGGTGTCTCCTGGCTGCCGGCGGCCTCGCCGGAGGGGATGTACCCGGAGGGAAGTACAGGGAGGAACAAGACTCAGGTCAATGGTGGGAACGACCTTGCCCGCCGGCGTGGCCGACGGGCAAGAGAGTTGAGGGGAATCTGAGCCTGACCTGCGGCGGAGCTACTTCGCCGCGGGCTTGGCGCCGGCCTTCAGGAACCCCATGTCCTCGTAGTTCGGTGCCTGGAATCCAAAAGCGCCCGCGTTCGCGAGGTTCGTGCGCGCCGCCATCAGCTGCGGTCGCTGATAGAGAGGAATCGATCCTGCTTCGGCCCAGATGCGGGCGTCCGCCTTCTTGACCAGGGCGCGGTTCTCGTCCTCGTCGAGCTCCCCCAGCGCCTGATCGAACAGTTGATCGATGTGATCCGTGCCGACCCGCGTGTAGTTCTGCTCGACGTTCAGCGAACCGTCCGCGGCCGGCACCGGCTTGGCGAAGATCGGGCGCGCGTCCGTGGCGGGGAAGGCCGTCGCGGGCCAGGAGTAGAGGGCGAGGTCGTACTGACCGGAAGCGATGTGGTCCTTGAAGTAGCTCTCGTCGGCGACCTTCGCCGTCTCCGTACGGACCCCGATCTTCTCCAGCATCCGCGAGATCCGGTCGGCCACCGTCCGCAGCGACTCCGAGCCGTCACCGGACGGCAGGACGAAGCGGAGGGCGAGGGGCTCGCCGTCCTTCGCCATCGGGCCGCCCGCCGCCGCGGTGGCCGCGGGCGCCGCGGTGCCCTTGGGGGCGTACGCGCCGGGCGCCCCGCCCTTCGCGGCCTGCCGGTCGGCACGCTTCTCGGCGCGCTTCTCTGCACGCTTCTCGGCGTGCTGCTTGGTGCGCCCGCCCGGGTCCTTCTTCTTCTCCTTGTCCGCCTCGCGCGCAGCCGTCAGGGACGCCGCCTGACGGGTCAGCGCCGCCTGCTGGTAGGCCGCCGCCGGAGCGGGGGCGAGCACCGAGGTGCCGCCGTCGCCCGGCTTCTCGTCGTCCTCGCCGACGACGTACGTGCCGTCGTCACCCGAGTCCTCCGCCGAGTCGGAGCCCGAGTCCGAGTTGGAGCCCGAGTCCGAGTTGGAGCCCGAGCCGGATTCGGCCTTCGACTTCTTGGCGCCCGCCTCACCCCCGGCCGTCTTCCCCTTCGGCTCCTTCAGCGGACCGCCCGGCGTCCACCCCGCGTCGGCCAGCAGCGCCCGTGCCTCGGCGGTGTCCTGGTCGCCGAGGGCCCCGCTGTTGTCCGCGTACGCCTGCTGCCCGGCGAGGGCCAGGTGGCTGCCGACCGGCTCGGCGGGCAGGCCGAGCGGCGTAAGGACCGCCTTGGCGAGCTCCTCGCGGTCGAGGGCCCTGGCCACCGCACGCCGCACCCGGTCGTCGGCCAGCGGGCCGTCGGTGCCGTTGAGGGCGAGCTGGGTGTAGGCCGGTTCGAGGGACTTGCGGACGGTGTAGCCCCGCAGGCCCGACTGTTCGGTGGCGTACTTCTTGATCGCCTTGTCGGTCCGCCGGCGGGCCTGCTGCTCGGTGTGGGCCGCCTCCTCGTCGGAGCCGTGGGCGACCGCCCAGGAGCGCAACGCCTTGGCAGGGGTCAGCCGCGCCTCGGGGCCGTGCGCGAGCGGACCCTGGGTGCCCTTGTCGCGGGCGGCGTTCGCGATGCGCCGGGCCTCGGGGCCGTCGATCTCGGCGAGGTCGACCTGGCCCTCGGCGAGCGCGGCGGCACGCTTCTCGCGCGGCACCTCGCGCAGGACCAGCTTGGAGAGTTTCGCCGGCCTGCCCCACCAGCGCGGATTGCGCACCAGCGTGACCTCGTCCGCCTTGCTGTCGAAGTCCTGCACGGCGAACGGACCCGCGCTCACCTTGAGCCCCCGCCGCGCACCGTCGTTGAAGGTGTCGGGAGTGCCCATGACCTCCTTCGGGTACAGCGGCGAGAACAGCGAACGCCAGTCCGCGTACGGCTTGTTGAAGGTGACGCGCACCTCCAGGTTGTCCGCGCCGCGCTCGATCTTCTCGACGCGGTCGTAGCCCGCGTTGCGCGCCGTCCAGTACGCGCTGTCCTTCCCGGACAGGGCGCGCTGCTGCGCCGCGAAGTCATCGGCCCCGATC
Source organism: Streptomyces sp. NPDC050147 (assembly GCF_040660195.1). Lineage (NCBI taxonomy): Bacteria > Bacillati > Actinomycetota > Actinomycetes > Kitasatosporales > Streptomycetaceae > Streptomyces > Streptomyces sp. NPDC050147. The sequence continues at coordinate 280,752 of NZ_JBFALJ010000002.1, read as the reverse complement.
TCCCGGCCGTCGCTCCACACCGCCTGCTGGTTGAGTTTGTACAGCACGACCTGCTTGGGCTCGCGCTCGACGACCTCCGCGGACTCCAGGAAGTCGGTGTTCCGCTGCGCCCTGCCCTGCGCGTCGAGGCGGAACATCGACGGCAGGACGGCTCCCGCGATCCGTGACGTGCCCGCGTCCGCGTCCGACTGGAAGGTGTTGAGGGTCTCCGGCATCGAGTCGACGGCCCAGTTCATGGTCCCGCCGTCGGCGACACGGTCCCGGGCCGCGGGCGCGATGTCCTGGTCGGCGGTCGGGGCGCCCGCCTCGTCCTGGGAGCTGCAGGCGGCGAGGGCGGGCAGGGCTAGCACGCCCGTGGCGAGGAACACGGCAGATCTCAGTCTGGCGCGGTCTGGGGACATGACGGGTACCTCCGGGGCTCGCCCGGCCGCCCGCTACCAGGACCGGGCCGGGTTTGATCACGTTTGGCGGTATATGGAGCTGATCACATCTATCGACCCACTGAAGGGGACGGGACCCGGCGCCCGGGAGCGACACGGCGCAGGGGCACCAGATCCCACTCGTGCGGCCCAACCGCGCGTGACCGAGCGTAACGAGGGCCTCGGCCCGCGCCCCGACGCACGGCCGGGGCGGCGGCGTACACCCCGGCGCATTTCAGCGCGTACGAGCCGGGAATCCCTGCACATCCCTTCACAAGCCGGGATGTGACGCGCGACACTCGCAGGCGCATGAACGTTGCCGCCGCACCCCTGAAGTGAGGGCAAGTCATGGCTCTGCACGATGATCTGACGGCTGTTCAGCGATGCGTCGACGATCTGGTCCGCACCGTCGGCAAGCTGGAGCAGCAGGTCGGCGTGGGTCCCCAGGGTGGTCTCGCCGGGATCGACGTGCGCCGCGTCCGCATGGACGCCGACCATCTGCGCGAGAGCTTCGCGCTCCTGCGCGCGGCCGCCCCGGTCTCCGCCGCCCCGCCGAAGCGGCCGGACCTGGTCACCATCCCCGACGCCCCGTACGACAGCTCTCTGTGGACGGACTCGGACGACGAGGGCCTGGGCGCGAGCGACCGGCATGCCCCTTGAGGCGCCGCGTCCGCCCTGAGCGCCGCCGACCTGAGGACCGCCGATCTGAGGACAAAGGAGTGGAGCCTCGTTGGCCACTGGCACGGAACCCCATCTGAAAAGCGGTCAGGATCCCGGCGGCGTGCGGGCGGCGACGCGCGCCGCGATCAGCGCTGCCCATCTGCGGACCGACCGCTGGTGGCTTGCGCCCGCCGCGACCGCCGCCGGCCTCTTCGCCTTCATCGTCTACTCGACGTGGCGGGCCTTCGCGAACGCTGACTACTACGCGGCGCCCTACGTCTCACCGTTCTACTCGCCGTGCCTGGCCGAGAACTGCGAGCCGATGCGGTCGGGGCCCAACTGGGAGATCTTCGGCAGCTGGTGGGGCCTGTCCCCCGCCCTCCTCACCCTGATCTTCCCGCTCGGCTTCCGCCTGACCTGCTACTACTACCGCAAGGCCTACTACCGCGGCTTCTGGGCCTCACCGCCCGCCTGCGCGGTCGCCGAGCCGCACAAGAAGTACTCCGGAGAGACCCGCTTCCCGCTGATCCTGCAGAACATCCACCGCTACTTCTTCTACGCGGCGGTCCCCGTGGCGGGAATCCTCACGTACGACACCGTGCTCTCCTTCCGAGATGAGCACTACGAGTGGGGCCACATGGGTCTCGGCACACTCGTCTTCCTGGTCAACATCGTGCTGATCTGGGCGTACACCCTCTCCTGCCACTCCTGCCGGCACATCGTCGGCGGCAAGCTCAAGCACTTCTCCAAGCACCCCGTGCGCTACCGCATGTGGCAGTGGGTCGGAAAGCTGAACGCCCGCCACATGCTGCTCGCCTGGGCCTCCCTGGTGAGCGTGGCGCTCGCCGACTTCTACGTGTATCTGGTCGCGTCCGGCGTCTTCGACGATCCGAGGTTGTTCTGATGTCTCAAGTGGAGCGGCAGCAGTGGGACGTTGTCGTGGTAGGAGCCGGAGGAGCGGGCCTGCGGGCCGCGATCGAGGCACGTGAGCAGGGCGCCCGTACCGCCGTGATCTGCAAGTCCCTGTTCGGCAAGGCCCACACGGTGATGGCCGAGGGCGGCATCGCCGCCTCCATGGGCAACGTGAACTCCGGCGACAACTGGCAGGTCCACTTCCGCGACACCCTGCGCGGCGGCAAGTTCCTCAACCAGTGGCGGATGGCCGAGCTGCACGCGCGCGAAGCTCCCGACCGAGTCTGGGAGTTGGAGACGTGGGGCGCCCTGTTCGACCGCACGACGGACGGGCGGATCTCCCAGCGCAACTTCGGGGGGCACGAGTACCCTCGCCTCGCGCACGTGGGCGACCGGACCGGCCTCGAACTGATCCGTACGCTCCAGCAGAAGATCGTCTCCCTCCAGCAGGAGGACGAGCGCGAATTCGGCGACCACGAAGCACGGCTGAAGGTCTTCCAGGAGTGCACGGTCACCCGCGTACTGAAGGAGGGCGAGCGGGTCAGCGGCACGTTCTGTTACGACCGCGAGACCGGCCGCTTCTTCGTCCTCGAGGCCCCGAGCGTGGTCCTGGCCACCGGGGGCATCGGCAAGTCCTTCAAGGTGACGTCCAACTCGTGGGAGTACACGGGCGACGGCCACGCGCTCGCGCTGCTCGCCGGGGCCCCGCTCCTCAACATGGAATTCGTTCAGTTCCACCCGACGGGGATGGTCTGGCCACCCTCGGTGAAGGGCATCCTGGTCACCGAGTCGGTGCGCGGCGACGGCGGGGTACTGCGCAACTCCGAGGGCAAGCGGTTCATGTTCGACTACGTACCGGACGTCTTCAAGGAGAAGTACGCCCAGTCGGAGGACGAGGGCGACCGCTGGTACGAGGACCCCGACCACAACCGCCGCCCTCCTGAGCTGCTGCCCCGCGACGAGGTGGCGCGCGCCATCAACTCCGAGGTGAAGGCGGGACGCGGCTCACCGCACGGCGGGGTCTACCTCGACGTGTCGACGCGCATGCCCGCCGAGGTCATCCGGCGCCGACTGCCCTCCATGTACCACCAGTTCAAGGAGCTCGCGGACGTCGACATCACCGCCGAGGCGATGGAGGTCGGGCCGACCTGCCACTACGTGATGGGCGGTATCGCGGTCGAGTCGGACACGGCCGCGGCCAAGCGCGTACCGGGCCTGTTCGCGGCCGGAGAGGTCGCCGGCGGCATGCACGGCTCCAACCGGCTCGGCGGCAACTCCCTCTCCGACCTGCTCGTCTTCGGGCGGCGCGCGGGGCTGCACGCGGCGCGGTACGCCTCCGGACTCACCGGCGTGGACACCAGGCCGGTGATCGACGACGTCCAGGTGGACACGGCAGCCGCCGAGGCACTGCGGCCGTTCAGCGCGGAGGGCCCCGAGGACGGGGCCACACCGGAGAACCCCTACACCCTCCACCAGGAACTCCAGCAGACGATGAACGACCTGGTCGGCATCATCCGCCGCGAGGCCGAGATGGAACAGGCCCTGGAGAAGCTGGCGGAACTGCGGGTGCGGGCACGGCGGGCCGGTGTCGAGGGCCACCGCCAGTTCAACCCCGGCTGGCACCTCGCACTCGACCTGCGCAACATGCTGCTGGTCAGCGAATGCGTGGCGCGGGCCGCCCTGGAGCGCACGGAAAGCCGCGGCGGACACACGCGGGAGGACCACCCGGGCATGAACCGCGCATGGCGCCGCGTGAATCTGCTCTGCCAACTCACCGACCCTTCCGGCGGGTTGGCGGCGACGGACCCCGTGCGCGGCCAGATCGACCTGGTGCGGGTCACCACCGAGCCCATCCGAGACGACCTGCTTGCACTCTTCGAGAAGGAAGAGCTGGTCAAGTACCTGGCCGAAGAGGAGCTTTTCGAGTGAGTACCGCTACACCGCGTCCTTCGAGCACGCCGGATCCTTCGAGTACGTCGTACGACGCCCGGTTCCGGATCTGGCGCGGGAACGTCGAGGGCGGTGATCTGCAGGACTTCAAGGTCGAGGTCAACGAAGGCGAGGTCGTCCTCGACATCATCCACCGCCTGCAGGCGACCCAGACCCCCGACCTCGCGGTGCGCTGGAACTGCAAGGCGGGCAAGTGCGGTTCGTGCTCGGCGGAGATCAACGGCCGCCCGCGGCTGCTGTGCATGACGCGGATGTCGGTGTTCAGCCGCGAGGACGTCATCACGGTGACTCCGTTGCGGGCCTTTCCCGTGGTGCGGGACCTGGTGACGGACGTCGGCTTCAACTACAAGAAGGCGCGGGAGGTGCCGGCCTTCGTGCCGCCGAAGGGTCTCGGTCCGGGCGAGTACCGCATGCAGCAGGCGGACGTGGACCGTTCCCAGGAGTTCCGCAAGTGCATCGAGTGCTTCCTGTGCCAGGACACGTGTCATGTGGTGCGCGACCACGAGGAGAACAAGGCGGCGTTCGCCGGGCCGCGCTTCTTGATGCGGGTCGCGGAGCTGGACATGCACCCGCTGGACGCGGCGGCGGAGAACGGCATCGACCGCAAGCGGGCCGCCCAGGAGGACCACGGGCTCGGTTACTGCAACATCACGAAGTGTTGTACGGAGGTCTGCCCGGAAGGCATCAAGATCACGGACAACGCGCTGATTCCCCTGAAGGAACGGGCGGTCGACCGGAAGTACGATCCGCTGGTCTGGCTCGGGAACAAGATCCGGCGGCGCGGGGAGTAGGGGCGGTCTGGGGGTGATCCCCTAGACCGAAGACTCGGGATTTCCCCCATGGTCATGGGCGCGGGGCTGGATCAGCATGGAGGCATGAACTCCTTCTCGGCTGTGACTCGTTCGGCTCTGACCCGACGCTCGGTGCTCGGTCTCGCGGCGGCCGGTCTGGCGGCGACGATGCTGGCCGCCCCTACCCCCGCGCAGGCGGACCCCAGGGGCATCGCGGCGAAGCTCCCCGCGCCGACGGGCCCGCACCGGATCGGCACGGTGTCGACGCGCGTCGTCGACACCTCACGGCACGATCCCTGGGTGGAGTCCGTGCCGTACCGGGAGCTGATGATCAGCGTCTGGTACCCGGCGGCGGGAAGGCCGGGCGGCGCCGGACACCGCCTCGCTCCTTACATGTCACCGGGCGCGGCGGAGCGCTGGAGCGCGACATCGCCCCACGGCATCCCCAAGGACGCGATCGACTTCGCGGCCATGCGTACGCACGCGCGGGAGGGAGCCCCGGCCGACACGAGCAGAGGCCGACGCCCGGTCCTGCTGTACGCGGCCGGTGCCAATGACCCACGTACGTGGGGGACTAGCGCGGTCGAGGAGCTCGCGAGCCGCGGCTATGTGGTGGTGACGATCGACCACACCTATGAGGCGCCGGCCGTGCAGTTCCCCGACGGCTCGGTCAAGGACGACGCCCCGCTCCGTGAGGCGCTCGCGCGGGCGCAACAGGACCACGCGATGCCGGAACTGCTCAAGAAGGTCCTGGACGTCCGGGTGGCCGACTCGAAGTTCGTCCTGGACCGCCTCGGCTCACTGCCGAACGGCCTCTCCAAGGTCGTGGACCAGAAGCGGGTGGGCATGCTCGGCCAGTCGGCGGGCGGTATCGCGGCCGCCGAGACCATGTACGAGGACGGCCGGGTCAAGGCAGGCATGAACATGGACGGCACCCTGGAGAACAATCCGGAACCGAACGGCACGAACCTGACACCGGTGGCCCGGCACGGCCTGAGCGGCCCGTTCCTCCTCATGGGCAGGCAGGGCAGCGACCGTACGACGGAACCCTCGTGGCGCGCGTTCTGGTCCCACTCGACCGGCTGGAAGCGGAACCTGACCCTGCGGGGTTCGAAGCACCAGACGTACACGGACCTCGCCGCGCTGCTCCCCCAGGCCGGAGTGGACCGGCAGGTCATCGAGAAGCAGCTCGGCACGGTCGACCCGAGCCGCGCGGTGGCGGCGCAACGGGCCTACGCGACGTCATTCTTCGACCGCTGGCTGCGAGGCAAGGACGGCCACCTGCTCGACGGGCCTTCGGCAAAGTACCCGGAGGTGGAGTTCGCGGGGTGAGGCACCGTCTCGCTGCGGGCGAACGGGCCGCGGCCTACGCTCCCGGGATGGGGATGACTGACCGACTGATCGCCTTGCTCGTATCCCACTCGGCCCCCCGGTCACATCAGAACCTCCCCCCGCTCGCGCACCTCCCAAGACGGTCATACGCTCCCAAATGTGACGCCGCCCTCGCACATAGCCGTGCGGGCGACAGCGGTAGCCGTCGCACTGGTCACGTGGTGCCTGCTGCTCCTGTCCGCCCCCGTGGCACACGCCGCCCCGGCCGACGACCCGGTCACGCTCTCCCGTGACGGCCAGATCACCGACAAGGTGGGAGCGCTCGGCGACCGCGAGGGCGCCACCGAACGGGCTCTCGACCAGCTCTACGACGACCGCGGGCTTCAGCTCTTCGTCGTCTACGTGCGGGACTTCTCCGGGCGCGGCGCGCAGGACTGGGCGGACATCACCGCCGAGCGCAACGGGCTCGGCCTGGACGACCTGCTGCTCGCCGTCGCCACGCACGACCGCCAGTACGCCTACTCCGCGGACGTCGATTCCCGGCTCACCGAGGCCCAGCTCCAGGACGTGGCGACCACCGCGATCAAGCCCGCGCTGCGGCAGAACGACTGGGCCGGCGCGGCCATCGGCGCCGCGAACGGCTACAGCGCGGTCCTGGCAGGTCAGCCCGTCCCGACCCCGACGCTCACCCCGGGAGCCGCCGATCCGGGCGGCGACGGCAGCGCCGGCGTGTCGGCCTCCGGTGACCTCGTCCTGCCCATCGTGGCGGTCGGTGCCGCGGGCGCCCTCGCGGCGGTCGCGTACAGCCGCCGCAAGCGGCGGACCGAGACGCGTACGACGCCCGGCGGCCAAGGCGGCTGGGGCGCAGGGGCGGCGGGCGGGGCCCCGCTCCCGGAGCTCGACAAGCGGAGCAAGCAGCTCCTGGTGGAGACCGACGACGCGGTCCGCACCAGCGCGGAGGAGCTCGGTTTCGCCACCGCTCAGTTCGGCGACGAGGCGGTACGTCCCTTCACGGACGCCCTCGCGTACGCACGCTCCGAGCTGACGACCGCCTTCAAGCTGCGCCAGCAGCTGGACGACGCCTACCCGGAGGACGACGCGACGCGGCGCACCATGCTGGACGAGATCGTCGCGCGCTGCACCGAGGCGGGCCGCCGTCTCGACGCGGAGGCCGCGGGCTTCGACCAGTTGCGCGCCCTCGAACGCGACGTCACGGGGGCGCTCGACCACGCCGAGCGGATCTTCCGGGACGTCACGGGCCGCACCACCGCCGCCGAGACCACCCTCGGCAAGATCCGCGAGCAGTACGCACCGACCGCGTCGGCGCCCGTCGTGGGCCACGTGGAGCAGGCCAAGGACCGCCTCGTCTTCGCCACCACGCACCTGAACGAGGCCCGCCAGGCCATCGACGCGGGCGACAACGGCAAGGCCGCCGTCCACCTGCGTGCCGCCGAAGGCGCCGTCGACCAGGCGGGCACGTTCGTGGACGCGGTCGACCGGCTCGCCGCCGAGCTCGCGCTGGCCACTCAGAAGCTTCCCGCCGCTCTCACCGAGACGGAGACCGACCTCGCCGAGGCGCGCGGCCTCCTCGAAGGCACCATGCCGGGAGCCGCCACGGCCGACCTGCACGGCCGTATCGCCCGCGCTCAGACGGTGGTCGCCGAGGTCCGCAGGACGATGGCGGCGGGCCCGCACGACCCGATCGACGCCCTGCGCCGGGTGGAGGAGGCCGACACGGTCCTGGACGAGTCCCTCAAGGGCGCCCGCGAACGCGAGGTCACAAGCCGCCGCGCCGCAGCCCTCCTCGGCCAGGCCCTGCTCACCGCGCGCAGCGCCGTGGGAACGGCGGCGGACTTCATCGACACGCACCGGGGCGGGGTGGGCAGCGAGGCGAGGACCCGGCTGGCCGAGGCCCAGCGGCACCTCTCGGGCGCGGAGGCCGCCCAGGACACCGATGCCTCCGCCGCGCTCGCCGAGGCCCAGCAGGCCGACGCCCAGGCCCGGCAGGCACGGCAGCTCGCCGAACGCGACGTACGCGGCTACGGCAATCCCTACGGAGGCGGTGGCGGGCGCGGTGGCGGCATGGGCGGCGCGGTCCTCGGCGGCATCATCCTCGGCGAGCTCTTCGGAGGCATGGGCCGCGGGGCGGCCGGCGGGGGCTTCGGAGGCGGCGGCTTCGGCGGAGGCGGGCCCGGAAGCTTCGGCGGCGGCGGGACCCGGGGGCGGATGGGCGGGGGCGGGAGGTTCTGAGACCGGCACAAGACGCGGCCCGCGCGACGGCCTTTCGTACGTCCCGTAGAGCCCTCGTACCCCCTCCCTGGAGCCCTCGTACTCCTGGCAACCCGCAAAGAAGGAGCCCCTCATGACCAAGCAGACCATCCTCGGACGCGTGGCCCAGCTCGCCAAGGCCAACATCAACTCCCTCCTCGACCAGGCCGAGGACCCGCAGAAGATGCTCGACCAGCTGATCCGCGACTACACGAACAACATCCGGGAGGCCGAGGAGGCGGTGGCGACCACGATCGGCAATCTGCGGATGCTGGAACTGGACCACAAGGAGGACCGGGACGCGGCCGACGAGTGGGGCACGAAGGCGGTGGCCGCCAGCAAGAAGGCGGACGAGTTGCGCGCCGGCGGGAGCGCCGTGGAGGCCGACAAGTTCGACGGGCTCGCCAAGGTCGCGCTCCAGCGGCAGCTGCAGTGCGAACGGGAGGCCAAGGACGCCGAGCCCACGATCGCCGCGCAGAGCGAGGTCGTCGACAAGCTGAAGTCGGGCCTCGACCAGATGAAGATCAAGCTGACCCAGCTCCAGTCGAAGCGCGATCAGCTGGTCGCGCGTGCCAAGACCGCGCAGGCGCAGAACCAGATGATGGACGCCGCCCAGAGCATCGATGTGCTCGACCCGGCCAGCGAGTTGAGCCGCTTCGAGGACAAGGTGCGCCGCGAGGAGGCCCGGGCGCTGGGGAAACAGGAGCTCGCCGCGTCCTCCCTCGACGCGCAGTTCGAGCAGTTGGACAGCATGGGCGACGAGGCCGAGGTCGCGGCCCGCCTCGCCGCCCTCAAAGCGACCACGTGACCGGGGCGCCCAGAGCAGAGACCGGGGCGCTCAGAACAGGCTGAGCAACGCCTCCGCCGCGTCCATCGGCTCCACCCCACTCTGCGGCAGCGGCATCTCGAACCACACCGTCTTGCCGCGTGGCGTCCTGCGCGAGCCCCACGCGGCGCTCAGCAGGCCGACCAGTTGCAGCCCGCGACCGCCCTCGTCCGTGTCGCGCGCCCGGCGGCGGCGCGGCTGGACGAGGCCCGCGTCCCACACCTCGCACACCAGGCTGCGGTCGAGCAGCAGACGCAGCCGGATGTCCCCTTCGCCGTACCGCAGGGCGTTGGTGACCAACTCGCTGACCAGCAGTTCCGTCGTGTCGCAGAGGGGTTCCAGGTCCCAAGTGCGCAACTGCTCGCAGGCCAGTTCCCGCGCACGGCCCACCGACTTGGGGTCGCGCGGCAGCGTCCAGTCACCGACGGCTTCGGCGGGCAGACCCTGGATGCGGGCCATGAGGAGTGCGATGTCGTCCTCTCCGTGGTGGGTGTCGAGGGTGTTCAGGACGTGGTCGCAGACGTCCTCCAGGGCGGGCGCGGGGTCGTCGAGCGCCCGTACGAAGGCGTTCAGGCCCTCGTCGAGGGGATGCTCGCGGGATTCGACGAGCCCGTCCGTGTAGAGGGCGAGCAGGGCGCCCTCGGGCAGTTCGACCTCGACCTCCTCGAAGGGCTCACCGCCGACGCCCAGCGGCATGCCGGGCGGCACGTCGAGCATGAGCGGCGATTCGCCGGGCTCGACGAGCACGGGTGGCAGGTGCCCCGCGTTGGCGAAGGTGCAGCGGCGCGTGACGGCGTCGTAGACCACGTAGACGCAGGTGGCGAGGTAGACCTCCGCGAGGTCCGTCCCGTTCGCGGAGCGCGTCTGCCGGGCCGCTCTCGTGGCCTGCTGGGTGCCTGAGGGGTCGCCGAGGCCGCGGGCGATCTCGTCGAGCGCGGAGAGGACCTCCGCGGGCTCCAGGTCCAGGAGCGCCAAGGTGCGTACGGCGGTGCGCAGTTCGCCCATGGCCACGGCGGCGCGCAGGCCGCGTCCCATGACGTCGCCGACGACCAGGGCGGTGCGGTGGCCGGGCAGCTCGATCACGTCGAACCAGTCGCCGCCGACCTCGGTGGCCGCGTTGCCCGGCAGATAGCGGCAGGCGATGTCCAGGCCGGACGCCTCTGGGTCGTCGGGCGGAAGCAGGGACCGTTGCAGTATCAGCGCGCGTTCGTGCTCGCGGCGGTAGAGGCGGGCGTTGTCGATGCAGACGGCGGCGCGCGCGGCGAGCTCGACGGCGAGGGAGCGATCGCGTTCCCCGAAGGGCTCGCTCCCCTTCGTGCGGGAGAACTGCGCGAGGCCCACGACCGTGTCGTGGGCGACCATCGGCACGGCGAGCGTCGACTGGACCAGTCCGCCGGTGAGCCTGCTCGCGGAGCCTTCGTCGGCCGCCGAGACGAGTCGCGTCCTTGCCGTGCGCAGGGCGTCGGCGCAGGGCGAGGTGAAGGGGAAACGGTGCACGGCGCCCACGTCGACGGGGCGGCCGCCGTCCGGGAAGGGTGCGTCGGCGACGGCGCTCGCGAAGGCGACGCGGCGCAGTTCGGCGCTTCCGTCGGCGAGGCCGGGAGGCGTCTCGTCGCCGTCGAGCAGCCCTTGGTAGAGGTCTACGGAGGCGAGGTCGCAGAAGCCGGGGACGGTGACGTCCAGGAGCTCGCGTGCGGTCGTCTCCAGGTCGAGGGAGTTGCCTATCCGGGCGCCCGCTTCGTTGAGCAGGGCGAGGTTGCGGCGGGCGTGGGCGGCCTCGCGTGCGGCGGCGTGCCGCCGGGTGACGTCGGTGCCGAGGCCCGCGATGCCGATGGGGCGGCCCGAACCGCTGTGCACGCGGTAGAGGTTGATCGACCAGTGGCGGCGTTCGTTGCTGCCGGGGGCGGGGCCGACGATCTGCATGTCCGTGACGGAGTCGCCGGTCTCCAGGACGCGCTTGAGGGCGGCGGCCATGCGGTCGGCCTCGTGCCGGGGCAGATAGTCGTGGACCGTGCGGCCACGGTGATCCTCGACGCCGCCTCCGAAGACCGCGGCGAAGCGGCGGTTGGCCCGCTGCACCTTCAGGTCCGTGCCGAACAACAGGAAGCCGAAGGGAGATTGGCCGAAAATGGCCTGCGAGGCGGCGAGGTCCGTTTCTATCTGCCGCAGCGCCCGTACGTCGACGACGATGCAGACGGCGGCCCGCTCACCCTCCTCCGTCTCGGTCGGCATCACATAGACCTCGGCGATCCCTTCGGAGCCCCTGAAGGGCTCCGCGCCGGATCCGCCGGATCCGCCGGGCCCGTCAGCCCCCTCGGGCCTCGCGGGCGCCCGGAAGGGGACGGAGCCGGTCCACTCCCTGCCGTCCAGGATCTCCGCCATCTTGCGGTGCCCGCTGCTGCGCAGCTCGGAGGGGACGAAGGCCTCGATCGGGTCCCTGCCCACGGCGTCCTCGGCAGCCACTCCGAACAGCCGCTCGGCCCGCAGGCTCCACTGGTCGATGAGACCGTCGGGGCCGATCGAGAACGAGGCCACCTTGATGTAGTCATAGATCGAACCGGGTGGACTGCTCTGCCACATCACGTCATCCGCAGCTTCGCCCCTAGCGTCACCCGACGGCCCGTCCTGCTCCGTCGCCTTCGCTGGTATCTCGCTCACGCGAACCGTCCCCTCCAGCTCACCACGTCCGGCACCGGTCACCGGATGCGGCTGCCCGCAGTATCCAGCACTACGGAGCCACGCCACACGGCGTTCACGATCACAGCACGGACTCAACCCTTTTTGGCCCGTGCCCGTCTTGTGTCCGTCTCACGCTGCCAGTCTTCTAACCCGGCAGCACCAGCTCGAACCACACCGTCTTCCCCGTCTTCCCCGTTCTGCCCTGCCGTGTCCCCCAGCTCCGCGACGCGCGGGCCACCAACTGGATACCCCTGCCCCCCTCGTCCTCGGGTGCGGCGTCGCGTTCCTGAGGCGGGTCGGGGAGCGGATCGGAGACCTCTACGAGGAGGGTGCCCAGCGGCCCGGCCTGGCGCACGAGCCGTACTCCGATGGGGCCGGACGCGTGTCGCAGGGAGTTGGTCACCAGTTCGCTCACGAGGAGGACGGTGATGTCACCGAGGCCGGTGAGGCCCCAGGCTCCGAGCTGCTTGCGGACGACAGCACGGGCCATGCGCACGGCGCTCGGGGCCGCGGGAAAATCCCACTCGGCGCAGTCGCCTTCGGTGTCGATCACGCCGATCACTTCCAGACCAGCAACAGCGGACCCTTGTCCGGTTTCATGGGGTTAATGGGCACATACCCGATATCCCTGCGGAATTACCGCTTAACTGGGCGCACTGTGGCACGAACGGCGTATGTGGAGCTCCGCGCGGGGAAGCGAGACCCCTCACGCTCCCCCGGCCAGGGCCCTAGCGGCACTCGATCGCGGCCACCACCGCCGGGACGTCCGCGTCCAGCCACTCCACCGACCAGACCTCGTCCGGCGAGAGCCAGCGCAGTTCGTCGTGGTCCTGCAGGGGCTCGGGGGCTCCGGAGAGGAGCTTCACCGTCCACACCCACAGGACGTACCCCGGCTTGAGCGGCCACTCCCCGGGCACTCTGGCGACCGGCTCCGCGGCGACGCCCAGTTCTTCGCGCAGCTCCCGCGCCAGGGCTTCCTCGGGAAGCTCGCCCGGCTCGACCTTCCCGCCGGGCAGTTCCCAGCGGCCCGCGAGCTCGGGGGGTGCGCTGCGCCGTGCGGCCAGCAGGCGTCCGTCGTCGTACAGGGCGGCGCCCACCACGATCCGTTCCGTCATGCGGCGGAGCCTATGCGGTCAGTGCGCGCTGCCGTTCTGGCTCAGCTTCTCCACCCAGTACAGCTGCCGGTGGCCGTGGTCGTCGAGGCTGTTCGCGATCTTCTCGGCCTCGGCCTTCGTCGCGTACCTGCCCACCCGATAGCGGTTGCCATTGTCGTCCTGACGTATCACAAACCAGGGCAGCACGGCCGTTCCGTCATTCATCGCGCCCCTCCGCTCGCCACCCCGGCGCGCGCCACGCCTCGATCAGTAAGGAAACAGCAATCCGCATATGCCCGAGCCTACGCCCGACCTTTACTCAGCGGATACGACTTTGCACAAAGAGGTACGCAATTGGCCACCGCCGAGGGGGCGCACTTTGTCGGGTGCGCCCCCTGGTGTCATCGGTTCGCCCGGTGCGGGGCCCGCGTCAGTCGGCGGCACGCACCGTCGGCATCGGCATGAGCACCGGCGCACTCGACGGCGACGTACGGCAGACGTCGCCGCACTCCGCGTCCAGCGAACAGCAAAGGGAGCAGATCGGGCCCGCCTGCACCGGGCAGTCCGCGATGTCGGGGAGTTCGTACGCCGTCTCGCAGACGCCGCACGCGTGCGTGGCCGTCACGTCGGGGACGTGGACATGCGGTCCGTTCACCGGGTTCGGGCGCGCCAAGTAGTACGTGCCCTTCGTCGCCCAGGCGATCAGCGGGCACAGGACGACGGCGAGGCCGGCGGCGATGAACGTCGAGAAGGCTTCCGCGTACCGGCCGAAGAGGCCGAAGAAGGCCAGGATCGACACCACCGACGCGATCACCATCGAGCCGAAGCCCGCCGGGTTCACCGCGTACAGATAGGCCCTCTTGAACTCGATGTACGGAGGGCTCCAGCCCATCCTCTTGTTGATGACGAGGTCGGCGGCGACCGCCACGATCCACGCGATGCCGACGTTCGAGTAGAAACCGAGCAGCTTGTTGAGGGCCGCGAACATGTTCATCTCCATCAGCGTCAGCGCGATGGCGAGGTTGAGGAAGATGTACCAGACCCGGCCCGGATGCCGGTGCGTGATGCGGGAGAAGAAGTTCGACCAGGACAGCGAACCGCTGTAGGCGTTGGTGACGTTGATCTTGACCTGGGAGACGATCACGAAGAGGGCCGCCGCGGGCAGCGCGAAGGACCCGAGCCAGGGTTCGAGGGCCTCGATCTGCGGGGCTATCGGTTCCAGGGCGTGCGTCTCGCCGACGGCTTCGAGGGCCGCGAACGCCAGGAGCGCGCCGCCCAGCTGCTTGGCCGCGCCGATGACGACCCAGCCGGGGCCCGCCGCGAGAACGGCCAGATTCCAGCGCCGCTTGTTCTCTTCGGTCTTGGCCGGCATGAAGCGCAGGTAGTCCGCCTGCTCGCCGATCTGGGCGATGAGCGAGAGCGCGACGCCCGTGCCGAGCCCGAAGGCCACCCAGGAGAAGCCGCCGCCCGCGCCCTCGGTGCCCCCGAAGGAGCCGAAGGCGCCCCAGGTGTCCGGTGCCTCGAAGGCGAGCACCACGAAGGGGAGCACCATGCCGACGAGCCAGATCGGCTGCGTCCAGGCCTGCACCTTGGCCAGGGCGCCCATGCCGCGGAAGACGATCGGGATCACGATGAGCGTCGTGACCAAGTAGCCGATCTCCACCGGGAGTCCGACGGCCTGGTGCATGGCCTGGGCCATGATCGAGCCTTCGAGCGCGAAGAAGATGAACGTGAACGAGGCGTAGATCAGCGATGTCAGCGTCGAGCCGAAGTAGCCGAAGCCCGCGCCCCGGGTCACCAGATCCATGTCGAGGCCGTACTTGGCGCAGGCCCGCGCGATCGGGATGCCGGTGACGAAGATGATCGTCGCGGCGCACAGGATCGAGGCGAGTCCGCTGGTGAAGCCGTAGGTGAAGACGATGGAGGCCCCGATCGCGAAGTCCGCGAGGTAGGCGATGCCGCCGAGCGCTGTCGACGCCACCATCGTCGGCGACCAGCGCCGGAAGGAGTGCGGCGCATACCGCAGGGAGTAGTCCTCGCGGCTCTCGTCGGCCGCCATCTTCGCGTAGCTGCGCCGGGGCGGTGGTGCGGCGGCGTCGGCGTCGCGGGTGGCCGTATCCGTCATGTGGGTTCCTGTCGTCCGACCGGGTTGCGGGTACGGGCGATGAAGTTAGGAGCCGTACATGACAAGTCGTCGCAGGGCCTGATTGCTCCGGCGTTACGGAAGTCGAGCGGGCGTTAACTCGCGATCACGGCGGGTGGACCGGCCCGTCCGGATTCCGGGCGCACGCCGGAGCGCTCGGTCACCTCACCGGCAGGTGGTATGCGATCCGGTACCGGTCGGCGGGAACCACGATGTCGGCCGTCTCGACCGGCTTGCCGGAGGCGAAGTACGTCCGCTGCACGACGATCACCACATGGCCCGGGACACCGCCGAGCGCCATGAGCTCCTCCGCAAGCCCCGGGCGCGCGCCGACCTCCTCCGCGACGTTGTCCACGACCACGTCGATGGCCGCCATGCGCTCGACCACTCCGCAGCCTCCCAGCGGCCCCTCTTCGGGGAGCATCACCGGAGTGCGTCCGGTGACGGCGAGGGGCTCCCAGGAGGTGGAGAGCATCATCGCCTCGCCCGCGTCGCGGTAGACGTACTTGGTGCACATCACGCGGTCGCCCGTGCGGATGCCGAGACGCTCGGCGATCGCGCTGCCGGCCTCCACCTGCTCGCTGCGGGACTCCCAGGTGCCGCGCGCGCCGTCCTGGGCCTGCTCCTGACGGAACGGCGTCGAGCCGCCGGAGGCCCGAAAGCCGGTGCGCACCACGCGGCGTGGCACGGGCAGCTCGCGCACGTAAGTGCCGGACCCGGAGCGGCCTTCGACCAGCCCCTCGGCCATCAGGACCTTGCGGGCCTCCAGGGCGACCGTGTCCGACACCCCGTACTCCTCGCGGATCCTGGCCTGCGAGGGGAGCCGGGTGCGCGGCGGCAGCGAACCGTCGACGATCTTCTTGCGGAGATCACCCGCGACACGCAGATACGCCGGCTGTTCACCGAAAGTCACTGGCCACTCCCATCAGGTTGACAGACAGCAACAGCCTGGCAACCGTGGGTTGTTGGCCGCAACCCAAGGCCAATGAATCACTCGAAGTGATGATTTTGGACTCCGCAGGTCTTTACGCAGGGGCTTTCCGCGGCTATAGCGATCACATTCCCGCAGTGCCCCCGGGCGCGGATCAGGCGCTCCCGCCCCGGACGGCGAGGAAGCGAGAGATCGCCGAGCGCGCGATCTGACTCCCCCAGCCGCCCCAGTTCACGTCGAAACAGTGGTCCGCCCAGGGCAGTTCGACATACGTCGCCCGCGCCCCCGCCGCGTCGAGGCGCCGCGCCAGCTCACGCGCCTGCGCCACCGGCACCGCCCGGTCCGCGCTGCCGTGCAGCAGGAGCGTGGGCGGCACGTCCGTCCGCACGAGCTTCGCGGGCGAACCGAGGCGGTAGCGGGCGGGGACGGACTTCGCCGAACCGCCCATCAGGCGCGGGATCATGGGGTCGCCGCGCAGTGCGGTCCCCGCGATGAGGCGTCCCATGTCGGTCGGCCCGTAGAGGGAGATCACCCCGGCGACCGAGCTGTCACCCACCGCGCAGGAGGCCGGGACGCGGTCGTCACCCTCCGTATAGGCCGCCGCGAGCGCGAGATTGCCGCCCGCCGAACTCCCCGCGAGGACGAGGCGGTCGGGATCGACGCCGAACACGCGCGCGTGGCGGCGCACCCAGCCGACGGCGCACTTCACGTCGCCGATCTGGTCGAGCTGGGTCACCCGGGGCGCGAGCCGGTAATCGATGTCGAAGACCGACCAGCCCCGCGCGTTGAACCAGCGGTTCCATGCGGGGCTCTGACCGCGATGCCCCTTGTTCCAGCCTCCCCCGTGCACCCAGACCACGGCCGGGTGACGCACCCCGTCCCGCTTCGGCAAGGTCCACAGGTCCAGCTTTCCGCGCCGCTCGCCGATGCGCGCGTAACGGCTGGTGCGCTCACCGTCGGGAGCCTTGGCGTAGTTGACGCCCTCGAAGTAGGCGCCGGGGGCGAGCGGTTGGCCCTGCTCCTCGGCGGTGCGGTACGCGGCGGCGTACGGCATGACGCCGTACACGAGCGCGACGAAAGCGGTCAGTACGGCCGCTCCGGCGCACCAGGGATACCGCCGCCCCGCGGCCACCCCCGCGACCAGGCCGATGACCGCGGGCGGCACGAGCACGAGCCCCCAGGAGGTGACTGCCGCCGCGACGAGCACCAGGAGCGGGATGCGGGGGAGCGGGGCCGCGACGAGCACGGCAAGGGCGGCGTTCAGGAGAGCGACGACGACGAGGAGCCCGCGGCAGAGGTGCGCGACGCGCGAAACCCCGGGCCCGTTCCGGTCTTTGCGGCTACCTCTTCGGGGAGAGTCCGACGCCGCGGGCCTCGGTCTGCGCCGGCCTGCGACGGTCGGCGTCACGACGGTCGTCACACCGAAGAACTATCACAGAACCGGACAAAAACCCCTTAGGGTGAGCGGCACCGTCTTCGCCGTCTTCGCCGTCTTCGACCGCCCCTTCGGATTCCTCGCCGTCCACCGCACCTCATGCCTCGTCCTCGCGGCGGGCCGGGCCACCGACCCGGAGCCGTACCGCGAGGACGAGAAGGGTTCACTCAGAACTCAGAACCCAGAACTCAGAACTGCAGCCCCCAGGAGTCGATCTTGCCGACATCCCGTGCCGCGTTGTCGCTCACCCGCAGCTTCCACGTCCCGTTGGCCGTCTCCGACGACGCGTTCACCGAGTACGTGGTGTTGATGTCGTCCGAACTGCCGCCGGTCCCATAGCCCTTCAGCGTGTACGCGCTGCCGTCGGGCGCGATCAGCTGCACCTGGAGGTCACCCACATAGGTGTGCTGGATGGCGACCGGCACGCTCAGGGCGGCGGGCGCGGAACCCGGGACGCCGCTCACGGTGACCGGTGATTCGACCGTGGCGTTGTCGTTGATCGCGAAGTCGGTCGTGTTCTCGAACTTGGGACCCGGGGGGTTGGTCGAACCGGGGCCCACGTTCAGGAGGCGGTTGGGCGAACCCGTTCCGGGGCTGGTGACGACGCCCGTCGAGGCCGCACTGACCAGCGCCGAGGAGACCTGCGCCGGGGTCGCCGCGCGGTTGTCCGCGAGGTAGAGCGCCGCCGCGCCCGCGGTGTGCGGGGACGCCATCGACGTACCGGAGATCGTGTTCGTCGCGGTGTCGCTGCTGTTCCAGGTCGAGGTGATGGAGGAGCCCGGCGCGAACAGGTCGAGGACGCTGCCGAAGTTGGAGTAGCTCGCCTTGGCGTCGGTGCTCGTGGTCGCGCCGACCGTGATGGCCTCGGTCACGCGCGCGGGGGAGCGCGTCGAGGCGTTGACGGATTCGTTGCCGGCCGCGACGGCGAAGGTGATGCCGGATGCGACGGCGTTGCGTACGGCCGTGTCCAGGGCGCTGTCGGCGCCGCCGCCGAGCGACATGTTCGCGACGGCGGGCTTGACCGCGTTCCGGGCGACCCAGTCGATGCCGGCGACGACCTGCGCGGTGGTGCCGGAGCCCTGGTTGTTCAGGACGCGCACGCCGACGACCTTCGCCTTCTTGGCGACGCCGTGCAGGGTTCCGGCGACGGTGCCCGCGACGTGCGTGCCGTGGCCGTGGCCGTCCTGTGCGGTGTTGTCGTTGTCGATGGCGTCATAGCCGTAGGAGGCTCGGCCGCCGAAGTCGCTGTGGCTGATGCGGACCCCGGTGTCGATGACGTAGGCCGTGACGCCCTCACCGGCGGAGTCCGGGTAGGTGTAGGAGTTGTTCAGCGGCAGCGTCTTCTGGTCGATGCGGTCCAGGCCCCAGGACGGCGGGTTCGGCTGGGTGGCGTCGACCGTGAACGTCCGGTTCTGCACGACGGAATCGACCGCCGGGTCCGCGGCGAACTTCCTCGCCTCGGCCGCGGAGAGCTCGACCGCGTAGCCGTTGAGCGCCTTCTTGTACGTGCGCTTGATCTCGGCGCCGTACTCCTCGGCCAGCGCCTTGCCCGCCTTGGAGCCCGCCTTCGCGGCATCCTCGTCGAGGGTGACTATGTAGCTGCCCGGTATCGCGCCGGGGGCCCCGGCGTTCTCGACCGTACCTTCGGCCTGCCCCGGCTGAGCGTTCGCGGGGAGGGCGGAGACGACGCCGAGGGCGAGGGCCGCGACCGCTGTCGCGCTGATCCCGGCCAGTCTTCGGCGGTTATGACGCATCACTGCCATCTGAGGGGTCCTCCTCAATAGGTGGTGCGCTGGTGGGGGGTGGTGCTGGTGGTGCCAGTGGTGCCGGTAGTGCCCACACGGCGGCAAGGCAGGGACATGTCAATTCCACTGCGGTCTGCCTGCTCTCACCTTCGTCGGGACGAAAGATTGGCGGATCCATAGGAATCCCACAAGGGTCAGTACCGGACGCAACATGACCGCCACGCACCCGTCATGACACATGCGCCCCAACCGCCCCAACTAGCCTGCGCGCATGACAGCATTGCCGGACTGTTTCTGCCCGACCGACGGAACGCGTGTCCCCGCGGGCACCCTCGCCTGGTGCTGCCCCGTCTGCCGCGGCCCGCTCGACCTGGACTTCTCCCCCAATCCCGCGCCGCTGAAGTCGTTGAACGGAAGGGTCAATTCACTGTGGCGGTACGCGGAGTCCCTGCCGCTGCCCGCCCCCGCTTTCTCGCTCGGCGAGGGCCGCACACCCCTCGTACCGCTGGATGGCGCGATCTCGGCCAAACTCGACTTCCTGATGCCGACGCTCTCCTTCAAGGACCGCGGCGCGGTCATGCTCGCCGCGCTCGCGCTGCGGCTCGCCCCGGAGCGGGTGATCGCCGACAGCAGCGGCAACGCGGGCACGGCGGTCGCCGCGTACTGCGCGCGAGCCGGGCTGCCCTGCACGGTGTACGTCCCCGAGGGCACGTCACCGAAGAAGCTGGAGCAGATCGACGCCCACGGCGCGCGGCTCGAAGTCGTCTCCGGTGAACGCGAGAAGACGGCATGGGCGGCCCGGACGGCCGCCGACGAACCGGGCACCTTCTACGCCTCGCACGTCCACAACCCCTACTTCCTGCACGGCACCAAGACGTACGTCCATGAGCTGTGGGAGGACTTGGACGGCCGACTGCCGGACGTACTGGTCGTGCCCGTGGGCAACGGCACCCTGCTGCTCGGCGCGGCCCTCGCGGTGCGGGAGCTGCACGCGGCGGGCCTGATCGCGAAGGCGCCCACGCTGTACGCCGTGCAGGCCGCCGCGGTGGCACCGCTGGCCGAGGCATGGCGCGCGGGAGCCGACGAGCCGCTGGGCACGACCCCGGCGGCGCCCACCCTCGCGGAGGGCATCGCGATTCCGCGCCCGCCCCGAGCCCGGCAGATCCTGCGGGCCGTACGCGGGTCCGGCGGCGGCTTCCTGACGGTCTCGGAGGAGCAGCTCCGGGCCGCTCAACTGGATCTGGCGGGACGCGGGTTGTTCGTCGAGGCGACCGGGGTGGCGTGCTGGGCCGCCGTACGCGACGGAGCGCTCGGTGAGCGGACCGCCGTGGTGCCGCTGTGCGGGGCGGGCCTGAAATCAGGACTGGCGGGCGTTTGAGCGACTCCCGAACTGGGCTCGTGCACGCGGGAGTTGACTGAACCGGTCGATGGTCACAGCTCTGCCCGTGAATGGCCCGGAGGCCTGCCCTGAGCTGGGCTCTGGCCGTACGCTTGTCGCCACCATCGATTTGACGGTGCCGCACCATCGATACACATGAGTGCTGACTGCTGACTGCTGGTGGCGATCGGGAGGTCACGGGGGTGGAAGGGCGCAGCCCTGCGAGGGTTCGCAACGAATTGGTCGCCGACATCGTCGACGTACTGCAGGAATCGAGCACGGTACGACAGGAGAACAGCGCCGACCTGTGGGTGCGCATGCTGGGCGACGAGCTGGAAGCCCCGGTGGAGCCGCTGCGCAACGCGGCGCTGCGGCCGTGGCTGCTGCAACTGGTGGAGCGCTGCTCACAGCTGCCGGACGGCCTTTCGAGTCTGGTGCGCTGCCTGCAGTACCTGGAGCAGCAGTCTTCCGCCGTTCTGTCGCTGCGGCGTCTCGTGGACGAGTGGGAGGCCGTGGAGTTCTTCGACGGCGCCGACCTGCATCCCTTGCAGCCGGTCCTGCGGGACATGCGCTCGTCCGCCGGTCTGGCGACGCTCGCGCGGCGGGCCAGCCGGTCACGTACCCAGGAATTGCCCGCGTGGTGCGACACGGGATGGGCAGTCTTTCTACGACTGGCCGGCGACAACACCGCCGCGAAGGAACTCCCCGTCAGCATGGCGTTCCTGGCCCTGGCCGCCGAACGGCTCGTGGAGGACGGACAGATGGAGGCTGCGGAGGACCTGCGGCGCTGGAACCGCCGACAGGCCAGGACCTGGGGGCTCGAGGAGCAGATCGCCGACTGGCAGCGCAGCGGCATGGCCCAGCAGGCCCCGCCGCCCATGGTGCCCGCGTATCTGATGATCCAGTTCGAGCCCGACGGAGTGGACCCCGACCGCTATTTCCTCTCCCACTGGCGCCAGTCGGACGCCGAGGGCTGGCATCCCGTGCCCGGCGAGACCCTGCATGTGCACCGCGACGACCTGCCCGCCGAGGTCGAGGTCCTCATCGAGCAGACCGAGGAACGGTGGGCGGACCTGAGGCAACCGGTCGTCCTGGAATTCATCCTCCCGTGGGAATTGCTGGGGGAGCCCGTGGAGTGGTGGCACAAGGAGTCCTCCTCCTCGTCACCGATCCCCCTCGTGATGGATTACGCGGTTCTGATCCGCTCCTTCGAGCGCCTGCGCAAGGCCGCCTGGCACCGCCCCTGGCACAAGAAGTGGCGTCAGCTCAAGGAGCAGCCCGCCGACAGCCACTCGTACTTCAACCCTCCCGGCCAGTCGCACTTCCACCTGGAGCGCGAACTGAAGGAGGACGACCACGCGGTCTGTCTGGTGCTGAGCCGGCCGCCGGGAACCGACTGCCCGGCCAGCCACCAGGAGTTCATGGCGGGGCTGCGGGCGGGGGTGCCCGCGATGATCTGGCACCGCGGTGACTGCGGTGACCCCGCGTTCAAGGAAGCGGTCGCCGAAATGGTCCAGGACAGAGGCCTGTCCAGCCTGGTGACGCGCGCCGGAAATTGGCGCAAGGAGGCTCTGGCGCTGGGCCCCGAGGGCTGGGACAACCACGTGGGACGCCATCTGGCGATCCTGCTCGACGATCCGGAACGCAGACCCGGCCCACCCGGCCCCGACCGTGCGCCGGTGACGAGTTGAACGGGCCCGTCGGCCACAGGTCCGTGAACCTCCCGCGTACGGCGAGAGGGGGTGCCGCGCCGTGAACGAGCCGGCCTCCGCCGCCGTGCGGCCGCTTCCCGCCGGGCGCACGCGTGTCCCAGCCGGGCGCACGCGTGTGCGGGCAGGGCGGGCGCACATGCCGTCCGGGCGCACGCGGCGGCACCCCGGGGGCACTCCGCATGCCGCCGCGGGCGCGGCTCTCCCCGCCGAAGGCGTGACTTCTCACACGATTTCCGTGCGCCCCGGCCCATGCCGCCGTACCCCCTTGCTTGCAGTGCGGGCGCGCTGTCACGCTGCGCTTGTGGATGTCACGCACGCCCGCGCTCTGCGGGACTCCGCACAACTGTCCAGGCCGCCACGACGCCTTGAGGGCGCATATGCATGACGACGGAGGGCAGCGGCAGGGACCGGCCACGCGGGCACGACATGAGGCCGCGTCCGTCCTCGGCCGTCTCGGGCACGCCCGGCCCGGCGGACCGGAGCGCGCCGAAGCGGTCCTCGTCCTCGACAGCCACCTGACCATGAAGGTGTGGGACCAGACGGTCGACGACCTGGTCGGCGAGCTGAAACGCCAAGGGGACTTCGCGCGCGTACGCGTCCTGCGCCTGCGCGGCACCGACGAGACCGACCCCGCACGGATCGGCCCCGAGGAACCGCTCGGCGGCGCCGGAGACACGCGCCGCGTGATCCTCGTCCTGACCGACGGGCTCGCGGCCGGCTGGCGGTCGGGCGCGGTCATGCCCCTGCTGCGCGCCTGGGGCCGCACCTGTCCGGTCGCCGTGGTGCACGTGCTCCCCCAGCAACTGTGGTTCCGCACGGGTCTCGACGTCTGGCGGGTGCGGCTGCGCGCCGAGCATGCCTGGGCGGCCAACAGCGAGCTCGGCTGGGAGCTGCGCGAGGCCCCGGTGGAGTCGCGCGACCCGGACGAGCCGGAGGCCGAGACAGGCACGGTCCTGGTGCCGGTCCTCGCTCTGACCAACCGCTGGGCCGAGGCCTGGACCCAGCTCGTCATGGGCCCCGAGCCGCGATGGCTGGAGATGTCCGCCATCCGGGCGCGGGAGTGGAAACGCCGGCCCGACGCCGCGCGCGCCCTGCCCTGGACGGACGACGTCCCCGACCCGCGCAGCACGGTGCCCGCATCGGAGCGCGTGTCGGACTTCCGCGCCGGAGCCTCGCCCACGGCCTTCACGCTGGCGACGCGCTTAGCCGCCGTACCCCTGAGCCTTCCCCTCATCCGCAAGGTCCTGGAGACCACCCCGGGAGCGGGCCCGGTGCACGCGTCGGAGCTGCTGATGAGCGGCCTCGTCCGGCCGAGCGGGACCCAGGGCGACGAGGTCACGGATGTGGCGTTCTCCTTCGCCCCCGACATCCGCGAGGAGCTGCTGGCGCTGGGCCGCCGCAGCGACACGGCACGCATCCTGCACGACGTACGCGCGCTGTTGGCGGCCGACGCGACAGGGGCCCCCTCGCCGCTCCCCTCCCCCACCGAACCCCTGGACACCCTGGCCATGCCTCGGGTGAACAGCCGCAATATCGACTTCCTGCGCGTGGAGCTCGCCGCGCTGAGGGCACTCTCCGGCCGCTTCATGCAGCGCGCCGCCCTGCTGGCAGGGGTACTTGGCTGGCACGATCGTCGGTACGCAGTCAGCCTGGAGAAAACCGGTGGAACCCCCGTCTCCCGGCCCCA
Organism: Streptomyces sp. NPDC050147; assembly: GCF_040660195.1. NCBI lineage: Bacteria > Bacillati > Actinomycetota > Actinomycetes > Kitasatosporales > Streptomycetaceae > Streptomyces > Streptomyces sp. NPDC050147. The sequence continues at coordinate 256,790 of NZ_JBFALJ010000002.1, read as the reverse complement.
TCCTGAAGGAGCATTGGTGATGTCGACTACGCCCCAGCAAACGATCGAGGGGGACCGCACATCACTGCCGCGCGTCTGGGGAAACCTGCCGCCCCGCAACCCGAACTTCACCGGCCGCGCGGAGCTGCTCGAACTGCTCGGCGAGCGTCTGCGGGAGGGCACGACCACGGTTCTGCCCGAGGCGATTCACGGCATGGGCGGCGTGGGCAAGACGCAGCTCGCCATCGAGTACGCGTATCGCCATCAGGGTGAGTACGACATCGTCTGGTGGATTCCCTCCGAGCGGCCGGGCCAGATCGGTCAGGCCCTCGTGGAGCTGGCCGGGCGCCTGGGCCTGGAGACCAGCACCGAGGCGAACATCGCGGGTCCCGCGGTGCGTGAGGCGCTGCGCGAGGGACGGCCCTACTCGCGCTGGCTGCTGATCTTCGACAACGCCGACAACCCCGAGCAGGTACGCCACTACTTCCCCACCGGGGGCAACGGCACGATCCTGGTCACCTCCCGCAACAGGCGGTGGGGCCTCGTCGGCGGCTCACTCGAAGTGGACGTCTTCACCCGCGAGGAGAGCAAGGAACTCCTGCGCCACTCCGGGCCGCCCCTCCAGGAGGACGAGGCGGACCGTCTCGCCGAGGCGCTCGGAGACCTCCCGCTGGCCCTGGAACAGGCCGCCGCGTGGCGTGCGGAGACGGGCATGCCCGCTTCCGAGTATCTGCGCCTCTTCGAGAACAAGCGGACCGAACTCCTGGAGACGTCCCCGCCCCCGGACTACCAACTGCCGGTCGCGGCTGCCTGGAACGTCTCCCTGGACCACCTGGAGACCCGCAGCCCCTCGGCCCTGCGTCTGCTGCAGCTCTGCTCGTACTTCGCCCCGGACCCGATCTCGCGGTCCATCTTCTCCGGCCTGGGCAACAGCAGCATCTTCCCCGAGCTGGACGCGACGCTGAACGACCCGATGCGGCTCGCGCGCGCCATAAGGGAAGTGAACCGCTACTCCCTCGCCCGCATCGACCACCGTACGAACTCCATCGAGATGCACCGCCTCGTGCAGCTCGTCCTGAACAACCGCATGTCTCCCGACGAGCAGGCCCGGATGCGTCACGGGGCCCACACCCTGCTGGCCGCCGCCGACCCCAAGTCCCCGGTGTCCCCGGCCAACTGGCCCCGGTACGCGGAGCTGTACAGCCACGTCATCGCGTCCGACGCGGTCAAGTCGGACCAGCCCTGGGTGCGCCAGCTCGTCCTGAACGTCGCCCTGTACCTCTATCACTGGGGCGACCACGAGGTGGCGCTCGACTTCTCCGAGCGGGCCTGGGTGACCTGGCGGGAGGTCTTCGGCGAGGAAGACCAGATGACGCTCATCATGGGGCAGAAGCTGGGCTTCTTCTACTGGAGCGTCGGCCGCCACCGCGAGGCCGCGGCACTGGTCGCCGAGATCAGGGCGATCTACGAGCGCACGGCCCCGCCCGACCGTGAGGACTCCCGGGAGGACGCGCTGGACGCGATCAACTTCGAGGCCGCCGTGCGCCGCGTCGAAGGAGACTTCGCCCGCGGCGCCGAGCTGGACGCCACGGTGTACGAGCGGGCACGCAGGGCCTTCGGCGAAGAGGACCCGACCACCCTCAACACCGCCCACAACCTCGCGGTGAGCCTGCGCCTGATGGGGAACTACCGCGAGGCGTACGAACTGGACCAGCAGACCCTGGCGTTGAAGCTGCGCGTCCTTGGCCAGGACCATCAGCAGACGCTGCACACCGAGCTCAACGTCGCCATCGACATGCGTGAGACGGGGGACTACGTCGGCGCGCGCGCCCGCCATGAAGCCGTCATGATGGCCTATCGCGAGGTCTTCGGCCGGGGCAACCCCGCCGCCATCGGCACGGTGCGTCAGCTCAGCGAGGCGTGCCGCAAGGAGGGCGACCACGCCAAGTCCCTGGAGCTGGCCCTCGATGCCAGCTCACGCTTCACCCGCCGGTACGGCGACAACCACCCCCAGTCGCTCTCCGCGGCCCTGACGCTGGCCATCGCCCTGCGCGAGAACGGCGACCTCCAGGCGGCGCGTGAGCGGGGCGTCAAGGCCTGCCAGGGGTACCGCGAGATCTTCGACCCCAGCCATCCTCACGTGCTGGCCGCCGACATCGACCTCGCGGTGACGTTGCGTCTCCTTGGGCAGCCCGACGAGGCGCGCCGCCTCGACGAAGCGGCCCTCTCCTCCCTCACCGAACGGCTCGGTCCGGCCCATCCCATCGCCCTGGCCTGCGCCATCAACCTGGCCAGTGACCTGGCCGCGCTCGACGACCACGCCGCGGCCCGCTCGCTCGGCGAGGAGACCCTCGAGCGCTGCCGTGCCACGCTCGGTGAGAACCACCCCACCACGCTGGCCTGCGCCATCAACCTGGCGATGGACCTCGTCGCGGTGGGCGAGGAGGCCGACGGAGCCACCTTGCGGGCCGACACCATCGCGCGGATGGAGAGCGTGCTCGACGAGCCCCGGCTCCGCTCGGAGACCGCGGCCGCGCACCCGGCCACCGTCCAGGCGAAGGCAGGACAGCGGGCCAACTGCGACATCGACCCGGTACCACTGTGACGCGCGGCGGCGGGGGCCCGCGCTCTGGCCGCGGGCCCTGCCCTCCAGCCGGACGGCAGGGCTTCACAGGCACGGCCTAGTCCTTGACGGTCTCGTCCCGTCCCAGCCACGCCGCCAGCTCCACCGGATCGGCCCCCTGCCCCGTGGCGCGCTCCAGCGCGCTCTGTACGGCGCAGGCCCGTTCCGGGCGGTGGCGCAGGAGGCGGGCCGCGTCCTGGTGCTCGGCCGCCCCGGCCAGGGCCCTGCCCAGCCCCGCCCAGTCGGCGGACGTGGCCTCCTTGCCCATGAGTTGGGTGACGAAGGCGTCCCGCGCCCCACTCAGGTCGCCCCGCGCCAGCAGCAGGTCGGCGGCGCGGACGCCCTCGATGCCGCTGGGGTCGGCCGCGGGGGCGCCGAGGCGGTAGCGGGCCAGGACGGCCGCGGTGTCCAGGTAGCGGGTATCGGCCTCCGGAACGAGTTCGGGCCGCGCGGCGAGCGCGGCAGGCGGCAGGTCGTCCCCTCGCCGCCAGGCCCGCACGGCCTCCTCCACGGCCGCGGCGGACGGCCGCAGATGGTGCGCACGCCAGCGGGCGCGGTGGTCGGCAGCCACCTCTTCGGCCAGCGCGAGTTCGGTGGGCGGCACCGGCTCGGCCATCCACTGTTCGCACCGCCCGCGCAGTGTGCCGAGGAGCCGCCGTCCCAGGGGGGTCAGGCGTTCGTGGCGGTGGACGAGATCCACGGTCGACGACACTTGGGCGCGCCACAGCGCGAATTCGAAGTGGGCCATCGGGGCGTACGCGGCATCGGCCGCGTGCCGGTGGACGGACCAGAACCGGGCGACGCCCGCGAAGGCGTAGATCCCCTGGAGCAGGCCGCTCAGGGGCCGCGGATCGTCCCGCCAGGGGGCGTAGAAGAGCTGCTCCGGCGCTCCCCGCGGGGCCGTCGGCTCACTCAGCGGCCCCAGGTGGATCAGGCCGCCCAGCTTGGTGTGCTGGAACTCGTGCACCAGCGTCGCGGCGAGCTGGGCGACGTCGTCCGGCCGCGAAGCCATGACACCGCCGAACGCGTCCCCGGCCGTGACGCTGTGCGGCCGGTATCTCTCCCTGGCCGGCGTGGGGGCCAGGGACATCAGCCCGACGCGCATCGCCTCCGCGCTCTGAGGCTCGTCGCGCCGCAGGATCTTCCACGCCTCGGTGAGCAGGTCCTGCCAGGTCCGCGCCTCGGCGGCGGACAGCAGGCGGGGCGGGCTCGGGTGCGGGAAGGTGCGGTAGGGGTCCAGCTCGTCGAGCACCAGGAGCTTCCCGGGCCCCGTCGGCTCCAGCTCCAGGCGGCGCACCGCGTGCCAGCCCGGCGCCCCGCGGGACCACTCGGGTCCGGCTTTCACCGTCTCCCGGCCCGCGGTGATCCGCAGACGCCCCTGCCGCGCCTCGACCTGGGCCATGCCCCACGGCTCGGCCGCGTCCGTGAGCACCGCGCAGCCGAGGGTCGGCAGCGGCACCCAGCCTTGGCGGACCGGGACGGTGAGGGAGAAGTCGAGGCCCGCCCGGACGGCAGCAGCGGCGGCGAGCGCCGACAGGTGTCCCACGACCACCCACAGGGGCGCGTCCTCGTAGGCGGTCGCGCCCCGCAGCCTGCGCAGGGCGAGCGACAGCCACATGCCGGTGTGCGGGCACATCAGGGTGTCCTCGAACGCCTGGGGCGCGCGCTGTTGGGTGCGCGCGAGCAGGGTCCAGGCCGCCCGGTGCGACATGGGGACCGTCCCCGCGGGCTGCGCCGGGTCACCCTCGCTCAGGCCGTCGGCGAGGGCCCGCAGCAGCAGCAGACGGCGGCTGCGCTCGGCGGTGAGGAGCTCCTCCACGGCCGCGCTGCCGCCGTCGCCCCGCGCGAGGGCGAGAACGCCGGGCGCCGAGAGCCGGTGGAACGCCAGGCCTGCCGTTGCCGAGCGGTTGTCCGGCACGGCTGCTCCACGCCTATCCGACATGGAGGCTCCACGGAGCGGTGACGGCCGCGTCCATGTCAGTCGAAGCGGGAGGGGCTGTACGACATCGTGACGGCGCGGGCGTCGTCGATGTGGCGCAGCAGGGGTTCGAGCGACCCCGCGATGGCACTGCCGTCCATGGAAAGCAGCGCTTCAAGAGAAACCCCCGAGAGATCTACGAGATCGGACTCGACGGCAGGCATCGATTGCTCCACGGCTGCCAAGTCCCCCTCCGTGATTCCGTGCATGCGCCATCCCTTTCCCCCTCATGATGACCCAGCACGGCACGCTGCGAAACCCCGCGTCCGAGCCGTGCCCGACATCAAGTCAGCTGTATCGCTTGGCCAGTTGAGCTGCCTCACGGTCGACACGGGCCACTTCCGTGGACTGCCCCTCCAGAAGCCGGACGGTCTCCAGGAGCTGATCGAGTGTGCCTCGATAGCGGAGGCAGGTGTGCACGATGCCGTAAATGTCCATCCTGAGCCTGGAGTCCCTCGGCCGGTTCGCGGCGACCTCCGCGTCGATGCTGGCGAGTACAAGACCCAGGCCGCCCGCGTCCTTCAGGGACGGGATCTCCACCAACGCGTCGACGAGCCCCATGAGTTCACGTAACGGCAGGTCGGAGGGGAGATGCGCCAGGCCGGCAGGCGCCGTGGGCCCTGCCGGGTCAGCTACGGAAGGGAGCGCTCCACGCAGCGGAAGCCCCGCCTCCCTGTGCAGGTGTTCCAACTCGGCCGAGGAGAGCGCGCCGTACCACTGCTCCACCCTGCTCGCCGCGAGCCGCCCCAGGCCGTCCGAACGGTGGTGGGCGCTGATCACACCGACGACGGCACCGCAGGACCAGACCACCGCGCCGGACATCCCCTCCCAGGGCGAGCGCTCCGGTTCGGGGTCCGCGCGCGGCGCGAGAACGGCCAGTTCGAGTGTGCCCTCGCGGCGGTTGGACAGGGCGGAGACGGTCCCCGCGACATGGCAGGAGTCGCGGTACTGGCTGGGGGCGCCGTCGTCCAGGAGGCGCATCCTGTCGTCCCGCAGCTTGAAGCGGGGAAAACCCATCGCGCTGACGGCGAGCACCACATCGGACTCGGGCACGGCGCCGTAGCGGGGGGTCTCGACGGCCGCACACCGACCCGGGGGTGCGGTCGTGATCTCCAGGAGCGCCAGGTCCACCGCCTCGGAGAACAGCACGACGCGTACGTCGGCGCTCCACTCCCCCGGCAGATCGGCGTCGAAGCGCACCCGCAACGACGCCACAGGGCCCGCGACCACATGTGCGGCCGTCAGCACGGACCTGTCCCCCACGCGGTATCCGGACCCGCGCCGTCCGGGCGATGCGCCCGGCCTCTCCACCAGCACCTCGGCGACCCGCGCCGCCTCAAGTCCCGATCCCGCCATGGTGGCCGGGCTCAGCGCTCGCGTGCGGCCCGGTCACCCCTGACCCAGGGCCGCTGATCGGTGCCGCGGACGCGGGGTTCCAGGCTGAGGGTGACGCGGTGGGTGGTGGTGCTCGCCTGCTGGCCGGAGGCACCTGCCTCGACGACCCAGAAGCGGATCCTGCCGTCCGCGCCGGCGGACCGCTGTACCGCGAACTCCGCCTCCAGCTGTACGGCACCCAGTTCGAAGCGCAGTTCCTCGTCCTCCGCCGCGGCCATGGCGGCGGCCAGTTCCCCACGTAACTGCGCGATCATCTCGGCGAGTTCAATCACGCGGGGCCTCTACCCCCGGCGTGTCGCCCCCACACCGCGGAGGCGACCCGGATTTGTCGGAAAGGATGTGCGGCATCCCAGCCCGAATGCGGTATTCGGGTGAATTTTTACGAACCGGTGAAACCGGCGGTTTCCTCCACACCGTCAACTCGTTTGCAGAGTGCAGGGCCAGAAGTGCCTCTCGGCTCCCATCCCTTCGCCAACAACTGATGTAGCACCCCGCCTCCACCAGGCTGTTTTCATGGGCCGGCCTTGGACCGTCGCTTCGACTCCAGGGTCGGCTTTTCCACTGCTCAGAGGAAGACGAATACATTGCGACAGGTCATTGGTAAAGGAATGCTCGCGACCGCGGCCGCGACCAGCATCCTCTCCCTGTCCGGCTCGGACGCGTTCGCCGCGGACGCGGACGCGGTAACGGCGGGTTCGCCCGGAATCTTGTCGGGCAACAGCGTGCAGGCCCCCGTGGAAGTCCCGGTGAACGCCTGCGGCAACACCGCGAACGTGGTCGGCGCGGCCAATCCGTCGTTCGGCAACAAGTGCGCGAACACAGAGTCCGTTCCGAAGGCGCACACGCACGCTCCGGAGCGAGTGGCGCCGCAGGAGCGGCAGGCCCACGGGGGCGGCGGATACGGCCACACCCACTCGGGCGCGCACCACGGCGCCCAGTCGACGGCCAAGAGCCATGTCAGCCAGTCGCCCGGCATCCTGTCGGGCAACAACGTGCAGGCGCCCGCGCACGTACCGGTCAACGCCTGCGGCAACACCGTGGACGTGGTCGGCCTGTTCAACCCGGTCATGGGCAACGGCTGCGCCAACGAAGGTGACGCGCCGACGCCCCCGCACCACGAGACGCCTCACTCGCCCAAGTCGCCTCCCCGGAGCGCCGAGCCGCCGGCGGACCGCGCCGTCCCGCCGACGGAGGCCGACAAGCCGCGGCACGTCGCGTCCTCGACCGACGGGCAGCTGCCCCGGGCCGCCCACGAGGAGCCCAGCGCCTTCACGCAGCTCGCCGAGACCGGAAGCGACGTGGACTACCTGGCCGCCGCCGCGGCGAGCACCGCCCTGCTGATCGGCGGGGGGATCCTGTACCGCCGCGGGCGCGCCACATCCCGGCGCTAGGCAAGGGACCCGGTAGGCCCGGGCACGCCGCTGGTGGGGAAGAGACGCGCGAGGGTCTCTTCCCCACCAGAACGGAGGGGAGGGCCGACGGGTGGGTTGCCGACCTACGGCGAGGACGCCGACGGCTGGCGGAGGGCAACCAGGCCCGTCCCATGCCGACAGAGTCCACCATCCGGTGGCGTCACGAAGAACCGATTCACCCGTTCGCCGACGGCATCACCTGATTGAGTTCCCGGCGAGCATGATCGCCGCTCAGCGCCCGACGACGGCGCCCTTGGGTGTGCGGCGAACCCGCTCGCCGACCGGCGCCGGAACCGCGGAGCCCACCGGCCCGCGCCGCAGGCTCCGTCGCACGCCCCCCACCAGCCGCCCCGCCGTGAAGGACGCCCCGTGCACGAAGCGCATGGCCGGGCCGAAGCTGGCCGCCGTCACCAGGCCCGCGAGGAACAGGCCGGGGTACGAGGACTCGAACGCGGTGGAGACGCAGGGCTCGTCGGCCGCGTTCACCGCCAGGCTGCCTCGCACGTCCGGGGCGAGCAGGCCAAGGCGTGCGCTCGTGGCCCTGAAGCCGGTGGCCGCGATGACGTGGTCCGTCTCGAAGTCCGGGCGTCCGCCCGAACCGTCCACGGCCGCGAGCCGCACCCGGCCGGACGAGAGCGACGCCGTGGCGACCTCGTGGCCGAGCAGCACCTCGACGCGTGACTCGACCCGGTCGCGCACCCACCAGGCCCCCGCGGGGCCGAGCGCCGACGCCGAGACGCGGGCACGCGTGGCCGCCGGGAGCCGCCGGAAGCCGCCCGGCGCCTGCGCGTAGAACCAGTTGCGCCACCCGCAGCCGAGGCCGCTGTGCGGAGCGCGGGCGGACTCCCACCAGGGGCGCTCCAGCGCCGGGGGCACGCTGTTCCAGTTCAGCTGGTGCGCACGGGCGAGCATGCGCACACGCGTTCCCTGCTCGGCGAGGAGCGCGGCGGTCTCGAGAGCCGCCTGGCCCCCGCCGATCACCGTGACGTCCCGGTCGCGGAAGCGGTCGAGGTCCCGGTGGTGGCTGCTGTGCGAGACGTGCTCCGTGCCGAGCCCGTGCAGCGCCGCGGGGATCTCGACGAAGGGGATGACGCCGACGGCCAGGGCCACCGTGCGGCCACGGATGGCCTGACCGTCATCGGTGACCACCTCGAAGCCCCCGGGGCAGGCGCCGACCGATGTCACCATGCGTTCGTCGACGACGGGTACGGCGTACTGGGCGAACCAAAGGCCGTACGAGGCGAACGTCTCCACGGAGATCGGTTCGCCGTGCCTGGCCCGCATCCCGTTGCGCTCGCAGTACGCGGCGAGGCCGTAGCGGCGCCGGGGGTCGGAGAGGTTCGACGCCCAGGGCTCGGACTTCAGGAACATGCCTCGGGGCATGTGGTCGCGCCAGGACGCCATGGGTCTGCCGAAGACGCGTACGTCGAGTCCGGCGTCGGCCGCGTGGGACGCGATGGAGAGCCCGTAGGGGCCGGCTCCGACAACCAACAGGTCATACATCAGCAACTGCTCGCTCTCTCGTCATCGGTACGGGCGATATCGGCGCGGCCGGAACCGTCGGCCGCGCCCGCCTGGCGCACGCCCGCCTGGCGCACCATCCGCACCCGCACCTCTTCCTCCGGCGGCCCGGTAGGGCGTACCGACCGCCTCAACCGCCCGAGCAGCCGCCGCGTGACGTGCCGGCACCACAGCGCCCACATGGCGCGCGCGGGAGCCATGTCGTCCCGGGCGTGCCAGGCCAGCTCGCGGCGGTGCGACGCGGTGGAGGCGGGCCCCGCCGTCAGCAGGGTGCGCACGGCGGCCAGCGGGGAGTAGTTCTCCACGACGAACGACCGGCCCGCGAGGACGGCGGCGGCCGGCAGCGGGCGGTGCGTCATGTCCAGGTGCTGGGCACGCACCACGTCCAGGCCGTCCCCGTCGGCGAACAGCCGGAACTGGGCACCGGGCCGCGGGTTGAAGTCGAGCAGGCAGTGCTCGCCCGTCGCGGCGTCCACCCGGAAGTCGAGGTCGAAGATCCCCCGGTAGCCGAGGGTGTCGACCAGTTGCTCCACGCGGGAGCGCAGGCCGGGGTCGGGCGTCCACTCGCCCACCGCCGTCAGGCCCGCCCCGCGGGGCCAGGAGCGGTGCTTGCGGCCGGAGCCGCCGCCGCGCACCACCCCCGCCCGGTCGACGTACCCATGGACGAACCAGTCGCGGCCGGGGCCGTCGGGCAGGAAGGCCTGCAGCAGGAGGCGGCTGCCCGCCTCCTCGCTGCGCCGGTAGAGCTCCTGGGCCTCACCCGCCGACCGCACCAGGACCGTGCTGCGCAGCTCCGTCCCGGCGGGGACCAGCCACGGGTGGCTCCACTTCGCCACCACCGGAAGACCCAACTCGCGTACGGCGGCGGCTGCTTGGCCCACGGATTCCGGCAGGAGCGTCACCGGGTGCGGGATGCCGGCCGAGGCGCACACCTGGGCCAGCGTCGCTTTGTCAGCCACCCGTTCCGCGAGGCCGCTCGCCTGGTCCGGCAGGAGATAGGTGGCGGCCAGTTCTTTCTGCAGGCGCCCGATCGCGAGTGCGCCCGCGTCGTCCATCGGAATGAGCACGGCCGGTCTGCCCACCCGGTGGGAAATGCGGCGCAGTACGGCGGCGATTTCCTGGAGCGGGGCGCCCGGCGGCGGCGGTGGGTGTGTCTGGTGCAGATAGCGGGATCTGCGCACCGGGCTGTCCGCGGAATCCGCGGCAGCTACATGAACCTCCACTCCCGCACGGCCCAATGACCGAACAGCTCCGAGCGTTCCGTGGTGAAAAGGGTTCCGGTCGATTCGCAGCAGAACCGCGGGGACCCGAGTGTCGAGAGTCAGCACCGCCAAATCCTCTCAATTCGATCCGCCATGCGGGCGGTGGGCACGCCCAAAGGATTAGGTGCTCGATTGGCGCAATAGAAATACATATGACTGAGCGTCAGTGGATGAGGAGCAGCATGAGGAGCGACCATGGCCTTGCAGAGACACCGGATCACCAGTAGACGGCCCGCGTTCATTGCCACCGGAATCGTCATGGCGGCAGCGCTCGCCGTCGGACCCGGCTACGCGTGGGGAGCCGGTCAGGCCCCCGAGCCACCGGTCGGGCCGCCGGCAGCCCCGGCCCCGTCCCCCTCGCCTTCCCTGCCGTCTTCCCTCTCGCCTTCCCTGCCGCCGTCCGCCTCGCCGTCCCCCTCCACCGCCGCCGGGCATCCCGCGTTCGGCGCCTACCTCACCTACGGGCCGCAGGGCGTGGAGCGCATGGCCGAACTCAGCAAGTGGCTGGGCGGCGCCGAGCTGCGCGTGGGGCACACCTACCTGCCGGGCGACCGGTGGAGCAATATCGAGGGGGCGCCGAACTTCCTGGAGAGCTGGGCGCAGTGGCGGCGTGCGAAGGACGACCGGCTCTTCGTGCTCAACGTCCCCATGATGGAGCGCAACGAGGACCGCGTCGGCGACCGGGAGGTCCGTTCGCTGCTCCGCCGGGGCGCCGCGGGCGATTTCGACGAGCATTACCGCGTCCTCGCCGAACGGCTCGTGAAGCTCAAGGTGCCGGACACCGTGGTGGTGCTCGGCTGGGAAATGAACGGCACGACGTACACCCATCGATGTGGTCCCGACCCGGAGGCCTGGAAGAGGTACTGGAAGCGCATCGTCACGACGATGCGTTCGGTGCCGGGTCAGAAGTTCAAGTTCGACTTCGCACCGAACAGGGGCCGGGACGCGATTCCCTGGACGCAGTGCTATCCGGGTGACGACGTCGTGGACATCGTCGGCATGGACTCGTACGACCAGCCGGCGGGCATCGATTTCGCCGAGCAGGTCAGCGAGCCGTACGGGCTCAAACAGCACGTGGAATTCGCCAAGGCCCATGGGAAAGAGATCTCCTATCCGGAGTGGGGCCTTTTCCGTAACGGCGACAACGAGGAGTACATGCGGAAGATGCTCGCCTGGATCGACGAGCACAAGCCGCTCTACAACACCGTCACCGACTACTGCCCGCACGGCGTGTGGCAGTGCGGGAACAATCCCAAGTCGTCCAAGGCCTACCGGACGCTGCTCTTCGGCCGTACGGGCACCGAGCCGACCGTGCCTGAGCCGACGAAGCCCACGAAGCCCACGAAGTGTTCCCCGCTCAACCTGGGCGACTGGGTCGAGTACTTGCTCGGCGGCAAGCTGTGCATGCGCCTCGACTGGTACAAGCGGCCCTGATGAGGAACCGCTCAGGACCGCTCCTGGCGTTCCCGCGGTCCCTGGCTTTCCCGCGGTCCCTGGCTTTCCCGCGACTCCTGGCGTTCCCGGCGCCTGCGCAGGAACTCCTTGCCGCGGCTGCGGGCGGCCGCGTCCCAAGCGGCGGCCCGCAGCACGGGGGCGGTGCGCCTGCGGGCGAGCAGCAGCCGGTGGTTGGTGACGGCCTCGGGGCGCCAGTGGTGCTTGTACGGTTCGTTGCCGCGCAGGAGGCTCAGCACCCGGTCCCGGTCGCCCTCGGCGTGTTCCGCGCAGGAGTTGAGGAGCATCGTCGCCACGTCCACCTTCCGCTCCCGCAGCCGCGGATGCGCCCCGTAGAGGTAGCCGCCGACCAGGTGGGGCGAGAGCAGGGTCAGGTCGGCGGCCACCACGGCTCCGTCGAGCCGGAACTCGGTCACCACCGCGTCGCCCGCCCTGACCATGAGGCCGACCGACCTGATCAGATGCTCGGAGAACCGCGGCCGCAGGTGCTCGGAGGTCACCTTGCGCCCCTGCCACTGGAGTTGGTGCAGATGAAGGAGGGTGCGCACCGAGGCGTCCACCTCGTCGTGCCCTACGATCCGCCGCTCGACGCCCAGCGCGCCCATCTTCCGGATCTTGGCGCGCGCCCGCTGGGCCCGCGGCGCGGGCAGCCGCCCGAGCAGCTCCTCCATCGACGCCGCGGGCAGCTCCAGACAGAGCGAGTCCACGAGGCGGAGCCGGGGTCCGCGCCAGCGTTCGTAGATGCGCTCCACGGCGGCTCCCGACCGGACCTCGCGGAAGTCGATCAGTGCGCCGCGGGCCAGTTCCGCGAGGCCGTCGGCCAGCGCGCCGGCGGCCTCGTCGGCGCAGGCGTCGTCGATCAGCACGTCGGTGAAGTCGGAGATCGCGCCGCCCAGCGGCACGAGCGCCGGGAGCGGCAGGTACGCGCGCATCAGCGGCGCCGCGGCGACGAGCTCGCCGTCCCTGCGCACGAGGACGACGCGGAGCCGTCCGCGTGTGCCGTAGGAGAGCCACCAGGAGTGCAGCCACGCATGGCTCTGGAACGGCGTCGCTGTCCGGCATCTTCGGTGCAGCCGCGCCCAGGACGCCGAGAGGTCCGCGAATTCCGCCTCGTCCGTGCAGAGCTGGACTGTCAGGGCACCGTCCGTCACCTCCATCACCTCTCCCGGTTGAGGTCGGCGGAGTGCGCGGGGCCCGGTACCGGGGCCGACGGCCCGTCCTCGTCGCGGCGGGGGCGCACGAGGAGGGCGAGTCCGCCGAGCAGTCCTCCCGCGCATGCGCCCACCAGGGAGGTCATGGGCGCCGTCGCCGACGCGGGGGCGGCGGGCTCGACCGCCCGGGAGAGCTGCAGGAGGCGTACCCGCGTGCTGTCCTTGGTGTGGTTCGCGTTGTTGGTCAGGGAGCGCGACACGGCGTTGGCGATGTCGGCCGCCTTGCCGGGCTTGGCCGCGGTCGCCGAGATGGAGATCATCGGGGCGTCGGGAGAGGTGGCCGCCTGGACGCTCTCGCGCAGCGTCTGCGGCGAGACGCCCGACTCCACCTGGGCGTCGCCGAGCACCGCGAGCTGTGTGGCGACGCGTCCGTACGCGGTGGCGAAGCCCAGGGCGGCAGTGGGGTCGGAGTTCTTCTGCGGGACGGCGATCACGTAGCTCGTCGCGGTGTACTCGGGTGTCTTGACCGCGCCGTACAGACCGCCGGTGAGGGCGCCGAGCGCGGCGCCCGCCGGCAGGAGCCACCATGCGGGCAGCCGTTTGACGCGGGCCAGCATCGGGGCCGCGTCGGCCGGGCGGAACCGCCTGCTGAGGGTATCGGTCATCAGGAACTCACTCTCGGGGTCGAGCCGGAGGCAGCTGCCTCGTATACGTGCATCAGCTGTGCCGCGCTGCGGGTGATGCTGTAGTGGTGGGCGGCCTCCGGGGCGAGGCGCGGCCGTGGCCCCGCCGACCGGGCCCGCAGCAGCGCCCGCACGAAGGAATCCGGGTCGCCCGTGACGCGCTCGGCTCCCGTCGCCGCGTCCGGCGCCAGGTCCTCGACGGCGGGACAGCGGACGTAGAGCACCGGCAGACCGGCGGCGAGACCCTCCACGACGGCAAGTCCGAAGGCCTCCTCGGGCGACGGCGAGGCGAGGACGTCCATGGCGGCGAGGAGCGCGGGGAGGTCGGCGCCGTGCTCGGACAGATGAGGCCGCTCCCCGGTGAACAGCACCCGCTCGCCGAGCCCCAGTTGCTGCGCCGTCGCCCGCAGCCTGTCCTCGTCGGGGCCGCCGCCGACCAGCAGCACGCGTACGTCCCGGGGCAGCGCGGCCAGGGCGTGCAGCAGGACGTCGAAGCGTTTGCCGGGGGCGAGGCGGCCGACCCCGCCGACGACGAACGCCTCGTCCGGCAGCCCCAGTTGCCGGCGTACGGCGACGCGGCCTCGGGGGTCGAAGCGGAACCGCTCCACGTCGATGCCGTTCGGTACGACGTGGATGCGCTGCCGGGGCACTCCCCACCGGCTGAGCCGCTCGGCGACGGACGGGGAGACCGCCACCGTGGCCCGCCCCAGGCGCTCGCCCGTCAGGTACAGCGCGCGGACGCCCGCGGTCAGCGGCCGTCCCTCCATCTGCGAGTCGCCGAGGGAGTGCTCGGTGGCCACGACGGCGCGCGTCCCGGCCAGGCGGGCGGCGATGCGCCCGTAGAGGCAGGCGCGGAACAGGTGGGTGTGTACGAGGTCGTACGCGCCCCCGCGGACAAGCTTCGTCAGGCGGGGCAGGGCGCCCAGGTCGCGGTTGCCGGACATGCCCAGGTGGACCACGCGCACTCCGTCGGCCGCCAGGCCATCGGCGACCGGTCCTGGATTGGTGAGCGTCACGACGTCACAAGTGGCGGGCAAGTGGCGCAGCAGGAGCCGCAGTTGCTGCTCGGCGCCGCCGACGCCGAGGCCGGTGATGATGTGCAGGACTTTCACGCGCCCGCCCCCGCTCCACGGACCGCGCGACGCCGCAGCCGGTTGAGACGCAGCTTCAGCTGAAGCCGCAAGGCGGTGTCGTCCTGCCCGATGTGGACGCGCGGCAAGGCGTGCACACCGGTCAGCGGTCCCGGGGAGATCGCGCACGCGTAGCGGTAGCCCGCCGCCCGTACGGACTCCACGACGCGCTGGTCGATCGTGCCGTACGGGTAGCAGAAGCCCTCGACCTCGCGGCCGATGAGGTCGCGGAGGGCGACCCGGCTGCCGCTTGTCTCCTGCCACAGCAGCCGGTCGTCCGCCTGGGTGAGGTCGACGTGCGTGAGGCCGTGCGAGGCGACTTCCATCCCCTCGGCGGCGGCGTGCCGGATTCCCGCCGCGTCGAGGAGCGGTTTGCGCGGGCCCAGCGGGTCCCACGCGTTGTCGCCCGCGAGGCGGCCGGGGAGCACGAAGACGGTGGCGTCGAAGTCGTAGTGGTGCAGGAGCGGCAGGGCGTGGTCGACGAAGTCGGTGTATCCGTCGTCGAAGGTGAGGCCGACCAGATCACGGCCCTCGCCACGGGCGCGCGCCGTGAGGAGGCGCGACATGCTCACCCCGCGCAGGCCCTGTCTCCGTAGCCAGCGAAGCTGCGCGGCGAGGCGTTCGGGCGTGACGGTGATCTCGTAGGGGTCGTCCGCGCAGGTGTCCACGGAGTGGTACATCGCCACCCACATCGGCGCTTCGGGCAGCCAGTGCCGCACGCGCCGGGAACGGGGGGTCTCACCGAGTGCTGTGTCAACGGACATGCGTGAGCTTTCGTGTGGCGGATGTGACGGAGCGGAGGACCGGCTCGAAGGCCTGGGCCTTCAGGGCCCGGAGCAGCAGCAGGAACACGGCGACGACGGCCGCGCAGCCGAGGACGAAGCCGACGGCCGGTGCGTCGACGGTGCTCGCGAGGGCGGTGCCGCACCCGGTGGCGCACACCGCCGCGGTCACCGGCTTGACGAGTTCGCCCACCACCTCGCGGACCCGGATCGGCACATTGCGCGGACCCATCCCGCACAGCAGCACGAAGGCCGCGACGCTGATCCCCGCCGCGTTGGCGAGCGCGATGCCGCGTACGCCCCACAGGTCCACCGCCCAGCTGCCGATCCCGGCGGTCGCGGTGATCCCGACCGCCATCGCGCCCAGCGGGAACCACGTGGCGCGCCCGCCGGAGAAGTAGGAGCGGACGAGCGCCCCCACCAGCGTGTGGCCCAGGAGCCCCAGGGCGTACACGCGCATCACGGCCGCGGTGGCGACGGTGTCGTCCGCGGTGAACGCTCCCCGCTGGAACATGAGCTGGATGAGCTGCGGCGCGCAGGCGATGACCACGGCGGTGCCGAGCAGCACCACGCAGCCGGCCAGGCCCAGGTCCCGCTCGACGCGCGACCTGGCGCGCTTGACGTCGCCTTCGGCCAGGGCGCGCGCGACGACGGGCATCGTGACCGTACAGAGCATCAGGGAGAGGGTCATCGGCACCTGCGCCACTTTCTGCGCGTAGTTGAGGTGCGAGATGGCCCCCGAGGGC
Source organism: Streptomyces sp. NPDC050147 (assembly GCF_040660195.1). Taxonomy (NCBI): domain Bacteria; kingdom Bacillati; phylum Actinomycetota; class Actinomycetes; order Kitasatosporales; family Streptomycetaceae; genus Streptomyces; species Streptomyces sp. NPDC050147. The sequence goes on along the minus strand of NZ_JBFALJ010000002.1, from coordinate 240,676 downwards.
AGTGAGGACGCCAGAAAGCGCTCGATGAGCACCTGCGACTGCCGGCACAGCGCGAACAGCAGCACGGTCGCGACGAGGGTGCTGCCCATCAGGGCCGGGACCGAGGGCCCCACCGCACTCTCGTCGGGCGCGTCCGCCGGGTCGCGGGTGAGCCGGCGCCAGAGCGAGGGGGCCTGGACGAGCACCATGAGTACGCCGCCGACCGCGACGCCCAGAGCCGCCGCCCGGACGCCGTAGCGGGGGGCGAGGACGAAGACCGCGGTGATGATGCCGATGTTGTAGAAGACGTAGATGCCCGCGGGGGCCACGAACCGGCGGTGGGCGCGCAGGGCCGCGCTGCAGTATCCGGCGAGGCCGAACGTGAAGACGCAGGTGGCCGTGAGGAGCGTGCAGTCCACGGCGAGACGCGGGTCGGGCAGCCCTGGCGCGAGGACCTCCACCAGGACCGGCGCTCCGGCCATCAGGATCAGCGTGACGACGCCGGAGGCCAGCACGAGGCGGGGCAGCGACGCGGCGACCAGGGCCCGGACGGGGTCGCGGCGCGCGCCCTGGCCGCGGCGGGCGAGCGCCATGCTGAAGGCGGGTACGAGGGCGAACGCGAGGCCGTCCTCGATGAGCAGGGTGGTGGCCACCTCGGGGACGGTCCACGCGACGAGAAAGGCGTCGGTCTCGGAGCCCGCCCCGAAGAAGTGGGCGAGCGCCTGGTCGCGTACGAGTCCGAGCACCGACCCGGCCACGGTGAGGACCGCGGTGACCAAAGTGGCCTTGGCGAGAAAGCCGTTGGAGGGGTCGGAGCCCTTGACGGGCCCCGCCTCGGTCGCCGGAGCGGGCGCCTTGCCGGCCGGACCGGCGTCCACGGGGTGGGTCGCGGAGGTCATCGCGGGGCCTCCCCCGGCACCGGCGAAGGCACCGGCGCCTGCGCCCGCACCGGCGCCGTGAGGGCGCGGCCGGCCAGCGCCCACCACGCCACGAGCCCGAGCATCACGGCCGTGAGCACCGTCGAAGGCCCGCCGATGTCGGCGTACGAGAAGTCCACGAGCTGCCGCACGAGCAGCCCGCACGCGACGAGCCCGCAGTCCGCGCCGACGCCCCCGCGCACCCGCGTCAGCCGCCGCAGGCCGAGCAGCAGGAAGGCCGCCCAGCTGCCCACCAGGGTGCACAGGCCGAGCAGCCCCTGCTCGCCGAGGACGAGCAGATACATGTTGTGCGGGGAGAGCAGCGGCTGACGGTGGAATCCCGCGCCCGCGCCCGCCGTGTCGCTGGCGGAGGAGAGGGCCAGCGAGGCGTGGCTGTCGCGGTGGTCGGGGAAGGCCTTGAGCCCCACGCCCGTCACCGGCTGCTCGCGCCACATGTCCACCGCCGCGGCCCACATCGTGTACCGGTCGGTGACCGACTGGTCGGGGGCGTCGGTCACCTGCGTGATGCTGGCGATCCGCTCCTGGAGCAGCTGCGTGCCGATGCCGAACCCGCCCACGAGCACGACGGCGGCGGCCGCCACCACGGCGAGGGACCGCAGCGCGTTCCGCACTCCCGCGAGGCCCAGCTGCGCACCGCAGGCCACGACGGTGGCGATCCAGGCGCCGCGGCTGAAGGAGAGCGCGAGCGGAACCACCAGGAGCAGCGCGCAGACCAGCGCCGCCTGACGCTGCTTCGGGGATGCCGGGCGGAGCGCGAGCGCGAGCGCGCACACCACTCCGTACGACACCACGGTCGCCATCCCCATGACGTCCGTCGCGCCGAAGGTCCCCACGGCCCGGACGTCCGAACCCATGTAGCTGGCGCCCGTGCCCGTGACGTACTGATAGACGCCGATGGAGCCCTGGAAGAGGGCGAGGCCGATGAGGGACCAGGCCACCAGGCGGAAGTCACGGCGGTCGCGCACGAGCGTCAGGACCGCGGCCGGTACGAGGACGAAGATCTGCAGATAGCGCGCCAGGCCGGTCATCCCGGCGGTCGCGGTGCTCGCGCCGACCGCCGCGACCGCGATGCCGATCACCGGCAGACCGAGCACGACGGCGGCGGTCCGCGTCAGCGGCCGGCGCGCGCCGCGCACGGTGCGGGCCACGCACCAGAGCACCAGCAGGGCGGAGGCCGCGTCGGCGATCGTGCCGCCCGAGGAGCCGCCGTCGCTCGGCGCCACGGGGAGCGCGAGCAGGGCGACCACGGCCATGACGGGCAGCACGGGCCCTCCGCCGCGCAGTGCCGACGACAGTGCGGCGGCCGGTGAACCGGCGGGGAAGAGCGTGATCGAGGCACCGTTCACGCGGGTCAGCTCCCCGTCGGACGTACGAGGGAGGCGGCGGTGCGCAGCAGGATGCAGAGGTCCTGCCAGAACGACCAGCTGTCGATGTAGGCGTTGTCGAACCGGCACCGGTCCTCGATCGAGGTGTCGCCCCGCAGTCCCTGGATCTGGGCGAGCCCGGTGATGCCGGTCGGCATGCGGTGGCGCTCCCCGTAACCGGGATAGGTCTGGCTGAACTTGCCGACGAAGTAGGGGCGTTCGGGCCGCGGGCCGACCAGGCTCATGTCGCCGAGGAAGACGTTCCACAGCTGGGGAAGCTCGTCCAGGGACGTACGGCGCAGGAACTGGCAGAACCGGCTCATCTGCTGCTCGCCCGCGACGCTCCACCGGGTCGCGGCCTCGTGCGGGTCGGCGGGGCGGTGGGTGCGGAACTTCAGCAGGGTGAACGGCCGCCCGTCCTTGCCGATGCGCTCCTGACGGAAGATCACTCCGGGGCCGTCGGTGGCCCGCAGCACAGCGGCGCACGCGAGGAGCAGGGGGCTGATGAGCAGCAGCAGGACCCCCGAGGTGACAAGGTCCAGGGCGCGCTTGGTGACGCTGAAGTGCCTGCGCCGCACGGGCACGAGCGGCCGGCACGGGAACCCCGCGAGCCGCCCGGATCTCGCCTGGCGCCCCGGCGCGTCGTAGCCCGGCGGCTGCGTCGCGTCGACCGCCCACACGTCGCAGCCCGAACCGCTCAGCGTCCGCAGCCACTCGATCTGCTCGGGACCCGGCGTCGGCCCGGCGACCAGGACGGTGCGTACGGCGTTCTGGATGACCGCGCGGCGCAGCTCCTCGATGGTGGAGAGCACCGGCAGTTCGGCGCCCTCGGACTCGGTGCGCTCGGCGGGCGCGTCCCCCACGATGCCCACGGGCCGCACCCCGGCCTGCGGATGGCGCAGGACCGCCTCCGCCACGCGCCGCGCGACGGCGCCGGGACCGACCACCAGGGCCGGGCGCGGCTGCCGGAGCGCCGCTCTCCGTGCCCACCAGTACAGGGCGCCGCGGCCCGCGCAGCACAGCACGCTCTGGAGCGCCGCCGCCGTGCACAGGGTGGTGAGGGAGAGCGGGCTCAAGGCGGCGGCGCTCGCGGCCAGGAGCCCTGCGGCGCACCAGCTCATCAGGGCCTGCCAGGCCAGCGAAGGGAGTTCGTCGAGGGCGAAGGGCACGGCGGTCGGGCGGTACAGCGCGGCGCGCGCGTTGAGGCCGGTCACTGCGGCGAGCAGCAGGGCCACCAGAAGGGGGTGGCGCTGCGGATCGGTGAGCAGCACGGTTGCCAGGAGGGCGGCGCTGCAGTCGACGGCGAGCAGGGGCAGGGCCGAGGAACGGCGTGCCGAAGCCCTCCATTTGATGCTTGTCCTGCGGCCGCTCCCGCTCCCGCGGGGAGGGATGACCGAGGCGGTGGTGATGGCATGGTCGGCCGCCCGTGGCTGCGCGGCAGGGGCGACGGTTCGTTCCGCACTCACGGGTTGATGGACTCCCTGCACTTGATGGGCCCCACGCCAAGGAGTTCGCGGTACACGGCCGCGACAGCGTCCGCGGTGTGCCGCACATCGTGGGTGTTCGATACGTGGCGGTGCGCCGCACGGCCGAGGGCTTCACGCAGGGGCGGATCGCCGAGCAGCGCGACGAGGGCACGCGCCAGTGCCGCGGGGTCCTCCGGGGGGACCAGGCCGTGGGGCGCGAGTCCGGGTGGCAGGCTCTCGCGCGCGCCGTCCACGTCGGTGACGACCACGGGCCGGGCACAGGCCATCGCCTCCAGGGGTACGAGTGCCATGCCCTCCCACCGGGAGGGCAGGACCACGAGGTCGGCCGCCTGGTACCAGGGGGTGGCGTCCTGGACTCCTCCGACGAACCGCACGGATGCGGGCGCGCGTTCGCGCAGCCCGTCCTCGTCGGGTCCGTCTCCGACGAGGACGAGCCGGGCGAGCGGCATCCGCTCGGCGACCGCGGTCCAGGCCCGCAGCAGGACGTCCTGTCCCTTCTGCCGGCACAGCCGCCCCACGCACACCACCAGAGACTCTTCCTGTGCCAGCCCCAGGGCGGTGCGCGCCGCGTGCGCGGCCACGGGACGGAAGCGCTCGACGTCCACGCCGTTCGGGATGACGGACCAGCGCGCGTCGATGCCGGAGCGCTGCCCGGTGAGCCGCTCCGCCTCGCTGACGCAGACGACGTGCGTCGCCCAGCGGGCCCCGAAGCGCTCCCAGCGCCGGGCGAGCCGCGCGGTCACGCCGCCGACGGCCTCGAAGGACCAGGCGTGCGGCTGGAACACCGTGGGCGCCTTGCCGCGCAGGGCGAGCCGTGCGGCGAGCCCGGCCTTGGCGCTGTGCGCGTGCACGACGTCGGGCCGCAGCTCCTCGACGATGCGGGCCAGGCGCCGCACCTCGCCCGGCAGCCCCGGCCCCGGGGCGCGGGTCGCCGGCCACCGGTGGGGGGCGCGTCCCAGGCCGCGCACGGCATCCGGCAGCCGGCCGCTGTCCGGACATGCCACGTCCACCCGCATCCCGGTGGACAGCTGGGACTTCACCAGGTCGGTGACCACGCGGGCCACTCCGCCGTCGACGGGCTGGGCGACATGAAGGACGCTCAGCCGGGGGTCATTCGGTGACAGTTGCATGCACGGCGCCTTGCTCAGGGGGAAGGTGGTGCGCTACCGCTTCGCGTCCACAGCGGCGAAGAGCACACCGGCCCACGCGGACTCTCGCTGCGAGGCGAGTCGGATGAGCAGGCCCTCTCGCTCGGCCTTGGGGCCCCCGTCGAGGGGGAAGATGTCGGAGTCGTATCCGAGCGTGTTGGCGTACGCGGGCGTCCTCGCGCTCTGCCTGCCCGGCTCGCTGATGGTCGAGTTCATGACGTCGCGGGCGGGGTTCGCCGCGTCGGAGAGCCGCACGGGCCTGCCCCGGTCGGTCGACACGGTGAGCGTGTCGCCGGTCGTGCCACGGTCGCCGTTGTACGTGACCATGCCCACGCTGCCCTTCGCGCGGGCCGGAACGGGCATGCCGCCCAGGCGGACCGCACGGCTGCGCCCGCGTGCGTCGAAGGAGTCGAAGCCGTCCCACACGGCCAGGTGCCGCAGCGGCGCGGCCTCGTCCTCGTACGCGACGACCAGTGTCCAGCCACCCCACGCGCCGGCCTCGGAGTGCCCCCGTGCCACGTTGACCTGCGCGACGGTGTAGAGCCCCGCGCCGCTGGTCCTGACGAGGGGCGTGACGTCGGCCGATGCCTGGAAGGCGTCCGCCCCGTTGGCCGTGCGGTGCCCGACGAGGGTGTCGGCCCGCACCTGCCGGTAGCTGCCACCCTGTTCGGCGATGAGGACTCGGCCGTTGTCCCCGGGCCGCTTCTGCTCACCGACGCGGAGATTGCCGCCCCAGTACAGACGCGCGTAGGAGACCCGGGAGCCCGATGGGAGCCGGACCTCTCCGCGGCTGGAGTTCGCGCGGTCGGCTACCGGCTTCCGGCACGTGATGACCGTGTTGGCCGCGCGGGTGATCCCGCCGTGCTGGAGGGCGTGATAGCGCTGCGCGAACTCGATGCTCGCCGCTTCGGCGGCTGGGGGCGCGGCCACGGCGGGGCCGCCCGGCGGGGCGACGACCGCGAGGAAGAGGGCGCACAGCGTCACGCGACGCGGAAGGGAGCCCAGGGAATTACGCATGACCGGCGTTGCCCTTTCGGGAAAGGTCCGAACCAGAAGGGAGATTAAATGCGACAGTCACACTCGACTCGTAACTTCCCGCACTTGTTCATTCAAATGGCTTCAGGAGAGGGCAACACTAGCCGCTTTCCGCATTAATCCATGAAGGCTGACAAGTGTGTCGGACCCGTGTACGGCCGCCATGTCCCCGAATGGCAGCCGCTTGGTTGCGGTCGGTGCCCACCGCTTTCACGGTTAACACAAGATCCGACACATCGTCGAAGGGAAACTTCATGCGCGCTCTGCCCGTACGGCGTATCGCGACCACCGTCCTCTGTGCCTCACTCCTCGTCGGGACGGCCGGGCCCGTGGCCGCTGCCGAGAGCGACTCCCCCCGTGGCAGCGCCCAGGAGGCGCCCCGCGCGCCGGACTCCGAGACGGCCGCACTGCTCGCCCAGGTCGAGACCCTGCGCGAGGCCGGTGGCGTGCTCACCCCCGTCACCGATCTGCTCACCGCGGTCCTGGAGGCCGACCAGGGCCGGCTGCCCGCCGAGGAGGCCGAGAAGCTCGCCGCCCCGGCGAAGGAGGCCATCAGGAAGGCCTCGGCCGGGGCCCCTAAGACACTGCCGGACGACGACACGCCGGCGGCCGACCCGAAGGCCGGCGTTCTCGACGCGGTGTTGGCCTCGGTCGACGCCCTGCTCAAGGCGGCCACCATCGGCGGCGACACCGCGGTGCCAGGCGCGGGGTCAGGCGTCGTGTCGGATGAGGAAACAGACGCGGGAACAGGTGAGGACACAGACGCGGGAACAGGCACGGTGCCGGGCGTGGTCACCGGCCTCGTCAACCTTCTCGCCGCCACGCTCGTCGGCGGAGACCTCCCGGCCCCCAGCCTGGCGGGACTGCCGTCCATGCCGGAGACGCCGGGGCTGCCGGAACTGCCGGGGCTGCCGGAGCTGCCGGAGCTGCCGCAGGAGGACGGCGTCGCCGAGGAGTCCGCGCTGTCCTGAGGCCCTGTCAGGGCAGCACCCGTCGCGTCGCTCTTCCGGGCGGCGCGACGGATTTCTCACGTGTCCATCTCATACGAGAATGAGACACCGTCTTCGTTCGGGTGGGTTCCGGGAATTTCCGCCGTACAGAGTTTCCGCCGCACACGGTGCTCGTTAGCCACGGCGAAGTGAAAACCCCCTCTGGCGACCGCCCCGTCGCCCACGAAAGGAACACGATGAAGCCCCTGAAGGCTGCCGCCGTTGTTGCCGGATCCATGGTCCTCGCTGGTGCCGCCGCGCCCGCCTTTGCCGCCGACCTCAACAACCTGAACGGTGCGCTGGACACGATCAGCGGCAAGTCGGCGACCTCCGAGGCATCCCCGCTCGCCGCCAACACCCGTGAAAGCGAGAAGAAGGATCCGGTCGTCAAGGCCGTGGCGGATGCCGCGAAGGGCCTGCACCAGCAGGGCGGCGCGGGCAAACTTATCGGCGGGCTTCCCCTCGGGAAGTAGAACTCTTCCTTGCCGCTGTCGGCAACCAATGACTTCCCGCAGGGCTGCTGCCACGAGCAGACGGCGAATGGCAGTAAGGGCCGTTTCCGCAGCGCGTTCTGCGGAAACGGCCCTCAGTTGTTTCCCGCCTCTGCCACTGCCGTGAGGACTGCAGCGATGCACACCAAGACGCCTTTGCTCGACCCCCGTGAGCTCCCCCGTAAGCACGAAGCCCCCGCGAGGGGCGTGGCCGCTCCAGCGGACGGCGCCGAAGGGAGCCGTGCGTTCGCGCTGCTTCTGGTGATCACGGGTGCCGCGGGGCTGCTCGCGGCGTGGGTCATCACGCTGGACAAGTTCAAGCTCCTTCAGGACCCGGACTTCACTCCGGGGTGCAGCCTCAACCCGGTGGTCTCCTGCGGCAACATCATGACGAGTGAGCAGGCGTCGGTCTTCGGGTTCCCGAACCCGATGCTGGGTCTCGCGGCGTACGCGGCCGTGATCTGCGTCGGGATGAGCCTGCTGGGCCGTGCGCGCTTCCCGCGGTGGTACTGGCTGACGCTGAACGCGGGCACGCTCTTCGGCGTCGGCTTCTGCACGTGGCTGCAGTACCAGTCGCTGTACGAGATCAACTCGCTGTGCCTGTGGTGCTGCCTGGCCTGGGTCGCCACGATCATCATGTTCTGGTACGTCACGTCGTTCAACGTGCGCAACGGCTTCCTGCCCGCGCCCTCCTGGCTGCGTACGTTCTTCAGCGAGTTCACCTGGGTCCTTCCGGTGCTGCACATCGGCATCATCGGCATGCTGATCCTCACGCGCTGGTGGGACTTCTGGACCAGCTGACAGCGGCAGAACCGGGCATCACGCGCAAGGAGACATCCTCAGTGGTCGAACGAGCAGCGGGCGGCGGCCAGGGCGCGGGACGGTTCACGCGCCGGGCCATGACGCGCAACCTCATCGGAGTCGCCGTCGCCGCCGTGTCGGCGCAGGCCGCCCTCCAGTGGTGGTCCCGACACCCGGCAAAGCACCCGCCGGCCGACGACGTCGGTGACGGGGCTTTCGACGAGATCTACGAGGGCCGCCACCTTCGCGGGTCGAGAGCCGCCGCGGGACATCAACACGCGGGCGCCGCCTGGGACATCACCGTCGACGGGCGCCCGCTGCACCTCATGCGGCGCGCCGACGGCGGCTATCTGAGCATGATCGACCACTACCAGTCGTATCCGACGCCCCTCATCGCAACCCGCAGGGCAGTGGACGAACTCGGCCCCGGCCGCAGGCTGCGCGGTAGCGGCGCCTGACCTCTGCCCCGCCACATCGGACCCAGGAGCGACCCCGAGTGGCCTACATCCGCAAGAACCAGGCGCGGCTCACCAGCGCCGAGAAGCGGCGCTTCGTCAACGCGCTGCTCGAGCTCAAACGCAAGGGCGAGTACGACGAGTTCGTCCGGACGCACATCACGTACTACGTGTCCGACGGGGGCAGCGGCCTGCGGGTGGCACACATGGCGCCCTCGTTCCTCCCCTGGCACCGCAGATTCCTCCTGGAGTTCGAGCGGGCCCTGCAGCGGGTGGACCCCGCGGTGTCCGTCCCGTACTGGGACTGGACGGTGGACAGGACGCCCGGTGCCTCGCTCTGGGGCGGCGGGTTCATGGGCGGCAACGGACGGCGCTCCGACCGGCAGGTCATGACAGGACCGTTCGCCCGCACGAACGGCGTCTGGGTCATCAAGGAGGGAGAGGCGGACGGCGATTTCCTCATGCGCGACTTCGGTCGGCCGCGGAACCCGATCGAGCTGCCCACCAAGGCGCAACTGGCCTGGGCCATGAACGACCCGGTGTACGACACACCGCCCTGGGACTCCACCTCCACCGAGGGCTATCGCAACAAGCTCGAGGGGTGGACCTCCGCCACCGGCAACGACAGGTGGCGCAACCACAACCGCGTCCACCGCTGGGTCGGCGGGCACATGCTCGGCGGTGCGTCGGTCAACGACCCCGTCTTCTGGCTGAACCACGCCTTCGTGGACCTGCTGTGGGACCGCTGGCAGGCACGGCACCCCCGCTCCGCGCCCTACCTGCCCGAGCGGCAGCCGAAGGCCGGCCACGGCCCACAGCACGGTCGTATCGCCGCTCGCTACGAGGCGATGCCGCCGTGGGACGCGAAGCCGGACGAGTTGCTCGGCCATCGCGGCATCTACCGCTACGCATGAGACTTCGCCCCGCCGAGCGGCGGCTCGACGAGGCGAAGCGATCAGGACCCCCATGGGCCAACGGTGTCATCCATGGCCGCCGGGGGAGGTCAGCCGCCGTAACCGCCGTGTCCGTGGTCACCTTCGGCGTTGACGCACGTGTTACCGGACGCCGGGTTCAGCAGGCCGATGACGTTCACCGTGTTGCCGCACACGTTGACCGGGACGTGAACGGGGACCTGGGCGACGTTGCCCGAAACGACGCCGGGCGAGCCCACGGCCGCAGCTTCGGCGCCCGCGTCCGCCATGGCCATGCCGCCGCCACTGAGCACCACGGCGCCCGTACCGAAAGCGACAGCGGCTGCCTTCGCGATGCGAGACATCACGTTCTCCTTAGAATTGACGAGTACCGCCGCACGTACGCGGCCGTACTGTCCCTGCAACGGCGCCACCGGCCACAAGTAACGGCCTGCGACCCTCCTGCCGGACGGCACAAAGGGCCGGGACTACCCGGCCGGGGGAATCCCCGTCCCGGGTATCGGCCGAACGGGTGTAAACGCGCCGAAGGCCCGGGAAAGCGCCACTAGCATCCGCGGACATGACCTCTTCCACTGCCGTAAAGCCAGAGCAGCAGGGTTCCCTTCTGGGCACCCTCGTCATCATTCCGTGGGCCAATGAAAGCGCGTCCGATTCTGACGGCCAAGTGACGCCGTTCCTGTTGGTGTGTTCCCGAGGGGACGGCCGCGACGGGCCGGAAGCGGGCTCGGAGGCCCTGAGGGCCGAGCTGAAGAAGGCCGGTCTCTCGGTCGGTGGCGGCGTGAGCGACCTTACGCGGGAGACACGCAGTTCCATCTCGCTGCTGGTGGAGGCCGAACAAGCCGTACTGAGCCTGCCCTTCCTGCATGTCCAGTGCCCGGTCTCCCAGCAATGGCAGCAGGCGGCCTACGAGAGCGGCACGGCCTATCTGATCTGCGCAACGCGCCCGTGGCCGGAGGCTGTTCAGGGAAAGGCGGTCGGCGCGGAGCAGTTGCGCGCGTTCGTCTCGGACGAACAACTGGTGCCGACCAGTGCGCGCTGCCTCCTGCCGGTGCGCAGGGTGCGTGTCTGACTCACGGCTGGGGCGTACGAAGATGCGTCGCCCCGACTGCGTGAGCGGTTCAAAAAAGACTGTGCCCCGAGAGGCGGAGGGAAAGCCCTCCGCCTCTCGGGGCGTCACAGCCTCGCGTCACAGCCTCAGTGGTGGACCGCGCCCAGAAGCGGAAGCGCGGGGGCGGAAGAGTCGTCCTTCACCTCGGACTTCTGACGGATCTCGTTGCACTGGAAGGTGCGCGCCTCGTCAAGGACCTCGATGGTGATGACGTCGATGTCCTGAATGGTCGGGCAGACATCGCGAATGATCTCGATGCTCTGCGAGTAGTGACCGTGGACATCCTCATCGGCCATGGCCGGAGTGACTACCGTGCCGGTCGCCGCCAGGGTCAGAATCGACCCGGCCAGCACCTTCTTGTTCTTGGAATTCATTACGCTGAGCGCTCCTTCCCGGATGATAAAAGCACCCGGTCTGGGTGCCGACGCCGGACTCAACCGGCCTACAGAATCAGAGGTTGCGCGGGCGGCACCCCTTTCACCCGTTCGCTTCCTCGCGACGCTCAACAGTGCGATTCCGCTACGTTCAATAAACGTATCAATGCAGCAACCGGGTGATGATTGCCCTGTCGGAAGAACATCACCACCGGGCGCCGCGTTATTGATTTTGCTGGCGCACTCACTGGGAGACGCCCACATATGCTTAGAAAGGCAGACACACCATGAGTGTGAAGAAGATCGTTGCTGGTTCCGTGCTGACGCTTACCGCCACCGGAATCGCTGTCACCCCGGCCATGGCCGACGAAGAGGTGCACGGCCACTACTCGCAGAACATCGAGATCATCGGCGACGTCTGCCCGACCATTCAGGACATCGACGTCATCACCATCGAGGTTCTGGACGAGGCGCGCACCTTCCAGTGCAACGAGATCCGTCAGGGCTCGAAGGTCCACGACAGCTCGTCCGCCCCCGCGCTGCCGCTCCTCGGCCAGGTCGTGAACAAGTAGAACTCCTGGGCGCCCGTTGTTGCGCTCTTGAGCACCTTTTCATAAAGGGAAGATGGGCCCCGAGCCGACGGTACAGCCGCGCGCCTCGGGGCCCATTTTTCCATGTATGCCGAAACGCCCGCCGGTTTCGCCACCGTTGCTGCAAAAGAGTGAATGACCTTGAGGGGCGAAACCACGGCAACGGCAAGACAGTTAGAGGGGCTGTCGGCGCTTACGGAAAGCGTCGCAGCTACTGGACGCAAGGAAGGCACACAAGAATGAACGCCAAGAAGATTCTCGCCGGCTCGATGCTGACGCTGACCGCCACGGGAATGGCCGTTACCCCGGCCATGGCCGACGAAGAGGTGCACGGCCACTACTCGCAGAACATCGAGATCATCCGTGACATCTGCCCGACCGTCCAGGACATCGACGTCATCACGATCGAGGTTCTGGATGAGGCGCGTGCCTTCCAGTGCAACGAGATCCGTCAGCACTCGAAGGTCTACGACGACTCCGGCGCCCCCGCGCTGCCCATCCTTGGCGCCGTGATCGACTGACGTCGAAGCAGTCCAGCAGTAGGCGAGTCCTACGACGGCCCCGGGGTCGCTGTCTCCACAGCGGCCCCGGCGTTTCATGTGGGCTCAGCCCCGCACTACGGCATGGTGGCCACGACCGACGCGTACGACAGGCCGGCGCCGTAGCCGAGCAGCAGGGCCGTGTCACCAGGCTTGGCCTCGCCAGAGGCGAGCACGGCGTCCATGGCGAGCGGGATGGAAGCGCCCGAGGTGTTGCCCGCGGTGACGATGTCCTTGGCGACCCGCACGCCCTGCGGCAGGCCGATGCGCTTCGCCATCGCGTCGATGATGCGGACGTTGGCCTGGTGCGGGATGAAGACGTCCAGGTCGGCGGGGGTCAGGCCCGCGGCGTCCAGGGCCTGGGTGGCGACCTCGGCCATCTCGTAGACGGCCCAGCGGAAGACCCGCTGCCCTTCCTGCCGCATCCACGGGAACTCCTGGCCGGGCGCATCCCTGAGCACGTCCCACGGGGCGGTCTGCTCGATCGCGTCCGCCTGTGAGCCGTCCGAACCCCAGACCGCCGGACCGATCGCGGGGACCTCGGACGGGCCGATCACCACGGCGCCCGCACCGTCCCCGAAGATGAACGCGGTCGAGCGGTCCTTGAGGTTCAGCAGGTCGGTCATCCGCTCGACGCCGACGACCAGGACATGGCCGCCGCGGCTGCGGACCGCGTCCGCCGCGAGCACCACTCCGTGCACGAACCCGGCGCAGCCCGCCGACAGGTCGAAGGCCGCCGCGCCCCGCGCCCCGACGCGGTGCGCGATCTCCGTCGCCACGGCCGGAGTCTGCTTGAGGTAGGTGAAGGTCGCGGCGATGACGCAGGTGATGTCGGCCGGCGTGATGCCCGCCGCCGCGACGGCCTTGGCCGCGGCCTCCTCGGCCATCACCGCCAGGGTCTCGTCGGGTCCCGCCCAGCGCCGGGTGCGGATTCCCGTGCGGGCGCGGATCCACTCGTCCGACGAGTCGATGAGGCTGCTGGCCTCTTCGTTGTCGACGATCCGGTGTGGGCGGTACGTTCCCACACCCATGATCCGTGCGTAGCGGGCCCCCTGGGACGTGCTCAGTGCCGGGCTCACGTGGTGCCCCACTTGCCCCGCGCCTCGGCGAAGGCCTCGGCGAACAGCGGGTCGGCGACCGAGCCCCGCTCGTGCCTGCCGCCGTACCGCTCCTCGTAGGCGGCGAACCACTCGGGGTCCGAGTCGAGGAACAGTACGTCGTGGAAGGCCATCCAGCGCATGGCCAGCATCGGCACCGGTGAACGTGAGACCTCGAACTCCGGGTTGCGGGCGGCCCGTTCGTCGCACTCCGGGTGGAACTGCGCCAGCATCAGACCGCGGCCCACGAGTTCGGGCTTGGCGAGCGCGTGCGCCTCGTCGAGCAGGCGGTGGCTGCCCTCGGGCAGTCCCGTCAGGACGAGGACCAGGGTGTGCAGGACGCGGTTGCGGCCCTCCCACCGTGTGCCCTCGAAGGCCTCGGCCATCCGGCGCACGAGGCCCACCATTCCCTCGGCGTCGGTCCCCGGGTCGACCTGCCACTCCTCGATGCGGAAGCTCTGCGCCTTCATCGAGGATTCGACGAACGGGCAGACGGCGCCCTCCCGGTTGATACGCTCGTGCGGACGCATGATGAACTCTTCTATCCACTGCCGCCCCCGTTCCAGGGGCGATGCGGCCGAGCGGTCTGGTGTGTCCGCCCTCCCGTACTGCGGAGTGACGGCCGATACCGACGGACTCATGAGGGTTCCCTCCGTGAATTCAGGACGCACTGAACCGCCACCCGGACTCGCGTGACGCAGAGGGGTGTTGAGGTCGCTACGCGACTCAGCGGTTCAGCTCGGGCAGTTGTTGGTCTTGGCCGGTCAACTCATCTCAGGGCGTTGCTCGTCCGGTCGCGCGGCGGTCCGGTGGAACTCAGTAGTTGTCGCCGAAGGCGGCGCGCTGACGCTTCTCGAGCCAGCCGCTGAACAGCTTGCCGATCGGCGCGGCCGCGACGCCGCCCTGCTCCCCCGGCCCGGCCACGGACAGCAGCCACGCCGGCATGAAGCGCAGTGTCCAGCCGGGTGCGGTCTTGCGCATGTGGGTCGCGAAGCCCTTCCAGATCTGCTTGCCGAGGGCTGGGGCGAGGCGGCCGAGGAGCTCGCGCTCCTCGTCGCCCGCGTGCCCGGCAAGCTGTTCGCGCACCTCCTCCGTGCGTTTGGCCAGTTCCGTCGCGACCGCTGGGTCCGTGCCCAGGCGTTTGCTCGTCTCGTGCCAGGTGTGCAGGACCTTCGCCAGCTCTTCGTGCTCGGCGGTCATCAGGGCCAAGGCCTCCTGGTCGGCGCCCAGTTCACGCAGGCGCGGCCAGAGGAAGTCGTCCTCGCCCTCGTGGTGGTGCTCGATCACCTGGAACAGCTTGTCCACGTAGTCGAGGAGGGCGGCGGCCTGTGCGGCGTCGGGCGTACGGGCCAGCTGCTCGGCGCTGCGGGCCACGCGGTCTAGGTCGCGCACCATGGCACGGTGGGCCAGCAGCATCGTCTGGTGGCCCGAGGGCAGGTGGGCGATGGACTCGGTCATGAATGTCGCTCCTTACAGGTCAACGGCGAGCGGTACAGGTGTGCGCGCGCCGGGCACTTCGGTTCACCAGGCCTCGTCCGGCACGGTCATGAGCACCGTGTCCGTCTGCTCCGCGACACGACGCTCTGCGGTCAGCAGCGGAAGCACCTCCTGGGCGAAGAACCTGGCTGTTGCGATCTTGCCTCGGTAGAACGCCGCGTCGGGGGCGTTCAGGCCATCCGGCCGCTCCGCCAGTTTCGACTCGGCCACCGTTGCCTGCCGGAGCAGGAGCCAGCCGAGGAGTACGTCGCCGGCCGCCATCAGGAGCCTGGTCGTGTTCCGTCCGACCTGGTACATCGCTGTGGATTCCTCGAAGGACCGCAGCAGGTGCCCGCCCATGACGTCGACGATGGCCCGCAGCTGCGTGACAGCATCCGCCAACTGGGCGTGCGCCTGCGTGAGTTCCGAGCCCGCCTCGGTGAGTGCCGTCTTCTCCACCTCGGTCAGCAGCGCACCGAGCGCGGCGCCCTGGTCCTTCGCGACCTTGCGGAAGAAGAAGTCGAGGCCCTGGATCGCGGTGGTTCCCTCGTACAACGTGTCGATCTTGGTGTCGCGGATGTACTGCTCCAGCGGGAAGTCCTTGAGGTAGCCGGCGCCGCCGAAGATCTGCAGGGCATGGTTGAGCTGCTCGCAGGCGCGCTCCGAGCTGTAGCCCTTGACGATCGGCAGGAGCAGGTCGTTGAGTGCCTTCGCCTCCTCGTCCACGCTGCCCGAGGCCTCGGCCTGCGCGATCCGGTCCTGCACCGTCGCGGTGTGGAGCACCAGGGCGCGCAGGCCCTCGGCGTACCCCTTCTGGAGGAGCAGGGAGCGCCTGACCTCGGGGTGGCGGGTGAGGGGGACCTTCGGTGCGGCCTTGTCGCCGAAGGCCGCCAGGTCCGTGCCCTGGAGGCGTTCCTTGGCGTACGCGACCGCGTTGAGGTAGCCGGTGGACAGGGTGGCCGCCGACTTCGTGCCGACGATCATCCGGGCCTGCTCGATGACCTGGAACATCTGCCGTATGCCGTCGTGGACCTCGCCGAGGAGTACGCCGACGGCCGGCTGCCCGGCGCCGAACGTGAGCTCGCAGGTGGCCGAGGACTTCAGGCCCATCTTCTCCTCGAGGGCGGTGGCGAACACGCCGTTGCGCCCGCCGAGGCGGCCCGTGGAGACGTCGGCGACGTGGAATTTCGGCACCAGGAAGAGCGAGAGGCCCTTCGTGCCCGGCTTGTGGCCCTCGGGCCGCGCGAGTACGAAGTGGACGATGTTCTCGGCCAGGTCGTGCTCGCCGGAGGTGATGAAGCGCTTGACGCCCTCGATGTGCCAGCTGCCGTCCGCCTGCCGGACCGCCTTGGTCCGGCAGGCACCCACGTCGCTGCCCGCGTCCGGCTCGGTGAGGACCATGGTGGCGCCCCACTGCCGGTCGACCATGAGGCGGGCGAGCTCGCGTTGTTCCGGGGTGCCGAGCCGGTCGAGGATCTTCGCGAAGCCCGCGAGTCCTTGGTAGAGGTAGAGGGAGGGGTTGGCGCCGAGCGCGAGTTCGGCGACGGCCCAGCGCAAGGACGGCGGGATGTCGGCGCCGCCCAGGCGGGACGGCAGGTCGAGCAGGTGCCAGCCAGACTCCATCCAGGTGCGGTACGCCTGCTTGAAGGAGTCGGGCAGCGTGACCGAGCAGGTCGCCGGGTCGTAGCGCGGCGGGGTGCGGTCGGCTTCGACGAAGGGGTCCGCCAGTTCGTGCACGGCGAGCCGCTCCACCTCGGCCAGGATGGAGCGGGCGGTGTCACGGCCCGTCGCCTCGAAGGCTCCCCTGCCGTACGTCCGGTCGCGGCCGAGGACCTCGAAGAGGTTGAACTCCAGGTCCCGCAGGTTCGACTTGTAATGGCTCATGGCGCGCTTCCTCGCTCCTTCGCGGCGATCACGGGTGGTGGTCAGTGGTGCCCGAGCAGGGCGGCCAGCGCCGTGGCCAGGCGCTCGACCTCGTCCACGGTCCCGACGGAGATCCGCAGATAGCCGGGGAGCCCGAGCACGTCGAGGTTGCGCACGAAGATGCGGTGCTCGGCGGCGAGCCGGGCCGCGAACCCGACGCTGTCGCCCGGGGCCGCTCCCTCCCCCGGCACTTTGACCATCACGAAGTTGGCGACGGAGGGGGCGTGTTCGATGTTCAGGGTGTCCAGAGACTTGCAGAGCAGTTCCCTGGCCCGTGCGTTGTCCGCGCGTACCCGGTCGATGTGTTCGGGCTGTTCGAGGGCGCGCAGCACGGCCCGCTGTGCCGGCCGGTTGACGTTGAAGGGCAGGGCGCCCGCGACCGTGTTGATCCGCTGGACGAGGTCCTGGGGGCCTATGACGAAGCCCATGCGGACCGAGGCGAGTCCCCATGCCTTGGAGAAGGTGCGGGTCACCAGGACACGGCGGCCCTCGCGCACCGCGTCCAGGGCGAACTCGTGGGCCGGTCCCGCGAAGTCCATGTACGCCTCGTCGAAGACGAGGACCGTTCCGCTGCGCTCCGCGGCATCGATCAGCTCCGTCACGGCGGCCTGGTCGAGCACCGCTCCGGTCGGGTTGAGCGGGTTGCAGACGAAGGCGAGTTCGGCGCCCCGCTCCATCTCGGCCACGACCCCGTCGACCGGGATCGAGGCGCCGCGCAGC
Organism: Streptomyces sp. NPDC050147; assembly: GCF_040660195.1. NCBI lineage: Bacteria > Bacillati > Actinomycetota > Actinomycetes > Kitasatosporales > Streptomycetaceae > Streptomyces > Streptomyces sp. NPDC050147. Next base: position 223,230 of record NZ_JBFALJ010000002.1, on the reverse strand, counting down.
GGGACCGTGTGGGCCCGCGCGCCGACGGCCGCGGCGGACACCACGTAACCGGGGAAGGTGGTGGCGGTGGTGACGACCGAGGCGCCGGGCTCGCGCAGGAACGCCATCGAGGTGACCAGGACCAGCTCATCGGTGCCGTTGCCGACCGCGATCATGTCGGGGGTGACCCCGAAGTGGGCGGCCAGCCTCCCGCGGAGCTCCCCGCACTCGCTGTCGGGGTATCGGTTGAGGTAGCTCGCCGCCTCCGCCCGCACGGCGTCGACGGTTCCGGGCGGCGGGCCGTACGGGTTCTCGTTGAGGTGCAGTCGCAGATGGTCCTCCTTGCCGACGATCTCGGTGTCGGCGAAGAAGCCCGGCGGTGGTGCCTGGACCTGAGGCATGTGGATCCCTTCTCGTACGGTGTCGCCACCCCGGCCGGCCGCACGGCCGGCCCGGTCAGCCCAGTTGGACGCGCGCTATGGTCTGCAGCTGATCGGCCTCCCCGCCGAGCAGGGCCCGGCAGCGGAAGCGCTGGATCTTGCCGCTCGGTGTCCGCGGCAGATGGCCGCGTTCCACGAAGACGCACTCGGAGAGCGCGATGCCCGACTTCTCCCTGGCCACGGCTGCGGCCTGGTCGGCGATGAGCTCGAAGTCGGCGCTGCTGCGCTTGGGTTCGAGCAGGAGCACCAGCTTGGAGACGCCCCCGCCGGCCATGTCGACGAGCGCCGAGCAGCCCTTGCGGACCGGGCCCATCGCCTCGACCGCGGATTCGATCTCGCTGGTGTAGACGTTGCGTCCGCCCACCGAGATCAGGTCGTCGGCCCTGCCGACGAAGTACACCTCTCCGTCGTGCACGAATCCCAGGTCACCGGTGTGCAGGACGCCGTCGTGGAACCGCTCGGCGGTGCGGTCGGCGTCGTTGAGGTAACCGGAGGCCAGACTCGGCGAGTCGACGCGGAGTTCGGAGACGCGGTCCGGTTCCTTGGTCGTCACCGTGACTCCGGGCAGCGGAGGCCCGTTGGAGACGAGCCGGGTGGCGCCCGGCGCGTCCTCGGGGACCTCGACGATGCGGCCGTCGAGCAGCGCGGGACCGTCGAAGCTGCGGGTGACGGGGTCCTCGCCGAGCGGGGAGCAGGAGACCGCGAGGGTCGCCTCGGCCATTCCGTACGCGGGCATGAACGCCGTGGCCGAGAAGCCCGAGGGGCCGAACGCGGCGACGGTGGCCTCCAGGGTCTCCCAGTCGACGCGTTCCGCCCCCACCACGCAGACCTTCAGGGCGAGCGGCTTGGGCAGCTGGTTGCGGCCCTGGGCGCGGGCGGCCAGGTGCAGGGCGGTGTTGGTGCCCGCGGTCATGGTGGCGCCGTACTCGGACATGTCGCGGAACCAGGTGCGCGGTGCCATGCCGAACCGCTCGGGCGACGACAGGACGAAGTCGTAGTCGAAGGCCCAGGCGTGCAGCATGGTGCCGAAGATGCCCATGTCGTGCGAGAGCGGCAGCCAGGAGGCGATCGTCTCGGCGCCGGGGCGCCCGCCGGTCATCTCGTGCAGCATGTGCAGGTGGGTGCCGATGGCCCGGGTGCTGAGCTCGCATCCCTTGGGCAGGCTGGTGCTGCCTGACGAGTACTGGATGAAGGCGGTGTCCTCGGGGCCTGGCGGCGTCGGGTCGATGCGGTGATCCCCGTACAGGGACGTCCAGTTGAGCACCGGGAACCGGGCGGCGAGCTCCACGGGGACGAGCGGCGCGAGGCCCTCGTCGATCAGGAGCACCGTGGGGCCGAGCCGCTCGGTGAGCACGCTCAGCTGGGCGCCGTACTCCTGCGGGCTCTGGCCACGGGCGGGCAGCGGGAACGAGGCGACGGCCCCGCCCGCCAGCCAGACCGCGAGGAGCCCGCGCAGGGTGTGCGCCGAGTTGGTCAGGACGGTGGCGACCCGGCTGCCGGGCGTGACTCCGGCGGCGCGCAGGGTCGTGGCCATGCCGTGGGCGTCGGCGACGACCTCGCTCCACGGGGTGTGCCCAAAGCCGTCGTCCTCCTGCCAGTGGTGCAGTACTCCGTGGGAATCGTCGCGCAGGAGGAGGTCCCAGAGTCCGGCGTCGGTGGTTGCCATGGTCACTCCACATCCACGAGGGAGAGATCGTTTCCGCCGCGCGAACGGTCCGCCATGGGCGCGATCCGCTGCTGGCTGACCAGGAGTTCCTCCTGGCTGAGCTTGGTGCCGTTGACGCGGCTCACGCCGGCCTCGCGCATCGTCATCCGCTCGGTGTCGATCCGGATGACCTTCCAGGCGAGGCGGGTCTTCTCCAGGCTCCAGATGAAGATCGCGGAGAGGTCGACCTCGTACCACTTCATGCCGTGCCGTGCGGACCGCGGGAAGGCGTGGTGGTTGTTGTGCCAGGCCTCGCCGAAGGAGGGTATGGCCAGCCAGGCGACGTTGCGGGAGTGGTCGGTGGTGGTGAAGCGGCGGCGGCCGAAGTAGTGGCCGATGGAGTTCACCGCGTACGTCATGTGATTGATGAGGAAGATCCGCACGAGACCGCCCCACAGCATGCCCGTGAACAGCGCCTGGACGGAGCCGCCGGTGATGGCGAAGGCGAGCAGACCGGGCAGGACGACACCGGCGGCGACGACGGCCACGAAGTTCTCACTGAGCCAGCGCAGCGGCTTCTCCCTGACCAGGTCGGGGCAGTAGCGGATCGGATCGGAGCTGAGGTTTGTGTCGAAGAGCCAGCCGAGGTGGGCGTGCCACATGCCGGCCATCGCGCCCTTGAAGCCGGGCTCGAATCCCAGGTGCGGGCTGTGCGGGTCGCCTTCCTTGTCGGCGACGCGGTGGTGCTTGCGGTGGTGGGCCGCCCAGATGATCGGCGGGCCCTGTCCGGCGAGTACGCCCGCCGTGGCGAGGGCGACGCGGACCGGCTTGTACGTCTCGAACGAGCGGTGGGTCAGCATGCGGTGGTAGCCGGTGGATATGCCGATCCCGGAGATGACGTACATCACGACCGTGACCAGGACGTCGGTCCAGCCGAAGATGTGGTTCCAGGCCAGGACCATGGCGGCGCCGAGTGCGAACAGCGGCACCAAAGAGGCCGTGAGCATGTACCAGCGGTGTTCCTTGCCGTCCATTTCTTCCCCTTGCTTTCGTTGGTCTTCGGGGCCGGAGGCCCGGGGCGTCGGACACCCTCGGCGTCAGACACCCGAGGTGGTCTCCGGGTCGAACTCGGTGCGGAGGGCGGGCAGAACGAAGGAGAGCAGCGCGGCGCATCCGGTGAGCACCGTCCCGACGAGGAACACGGTGTGGAAACTCGTCAGGAGGGCGTCCGGCATGGCCGCGCCGGATGCGATCTCGTCGTCCAGGCGGCTGCTCGCCAGGGTGGCGAGGACCGCGAGGCCGATGGCGCCGCCGATCTGCTGGCCGGTGTTGAGCACCCCGGACGCCGCGCCCGAGTCCGCCTTCGGCACACCGCTGACGGCGGCCACCACGAGCGGCACCATGGCCAGGCCGTAACCGGCCGCGCAGAGCAGCAGCGTGGGCAGGATGTCGGTGGCGTACGAGGCCTTGAGCGGGGCATTGAGCAGCAGGCCGAGCCCGGCGGTGGCGGACGCGAGGCCGATCAGGCACAGGATGCGGCTGCCGAGCTTGGGCAGCAGCTGGATCGCGATGCCGGAGAAGACCGCCATGGTGACGCCGAAGGGAGCCCAGGACACTCCGGCGCGCAGCGGGGACCAGTCCAGGAGGTTCTGCATGTACTGGGTCAGGAAGAAGAAGATCCCGTACAGGCCCGATGCGGCGAGCAGCATGATGACGTTGGCCGCGGAGATCTGCCGGCTCGCGAAGATCCCGAGGCGGATCAGCGGCTCGGGAGCGCGCTGTTCCCTGATGACGAACGCCACAAGGAGCAGGACGGAGCCGATGAGCCCGGCGATGGTGGCGGCGGAGCCCCAGGGGCGGTGGTTGGTGCTGATCACGGTGTAGACGAACAGCAGCAGACCGCCGGTGATGAGGACGGCTCCCATGCCGTCCGTCGCGGGCCGCTTGCCCGGGGCGCCGTCCTCGCGGTCGGCGAGCGCGGGCTTCAGGGCGAGGGCGAAGAGGAGGACGCCGACCGGGATGTTGATGAAGAACACCCAGCGCCAGTCGATGAGATCGGTGACGATCCCGCCGAGCAGCACGCCGGAGACCCCGGAGATCCCGGTGAGCCCGCCCCAGATGCCGAGCGCCTTGCGGCGCTCCCTCGCCTCGGTGAAGACCGTGATCAGGATGGACAGGGCGGCCGGGCTGAGCAGCGCGGCACCGAAACCCTGGGCGCCGCGCGACACGATCAGCATCTCGGGCGAGTTGGCCAGGCCGCAGGCGAGCGAGGCGGCCGTGAAGACCGCGAGGCCGGTGAGGAACACCCGCCGTCTGCCGAAGAGGTCGGCGCAGCGGCCGCCGAGCACCAGGAAGCCGCCGAACAGCAGCATGTAGGCGTCGACGACCCAGGCCAGTGAGGCCCGGTCGAAGTCGAGGGTGGTGCGGATCGACGGCAGCGCCATGGCGACGACCGTGTCGTCGATGATGACCATGAACTGTGCGCCGCAGGTCACCGCGAGCGCGAGCCCTGCCGCCCTGGTTGCCGCGCCGCCGCTCTCGGCTGCCGCGGTGGACGAGGCGGTTCCCCTGCCCATATGCCTTCTCCTGTTCGCCAAGCTGTGTGGGGGTGCTGCGTGGGGTGCTTCTGTGTCCGGGAGGGTCAGGAGGCCGCGGCCTGCGCGACGACCCGGTTGAGGCGGTCCATGCGCGTGGCCAGGCTCATCCGGCCCTCCAGGCGGAAGGCGGGCAGGCGTCGGCCGTCGACGTCGCTGAAGCCGTACTCGTCGGCCAGATCACCGGTGGAGAGCACCTGGCCGGAGCGGCTCAGCACGTCGGGGTCCGCGGCGAGCGCGTTGATCGCGCGGCCCACGTACTCCGGCGAGTGGACCACCGCGGCGGGGCCGTCGCCCAAGGCCTCCCAGGCCGCCTCGACCCGCTCGGTGCGGACGAAGCCCGGGTGCAGGGAGAGCGCGGCGATCTTCTTCTTGCGCAGGTCGGCCGCGAACGCCTTGCTGAGCCGGTCGTTGGCGGACTTGAAGACGTCGTACGCCGCCTGGCCCAGGTAGGTGTCGCCGTCGGTGAAGCCGATACCGACGATCAGTCCGGTCTTCCCGTCGTCCTTCCCGAACATCAGCGGGGTGAGCAGCCGCGTGATGTCGTACTGGGCACGCAACGATCCCTCGCAGAGTTCGTAGCGCCACATCGGCTGGTCCCAGTACGGGGCGTCGAAGCGCACGTCGCTCGAACGCTCGTAACCCGCCCACGCGTTGTTCACGAGGAGGTCCAGTTTGCCGTAGTCGCCCCTGACGCGGTCCGTGAGCGCCTGGTTGTCCTCGGTCGACCGGTGGTCGCAGCGCACGGCGATGCCGGTGCCGCCGCGGGCGGTGACCTCGTCCGCGGTGTCGTCGACCGTGCCGGGCAGGCCTTCGGTGCGGCCCTCGGTGCGGGTGCTGCGCCCGGTGACGTACACCGTCGCGCCGGCGCTGCCGAGGGCGAGGGCGATGCCGCGGCCCACGCCCCTGCTGGCGCCGGTGACCACGGCGACGGTTGTGTCGAGCCGCGGGGGCTTCCACTCCTCGCTCACGGGGGTCACGGGGTTGACGGGGTTCACGGCGTCCACGGTGGCGTCCTTTCTGACTGGCTAGCTGAGGTGGGCGGAGGCGTATTCGAGCGTCCGCTGGTAGGCGTCCGTGTCGTGGACGAAGGGGACCTGGTAGCGCTCGCGCAGTTCCGGCATCGACGTGGGCAGGACCCCGCCGCCGCAGCGGGTCACCTCGCTGACGTCCCGCAGGACGGAGAGGTACGAGCGGGCCAGCGGCGGCAACCGGTGCAGCTCCTCGGGGTCGAGGGCGTCGGGGTCGGTGACAGGGGGCGGGGTGAGGGTGCGGCCGAGGCCCGCCGCGTGCTTGGCGCACACGTCGATGGCGGCCTCCATGTCCATGGCCTCGTCGCCGTACGTCACCCAGAACTCGCCGCTGGTGTCGCCGAGTTCGACGGCCGCGAGCACCGCCTTGGCGAGCAGGTCCTGCGGGACGATGTCGATGCGGTTGCCCTCGTGCACGGGGATGAAGGGCGCCCGGCCGCGGCAGATCCAGTCGGACATCAGCTGCACGATCTGGCCCCGTGAGGTCCAGCCGGTCCGGGAGTCGCCGATCAGGTTGGTCGGCCGGAACACGGTGTGCGGGAGGCCGCTGTCCCGCAGGAGCTGCTCCGAACGGAGCTTGGAGCGCACGTAGTTGGTGGTGACGTTGGTGTCGCTGAGCTTGTACGGGGCGCTCGCCGAGAGCGCCGCCACGAACGCGGTGCTCATGAAGTGCACGGTGGCGCCCGAGAGTTCCGCGAACTCGATGACGCGGCGGGTGCCGTCCACGTTCACCGGCTTGTAGCGCTCGTCCGGCAGTCCCCACTCGGTGAGGCCCGCCGAGTGGATGACGGTGTCCACGTCCCGGGCGAGGGCCCGGTAGCTGTCCTCGTCGAGGCCGAAACGCGGCTCGGCCAGATCGGCGTCGAGTACGTGCTCGGTCCCGGCCGGCAGGGCCACACCGCCGGGCCTCGCCATGGAGATGAGCCGGATCGGTCGGCCCGGCATCTCCTCCAGGATGGCGCGGCCCACGACGCCGGACGCGCCGGTGAGCAGTACGGTGCGTCGCTCGCTCATGCCCGGGACTCCTTCCACTCCATCAGCCGTGTGGTGGCGCGGGCCCCGACGTAGAGGAACGGCTCGGGCGGGAAGTCGCGCTGCTTGCGGTGCTTGTCGTCCACGTACAGGAGCCGCGCGTACTCGGAGTCCTTGCCGAGGACGAGGTCGCGCAGGACCTTGCCGCCGGTGTGCGTGGCGGCGATGCCGTTGCCGTTGAAGCCGTAGCCGTAGAAGACGTTGCCGCCGGGCAGTGACCCGAAGTGCGGTGCGTAGTCACGGGTGACGTCGACGGTGCCGCCGTAGGTGTAGGTGAACTTGACGTCCCGCCACATGGGGAAGAACCGTCCGAACTCCTTGTGCAGCTCGCGGTAGGCCCGCTGGTCGTTCATGCGGCGCCGGCGCATGTCGCGGCCGTAGAAGTAGAGGGCGGGACCGCCCGCCCACATCAGACGGTTGTCGGCGGTGAAGCGGGCGCACGTCAGGAAGGTCTTCGCCTCGACGAGACCCTCGCGGCCCGCCCAGGCGATACGGCCCAGCTGCTCGTCGGTGAGCGGTTCGCTCACCATCGCGTAGCTCCAGATGGGCACGGTCTTGTTGCGGAACTCCTTGAAGGTGAACTGGTGCGCGTTGGCCGCGATGATCACCTTGTCGGCCCTGATCCGGCCGCCGGGGGTGACGACCGTGGGCCGCGCCCCGGGGTCGACGCGCAGGACCGGGGTGTTCTCGTAGACGGTCACCCCGCGCTCCTTGACGACCCGGGCCACACCGCGGGCCAGGCGGAACGGGTTGACCAGGGCGCCGCCGGTGCGCATGGCGCCCACGATGGCGGGTGAGCCGATCAGCTCCCGTGCCTGGCCGCCCGACAGGAGCTCGGGCTGCTCGCGGCCCGCGATGGTGGTCGCGAGCTCCCGGTCGGCGCGCAGGCGGCGCAGCTGGGCCTGGTCGGTGGCGACCATCAGGTAGTCATTGGCCTCGTACTCCGCGTCGATCTTGTTGCGGCGCGTGAAGCGGCCGATCTCCAGGATGGAACGCCCGACGGCCTGCGAGGCCTCCAGGGCGCGGCGGGTGCCGAACTCCTCGACCAGGGCCTGGATGTCCTTGCCGATGGTCGGGGTGACGAAGCCGTCCGCGCGGCCCGAAGCGCCGTAGCCGGAGTGCTTGGCCTCGACGATGCGGATGTCGAGGGCGGGCTCGGCCTCCTTCAGGAAGTGCGCGGCCCACAGGCCGGTGTAGCCACCGCCGACGATGGCGATGTCGCAGTCGACGTCGTCCCGCAGCGGGGGTTCGGGCGTGACGGACTCCGTCTCGTGCCAATAGACGACGTTCTTTCGTGTGGTCACTCTCAACGCCCCTTTTCGAGAATGATCCTCGCGAGGCCCAGGTGACGGTTCTTGAAGTGCCGCACGCTCGCGCCGAGATAGTTCTCGTAATTGACGACGTTGTCCTCGCCCGAGATGCGTACGGCGGCTTCCCTGTTCTCCTGGAGTCGCCGCAGCCATTCCCCGCAGGTACGGCTGTAGTGGTCCGGGTCGTTGCGCAGGGACACCACATCGAAGAGCTTTTCGCTGGATTCGATGACTTCGGAGAGCGCCGGGATCTCCGATTCCGGGAAAATGGTCTCGATGATGAACATGAGCTCACGCACGGTGGCCTTGTCCATCACGGTGTTGTTGCCCTTGATGTTCGTCTGCAGGGCGATGCGGCCGTGCGAGGGCAGCCATTCGTAGCAGCGCTCGAAGAACTCGCGGTAGGCCGCGATGCGTTCGGCCCTGGAGAGCCCGGTCCTGGCGAAGTGCTCGAAGGCGCCGATCGAGATGATCGCGTCGTAGCCCTCCGTCGGCTCGTGGTTCAGCCAGTTCTCCACCCGGATCTCGGTGCGCGCGATCCCGGACGCCCTGACCAGTTCGGCCTGGCTGTCGCTGAGGGTGAGCCCCGTGGCGTGCTGCACGCCGTAGATCCCGGTGAGGCGCTTGAGGAGGCTCCCCCAGCCGCAGCCGACGTCCAGGACCCGGCCGGCGCCCGCCGCCCTGGCCCCCTCGATGAGGTAGTCCAGCTTGCGGACCTGTGCCGCCTCCAAGTCGTCCTGAATTCCCGCCAGTTCTGCGCCCGACTCGTCCCACAGGGCGCAGGTGTAGGTGAGCGAACCGTCCAGCCACAGGCCGTAGAAGTCGTTGGAGACGTCGTAGTGGTGCCTGATCGCCTCGGCCGTGGCGCCCTGGTAGGCGGCGGTGCTCATGCGGCGGCCGCGGTCTGCGTGGACTCGACCAGCTTGACCAGGTCGCCGACGGTCTTCACGTTCGCCGCCTGGCTCGGGTCGAGCTCGATCTCCGCGTCGTCCTCGACGGTGTAGACGATGTCGGCGATCTGCAGGCTCGAAAGGCCCACCGAGTCGAAGGCCGTGTCGGCGCCGAGCGTGAGGCCGGAGGCCTTGTTGCCGAGCTTCTTCGCTATGAGGGCGCAGACGGTTTCCACGGTGATCACGATGGTGTTCCTTCCGGTCGGTGCGATGTGCGGTGAGTGATTGACCAGAACCTAACTACGGTCGGCCTCCCCGGACATGACAGAGCGGTATGGCAGATCCCTGCCATGCCCTGTCCCGCCCGGCTGGCAGGGACGTGCCACTTGTCCGTGGTGGACCGGAAGGCCTGCAATAGCTGGACCACCGCCTGGAAAGAGGGACGGTCCATGAGAAACCAATTCCGCGTGGTCGACTTCATCGTCGACTTTCTTCGCCGGCAGGACGTCGGGCATGTATTCGGAGTCGGTGGCGCCAATATCGAAGATCTCTACGATGCGATCCAGCACGCGGAATCCGGCCCGCTTGGGGTGGTCGCCAAACACGAGTTCTCGGCCGCCACCATGGCGGACGGATATCACCGCGCCTCCCAGCGCGTACCGGTGATAGCCGCCACCTCGGGCGCCGGGGCCATGAACCTGGTCCCCGGGATCGCCGAACTCAGGGCCTCCTACGTGCCCGCCCTCGTCCTGATCGGGCAGCCGCCCACCTCACTGGACGGGCACGGTTCCTTCCAGGAGACCAGCGGGCTCGCCGGGTCCATCGACGCGGAGCGGCTGTTCGGCGAGATCGCCGTGCACTGCGTACGCGTCGAGGACCCGCAGTCCATCACCGAGTCGCTGCCGCGAGCCCTCGCGGCGGCGCTCGACCCGGCGGCGCCAGGGCCGGCCGTGCTCCTGCTGCCCAAGGACGTGCAGCAGGCCCTGCTTCCCGCCTGGGACGCTCCTGGGCCACCCGAGATCGCCGTCCGTGAGCTCTCGTCGGCGGCCGAACGCGAGCGGGCCGTGGCCCTGTTGCGATCGGCCGGGGAGCGGCAGGGCGTGGTGGTGGTCGCGGGTGAGGCGGTGGCGAGGGCGGACGCGCGGCCCCAGCTCGCCCGGCTCGTCGAGGCGCTGGGGGCACGGGTGGCCGTGGCCCCGGACGCCAAGGACGTCTTCGACGACCGCGATCCGCGTCACCTGGGAATCGCCGGGGTCATCGGCACCGCGGACGTGCAGGAAGCCCTGGAGCAGGCGTCCGCCGTGGTGCTCGCCGGCACCCGGCTGCCGCAGATGGCGGGCGCCGGACTGCACGACCACCTCAAGGGCTCGCCGGTGGTCTGCCTCGACCCTCGGCCGCCGTTCCTGGAACCGCACGAGGACCTGGTGCGCCTCACCGGGCCGCTGGGCGAGGAAATGGCCGTACTGGCGCAGGAGTTGACGGGCGGGGGCGCGGGAGCTCCGGCGTCGGTGACCCCCGGGCAGGACGTCCGGCCCCCCGCGGCCGGGATCGCGCCACCGCCTCCCGGTGGTCTCGCGCACTCGGGCCCGCTGGACATGCGTACCGCCGCGAGCGTCGTCGGCGCCGTGCTGCCCGAAGGGGCCACCGTGGTGAGCGACGCGGGCAACACCGGCGCCACCGTGATCCACCACGTCGGGGTGCCCGTCGGCGGCCGGTTCATCGTCGCCATGGGCATGGGCGGCATGGGCCACAGCTTCGGGGCCGGCATCGGCGCCGCGTTCGCCACCGGCAGGCGCACCTGTGTGTTCGCCGGTGACGGGGCGTTCTTCATGCACGGCATGGAGGTGCACACGGCGGTCGAGCACCGGCTTCCGGTCACCTTCGTGATCTTCAACAACAACTCGCACGGCATGTGCCACACCCGCGAGCAGCTCTTCTTCTCCGGCGACTACACCTACAACCTCTTCCGCCCGGCCCGGATCGGCGAAGGCGCCGCCGCGATGTTCCCCGGCCTGGACGCGGTGACCGCCACCACCGCGGACGAGCTGCGCGCCGCGCTCGCCCGCGCCGAGACCACCGGCTCGCCCGCACTGATCTGCGTCGAGACCGACCCCACCGAGATGCCTCCCTTCCGTCCCTTCCAGCAGCACGCCATGGCCGTCGGAAAGAGCCGGCCCATCAACCAAGGAGTCGTACCAGGATGACCACCGCCCTCACGAACACGGACACCACCAGCGCCACCGCCGACTACGTCGCGCCGGAGCCGATCCCCGCCGACCTCAAGGACGTCCCCGGTCTGCTCCGCTGGGAGACCACGCCGCGCGAGGAAGCCCTGGCGCAGGCCGCGCAGATGACCAAGGAGTCGTTCACGTACGACGAGGTGTACGGGAAGTTCGTCACCGTCCACCAGTACATCGACGCGCCGCCGCAGGACGTCTACGACTACCTCACCAACGAGCGCAACCTGAACGAGTACACCTACAGCACCCGCGACTTCGCGCCCACCGACACCCCCGGCCTCTACCAGGGCCGCGACACCCTCCTCGACGACGAGACCAAGATCTTCCTGCGGATCGACGGCGACCCGCGCGCCCTCACCGTCGACATGAAGTGCGCCTGGGACCAGGGCGAGGAGCTGTGGATGGTCTACATCCACCGGATCATCGACGCGCAGACCGTCCTCAACAAGCCCGGCTCCGTGGTCATCTGGACCAACTGCCGTCACCCGTACTACGACAAGAACCCGCACCCGGAGCTCGCGTCGAGCCCCGAGCGCCCGTGGGTCGGCGACATGTGGAACCTCTTCTACGCCGGTCACCAGATAGAGATCGACAACATGAAGAAGATCCTGGAGCTGCGCAACGGCAGCACCGGCGCATGAGAGCCGTCAGTCTGCTCGAACTCGCCTCCTACCTGCCCGGTGAGCCGGTGGGCACGGAGTACTTCCTCGAACACCAGGAAGGCGCGGCCGACCTGGCCGGGCACACGATGTTCAAGGCGCCGCGCACCCGGCACCAGGTGTCCAGGGACGAGACGCCCGCGGACATGATGGAGAAGGCCGGTCTCGCCCTGCGGGACCGGATCGGGGACGACGCCCTGCGCGCCGTCGACGTGGTGATCACCAACTCACTGCTCCCGGAGGTGCCGTTCACGGGGCCGGGGGCCGAGGTCGCCCACCGGCTCGGCGTCAAGGCCGACTGGGTGCTCGACGCCCACAACGGCGGCTGTGCGTCCTTCGTCCATCTGCTGCGCCTGGCCCGTGCGTTGATCGGCTCCGGGCAGGCCAGGTCCGCGCTGCTCTTCAACGTGCAGAACAGCGCGGGCCCGGTGATGACGCAGCCCGACGTACGCAGGCTGCCCGAGGCCGTCATCCCCGGTGACGGCTGCGGCGCCGCCTATGTGGCGGCGTCCGACGAGTCGCCGATCCTCGGCATCGAGGTCGCCAACCACGGCGAGTACACCCGGGACTGTGGCCTCGCGCTGCACGACGGGCGCAAGTACTGGGAGGCGGGAGCCAGTCAGATGCACGTCGGGTTCACGCCCGACAAGGTCGCCGACATCGTCGAGCGCGGCAACCGCCTGGTGCCCGAGGTGGTGAACCGGGTCTGCGAGTCGCTCGACCTCAAGACCGACGACCTGGATCTGCTGATCACCAACCAGCCCAACCGGATGTTCCTGAAGCAGTGGCAGGAGCGGCTCTCCATCGGCCCCGACCGCCATCTGGACACCTTCGACCGGTTCGGGAACCTCTTCGGCGCGGCCGTCCCCATCACTCTCGACCACGGAATCCGCGAGGGCCGGGTCGAGGACGGCAGCCTGCTGATGCTGGCGGGCTTCGCCCATGCCGGGGACTTCGCGGGAGCCGCTGCCGTGCACTGGCGGGCGGGAGGTGCGCGGGGTTGACCCACGGGCCCGGGGGCGGTTCGCGCCGCCCCCGGTCCGCCCGCAGCTCACGGCCACTCGCCCGACTCACCGCGACTCACCGCGACGCGGCCCGACTCGCCCCGGCTCACCTCGACTCACCCTGACTCACCCTGACTCACAAGGAGAGTCCATGACCCGCCCCAAAGCCGTCGTCATCGGTGCCGGCATCGGTGGTCTGACCACCGCTCTCGCCCTGTACCGACGCGGCTGGGACACCACCGTCCTGGAACGTGCCCCCACCCTGGCCCCGATCGGGGCCGCCCTGACCCTGGCCCCCAACGCACAGCGCGCGCTCGCCGCCCTCGACCTCGGCGACGAGGTCACCGCCCTTGCGGCGTGGCAGGGCGACGGCCTGATGTGTGATCCGCGGGGCCGCCCGCTGACCCGCACGCACAGCTCGGCCGTCACGGCCCGGTTCGGCGGCCCGCTGGTGGTGCTGCGCCGCAGCGACCTGGTCGACCTGATCGTCGACCGGCTGCCCGACGGCGTCCTGCACACCGGCGAGGCGGCCTACCTCACGGACGCGGGATCGGCCGACCGCATGGCGCACGTCAGCACCCCTCAGGGGATGTACGAGGCGGATCTCGTCGTCGCCGCCGACGGCGTGCACTCCAAGACGCGCGCCATCCTCTTCCCCGGCCACCCCGGCCCCGCCTACGGCGGCTGGACCGTCTGGCGCATCCTCGCGCCGACGCCGGGACCCGCCTTCGTGCCGCACGAGTCGTGGGGTGCCGGTCTGGTCTGGGGCAGCCTGATCCGGGACCCGGACAGTGTGTTCATCTACGCCTGCGCCGCGACCCAGGAGGGCGGCCGCTCCCCCGACGGCGAGAAGGCCGAACTGCTCAGGCTTTTCGGCGACTGGCACGACCCCGTGCCGGCCCTGCTCGGCTCGGTCGACGACCAGGACATCCTGCGCCACGACGTCCACCACATGGCCGTGCCGCTCGACTCGTTCCACCGGGGGCGCAGCACACTCCTCGGAGACGCGGCCCACGCCATGGTGCCGACCCTGGGGCAGGGCGCCAACATGGCGATCGAGGACGGCGTGGTCCTCGCCCATCACGCCGTGCCGGGCAGAGATCCGCTGTCCGCGCTCGCCGCGTACGACCACGACCGCAGGCCGCGTACGACCGCGATGGTGCGGCGCGCGGAACGCATCCTGAAGCTGACGTCGCTGCGCTCCCGGGCGGCCGTCGCCACGCGCGACGCGGTGTTCAGGGCCGCTTCGAAGGCCGTCCCCGGCCTGCTCCTGCGCGGCTTCGACGGAATCGCCGACTGGCATCCGCCGACCGTGAAGATCCCGGTGGCCGAGCGCCACCCCCTATGACCCGGACGGCCCACCGGCCGTCCGCCTGCACCACCCGTCCACCCACCCATTCACAGATTCGAACTCAACCGCGACAGAAGGATTCTGACTGTGCGTCACTTCATCAAGGCCAGCACCGTTGCCACCGCCGCCCTGTTCGCCGGGGGCATCGCCCTCGCCGCCCCCTCCGCCGCGGCCCCCGCCGCCTCCCAGACCGTGACGGCGTCGTACGACTGCGGCAGCTACGGCGTCTCCGACCTGACGATCGAGGCCTCGGCCGCGGACGGCGTCGGCTCCGTCAAGATCTCCACCAGCAGCGGTCTGGCCCCGGTCGACATCCCGGCGAACTCGATCACCGCCACGCTGCGTCTGGAGCGCGCCGACGGCGGCACGGTGGACTTCACCGGCACCGCCAACGACGCGGCCGCCGCCGGGCAGCCGGTGACCATCGGCGCGCTGACCGGTGCGGTGTCCGCGGGCGACAGCCTCGACTCGTACATCCCGGCCGCGGGATCCGGCGACGCCTCGCTGAGCCTCAACATCCTCGGCACCGGCAACACGTGCAAGGCCGTCTCGAAGCAGACGCCGGGCCCGATCGTCTTCTGACCGATTCGCAGCCCGTCGTCCCCTGGGCAGGCCGGTGACCGGGGGTCTGCCGACCGGCCACCGGCCGATCCTGTCGGCCGGTGCTCACGTCAGAAGGACGCGGTGGGTGGCTGGTCGGGGCTCCGGACTGCCACGGCCGTCGGCTTCCGACCCGTCATCGGCCGGATCACCGCTCGACCAGCCACCCGCCGGATCGTCACGTGATCCGACCGGCCCACCACCCGGTCGCCGAGCACCGCACTCCCGGAGGCCTGACTGTGCGCACAGTCAGGCCTTCGCGGCTGTCCGCCCGCCGTCGGCCCCGTGCACCACGACCGGGGCCGTGACATCCGCGGGGCGGGCCAGCGCGGCCACGCAGCTCTCCCCCACGCTCACCTCACGCACCGCCCAGCGTTCCGCGCCCTCCCTGCCCGCCCGCTCCACGACCGCCGACTCCTCCCACGGCCGCACCGCCACCCCGGCGAGGTCCGTCCCGAGGCCGACCCCCCAGGCCTTGACCACCGCCTCCTTCCGCACCCAGCAGCGCATCAGGGCGTCGTCCCGCTCCGTGCCCTCCCCGGCGGTCGCGACATGGGCCCGTTCCTCCGGCGTGAGGGCCCGGCGGACCACCGCCTCGGCATCGAAAGCGCTCCGGCGCTCCAAGTCGACGCCGACGGGCGCCCCGTACGACAAGGCGAGCATCCACCACTCCCCGGAGCGCGACACACTCGTCCGCCACTCGGAGCGCGGCAGGCGGAGGTACGGCGGGCCGTGGTCCCGGCTCCCGCAGCCCGGGCAGCGCGCGACGCCCCAGTGCACCGCGGTCGGCCCTACGCCGTGCCATCGCGCGACCGTGCGCCGGATCTCGGCTCGGGCACCCGCGTACCGGGCCCGCGTCACCTCGTCCTTGAACCCGTCGAACCGGCGCCGCTCCCGGTCGTCCAGGAGCGCCACGTCCTGGTCGGCCACCGTGTCGGGCACCTGCCCGGCCCAGACGTGGACGCCCGCGCGCCCGGCCCCGCTCATCACCCGGCCCGCTGCATGGCGCGTACGACGTGCACCCGGGAGCCGCACTCCAGCTTCTGCATCACCACGCGCAGATGGTTGGTCACGGTCCACTCCGAGATGCCGAGCTGCCTGCCGATCTGCCGGTTGGTCATTCCCTCGGTGACGAGCAGCGCGACCTCGTGCTGCCGTGGCGTGAGTCCGTGCGGGGCGGCGGGCTCGGCCTGCGAGGGCGGTTCCTCCTTGGGCGCGGGCGCGAACAGGCCCGCGATCAGGGCGCTGTGCGGCGAGACCTGGCGGGCCTCCAGCCGGAGCCTGCGCAGTGCGGCCGGATCGAAGCCCTGGTGCAGCCGGTCGGCCACGGCCCGCAGCGCGATGCCCTCCTCGGAGACCAGCCCATGCTGCCGGCGCAGGGCCTCGGCGTGGGCCAGGACCTGGGAGAGCGCCTCCCTGTGCTCCTCGTTCCCCGGCCCCGCGGAGACGATCGCCATCGTCTCCAGGGCCTCGGCCGCCTCCGCGGGGCCGCTCGTGCCCATCAGGAGGCGGATCGACTCGCGCACGTTCACGTACGCCTCCGGGGAGCGGCCGAGCAGTCGGCGTACCCGGGCGAGCGCGTTGAGCAGGGCGGCGCGGACCACGACCGGGGACCACGGGTCGTGCCAGAATTCAGCGGCCCTGGGTTGCGACTCCAGCGGCGTGCAGGGCAGTTCGGCCAGCGCTCGCAGCGCCGGGCGTTCCGCGTCCGGGTCACCGTGTCCGGCGCGCAGCAGCGACTGCGAGCGCCGGGCCAGGGCCGCGCCATACACGTCCCCCGCGTCGTCGAGTTCCCCGAGCGCGGATTCGAGCAGCGCGCCCGCGCCCGCCGTCTCGCCCCTGCGGCGCAGCAACTCCCCGGTGTGCGCCGCCACCCGCGCCCGCACGACCGGGAGTTCGGCGGCGGCGACGGCCGCCCGGTCGAGCGCCGCCTCGGCACGCTGTCGCTCGTCCCGGCCGAGGGCCCAGCGGGCCACGGCCATCAGTGCTTCGGCGGCCAGGGCGCCGTCGGAACACGCGGCGGCGGAGTCCTCCATGGTGCCCACCGCGTCGAGGTCGAGCCCGTGGCCGAGCAGCGGGCCCTCCAGCGCGGTCAGCACGCGCAGCACTCCCGCGTGGTCCCCGCGCGAGCGCAGATGGCCCGTGGCCTTGCGCAGGTCGGGCAGCCGGGTCTCGACGGCCATGAGGAGCTGTCCCATGTCGCGCCCCGAACGCAGCCCGTCCGCGAGCACGGCGGCGAAGGCCGTGCAGTGCGCCGCGTGCTGGTCCAGGGCGCCGGCCAGCGCGTCAGGATCGTCGGCCAGGGCCTGGCGGTAGTGGGCGCGCGCCATGCGCGGCAGCCGGAACTCCGGCTCGCCGTCCGGGCCGCGACCGCTGAGCAGCAGGCTCTGATGGACCAGGGACTCGATCCCGGCCACCGCATCCGCCTGGCCGGCTCCCATCTGCCCCGCATCCGCCCGGCCCGTGCCCGCCTGGCCCGTGCCCGCCTGGCCCGCATCCGCCCGGCCCGTGCCCGCGCCCGCACCCGCGCCCGCACCCGCACCCGCACCCGCACCCGCACCCGCACCCGCACCCGCACCCGCCGCCCGGCGTACCTCCGCCAGGCCGAGTGGCCCCTCGTGCACGGAGAGCCTGGCGAGGAGTGCACGGTCGGCGGGGCTCAGGCCCTGCGCGGCCCAGCCAAGGGCGCTGCCGATGCCGTCGTGCCGGGCCGACGCGTCCCGCAGCCTGCGCCGGCCGATGGGCTCGCCCCTGCTCAACCTGTCGAGGACGGCCCGGGGGCCCTCGGTGCCGACGGCCTCCGCCGCCAGTTCGATGGCCAGCGGGATGCCGTCGAGTTCCCGGCACAGCTCCGTCACCGCCGACTGCGCCTGGGCACCGTCGAGTCCGGCGCGGTACCGGGGGCTCACGTGATCGGTGAAGAGCTCCTCGGCCGGTGAGCCCACGCCGGTCGGCAGCGGCTCCGTCACCAGGACGCGTTCGGCCCGGATGTCGAGGGAAACCCGGCTCGTGACCAGGATCTTCAGCCGCGGACAGGCCCTGAGCAGGGCGGAGATGTCCAGTGCCACGCGCGCGGCCACCGGGTCACAGTTGTCGAGGACCAGCAGCGTCTGGCGCGTACCGATACGAGCCGCCGCCGCCCTGGCCGTATCGACGCCGACGCTCGACCAGACCGCTCCGGCCCCGGCCGACTCGGCGAGGTCCGTCCAGAGCAGGGGCGCGCCACCGGCCCGTGTCCGTGCGATCAGCGCCGCGTGGGCCAGATGGCTCTTGCCCACTCCGGCGGGCCCGGTCAGCGTGACCAGGCGTTCGTGAGGCCTGGCCAACAACCGCTCCAGCAGGGCTAGTTCACTTTCCCTGCCGCGGATTCTGCCGAAACCGTGGTCCATCAGGCGCTCGGTCTCGGCTTCCGCCGCCACACCGCCGCCCCCCGGCGCGGCCGGGATCACGACCCCGTACTCCCGCTCTGGTGCAAACATTCCGCTCTCCCTTGTGTGGTTCCCCGCAACCCCAGCCGGTGAGTTGTCCTTGTCTCAGGCCCTGTTCACCACCTCCTCCCGGCCGCTCTGCCCCGAGCTGCTTCCCGCGTCGCCGGGTCCGGGCCGCGCCGAGGTGTCCTCCGAGGTCTCCATGCGGTCGAGCCGCAGCGCGGAGTGCAGTCGGCGCAGTGGCTTCGGCGCCCACCAGTTGGCGCCGCCGAGCAGCGTCATCAGGGCGGGCACGAGGAGCGCGCGGACGACCGTGGCGTCGAGGATGACCGCGAACGCGGTGCCGAGCCCCAGCTCCTTGACGAAGACCAGACGCGAGAGGGCGAGAGCACCCACCGCCACGCAGAACAGCAGCGCCGCCGACGTCACGATGCGTCCGGTGCGGGCCAGGCCCTCGGCCACCGCCGCGCGGTCGTCGAGGCCGGCCGCCCTCGCCTCCTTGATCCGGCCGAGCAGGAAGACGTTGTAGTCCGTGGAGAGTCCGAAGGCGAGCGCGAAGACAAGGACCGGAGTGGTGGACTCGATGCCGCTCTGCGCCTCGAAGCCGAGGTTCCCGTCCTGGAAGACCCAGACGAGGAAGCCGAGCGCGGCCCCGGTCGACAGGGTGTTCATCAACAGCGCCTTGAACGGCAGGACCACTGAGCCGGTGAAGGCGAAGAGCAGCAGCAGGGTGACCAGGGCGAGTACGCCGATGGCCGGCGGCAGCCGGTCTCGGATGCCGTCCTTCTGCGAGAGGAAGTCGGCGGTCTGCCCGGTGAACCGTACGGTCGTGGGCGCGTCGAGCGACCTGACATGCCCGGCGGCGTCCTTGGCGACCGTGCCGAGCGGCTCCCCCCGCAGGACGGCGTCGATCTCCCAATGCGTGGCGTCCAGACGTACCGGCTTCGCGACCGCCTCGACGCCCGGCACCCGCGCGATCTTCCGGGCGTACGCGTCAAGCTCGCCTCCGTCGGTGGTGTCGGCGACGACGCGCAGCGGTGAGGTGGCGGGCGCGGCGAAGTCGTCCTGCATGGCGGCCGAGACCTTCCCGGCGCTGATGCTGGTGGGCAGCGCCGACGCGTCGGCGCCGGTGAAGCGGATGCCGAGCATCGGGGACGCGAGCGCGAGCAGCAGCGCGGTGGCACCGACCGCGACGACGACGGGCCTGCGCATCACCAGCTGCGCGATCCGCCGCCAGCGCCTGACGGCAGGGTCGCCCTGGCCCTCGGTGCCTTCGGCCCGCACGGCGCGTTGCCAGCGCCGCGGTGCCCAGGAGTTGACGCGGTCGCCGAGCAGCGCGAGCACGGCCGGCAGGGCGATCAGCGCGAAGAGCACGGCCGCGAGCGACGTGATGACGCCCGCCATACCCATCGACTGGAGATACGGCTGGGGGAAGACGAGCAGCGCGGCGAGCGCGGCGGCCACGGTGAGACCGCTGAACAGCACGGTGCGTCCCGCGGTCTCCATGGTGCGGCGCAGCGCGAGCGCCCCGGCTCCGTGCCGCGCGAGCTCGTCGCGGTAACGCGAGACGATCAGCAGCCCGAAGTCGACGGCGAGTCCCAGCGCAAGCGCGAAGGCCAGGTTGAGCGCACCGGTGGAGACGTTGTCGAAGAGGGTGACGAGGCGCAGCCCGGCCATCGTGAGCAGCAGCGTGAAGATCGCGCCGACGACCGGGAGCAGCGCCGCGACCAGCCCCCGGAAGACCAGAAAGAGCAGCACGAGGACGACCGGCAGGGCGATGCCCTCGGCCGTCGAGAGGTCCTTGGTGGTGACCTCGCCGACCTGGACCATGCCGATGGTCGGCCCGCCGAGGTGGGCGTGGCCGCGCAGCGCGGGGTCGGCGTCGATCGCCTTCTGCAACGCCTTCTCGGCGTCCTTGGTCTCCTTGTCCTTCATCGGCCTGACGGCGCCGATGAGGACGGTGGAGCGCGAGTCCTCGGAGATCAGGGCCGGGTCGCCGGCCGACTTGTAGTCGACGACCCGCTTCACCTCGGGCCGCTCCTTCAGGAGGGCGATGCCCGCCGTCACCGCCTTCGGCTGCGGCCCGCCGGGCTCGATGGCCTCATCCGTACGGATCAGAAGCGCGTACCCCTGCTGGGTGTCGATGCCGGTGGCTTCCTGGATGACCTTGCGGGCCACGGTGTGCGACCCGGTGGGGTCGTCGTAGTCGGCGAGGCCGTTGGTCACTTTGCTCTGCAGGGTGCCGCCGAAGAGGGCGGAGAGCACGGCAAGGCCGATGACCAGGTACAGGGTCAGCCTCCGCTTCGCGTGGAGGGCGGAGCCCAGGGCAGAGAACATGCGGGATCACCTTCGAGGTTCGGTGGTACGGGGGCGGAGGCCGGCGCCGGGGGCGGGTACCGGCCTCCGCCGGTCGGACGCGCCGCCGCTGGGGCGGCGCGGGTCAGGCGGCCACGGGCTCTGTGGTGCGGACGAAGCTCAGCGCGTTGTAGATGGTCCGCCGCGGGTCGGTGATGGCCCTGCGGCCGTGCATCACCCGGGTGTTGTCGATGACGGCGACGTCCCCGTCGGCCCAGTCGAGGTTCTCGGTGAGGGCGCCGGTGGTCTCGGTGACGGCGGCGAGCAGCTCGTCGGAGAGCTCGCTGCCGTCCGCGAAGGTGATGCGCGGCTTCTCGTAGTTGAAGGACGGGCCGAGGATGCTGTTGGCGAAGGAGATCCGCTCGCCGAACAGGGTCGGGCCCGCCGCCGGTGTGCGGAACGAGTAGCGCACCCCGCCGTCCCCCTCGGGCGTCACCTCGGTGCCGGGCATCGACGCGGCGAGGGCGACGAGCTCGTCGACGGCGATCTCCTCGGCGGGCCTGCCGGTGAGGTGGTGGGCCATGGCGCGCCACTGGGGCTCGGCGACGTGCCTGCTGTAGACGATGTCCTGGCCGAGGAAGGCCGTGCGTACGGAGTCGGCGAGCTCCTCCCACACCCGGTATCCGTCGCAGACGGTGGTCTGGGAGCCGGACTCGGCCGCCTTCTCGCAGAAGAACCAGGCCAGGTGGGAGCGGAAGGGGCTGTTGCCGTTCTCGGTGTGCAGGCCGACCTCGGCCAGGCCCGCGTCGACCTTCTGCGCGACCTCCGAGTAGAAGTCGCGTGCCGGGTCGAGGGTGGTGGAGGTGGAGGTGCGCTGCACCAGGTCGGTGAAGGAGGCCATGTCCGCGGCGAAGCCGCGCAGGAGGAGGAAGCCCGCCTCGGCGAGCAGGCCGAGCAGTTCCTCGGGGTCGACGCCGGAGAGGGCGCCCGGCTCGGCGGGCGTCACGAGCAGCCCGCCGCCGGCGCCGTACGCAGTGGTGTTCAGGGCCGTGCTCATGCGGTGATCTCCTCGGGTGCGGTGCGAGTCAGCAGGTCACGGACGGCGTCCCTGCGCGGGCGCCCGGTCACGGTGAAGAAGGTGGCGTACTGCGGGTCGTCCTCGGCCAGCAGGCGTACGGAGGTGGCCCGTTCGATGGCGGAGAGGCTCCCGGCGCCGAACTGCTCGATCTGGCGGCGGGCTTCCACACGGTCCGTGCCGGCGTCGATCACGAACAGGCCGAGCACCTCGTCCAGGCCGTCCGCGACGATGGCCGCCTCGCGCACGAAGCCCAGTTCGCGGTAGCGGGCCTCGACCCACTCAGGGGACAGGTTGCGTCCCGCGGCCGTGATGACCAGGCTCTTCTTGCGGCCGGTGATCCGGATGTAGCCGTCGTCGTCGATGGTGGCCAGGTCACCGGTGTGCAGCCACCCCTGGTCGTCGACGACCACGCTTGAGGGGTCCTCCTGGGTGTATCCGGCAAACAACGACGTGCTCCGTATGAGCAGTTCGCCGTCCTGCGCGAGCCGCGCCCGTACGTGGTCGAGCGGCCTGCCCACCGTGCCGAACCGGAACTGTCCGGGGAAGTTCCAGGCCACGACCGAGGTGTTCTCGCTCAGGCCGTACCCCTCGTACAAGGGAATCCCGAACGCTTCGAGGCGCTCGAGTACGTCGAGGGAGACGGGCGCGCCGCCACAGGCGATGAAGACGGGGCCGGTGTGGCCGAAGAGCCGGTGCCTGCGCTGGGCCAGGTCTTCCGTGGGGTTCTGTTCGCACAGCGCGAGCAGCAGGCCCGCGACGGTCGGCGGTACGACCATGGCGGTGGGCTGCGCCTGGCGGAGCAGCGACAGCATCCGCGGGCCCGCGTCGGCCACGGTGCCGATCAGGGCGGTGCCGGGCGGAAGGAAGGTGACGCTGCCACCGTTCAGGAAGGGCATGTAGAGCCCGGCGACCTGTTCGATGAGCAGGCTGAGCGGCACCACGGAGAGATAGCGGGCGAAGACCGCGTCGTCCACCCGGCCGCCGAGTGAGGCGAGCAGTGCCTCCATTCCGTGCAGCCTGACCCGTACGCCCTTGGGCGCGGAGGTCGTGCCCGAGGTGTGCACCACCTTGACGACGGTGTCGCCGGCCGCTTCCGCCGCGGCGATCTCGGCGTCGATCGACGGGAGTCGGGCGTCGGCAGCGGCCTCGATGAGCCCCGGCAGGTCGATCCCGACGATCTCACAGCCCGCGGGGAGGACCTGGACCCCCTGGGCGGTGGCGCGCTCCAGCCACCGCTCGCCCCGCGGGTCGACCAGGCAGAGGTCGGCGTCCGCGAGCAGCGAGGACGCCTGTTCGGCGGTGAAGGCCATGGGGACCGGGATCTCCACGGCCCGCGCGAACAGGGCGGCGAGGTCGGCGACCACCCACTGCGCGGAGTTGTCGGCGAGCAGCCCCACCCGTACGGGACGGCCGAGCGCTTCTTGGCGCCGGCGCAGGTCGTTGGCGAACACCCGGGCGGCGCCGATGAGTTCGCGGTAGGTGTGGCGGACTCCCGGCCCGCCGGTGGAGGAGAGGACCTCGACCATGGCCGCGTCGCTCTCGGCGCGCCGCAGGAGCCCGGCCGTCAGGGACGTGGTGTGCGACATGACGTCAGGCAGCACGGGTCAGCTCCGTTCGGTTCTGGGAGAGCAGGCGGATGTCGACGGAGTCGAGTGCGTAGCGTTCGACGCCCGTGACCAGTTGCTGGGAGTGATCGGCCAGACGTCCCCAGCGCACCGCGGGCCGCTGGTCGTAGAAGGTTCCCCAGCGGGCCAGTTCCTCGGCGCCGAGGCGGGTGCCGTCGGCGTCGCACAGCCGGTGCGTGATGAGGCCGAGGCGCTTCGCCAGCGCCGCGGACCGGTTGGTCATCGTCATGGCGGCGTACGACCGGCCCAGGCAGGCCTGGATCAGCGGCAGCGCGCGGTAGATCTCCGCCCCCGCCAGGTTCGCGACCGAGGCGACGCTGCCGAGCTGCACGATCTGATGCCGTCGTACGTCCTGGCCGGCCGCCTCGCACAGCGCGTCCTCGATCGAACCGTCCAGGTACCGCTCCAGGAAGACCGGCCCGTTCTCCGGGAAGGAGATCCCGATGCAGGCCTCCACCTCGTCGGGGCCGCCGTCCTTCCGTCCTACGTACGCGATGAACTGATCCGGATCCGGGGAGACCCGCGCCCCGAAACTCGTCCCGAACACCCTGCTGACCAGCGATGCGGATTCCAGCCAGACCGGCGTCCCCCGCCGGGCGATCACTATCTTCACGTTCCGTGTTCCTTTCGAGAATGGGATTACTCGGCCGGTACGGCACCGAACTCGCGCAGCACCGCCGCGAGTTCTTCCAGCAAGGCGCTCTCCTTGGAGCGGACGAAGAAGTGTCCGCCCGGCATCGTGCGCAGCTCGGCCCCCCGGCTTCCGTGCTCCGACCAAGCGGCCATTTTGTGGACCGGCACCAGCCGGTCCCGCTCCCCGACGAACAGGCGCAGAGGCACCCGCAGCGGTTCGATCTCGTCCTCTTCCACCACCCCCGAGCAGAGCCTGAGATCGTCCCGGACCAGCGGCATGAAGCGCTGACGGAATCTGCGCCGCGCGGCCAGCTCCGGTGGGATTCCGCCCAGTTCGGCCAGGCGGGCCGCGAGTTCCTCGTCGTCCGCCGCCGGGTCCAGGATCCGGTTGGGCGGTATGTGGGGCGCGCGGTGGGAGCTGAGGACGAGCGCCCGCGGCAGTACGGCACCCCGGCGCTGTCTGCGCAGGGTCAGCGCGTGGGCGATGAACGCGCCCATGCTGTGCCCATAGAGCAGGTGGGGCCGCGAGAGAGCGTCGTCCAGCTGCTCGTCCATCTCCTCCACCAGAGCGTCGAGGTCGGTGAACCTCGGCTCGTGGGCGCGTTCCTCACGGCCCGGCGGCTGCACCGGCAGCACCTGGACGCCGGCGCCGAGCACGTCGAGCTCCCGCTGCCACCGCGCATAGGCGGACGCGCCGCCGCCCGCACACGGCAGGCAGAACAGGTTCGGCCCGGCGGCGGCGGTGTGTGCCGACTGCGGCAGGTACGGCGTCTCGGTGGCCCTCATGGACACCGAAGATTCCATTCGGGCCGGGGCCGGAAACAGTGGGTGCGTACCGGCGTCCGGGGTGGGTTTCTCTGCCCCGGGATGTGACCACGTCACACCCGTGAAGAAATCACAACTCCGGAATCAAATCCTCCAGAAGAGCCCCTGCCATTCGGTGGAGCGAAGGTGAATGGAGGTTTCCGATTACCGCAGGGGTTCTGCGACGGTCCTCGAGTGAAATTTGAAGGTGACACATGGGAAAGTCTCACCCCCCACTGATGAGCCCTTCACTTTCTGCGGACGCTTTCCCCGTATGAGGATCCTGGCAACGGAGAACGCCTCCCCAGACCGAAAAGGAACGTACTGATGATCGAGATCATTGCCGGCGCGCACACGCTTCCCGCCGCAGCGGACAGCCACACTTCCCCGCGCCCCGCACTCGTCGTCGACCACCTCGACGCCGGCGCCGACGACTCGGTGGCCCTGTTCACCTTCTGCACACTCCTGTCCGGCACCAGCACGGTCACCGAGCTCTCCCACGCATGACGCCCATGGGGGAACAGACCGCGTTCGTCGAGTTCAAGAGCCATCTGCGCTGCGCGGTCGTCCCCGGAGAAGCGGCCTATCTGGTGTCGCACTCCGGGATCACGGCGCTGCGCGGGGCGCAGGCGGAGGCCCTGGCCCCCCTGCTCGACGGGACCCGCACACCGGCCGCCGTCGCCCTTGCCGCCGCCTCTTCCCTCACGACGGAGGAGGTCGGCGACGCACTGCGGGTCCTCACGGACGCCGGGCTGCTCCGCTTCCGGCAGCAGGCCGACGAGTCACCGGCCGACCGGGCCGCCGAGGCGTACTGGGACCTCGCGGGCCTGGACGGCGCCCGCGCCACAGAGGAGGCGGCACGGGCGGCCGTGCGGATCGTGACGGCGCCCGGTCCTTCCGGGGCGTCCGGTGCTTCCGGGTCGCCCGGTCCTTCCGGGTCGTCCGGTCCTTCCGGGTCGTCCGGTCTCGCCGACGAGGTTCGGGTCCGCGAGGCTTGCGCCGCCTCGGGCCTGCGGATCACGGACTCGGCGGAGGATTCCTGCCTCAGCCTCGTCCTGTGCGATGACTATCTCTCCCCCGGCCTGCGTGAGGTGGACGCCGAGCACCGGGCGACGGGACGCCCCTGGCTCCTCGTACGCCTGGGCGGCCCCGAGCCCTGGTTCGGGCCGGTGTTCCGCCCCGACGACGGGCCCTGCTGGTCCTGCCTCGCGACCCGGCTGCGCGGCCACCGCACCACCGAACTGCCCCTGCAGCGCGCCCTGCGCCTGGACCACCCGGTGGCCAGACCCGCGGCCGACCTGCCGACCGGGCGGGCCCTCGCCGTGCAGGCCGCGGTGCTCGAAGCGGTCAAGTGGGCGAGCGGTCTGCGCGGTCCGGAGCAGAGCGCCGTACGCACCCTCGACACCCTCACGCTGCAGACCGCCACCCACCCGGTGTCCCGCCTCCCGCAGTGCGCGTCGTGCGGCGACCCGGCGCTCATGAGCGAGCGCGGCTGGCGGCCCACCGTGCCGCGCAGCCGCCCGAAGTCCGCGGACGGCACGGGCGGCGGGCACCGCGCGCTGGACACCGCGCGGATGCTGGAGCGCTACGGCCACCTGGTCGGCCCGGTCACCGGTGTGGTGAAGGAGATCCGCCGGGCTCCCGGCGCCCCCGACTTCACCCAGGCCTATGTGTCGGGCCAGAACCTCGCCATGGAGGCCGGCACCCTGTCCGGGCTGCGCGCCGGGCTCCGCTCGCTCAGCGGCGGCAAGGGACTGACCGCCGAGGAGGCGAAGGTCAGCGCGCTGGGCGAGGCCGTCGAGCGGTACAGCGGCACGCGGCGCGGTGACGAGGCGGTGGTGCGCGACACCTTCCACGGCCTCGGCGACGTGGCCCTGCACCCCAACTCCTGCCAGCTGTACGACGAGCGGCAGTTCCGCGACCGGTCCCGCTGGAACGCGGCCCGCTCGCCCTTCACCCACGTACCGGAACGCTTCGACGAGAACCGCCCCGTCGACTGGACCCCCCTGTGGTCCCTGGCCACGGGCACGCACCGGCTCCTTCCGACCAGCATGCTGTACTTCCCCGCCGACACGGTCTCCCCGCACGAGCCGATCGCCGACTCGAACGGCAACGCGGCGGGCAGCAGCTTCGAGGACGCCGTGCTCCAGGGCTTCCTGGAACTGGTCGAACGCGACGCGGTGGCCCTGTGGTGGTACAACCGCACGCCTCAGCCGGGCATCGACCTGCACTCCTTCGCCGAGCCGTACATCGACCGACTACGCGACGGTTACCGCAGGTTCAACCGGGAGATCTGGGCACTCGACCTCACGTCCGACCTCGGCATCCCCGTCGTCGTGGCCCTCTCGCGCCGCACCGACAAACCGTCCGAGGACATCATCTTCGGCTTCGGCGCCCACCTCGATCCCCGTGTCGCGCTGCGCCGGGCCCTGACGGAGATGGGCCAGCTCCTGCCCGCCGTCTCGGGGGCGCGCCCCGACGGCTCGGGCTACCGCGTGGACCAGCCGGAAGCCGTCAACTGGTGGCGGCACGAGACGACGGTCACCCAGCCCTATCTGACCCCCGAGCCCGGCACGGCCCCCAGGGCGCCCCACTCCTGGGACTACACCGCGAGGAGCGACCTTCGGGACGACCTCTCGGCGGCCACCGGCCTGCTCGCCTCGCGAGGCATGGACCTGCTCGTGCTCGACCAGACCCGTCCCGACATCGGCCTTCCCGTGGTGAAGGTCGTCGTTCCCGGACTCCGGCACTTCTGGGCGAGATACGCGCCCGGACGCCTCTACGACGTTCCCGTCGCGCTCGGCCGGATCGCGGAACCGACGCCGTACGCCGAACTCAACCCGATCCCACTCTTCGTCTGACACGAGTTCACGCGTCACGGGTGTTCGCGCGTCATGGGTGTTCGCGCGTCATGGGTGTTCTCGCGTCACGAGTGCGGGAGAGGCATTTCCCCGGGTGCCGCACAACGCAAAGTCCGAGCCTCTGCGCGCGTGTTCATGCGAAAGCACGGTTTTCCCGGGAAGGGACTGATGCGCAGCCATCCCACGTAAGGTCTGCTGGACGAGCGTTGTGGCCGAATACCACGGGCCCGGGGTTCGAGAGCGCCCGAGAAGGCGCGCTCTCGTACGCTCTCCTGGCAGAAGAGGAGCACTTCGAGGATGCACAGCGACACCAAGGACACGTCTGACGTGGCTGGTTCCCGATGGAGCCCCCGGCCTGCCCCCCGGCTGGCCCACGTCATCCTGTTGGCGGCGCTCATCTGCTATCTCGGCATCACCGCGATCAACCTGCTGAGCCAGAAACCCTCCACACCCGAGCTCATCACCGGACTCGTCACGCTCTTTGCCGTCTTCGGCCTGCAACTCGTGCATTCCAAGCACGGAGCCGACCGCGCCTCACCCTGGGCGAAGGCCGCCACCCTTGGCGCCCAGGCCCTTCTCACCTATCTGCCCCTGGTCTTCTTCGGCATCCTGTGGGGGGCGATGGCGGGCTTCCTCGGCGGCTCGCTGCTGCTCCTGCTGCCGCCCCGCCTTGCCTGGCCGCTCTACGGCGTGACCGGGCTGAGCCTGCTGGTCCCCGGGATCGTCGCCGGGATGTCGGTGGTCGACCTCGTCTACATGTGCCAGAGCACCCTGCTGACCGGCCTGGTGATCTACGGCCTGTCCCGTCTCTCGTCCCTCGTCGACGAGGTGTACGCCGCACGCGCCGAGATCGCCAGGATGGCGGTCGCCAGTGAACGCCTGCGCCTCGCGCGAGACTTGCACGACCTCCTCGGCTACAGCATTTCCGCGATCGTACTCAAGAGCGAACTCCTCCAGCGGCTGATCCGGGCCCAGCACCCCCGCGCCGACCAGGAGGTGGAGGAAGTCCTCGCCATCTCCCGGCAGGCGCTCGGCGACGTCCGCAGGGTGGCCCGCAGCTACCGCGACATGTCGCTCGTCCCCGAGGTGTCGTCGGCCAAGTCGGTGCTGGACGCCGCGGAGGTCGAGGTCCAGGTGGTCCTGGCCCCCGCCATCGAGGAGATAAGCCCTCAGGCCGGCACGGTGCTCGCCACGGTCCTGCGCGAGGGCGTCACCAATCTGCTGCGCCACAGCAAGGCGTCACGCTGCAACATCACCGCGGTGGTCGACGATGGAACGGCACGGCTGACGATCATCAACGACGGTGTGGTGGACGACTACCACGACGCCTCGCCAGACAGCGGAAACGGCCTCGGCAACCTGAAACAGCGGCTCGACGAGATCGGCGGCAGACTGATCACCGAACGCGAGAAGGAGATACCCCCGGACTGCGGGGGCTGGTTCCGCCTCGTCGCCGAGGTGCCCGCCCAGGCCTTCGGCCGAAACAGCGCGGAACAATCCCAGAAAATCGGGCGAATGAATCCGAATGGCGCGTTCTAGGCGGCTGATAACATGTGGCCGCGAGCAACAACGGGGGTTCGCGATACGGGTAATCATGGGGGGCTATCGATGATCCGTGTAATGCTCGCCGAGGATATGTACATGTTGAGAGGCGCATTGGTCGCCTTGTTGAACCTCGAACATGATCTGGACGTCGTGGCGAGCGTGGAACGCGGCGACGAGATTCTCTCCACGGCCCGCGAGTTCCAGCCGGACGTCGCCATCATCGACATCGATCTTCCCGGCCTCGACGGCCTGAGCGCGGCGGAGCAGCTGCACGAACGACTTCCTCAGTGCCGCACCCTGATCCTCACCAGTCTCGGCCGCCCCGGCACCCTGCGCCGTGCGATGTCCGCCAAGGTCTCCGGATATCTGCTCAAGGACGCCCCGCCGCAAGAACTCGCCCAGGCGGTACGGAAAGTGGCGGCCGGCCAGCGGGTCATCGACTCGGAACTCGCGCTGGCGGCGTGGGGCAGCGCGGACAGTCCGCTCACTTCCCGCGAGACCGAGGTGCTGCGCCTCGCGTCACAGGGTTCGGACGCCAGTGAGATAGCGAAGCGACTGCGCCTGTCGGTGGGGACCGTACGGAACTATCTGACCACCGTGGTGACCAAGCTCAACGCCCGCAACAGGGTGGACGCCATCCGCATCGCCAATGACTCCGGGTGGCTGTGAGCGGCCTCCGGGCGGCTGTGAGCGGCCTCCGGGCTGCTCAGGAACGGAGTTGGGCCGCGACTCCCGCTGCCGCCAGGTAGCAGAGGATGCCTTCCGTCACGTCGCCGGGCAGCGGCAGTACGGCGGTGATGGCTTTCAGCGTCACGGGGCGGGCGAGGGCGAGCGCGAAGACCATCATGGCCTCCTGCCGGTGGATGATCAGGCGGTGCGAGGCCGTGCGGGACTCGAAGGTGGCCGTGAGCGGGTCGAACGCGAAGGACAGCCCGAGGAACAGCCGAATGGGCCGCGTCTGATCCAGGGGCACGACGGCCAGGGACGCCCCGCCCGCATCGGCCGGGGACGCCCCGTCCACGTCGGCCAGCGGCGCGATCGAGAGGAGCGGACCGCTCAGGCCGTCCAGCCCGAGGGTGCGGACCAGCAGATGGGGAAAGCGCCCGAACACCGGCCGCATCATGAAGTAGACCTTCGCGTCCCGGACCCGGCCCGCTTCGCCGTCGTCGACCAGCGCGTTGCCGAGAAGAACGGGGCCCAACTGCATGCGCCGGAGCACCTCGAGGACGGTGGGCTCCGGGCTCGCCATGCGGGCGGTGCCCTGGTCCCAGGTGAGCACCAGGGACCCCGTAAGCGCGTCGGACTCGACCACCACGTCCTCGCGGAGCGACCAGAGATGCCGCAGCCGTCCGCCGGGCAGCTCCAGCAGGTCGATCGTGGCCTCCATGCGCGCTCTCCTCGCAGTGTCTGAGAGTGTCCACTGTGAAGGCGCGTGGAGGCATCCCGACAGTCATGAACTCATGCCGGGCCTGTGATCCCCTCACGGTTCGGGGAGGGGCTGCCCACCAGCCCGACGAGACGCTGTAGCCCCGCCGGTGCCGTGGCCCAGGAGTTGAGGACGGGCGGGAGCGAACTGGGGGCCGGGATATTCCGGTGCGGTGGAGGACCCGGCTGCCTAAACTCCACTCATCAGCCGCCCGAATGACCAGCCAAGCGAGGGAGCAGGGCCATGCGTCACCGCACAGCTGCCGACGCTCCCCGAACGCGGTTCGACGTGATCCTGGTGTCTTCGCGCGTGCGGTGCCGGCTGCGCGGCCGTCACTGAGTCTCCGTGGCGAACACCTGATCCACGACCACCGGTTCACCCTGTGAGCCCGTGGCTTCCGACGCCTGGTTCCCAGAGCAGTCCCGCCCGGAAATCGCGCTGCCCCGCCCGCATGACATCGAAAGGCCCAGGGCCATGCGCACCACCACCAACACCCCCGACACCCCCATCAACGCCACCCCCAACGCACGACGCCAGAGGCCCCCTTCCTCCTCCCTCGTCCGCAATCTCGGCATCCTGGCCCACGTGGACGCGGGCAAGACGACCGTCACCGAACGGATCCTGTTCCTGACCGGCGCCACCCACAAGAGAGGTGAGGTCCATGACGGCACGACCGTCACCGACTTCGACGCGCAGGAACGCGACCGCGGGATCACCATCTTCGCCGCGGCGGTCAGCTGCGCCTGGGACGGACACCGGATCAACCTGATCGACACCCCCGGGCACGTCGACTTCGCCGACGAGGTGGAGCGTTCGCTGCGCGTGCTCGACGGTGCGGTGGCGGTGTTCGACGCCGTCGCGGGCGTAGAACCGCAGAGCGAGTCGGTGTGGCGGCAGGCCGATCGGTACGACGTACCGCGGATCGCGTTCGTCAACAAGCTGGACCGGGCGGGAGCCGACCTCGACACGGCGGTCGCGTCGATAAGGGAGCGCCTGCACACGGTCCCGCTGGTGGTGCAGCTGCCGATCGGGCGGGAGGACGAGTTCACCGGGGTGGTGGACCTGCTGCGTATGCGTGCGCTGCTCTGGCACCCGGGCATCGACACGTACGAGACGACGCGTATCCCCGAGGCCCTTGCCGACCACGCACACGCGCGGAGGCGGGAGTTGGAGGAGGCGGTGGCGGAGCTGCATCCGGCGGCGATGGAGGAGTACTGCACGACGTCGACGCTCACCACCCCCGCCCTGAGGGCCGCACTGCGCGACCTCACGCTCAGCGGTGAGGGAGTGGTGGTGCTGTGCGGCTCGGCCTACCGCAACCGCGGGATCGAGCCGCTGCTCGAAGCGGTCGTGTCGTACTTGCCGTCCCCGACGGACGTTCCGCCGGTACGCGGAACACTGGGCGACACGGAGCAGGAGCGGCCCGCCGATCCGACGGCGCCCTTCGCGGGCCTGGCGTTCAAGGTGAACGCCACCGCGACGGGACGGCTCACGTACGTGCGCGTGTACTCGGGAACGATCACGAAGGGAGAGACGGTGATGGACGCGGGCACGGGCCGCACCGAGCGGATCGGCCGCATCCTGCGTGTGCAGGCCGACCGCCACGCGGAGCTGGACCGGGCGACGGCAGGGGACATCGTGGCCGTGGTGGGTCTGAAGAAGGCGAGCGCCGGCACCACACTCTGCTCCCCCGCGGCGCCTCTGGTCCTGGAACCTCCCGCGGTGGCGGCATCGGTGGTCTCGGTGGCGGTGGAGGCACGCAGGAGCGTGGACACGGGACGTCTCTCGTCGGCCCTCGCCCGCCTGGTCGAGGAGGACCCCTCGCTGGCGGTACGGGTCGATCGCGAGACGGGCCAGACGGTGCTCTCCGGCATGGGTGAGCTGCACCTGGAGGTCGCGGTGGAGAAGATCCGCCGCGCCCACGGCATCGAGGTCAGCGTGGGCCGCCCGCAGGTGGCGTACCGCGAGACGGTCGTGCGCGGCGTGCGGGGCTTGGTGTACCGGCACGTGAAACAGGACGGAGGTGCAGGCCAGTTCGCCCACGTGGTGCTGGACGTCGAACCACTGGAGGTACAGCCGGGCCCGACGCCCACCTTCACCTTCGACGCCACGGTGACCGGGGGCCGGGTTCCGCAGGAGTACATCCGAGCGGTGGAGGCCGGCTGCCGGGACGCACTCACGGAGGGCCCCCTGGGCGGCCACCCGGTGACGGGCCTGCGGGTCACCCTCACCGACGGGGCGACCCACTCCAAGGACTCCTCGGAGATGGCGTTCCGAACGGCGGGCAGATTGGCACTGCGCACGGCACTACGCGCGGCGACGCTTCAACTCCTGGAACCGGTGGTGGAGCTGACGGCAACGGTGCCGGAGGACGCGGTAGGCGGCGTACTGGGCGACCTGGCAGCACGCCGGGCCCACGTCACGAACTCCACCACACGCTCCGGCACGGCCACACTCACGGCAACGGTGCCACTGTCCGAACTCTTCGGCTACGCAACCCGCTTGCGCAGCCGCACCCAGGGCAGAGGCACCTTCACGACTCGGCCGCTGGGGTATGCGGGGGTGCCGGTGGGGGCGTTGGGGCGGTAGGAAGTGGGCTGGGCGGGCTCCGCTCGCGTGAGCAGGGCCCGCTCGTACCTTCGCGACCGCGACCGCGGGGAGCGAAGTGCCGTACGCCGTTGGCTTGACGAGGCTCCCTCGGTACCAATTCCTTGGTCAGGGCTCCCCGTCATGAGCTAGCGTTGGTCAGCACCGCGCCTCCTCCCTGGAGGATGTACGCGACGTGACCTGCGGAGACGTAGGCCCCTTTGGTTCGGTGACGTGGCCCCTTGGAGTGCTCCCGGCGGGAGCCATCCGGCGTCCGTCACGGACAAAACCGAAGGGGACGCCTTTCATGGCTGCCGTCGAGTACACGCGCAAGCGCCGCATTTGGGTCCGTGATGTCCTGGTGGGCATCACGGCGAGTTTCGGCTCGAACCTGGTGTGGATGCTTGCGCAGGCTGTGGTGCACCGCCTCGGTTGATCAGGGGCGGCGGGGCGGGCCTCCAGGGGGCCCGCCCTCACCGCGCCACAGCCCGAGTTAATCTACGGACTGTCATTGCGGCCCGACGGGCTTCCGCTCCGCTTCGGTGGAGTCACGAAGGACATGCCCCCACCCGCACGAGTCATCTCGTGCCTGGGGAACCTTCGTGCTCCTGCAAATGTCCGCAGCCGAGCTCGGCCAACTCATCGTTGCCCGGCCCGGTTCGGCGCACCTTCCGCTCACTGAGCAGCTGATCCACGAGCATTCCCGGATCAAAGGAGGAGCGGCCGGTCAAGGCGATATTGCTTCCTGGGACAACAGCGTTCCGGTGGTGATCACGGCTCTGCTGGAGTGCGGCCTCGATGAAGTCCAGGTACAGGTCGAGGTCGACCTGCCGCACACCAACTCCGCAGTCGACCTGGTGCTGTGCGGTCGGCACCCTGGTACGGGGACAGATTCCTACCTCGCGGTGGAGCTGAAGCAGGTACGGCACGCCACGGTGGACCCTCTGTGCCCCATCGCCGTCGATCTCGGCTTCGGCGACGGGAAGAACAAGCTGCATCCGGTGCGGCAGGTCCAACGCTACTGCGAGTACATGCTGCGATACCTGCCCCATCTCCGCGCGAACGATGACCAGCTGACGGGCGTGGCACTGCTTCACAACGCGCGTGACGCGGATGTGGAGGCGCTGTTCGGACTGCCCGAGACCGACCATGGGTTCCTCTACACACTTGATGATCTGGACCGATTCCGAAGGGCCCTTACTTCACGATTCGCAGCCGCGTCCGGTGAGCGGGCCGCATCCGCACTGGAGCAGGCCCGCCAGGACCCCTTGCTGAAAGTCACCGATGTGGCCCGTCAGCGGTCTGTCGTCGGCGGAGGCCTCACGCTCCTCGACGAGCAGTACGTCGCGTTCGACCGGATCACACGGCACCTGGAGAAGACCGCGCGCTTCACCGGCTTCGACGTCGGATTGTTCTACGACGCTGACGCCGCCCACAGCCCCGCCCCCGACCCGGGCGTCAAGCGCGTCTACATCCTGCGGGGCGGCCCTGGCAGCGGAAAGAGCGCCGTGGCCCTGGAGCTGCAGCGCGCCCTCGGGCTCAAGGGCCGCGAAGCAGTGCTGGCCAGCGGCTCGCACGCGTACACGGAAACTTTGCGCGAGATCATGCTCAGCACGGCCCGTCGAGGGCGGACAGCGGACAAGCGCAGCGCAGCCAACAGGCTGTACAGATACTTCAACAGCTTCAGCGAGACCCCGCCGGACAGCATCGACGTCCTCATCTGCGACGAAGCGCACCGGATGCGACGCAGCTCGACGTACCGCTGGATGCCGAAGGCTCTTCGGGACGACGACCGGCCGCAGGCAACCGAAGTGATAAGGGCCGCCAAGGTGCCGATCTTCCTGCTCGATGATCACCAGTCGATCCGCCCGGACGAGGTGGGCACTGCCACGTATCTCAAAGAACTCGCCGAGGACATGGGCTGTGAAGTCGAAGTGACCGACCTGGAGGGCACGTTCCGAGCGGGCGGCAGCAAGCGCTACCAGCGCTGGGTACAGCAGCTGTTGGGCCTTGACGTCTCCGACCCGGTGGCCTGGCGGCCGGACGGCAGGATGACCCTGACGGTCGCCGACTCCCCCGAGCAGATGGAGCAGTTCATCCAGAAGCGCCACTTCGAAGGGGCGACGGCCCGCATCACGGCGGGCTTCTGTTGGCCGTGGAGCAACCCGGACGGAGAACAGCTCGTCGACGACGTACAGATCGGAGACTGGCGCCGGCCGTGGAACGTGAAGCCGGAGCACAGTGTCTCGAACGCACCGAGGTCGGACCTGTGGTCGACCGATCGTCTTGGTGTCGGCCAGATCGGGTGCGTCTACACGGCACAGACTTTCGAGTACGACTGGAACGGTGTCATCATCGGCCCCGATCTCAGGTTCCGTGACGGGAAGTTTCAGGTGGACCGGAGCGCTTCCTGCGATCCCGCCTTCCGCGGCCCGATCGACGACGCGATCGTCACCCGTTGCGTCCTCAACGCCTACCATGTGCTGCTCACCCGCGGCGTCGCCGGCACCGTCGTCTACGCGGTCGACCCCGCGACCCACAATGAACTGCGCAGGCTCATCCCTGGCGCTATCGGCATGCAGCACTACGACGGGGCCCAGCCGAAGCTCACAGCCGAAGGATCGCAGCTGCCCCCCGCCTACCGCAGACGGCACAGGTAGCCTTGATCCCGTCGTAGCTGCGGCCCGCCGGGCTTCCGCTCCGCCTAGCGGAGTCATCCAGGACATGCCCCCACCCGCACGAGTTCCTTCGTGCTGCCTGGGGGCATCTCTTGCTGTTCCGCGACTCCGCCGCCGCGGTCGCCGCCGAGTGCATCTCTGGTGCACTTTTTTTCCGCCTGACGGAGCAGTTCGCGCACGTGCACGGTCACAAGCCCAGCTCGTCGGAGGTCCGCTCGTGGGAGCGGAGCATTCCGGTGCTCGCGAGCGCGCTCAACGACGCGGGGCTCAGCCAGGTTGAGGTGCTCCTGGAGTACGGACTGCCGCTGAACAGCAAGCGGGCCGATGCCGTGTTGGCCGGAGTGCATCCCGAGACCGGACTGCCGTCCTACGTCGTCGTGGAGCTGAAACAGTGGAGCAGCGCCGAGCCGGACGACGACGATCCGTCGCTGTGCCGCGTCGACGCGTACACCCGGGCTGTACTGAACCCCGTCGATCAAGTACGCGGCTACTGCGAGTATCTGCTTGCCTTCAACGGAGCGCTGGCCGAACACCCGGAACGCATCAGCGGTGCCGCTTATCTGCACAACGCCACTGAGTTCGGCGTAAGCGGGCTCTTCGAAGCTGAGCAGGACCAGTACGGCCAGCTATTCATAGGCGGGCGGCGTGGGGAGTTCGTCGACTTTCTGCGTTCGAAGCTGGGGGCGAAATCCGGCGCTTCGGCTGCGGACGAACTCGTGAACGGGAAGGTCGGCCCCTCCAAGCAGCTCATGGCGGTAGCCGCCCGAGAAGTGCGCGAGCGCGAGCAGTTCGTCCTGCTGGACGAGCAGCAGGTCGCATACCGCACGGTTCTCAACGCTGTCCGCCGCGCCAAGCGATCCGACCACAAGGAGGTCGTGGTCGTGACGGGCGGGCCAGGCACCGGCAAGAGTGTCATCGCGCTGTCACTCCTCGGTGAGCTGTTCCGGCAGGGCACCACAGCGCTGCACGCCACGGGCTCCAGTTCGTTCACGACGACGATGAGAAGGGTCGCCGGAGCCCGGAAACGTGAGGTGCAGGAGTTGTTCAAGTACTTCAACAGCTTCATGACCGCAGAGCGCAACAGCCTTGATGTTCTGATCTGCGACGAGGCCCACCGCATGCGGGAAACGTCGGCCAACCGCTACACACCGGCGTCGAACCGCACCGGCAAAGCTCAGATCGAGGAATTGATCGACGTGGCGCGCGTCCCGGTCTTTCTGCTGGACGAGCATCAGGTCGTCCGGCCTGGCGAGATGGGGACAGTCGCAGAGATCAAGGCTGCCGCCGCGAAAAAGGGGCTCCGCTGCCAGGTGGTGCCGTTGGACAGCCAATTCCGTTGCGGTGGCAGCGACGCTTATCTGCGGTGGGTGGTACGGCTGTTGGGGCTTGAGCAGGGTGGTCCTGTGATCTGGGAGCCCGACGGCAAGATGCAACTCCTGCTCGCGGACAGCCCGCGGGAGATGGAGGCGTTCTTGGACGAGCGCCGCTCGCAGGCTTACAGCGCGCGCATGTCCGCGGGCTACTGCTGGAAGTGGACGAAGAAAGTGCCGCCCGGGCAGGAACTGCCCGCAGACGTCATCGTCGGGGAATGGGAGCGGCCCTGGAACGTCTTCGGCGACCGGTCCGTCATGGGCGCACCTCCAGCCGCCCTGTGGGCGACCGATCCCGCCGGTTTCGGTCAAGTGGGCTGCGTGTATACGGCGCAGGGTTTCGAGTACGACTGGAGTGGCGTCATCATCGGCCCCGACCTGGTGTGGCGCGGCGACCGCTGGGTCACTGACCGTACGGCGTCCAAGGATCCGGTCTTCAAGAAGTCGACCCCGGACGCAGATGTGGACCGACTTATCCGCAACACGTACAAAGTGCTGCTGACGCGGGGAATGATCGGCACGGTGGTGTACTCGAGCGACCCCGAGACGCGCGCAAAGTTGCGGGAGCTGACCAACGCCCCGGCGCGGAACCGACTGCCCGACGGGGACGGCCCAGCGGTCAGCAGCGATAGCCGGCCGCAGGTCTCAAGCTCTTCTTGTCCGTGACCAGACGGACCAGGCGACGTCCTCGATGAGCCGGTCGATCCGAGCGAGCAACTCACGGTGGTCCTGAGCCAGGAAGGGGCCGACTCCGCGCGGAGCCGGCCCCTTTTTACCTGCGCGCCCTCAGACGGCCGAGCGTGGTGCTGCCTTCACCCGGTCACACGTTGAACCGGAACTCCACCACATCCCCGTCCCGCATCACATACTCCTTGCCCTCCATACGCGCCTTCCCCGCCGCGCGTGCCTCCGCGACCGAGCCCGTTTCGACCAGGTCCTCGAAAGAGATGACCTCGGCCTTGATGAAGCCCTTCTGGAAGTCCGTGTGGATCACGCCCGCGGCCTCCGGGGCCGTTGCGCCCTGGGGGATCGTCCAGGCTCGGGATTCCTTGGGGCCGGCCGTCAGGTACGTCTGGAGGCCCAGGGTGCGGAAGCCGACGTGGGCGAGGGTGGCCAGGCCGGGCTCCTCCTGGCCCACCGACTGGAGGAGTTCCAGGGCCTCGTCCTCGTCCAGCTCCACGAGGTCCGACTCCAGCTTCGCGTTGAGGAAGATCGCCTCCGCGGGGGCGACCAGGGCGCTCTGCTCGGCCTTGAACTCGTCGTCCGTCAGCTCCTCCTCGTCCACGTTGAAGACGTAGAGGAAGGGCTTCGTGGTGAGGAGGTGGAGGTCGTGGAGCAGCTCCTCCCGGCCCGAGCCCTGGACGATGCCTGCCGAGAAGAGCGTGTCGCCCTTCTCCAGGATCGCCTGGGCCTCCTCGACGGCCTTCACCTTGGGCGCCACGTCCTTCTTGATCCGCGACTCCTTCTGGAGGCGGGGAAGGACCTTCTCGATCGTCTGGAGGTCGGCGAGGATCAGCTCGGTGTTGATCGTCTCGATGTCGTCCTTCGGCGAGACCTTGCCGTCCACGTGCACGACGTTCTCGTCCTTGAAGGCGCGAATGACCTGGCAGATCGCGTCCGACTCGCGAATGTTCGCGAGGAACTTGTTGCCCAGGCCCTCGCCCTCGCTCGCGCCGCGCACGATGCCCGCGATGTCGACGAAGTCGACCGTCGCCGGGAGGATCTTCTGGGAGCTGAAGATTTCCGCCAGTTTCGTGAGGCGGGGGTCCGGGACGCCCACCACGCCGACATTCGGCTCGATCGTGGCGAACGGGTAGTTGGCCGCAAGGACGTCGTTCTTGGTCAGGGCGTTGAACAGGGTCGACTTGCCGACATTGGGCAGACCGACGATTCCGATCGTGAGCGACACGTTGCGACTTCCCGTACGTGGAGGCTGTGGGTGGACGGCCCGGAGGGCCGGAGCGACCGTAGGGCGATCCCCCAGTCTACGGCGTGCCGGCCCCGCCCTCGTCGGCGTACCGCCCTCCGTTCGAACGCATGGCCAAGGTCAGCCAAAGGGCGTGTCCCAGGCAGGATTATCGGTGTGGCTCGACCTAGGTTGGTCCGGTGGAGCAACACAGGACGCGTCCCCCTCAGCCTCCGGCCCGCCCTCAGCCTCCGGCCCGGCCGCGACGCACCGCGGACCTGCCCCCGCAGGGCAGGTCCGCCGACGCGGCGGCGGTCTACCGCGCCGCGCCGCGTCCCCGCCGCCCCGTCCCGCCCGTCGTACGCAGACTGCGCGCACTGCCGCTGTACCGCTCACTGCGCGCGATGCCCAACCCGCGTCTCACGGGGCTCGGCAGCGGGCTCTTCAGCGCCGCGACGATGTTCCTGCTCGCCTGTCTGCTGTGGCTGCTCTTCGGTAGCTCCTTGGTCGCGTACGGCGTGCTCTTCCTGCCCGTGAGCGCGCTGACCGCGTACTGGGTGCGGCCCGCCGACCTGATCACCGCGCCGATGGCCGCGCCGATCGCCTTCGCCGTCGGGCTCGTACCTCTCTCGGGAGGCAACGGCGGCGGCTTCGGCGGTCATCTCATGGGGCTCATCACGTCGCTCGCGCTGCACGCGGGCTGGCTGTACGCCGGGACGCTCGTCGCGGGTCTCGTCGTGACCGTGCGCCGGGTCAAGCGCATGGGGCAGCGGCGTCGGGCGCGCGTCGTCTCCCCCGTCACCGCAGCGCCACGGGGAGCGGCCCCGGCCTCGGCGAAGAGGCGTATGCCCACCTCGTAGGCGGCCAGGGCGACCCCCTACGGGGCTAGTCCCTCTCCGCCGCCGCCATCGCCGCGCCCACGATCCCCGCGTTGTTCTGCAGCTCCGCGGGGACGATCTCGGCCTTGATGTCCTCGATCAGCGGCAGGAACTTGTGTGACTTGCGGCTCACACCGCCGCCGATGATGAAGAGCTCGGGCGAGAACAGCATCTCCACGTGTGCCAGATACTTCTGCACGCGGTGCGCCCAGTGCTCCCAGCTGAGGTCCTCGTCCTCCTTGGCCCGGGACGACGCGCGCTTCTCCGCGTCGTGCCCGTGCAGCTCCAGATGGCCGAGCTCGGTGTTGGGGACAAGACGGCCGCCGGTGAAGAGGGCGCTGCCGATGCCCGTGCCGAGGGTGAGCAGGATGACCGTGCCCGTACGGCCACGCCCCGCCCCGAAGTGCATCTCGGCCACGCCCGCCGCGTCCGCGTCGTTCAGGACGGTGACGGGGACGCCGCCGAGCCGGTCGGACACCAGTTTCTGGATGTCCGTGCCGATCCAGCTCTTGTCCACGTTGGCCGCCGTACGCGCCGTGCCGCCGGTGATCACGCCGGGGAACGTGGCGCCGATCGGGCCCGTCCAGCCGAAGTGCTCGACGACCTCGCGCACCTTGTCGACCACGCCGTCGGGCGTGGCCGGGTGCGGGGTCAGTACTTTGTGCCGTTCTTTTGCCAGGTCTCCACGGTCCAGGTCCACGGGAGCGCCCTTGATCCCTGATCCGCCGATGTCCACACCGAAGATCTGCATGAGACCCACCGTACGACCCGGGCCTGGCCTCCGCGTTACTTCTTCGACAGCTCCGCGGCTTCGGCACGCAGGTCGCGGCGGAGTTCCTTCGGCAACGAGAAGGTGATCGACTCGTCGGCCGTCTTCACCGTCTCGACGTCTCCGTAGCCCCGCTCGGCCAGCCATTCGATGACGCCGTCCACCAGCACGTCCGGAACGGAGGCGCCCGAGGTGAGACCGACCGTGGTCACACCCTCCAGCCAGGCCTCGTCGATCTCCTCGGCGCCGTCGACGAGGTGCGAGGCGGGCGCGCCCGCGTCGAGGGCCACCTCGACCATGCGGATCGAGTTGGAGGAGTTCTTGGAGCCGACGACGATGACCAGCTCGGCGTCCTCCGCCAGCTTCTTCACGGCGATCTGGCGGTTCTGCGTGGCGTAGCAGATGTCGTCGCTGGGCGGGGAGATCAGGCCCGGGAACTTGGTCTTGAGGGCGTCGACCGTCTCCATGGTCTCGTCGACCGAAAGCGTGGTCTGGGAGAGCCAGACGACCTTGTCCGGGTCGCGGACCTCGACGTTCGCGACGTCTTCGGGGCCGTCGACCAGCGTGATGTGGTCGGGCGCCTCGCCGGACGTGCCGATGACTTCCTCGTGGCCCTCGTGGCCGATCAGGAGGATGTCGAAGTCGTCCTTGGCGAACCGGACGGCTTCCTTGTGCACCTTCGTGACCAGGGGGCACGTCGCGTCGATCGTCGCCAGCTTCCGCTCGGCGGCTTCCGCGTGGACCGTGGGCGCCACGCCGTGCGCGGAGAACATGACGATGGAGCCCTCGGGGACCTCAGCCGTCTGGTCGACGAAGATGGCCCCCTTCTTCTCGAGGGTCTGCACCACGTACTTGTTGTGAACGATCTCGTGGCGGACATAGATAGGGGCCCCGTACTGCTCAAGGGCCTTCTCGACGGCGATCACGGCACGGTCCACACCCGCGCAGTAGCCGCGGGGGGCGGCGAGCAGGACTCGGCGGGCAGGAGTCGAAGCAGTCATGCCCCCATCGTAAGGCCGAGCCCAGCGCGTCAAAGATCGGCTTCTTGGGGAGACTGAAGGCCTGCGTTCACTTACGGAGGCACGATGTCCGGTTACTCCGGCAACTCAGACACGACGGGCGGCGCCCACACCGTCACCGCCGCCGAGGGCGACGGTCTGCGGCGCAGTCTCGGCTTCCGTGATCTCGTCGTCTACGGGTTGCTGTTCATCGCCCCGATGGCGCCGGTCGGAGTCTTCGGGACGCTCGACGCCAAGTCGCACGGCGCCGTGGCCCTCGTCTACATCATCGCCACGATCGCGATGGCGTTCACCGCGTTCAGCTACGCCCAGATGGTGAAGGTGGTCCCCCAGGCGGGTTCGGTCTTCGCCTACGCGCGCGTGGGGCTCGGCAACGGCCCCGGGTTCATCGCCGGGTGGATGGCGATGCTCGACTATCTCCTCATCCCGGCCGTCGCCTATCTCTTCTCCGGGATCGCGATGGAGGCGCTCGTGCCCTCCGTCTCCCGGTGGGTGTGGACGGCTATCGCGGTCCTGGTGACGACGGCGCTGAACCTGTGGGGCGTACGGGCGGCCGCTCGGGTCGGGTTCCTCGTGCTCGCGATGGAGATCGTGGTCCTTCTTGTCTTCGTGGTGTCCGCGATCGTCGTCCTGGCGCGGGACGGGGCGGAGCGGGACTGGCTCTCACCGCTGAGCGGTGACGGCTCGCAGGGGGCGTTCGCGCTGGGTGCCGTGGTGGGGGCGGTGTCGGTGGCGGTGCTCTCGTATCTGGGCTTCGACGCGATCGCCTCGTTCGCGGAGGAGGTGACGGGGGGTTCGGCGAAGGTGGCGCGGGCGGTGCTGTGCTGTCTGGCGCTCGCCGGTGTGCTGTTCATCGCCCAGACGTATCTGGTGGCGCTCCTCGAGCCGGTGTCGTCGGCGCAACTGGCCGCCGAGCCGGCCAAGCAGGGGTCTGCTTTCTACGATGCGGTCGACTCGGCGGTCGGGGACTGGCTGCACGATCTGGTGGCCGTCAGCAAGGCGATCGGTGCGGCGTTCGCCGCGCTGGCCGGGCAGGCCGCGGCTGGTCGGCTGCTGTATGCCATGGCTCGTGACCGGCGGCTGCCGGGGGCTCTGTCGAGGACGGAATCCGGGACGCCTCGTCTCGCACTGCTGTGCGCGGCCCTCGTGACGCTGGTGGCCGCGGTGTGGGCGGCTCGGCGGGACGACGGGATGGACCACCTGGTGTCGGTGGTGAATGTGGGGGCGTTGACGGCGTTCGTACTGCTGCACGCGAGCGTGGTGGGGTGGTTCGCGGTGCGGAAGCGGGGCGGGGCGGTCAGCTGGTGGCGGCATCTGCTGATGCCGGTGCTCGGCGCCGCGATCACCATCGCGGTGAT
Organism: Streptomyces sp. NPDC050147; assembly: GCF_040660195.1. Classification (NCBI taxonomy): domain Bacteria; kingdom Bacillati; phylum Actinomycetota; class Actinomycetes; order Kitasatosporales; family Streptomycetaceae; genus Streptomyces; species Streptomyces sp. NPDC050147. The sequence goes on along the minus strand of NZ_JBFALJ010000002.1, from coordinate 180,196 downwards.
TGTCGAAGCCGCGGGGTCCGCGCAGGTGGTGGGTGCGGTCTGGTTCGCCGTGGGGCTTGCGGTGCTGCTTGGCCAGCGGGCTCGGCGCCGGGAGTCCTAGGGCCCTTCCGACGCGACGTAGGAACGGCAGCGGGCGCAGAGGCTCGGCCGCCGCCCCGCGCCGCAACAGGAAGCCCGCCGTGTCAGACCCTGCCGATACGCTCGGTGCATGGCTTTGAACACGTCCGCGGATGCCCCGCTGCCCGTCGGCGAGGTGTCGCGGCTCATCGGCGGGTGGATCGATCGGCTCGGCGCCGTGTGGGTCGAGGGGCAGATCACGCAGCTGTCCCGCAGGCCCGGCGCCGGCGTGGTCTTCATGACGCTGCGCGACCCCTCGCACGACATCTCCGTCAGCGTCACCTGCTACCGCCAGGTGTTCGACGCCGTGGCGGACGTCGTCTCCGAGGGCGCCCGAGTCGTGGTCCACGCCAAGCCGGAGTGGTATGCGCCCCGGGGGCAGCTGTCCTTGCGGGCCGTCGAGATAAAGTCCGTCGGCGTGGGGGAACTGCTCGCGCGGATCGAGCAGTTGAAGAAGAGCCTCGCCGGGGAGGGGCTGTTCGCGCCCGAGCGCAAGAAGGCGCTGCCCTTCCTGCCGCAGCTCATCGGGCTCGTCACCGGCCGCGCCTCCGCCGCCGAGCGGGACGTCCTGGAGAACGCCAGGCACCGCTGGCCCGCCGTCCGCTTCGAGGTGCGCAACGTCCCCGTCCAGGGCGTGCACGCCGTTCCGCAGGTCGTGCAGGCCGTGAAGGACCTCGACTCGCTCGACGCCGTCGACGTGATCATCGTGGCGCGCGGCGGCGGCAGCGTCGAGGACCTGCTGCCGTTCTCGGACGAGCAGCTCGTGCGGGCGGTCGCCTCCTGTCGTACGCCCGTCGTCTCGGCGATCGGGCACGAGCCGGACAACCCCCTGCTCGATTACGTGGCCGACCTGCGCGCCTCCACCCCGACCGACGCCGCCAAGAAGGTCGTGCCGGACGTCGGCGAGGAGTACGAGCGCGTGCGGTGGCTGCGGGACCGGGCCCGGCGCTGCATGGACGCCTTCCTCGACCGTGAGGACCGGGGTCTCGCGCACGCGCTTGCCCGCCCCTCCATGGAGAATCCGCACCGCATGATCGAGGAGCGCGAGGAGCAGGTCTCGGCGCTCGTCGACCGCAGCCGCCGCACGCTCGGGCATCTCCTCGACCGCGCGGAGTCGGAGCTGACGCACACCCACGCGCGCGTGGTGGGCCTCTCCCCCGCCGCGACGCTCCAGCGGGGGTACGCGGTGCTCCAGAAGCCGGACGGCGCGGTGGTGCGGGCCGCGGACGAGGTGACCGCCGGGGAAGAGCTGCGGGCACGGGTCGCCGACGGCCAGTTCACGGTACGGACTTTGGAGGGCGCGGGAGCCGCCGAAGCACCGGAAGCCGCATCCGCCGAGTAGGGCAGGGCGCAGGACACGGGGCGCAGGACCCGCGAGGCTCACGAGCCTTCCAAGCCACACGAGCCACACAGGCCATCCAAGCCACACAGGCCGTACGAACCGACATTTAGGGTGGGGCACATGACCAGCAAGACGGACGAAGCCGCGAGCCCGGCGGACGCACTCGGCTACGAGCAGGCGCGGGACGAGCTCATCGAGGTCGTACGCCGCCTGGAGACGGGTGGCACCACCCTGGAGGAGTCGCTCGCCCTGTGGGAGCGCGGCGAGGAGCTGGCGAAGGTGTGCCGCCGCTGGCTGGACGGCGCCCGCGCCCGCCTGGACGCGGCCCTTGCCGGGGCCGACGGGGACGGCGGCGAGAACGACGAGGACGACGAGGGCTAGGACGCCGCCGACGCCGCCCGACGACGCCCGAGTCGGAAGACCGTCCCCGTGACCTGCCGCGTTGTGAAGCGGATCACCAAGCGGCCGATTTTGTTGAAGGTTAAACCGCAAGGCCGTACCGTCGGTGACGCAAGCTGATCCACGCACGCACCGAGAAGGTTGATCCATGTCTCTCGTCCTTGACCCCGCCGCACAGGACCTGCTCTTCCGCGAGGCCCGCACCGCGAACTCCTTCACCGATGAGCCGGTCACCGACGAGCAGGTACGGGCGATCTACGACCTGGTCAAGTTCGGCCCGACCGCCTTCAATCTGTCGTCGCTGCGCGTCACGCTGGTCCGCTCCCCCGAGGCCCGCGAGCGCCTGGTCCAGCACATGGCCGAGGGCAACCAGCCGAAGACCGCGAGCGCCCCGCTCGTCGCGATCCTCTCCGCGGACAACGAGTTCCACGAGGAGCTGCCCGCGCTGTTCCCGCACTTCCCGCAGGCCAAGGACGTGTTCTTCTCGGAGCGCCCGGCCCGCGAAGGCGCCGCGCACCTCAACGCCGCGCTGCAGGCCGCCTACTTCATCATCGGCGTGCGCGCCGCCGGTCTGGCCGCGGGCCCGATGACCGGCTTCGACGCCGCCGGCGTCCAGAAGGAGTTCCTGGACGGCGACCACACCCCGCTGATGGTCGTCAACATCGGCAAGCCCGCCGAGAACGCCTGGTTCCCGCGCTCCCCGCGCCTCGAGTTCGACCAGGTCATCGAGACCGTCTGAGACTGACACGACTGACACCCTGCACGACCTAGGGCCCCGGCGCTGTTGTCGCCGGGGCCCCTCAGTCGTGCGCCGGGCTCAAGACGTCTTCAGCGCCTGCGCCATCCGCGTCAGCTGCCCGAACGACGCCGTGCCCGCGACCACCGTCGTCGCGCCCTTGTCCTCACGTACCAGGGCGTCGTACGTCTGCCCCTCGTAGCGGTGCCACGTCCGGCCGCCGATCTTCTCGGTCACCTTCGTCCGCTCGGCCCGCTGCGTGACCTCCTCGATGAACTTGACCGGCTTGGCCGTGGACTGCTTGACCGCGACGTACTCACCGGACGGGTCGAGGAAACCCAGGTGCCAGCTGTCACCCTTGGTGCCGTCGAACCGCACCGACGTCGGCTTCCACGCCTTGTCCAGGCCCTCGGGGGCCACCACCGGGTACGCCGCCGCCCGTCGCGCGGTCAGCAGCTCGATGCTGTAGTCGACGCGCTTGACGGGGGTCTTGGAGTCGTCGTGCGGGATGAAGACGTAGATCACGCCGGCGAAGAGGGTGATCACCGCCATCGACCACAGCATGTTCCGTACGGTCTGCTTGCCTTGTCTGCCTGCCACGCACCCATGGTCTCAGGCCCCGCGGACGGCTCTTCCCCCGGTGGCCCCTGAGCGTCCGGTCCGCTCATGCGTGGGGCCCTCTGCTCATTTTGTCGGCCTACGGATAGAGTCGTTCCAAACCCTCATCCGGCCGCCCTCCCGTCTCCCACCCCCGCCCTTCCAAGGACGCCCTACAGGCGCGCCACTTTTTTGTATCAGCAGAAAGGTGCTCTCCGATGACCGAGCATCATCTCCCTTCCGAGCTCGAAGTCTCTCCCGAGGCTCCCGACCGCAACCTCGCCCTGGAGCTCGTCCGGGTCACCGAGGCCGCCGCCATGGCCGCGGGCCGCTGGGTCGGCCGCGGCGACAAGATCGGCGCCGACGGCGCCGCCGTCAGGGCCATGCGGACCCTCGTCTCCACCGTCTCGATGAACGGCGTCGTCGTCATCGGTGAGGGCGAGAAGGACGAGGCACCGATGCTCTTCAACGGGGAGCGCATCGGCGACTCCACCGGTGCGGAGGTCGACATCGCCGTCGACCCGATCGACGGCACGACCCTGTGCGCGAAGGGGATGCCGAACGCCATCGCCGTACTCGCCGCCGCCGACCGCGGCGCCATGTTCGACCCGTCCGCGGTCTTCTACATGGACAAGCTGGTCACGGGCCCGGAGGCCGCCGACTACGTCGACATCAACGCCCCGGCCTCCGTCAACATCCGCCGCGTCGCCAAGGCCAAGGGCCGCTCGCCCGAGGACGTCACGGTCATGATCCTGGACCGCCCCCGTCACGAGGGCATCGTCAAGGAGATCCGCGAGACCGGCGCGCGCATCAAGTTCATCTCGGACGGCGACGTCGCCGGTTCGATCATGGCTGTGCGCGAGGGCACCGGCGTCGACATGCTCATGGGCATCGGCGGCACCCCCGAAGGCATCATCTCGGCCTGCGCGATCAAGTGCCTGGGCGGTGTGATCCAGGGCAAGCTGTGGCCGAAGGACGACGCGGAGCGCCAGCGCGCACTCGACGCGGGCCACGACCTGGACCGCACGCTGTCGACGACCGACCTGGTCCGCGGGGACAACGTCTTCTTCGTCGCGACCGGCATCACGGACGGCGAACTGCTCCAGGGCGTGCGCTACGCCGCGGAGACGGCCTCGACCTCGTCCCTGGTCATGCGCTCCAAGTCGGGCACGATCCGCAAGATCGACTCGGACCACCGGCTCGCGAAGCTGCGCGCCTACAGCGCGATCGACTTCGACCGCGCCAAGTAAGTGCGCGCCACGCACGCCAAGTAGGGTTCACCGTGCGCGAGTTGCGCACACCGGAGGGGGCGCCCCGTGCGGGGGACGCCCCCTTCGGCGTACGGACGCCACGTGCGCACTGAGCCACGTACGTCACGCAAGCCACGTACGTCACCTCAGTACGGCAGAGCTATCCCGCCGCGGCGATCGGACCCGCGGACGTGTGCGCGGCCTTCTTGAGCTCCACCTCGCGCCGGCGCCGCCTGGCGAGCACCACGCGGCGCTCCGCGGCCGTGAGGCCGCCCCAGACGCCGTACGGCTCGGGCTGGAGCAGGGCGTGCTCCCGGCATTCGACCATCACGGGACAGCCGCCGCAGACGCGCTTCGCGGCTTCCTCCCGGGACAGACGGGAAGCGGTCGGTTCCTTCGACGGGGCGAAGAACAGCCCGGCCTCGTCTCGTCGGCACACCGCCTCGGTGTGCCATGGGGCGTCCGAATCATGATCGCGCACTGGCACCCTTCCCCAAGCACTGTTACGTGCTCGTTCAGGGGAGGCCCCAGCGGCCGGAACAGCGGCGACCTGCAGGGACTGATGCGACGGCTGCAGCACGGGTCTACTCCTGACGACGGCTTCGCGAGCGAGAGACGATGCAGCAAGCTCTACCCGCTGTGCACGCGCCTATGCACTGAGTTCCGATGTACGAACCTTCGCGCCGCCGGTGGCCCGGATGCGCCCCTCAGTGGCCGAGATGCTTGCGCAAGTGCTTGTGCAGGTCCCGGACGAGCTTGCCCCGCTTGGGCTTCGCCTCGATGTTGCCGAGGACGGCATATCCGTCGACGAAGACGACCGGCGCGTCCCGCTCGGCCGAATCGAGCATGTCCACCTCGAAGTTGCCGAGCACCCCGGTGCCGTTGCCCCGCAGCGAGACGTTCTCCGGGACGCGGATCTCGACGTTGCCGAAGACGGAGATCGCCCTGATGACGACCTGCCGCTGCTCGAAGATCGCCTCACTGAGATCGATCTCCACGTTGCCGAAGATCGCGTACGCGTGCGTGCGGCGGCTCACGCGCCAGCGGCCCTTGCGGACGGAGCTGCTGAAGACCGCGACCAGGTTCTCGTCGGCGACCGGGGGCACCACACCGTCCGAGGGCCGGGAGGGGACGGGCTCGGGCCGCACCGTCGGGTGCGCCGCGCCGCTCGCCGCGGGCAAGTCGCTGACCAACGGCTCCAGTTCGCCCATGGTCTTGGCGCGATAGACCCCGTCGATGCGCTCGCTGTGCTCCTCGGCGGTCAGGCGCCCCTCGGCGAGCGCCTCGCGGAGGATGTCCGCCGTGCGGTCCCGGTCGGTGTCCGACGCGCGCAGGCCTGCCGGCTGCGGTTCCGGGTGGGTCTGCTGAGGGCGCTTTTCTAGGTCCACACCACTCAGCGTACCCAAACGCGATAGATCGCGACTACCCCCCGAGCCGCCCTACTGAGCCTTACCTCACAGGCTCGGCCGTCCCGTGGCGTTCTACGCTGGTTGGCGCGTCGCCAATGGAGGCCGCGCCGCTGTCTGCCGAGTGAGGAATGGCCGTAAATGCCAGAGTTTGAGTACTCCGATCTGCTCCCGCTGGGAGAGGACACCACCCCGTACCGGCTGGTGACCTCCGAGGGTGTCTCCACCTTCGAGGCCGACGGGCGGACGTTCCTCAAGGTCGACCCGGAGGCGCTGCGCAAGCTCGCCGCCGAGGCGATCCACGACATCCAGCACTATCTGCGGCCCGCGCACCTGGCCCAGCTGCGGCGCATCGTCGACGACCCGGAGGCGTCGGGCAACGACAAGTTCGTGGCGCTCGACCTGCTGAAGAACGCGAACATCGCGGCCGCCGGCGTGCTCCCCATGTGCCAGGACACCGGCACGGCCATCGTCATGGGCAAGCGCGGCCAGAACGTCCTCACCGAAGGTGAGGACGAGAAGGCGCTCTCGCACGGCATCTACGACGCGTACACGAAGCTGAACCTGCGCTACTCGCAGATGGCTCCCCTGAACATGTGGGAGGAGAAGAACACCGGCTCCAACCTCCCCGCGCAGATCGAGCTGTACGCGACCGACGGCGGCGCCTACAAGTTCCTCTTCATGGCCAAGGGCGGCGGCTCGGCGAACAAGTCGTTCCTCTACCAGGAGACGAAGGCCGTCCTGAACGAGGCCTCCATGATGAAGTTCCTGGAGGAGAAGATCCGCTCGCTGGGGACGGCCGCGTGCCCGCCCTACCACCTGGCGATCGTCGTCGGCGGCACGTCCGCCGAGTTCGCCCTGAAGACCGCGAAGTACGCCTCCGCGCACTACCTGGACGAGCTGCCCGCCGAGGGCTCCCCGACCGGCCACGGCTTCCGGGACAAGGAGCTCGAGGAGAAGGTCTTCGAGCTCACGCAGAAGATCGGCATCGGCGCGCAGTTCGGCGGCAAGTACTTCTGCCACGACGTCCGCGTGGTGCGCCTGCCCCGGCACGGCGCCTCGCTGCCCGTCGCGATCGCCGTCTCCTGCTCGGCCGACCGCCAGGCCACCGCGAAGATCACCGCCGAGGGCGTCTTCCTGGAGCAGCTGGAGACGGACCCGGCGCGCTTCCTGCCGGAGACGACCGACGAGCACCTGAACGAGGCCGCCGACGTCGTCCAGATCGACCTCAACCAGCCCATGGACGACATCCTCGCCGAGCTCACCAAGCACCCGGTGAAGACCCGCCTCTCGCTCACAGGACCCCTCGTCGTGGCCCGCGACATCGCGCACGCCAAGATCAAGGAGCGGCTCGACGCGGGCGAGGAGATGCCGCAGTACCTGAAGGACCACCCGGTCTACTACGCGGGCCCCGCCAAGACCCCCGAGGGCTACGCCTCCGGCTCCTTCGGCCCGACCACGGCCGGCCGGATGGACTCCTACGTGGAGCAGTTCCAGGCCGCGGGCGGCTCCAAGGTCATGCTCGCCAAGGGCAACCGCTCGAAACAGGTCACCGACGCCTGCGACACGCACGGCGGCTTCTACCTGGGCTCGATCGGCGGCCCCGCCGCGCGTCTCGCACAGGACTGCATCAAGAAGGTCGAGGTCGTCGAGTACGAGGAGCTCGGCATGGAGGCGGTGTGGAAGATCGAGGTCGAGGACTTCCCGGCCTTCATCGTGGTCGACGACAAGGGCAACGACTTCTTCCAGAACCCGGCCCCGGAGCCGACGTTCACGTCCATCCCGGTCCGCGGTCCCGGCCTGGCGTAGCACCACCAGGAGCACTACCGGTAGCACTACGAAGGGGCCCTCTCCGCGCGCGGAGAGGGCCCCTTCGTATGTCCGGGGTCAGGCGAACCGCTGGTTCGCCGCCCCCGTGCACTTCTGGAGCCGCAGCGGCTCCTTGGCTCCCGCCAGGGTGAGGCAGAGCCCATTCGCGGCGGCAGGCCGCAGAGTCCCCGCCTCACGGACGAACTTCTGGTTGGCGCCCCCGTGGCAGTTCCACAGCGTGACGGCGGTGCCTTCGCGGTAAGCGCCCTCGGGCACGTCCAGGCAGCGGTCCTGGGTCAGGCCCGTGTGCACGGACCCGAGCCCGGCGTCGTACCACCAGGTCTGGTTGCGGTTGCCGGTGCAGTCCCAGCCCTGGACCTTGGTGCCGTTGCGGCTCTTCGACGCGTCGACGTCCACGCACGTCCCCGTGCCCGCGTTCTTGAGCGGCTTGTACGCGTCGTCCCACCCGCCCTGGTAGAGCTTCGGGCTGCCCGTGCTCGCCGGGTCCGCGCAACCGCCCTCGCTCCAGCCGGAGTCGTAGAGCTGCGTCAGGCACGAGGCGAAGGCCGCGTGGCCGCGGGCGTTGGGGTGGAAGGACTGGCGGACCGAGTTGGCGTCCGGCGGGAAGGGGTTGGAGAGGTCCACGTACAGTCCGCGCGCCCAGGCGTCCTCCATGCAGACCTCATGGCCGTGGAAGAGGCGGGAGTTGTCGAGGTAGGTCGCCCCTGCGGCCTTGGCCGCCTTGCGCATGCCGGTCTCGAAGGCGGGGACGGCGTAGTTGCGGCCCCACTCGGTGTCGGAGTCGTAGCCGAGGCCACCGCAGACCAGCTTGCCCGGGAACTTGGGGTTGTCCCTGAAGTCCGGGCCGATCGGGCTCGGGTAGCCCATGACGACCAGCTTGTAGTCGTCGCCCGCGTATCCCGCGTCCTTCATGACGGTCTTCAGGTCGCGGACGGACTGCTCGACCTTGGGCACGAGCGCGTCGACCCGCGCCTGCCAGCCGTCGTTGTACTTGCCCGCGCAGGCGCCCTGACTGAGCAGGAACCGCGTCACGCAGTCGGTCATCACCGGCGCGAACTGGAGGTCGTCGTTGGCCCCGATGACGAGCATCACTGCCTTGATCCTGGTGTTGCGCGCCTTGACGGCGAGGTTGTCGCTCTGCACGAGCTCGTCGGGATACTGCTTCTGGCCGCCGATCTTGATGTTGACGGTCTGCGCACCCGAGCAGGCGACGTTGTACGTCACGTCGGCGGGGATGCCGGTGCGGTGGATCGCGGCGTCCGGGGAGCGGTGGCACCAGTTGTCGGGACCGTCGGTGCCGGGTTCGTACGTTCCGACGCCCTCCCCCGAGATCTCGCTGTCGCCGAGGGAGATCAGCCCGGTTCTGCGGTCCGCGAGCGGTCGTTCGGCCGGATCGCCGTAGAGCTCGGTGGCCTCGGCCGCCCGGATCTTCTCCAGGTCGGGCGGCAGGGGCGTGGCCGCGGGCGCCCGGTTCCTGTCCTCGGCGGCCTGGGCCGGCATGGCGACTGCCGTGCCGAGTAACGCCGCCATCGCCACGGCCGCCCCGAACGTACATCGCAGCCGAGCCTGGCGGCCTTGTCTGGTGCGCTTCATCGCGCCTCCCCGGTTTGGTGTTACCCACGGTTTTTACTGGTGAGTAAGAGCCTTGGGAATACCCGGAACAAGACAAGTGCTCAACTTTTCAGCGATGTTTGCCGGAGAGGTAGGTTCGAGGCATGACGAGCGACGCCAGCGCAAGCGGTGAGTACCGGATCGAGCACGACTCCATGGGCGAGGTGCGGGTCCCCGAACACGCCAAGTGGCGGGCGCAGACGCAGCGGGCGGTGGAGAACTTCCCCGTGTCCGGACAGCGCCTGGAGCGTGCGCACATCGCCGCGCTCGCCCGGATCAAGGCGGCGGCCGCGAAGGTCAACGCGGACCTCGGCGTGCTCGACAAGGACATCGCGGAGGCGATCGCGGACGCGGCGGGTGAGGTGGCCGAAGGACGCTGGGACGAGCACTTCCCCGTGGACGTCTTCCAGACCGGCTCCGGCACGTCGTCCAACATGAACACGAACGAAGTCCTCGCGACGCTGGCCTCCGAGCGACTGGGCCGCAGCGTCCACCCGAACGACCACGTGAACGCGTCCCAGTCGTCGAACGACGTCTTCCCCTCCTCGATCCACATCGCGGCCACGGGCGCCGTGACGCAGGACCTGATCCCGGCGCTCGAGCATCTGGCGACCGCCCTGGAGCGAAAGTCGGCGGAGTTCGCCGACGTGGTGAAGTCCGGACGCACCCATCTGATGGACGCCACGCCCGTGACCCTGGGCCAGGAGTTCGGCGGCTACGCGGCACAGGTGCGGTACGGCGTGGAGCGGCTCAAGGCCTCGCTGCCCCGCCTCGCCGAACTGCCGCTCGGCGGCACGGCGGTGGGCACCGGGATCAACACCCCGCCCGGTTTCTCGGCGGCCGTGATCGCCGAGGTGGCGCGGGCCACCGGGCTCCCGCTGACCGAGGCCAGGGACCACTTCGAGGCTCAGGGCGCGCGCGACGGCATCGTGGAGACCAGCGGGCAGCTGCGGACGATCGGCGTCGGTCTCACGAAGATCGCCAACGACCTGCGGTGGATGGCCTCCGGCCCGCGGACCGGCCTCGCCGAGATCAACCTGCCCGATCTGCAGCCCGGTTCCTCGATCATGCCGGGAAAGGTGAATCCGGTCATCCCGGAGGCGGTCCTCATGGTCGCCGCGCAAGTCACCGGCAATGACGCGACGGTCGCCGCGGCGGGGGCCGCCGGCAACTTCGAGCTGAACGTGATGCTGCCGGTCATCGGCAAGAACGTCCTGGAGTCCGTACGGCTCCTCGCCAACGTCTCGCGGCTGCTCGCCGACAGGACGGTGGACGGAATCACCGCCAATGCCGAGCGGGCCCGGGAGTACGCCGAGTCCTCGCCCTCGGTCGTCACTCCGCTGAACAAGTACATCGGATACGAGGAGGCGGCGAAGGTCGCCAAGAAGTCGCTGGCCGAGCGGAAGACCATCCGCGAGGTCGTCCTCGAGGGCGGATACGTCGAGCGGGGCGATCTCTCCCTGGCGCAGTTGGACGAGGCACTGGACGTACTGCGGATGACGCGTCCCTAGACTGCCCTCCCCTTCACGCCCGGACGGGTTCCGCGGGGCTTGTCCGGGCGCCGACTAATATCTCTGCATGACAGACCTCACCACGCCGCCAACGACGAGCAGCGAAGCAGCACGCTGGGCCCCCGGATCCCATGTGCTGTGGCGGTACAAGGAGAACGCCGGGAACGGCATCCACATCTGCCGGCCCGTCACGGTCGTGCAGGACACCGAAGAGATGCTCGCCGTGTGGATGGCCCCCGGCACCGAATGCGTGAAACCCGTGATGGCCGACGGTACTTCCGTCCATCACGAACCGCTCGTCACCCGCTACACGAAGCCACGCGCCCTGTGCAGGGACCGCTGGTCCGGTACCGGCGTACTGAAGCTCGCCCGCCCCGCGGAGCCGTGGTCGGTGTGGCTGTTCTGGGACCCGGGATGGCGGTTCAAGAACTGGTACGTGAATCTTGAGGAGCCACGGGCCCGTTGGTCCGGAGGCATCGATTCCGAGGATCACTTTCTGGACATCTCCGTGCGGCCGGACCGGACGTGGCAGTGGCACGACGAGGACGAGTTCACCCAGGCACAGCACGCTGGGCTGATGGACGCCGGAAAGGCCCGGGAAGTGCGGGCGGCCGGGCATGCCGCCATCGACGTGATCCGCGCGTGGGGACCGCCGTTCTCGGACAACTGGCCCCACTGGCGACCCGATCCGGACTGGGTGATTCCACCCCTTCCGGATGACTGGGACCGCACGCCCGCGCATGTGACGTCATGAGACCCTTGATGCGCCCCCATGGTTCAAACGTAGGATCGTCCTCCGCAAGGGCGCACAGCAGCAACTCAGCAGCAACTCCCTGAGCTTGCGCGTTGCCTGACAGGGTGTCACCGAAGGGCGGCAGAACGTGAGCGAGGCGAGCGAGTTCGACAGGTACGGCGGGCCATCCGCCGTGCTGCCGGACCGGGCGGGGCAGGCCGAGGCATTCGACGCCATCGGCAGGCTCTACGACGAGGCCTACCCGCACAAGGACGGCCAACTGGCCGCCGGGCGCAGGCTGGCCGAGGCGCTGCCGCCCGGGTCCAGGGTGCTCGACGTGGGCTGCGGCACCGGAATCCCGACCGCCCGTCAACTCGCCGACGCCGGGCATCACGTCCTCGGCGTCGATCTTTCCTCCGGCATGCTCGACCTCGCCAGGAAGAACGTGCCTGCGCACAACGCCGAGTTCCGGCAGCTCGACGTGGCGGCGTTGCGGGCCGAAGGCCCCGACGGGGTCGGCCAGTTCGACGGGATCGCGGCATTCTTCTCTCTCCTGATGCTGCCGCGCGCCGAAATCCCGTACGCTCTGCGGCTGCTGCACGGACTGCTGCGCCCCGGCGGCCTGCTCGCGCTGTCCATGGTCGAGGCCGACCTGGACGACGCGGGAATTCCGTTCCTGGGGCACACGATCCGGGTATCCGGTTACCTGCGGGAGGAACTGCGGCAGGTCGTACGTGACGCCGGCTTCGACATCATCGACGAGGACACGTACTCCTACGCCCCGGCGAGCACCGACGTTTCCCCGAGCTCTCCACTTCGTTCGACCAGGGGAGGCCCCGACCCCGAGCACCAGCTCTTTATGCACTGCCGACGCGGCTGACCAACGTAGCCACCGGACACCAAGGCGCAGCCCCGGACGGACGGATTCGAAACGCGTGACGGAGCACTCCATCCCCGACGAGGGCCGACAGCCCCGAGCTGCCCGGCCCCCCGCCCCCGCGGATCCCCGCGGGGCGCTGGTGCGTGCCCGGAAGGCACGGGACACCCCGGGCCAGGCCGCTTTGCCCGCACAGGCCCAGGCCCGTACGGGCGACTCCACCGCGAGCCCGAGCGACGAGCACTCCCAGCCGTCCGGGCCCCCGGGGGAGCAGCCCGACCCGCACCGGCCGCGCCCCGACCAAGGGGCCGGGCAGGGCGGCGGGCACGACAATCACGACGGCGTCCCCCCGGGCGCCCCTGGCGGCGAGGAGCGGCGTACGGGACAGCCACGACCGCCGGGCTCCGGCCCCGCGGCGATGCGACGTGACGGCGACCGGCTGCGCTTTGTGGGCGCCGCGACCCGGCGCATCGCCCGCGGCATCGATCTGGACGAGATCGTGATGGGCCTGTGCCGGGCCACGGTGCCGACGTTCTCCGACGCGATACTGGTCTATCTGCGCGACCCGCTGCCGGTCGGCGAGGAGCGGCCGAGCGGTGCGCTCATCCTGCGGCTGCGCCGCACCGACCGGCTGCGTTCGATCGAGGGAGGGGCGGAGGAGCCCGACACCGACGACGGCACCATGCCCGCCCTCCAGTCGCAGAGCGACCTCGTGACGACCGCGGAGCTGTGCGAGGTGCGCCCCGGTGGCGCTCTCGCCGAGGTTCTGCGCGGCGTGCGCCCGGTCTTCGCCGACGCCCCCGCGGCCCGCGCCGCCCTGCCCGAACTGCTCGGCGAGGGACGCACGGCGCCCGCGGGGCAGCGGACGATCCTCGCGCCGCTGCGGGGCAGGCGCCGGGTGATCGGCGCCGCGGTGTTCCTGCGCCGCGCCGACCGGCCCGCGTTCGAGGCCGACGACCTGCTGGTCGCGGCCCAGTTGGCCACGCACAGCGCGCTCGGCATCGACAAGGCCGTGCTGTACGGCCGCGAGGCGTACATCGCCGACGAGCTCCAGCGCACGATGCTGCCCGAGACCCTGCCGCGCCCGACCGGCGTACGCCTGGCGTCCCGCTATCTCCCGGCCGCCGAGACCGCCCGGGTGGGCGGCGACTGGTACGACGCGATCCCGCTGCCCGGCAGCCGGGTCGCGCTCGTCGTGGGCGATGTCATGGGGCACTCCATGACATCGGCGGCGATCATGGGCCAGCTGCGGACCACCGCGCAGACCCTGGCCGGGCTCGACCTGCCGCCCCAGGAGGTCCTGCACCACCTGGACGAGCAGGCCCAGCGGCTCGGCTCGGACCGCATGGCGACCTGCCTGTACGCGGTCTACGACCCGGTCGCGCACCGCATCACCATCGCCAACGCCGGTCACCCGCCACCCGTGCTGCTGCACCTGGGCGGCCGGGCCGAGGTTCTGCGGGTCCCGCCGGGCGCGCCCATCGGCGTGGGCGGTGTCGACTTCGAGGCCGTGGAGCTCGACGCGCCCGCGGGCGCCACGCTGCTGCTCTACACGGACGGCCTCGTCGAGTCCCGCCTGCGTGACGTGTGGACGGGCATAGAGCAGCTGCGCGAACGGCTCGCCGCCACCGCCCAGTTGACGGGCCCGGACCATCCGCCGCCCCTGGAGGCCCTCTGCGACGACGTGCTCGACATGCTCGGCCCCGGTGACCGGGACGACGACATCGCGCTGCTCGCCGCCCGTTTCGACGGCATCGCGCCGAGCGACGTCGCGTACTGGTACCTGGAGCCGGAGGACGCCACGCCCGCCCGCGCCCGGCGCTTGGCCCGCAGCGCCCTGGAGCGCTGGGGCCTTCAGGAGCTGACCGACTCCCTGGAGCTCCTGGTCAGCGAGGTCGTGACGAACGCCGTGCGGTACGCGTCGCGTCCGGTGACCCTGCGCCTGTTGCGTACGGACGTCCTGCGCTGCGAGGTCGGCGACGACGTGCCGCAGCTCCCGCGCCTTCGCCAGGCGCGGGCCACGGACGAGGGCGGTCGCGGGCTCTACCTGGTCAACAAGCTGGCCCGGCGCTGGGGCGCGACACGCCTGAGCACCGGCAAGGTGGTGTGGTTCGAGCTGAACCACAGCTGAGCCGGGAGCGGTTCATGACGAGCGGTTCATGACGAAGGCGCCCGGAAGCAGTTGCTTCCGGGCGCCTTCGCGTCGAGCCGTGGAGCGGCGTGTGGCCGTCAGTCCCTGCCCGGCCGCCCGTTCGGGTTCTCCGGGATCTCGATGGAGTCCGTCGGGTCCGGCGACTCCGTGTCGTCCGTCGGCGGCTCCGTGGTCGGGTCTTCCGTCGGCGACTCGGTCGTCGGAGTCTGCGTGGGCTTCTCCGTCGTCGGGTCGTCCGTCGGCGGCTTCGTCGTCGGGTCCTCGGTCTCCGACGGCTCCTCCGTCGGTTCCTTCGGGGCCTGCGTCGTCGGCTCCGGGGGCGGCGCGATGGCCGCGCCCATGGAGGTGTCCAGGTCGAACTCGCTGGGCGAGCCCATCGCGTCGAAGGTGTAGGCCGCCCAGATCTGTGCGGGGAAGCTGCCGCCGTCGACGCGCGGCAGACCGCCTGCGCCCTTCATGGAGACCTGCTTGCTCTGCTCGGCGGTGCCCGTGGCGCCCTCTCCGAACAGGCCGACGGAGGTGACCAGCTTCGGCGTGTAGCCCACGAACCAGGCCGACTTGTTGTCGTCGGACGTACCGGTCTTGCCCGCCACGTCCTGCACGGGACTGCGCACCGCGCGGCCCGTGCCGTCGTCGACCACGCCGGTCAGGACCGAGGTGAGCGAGTCCGCGGTGCCGCGCTCGACGACCTCCTCGCCGATCGCGTCCGGCAGGTCGATCGTGCGGTCCTTGTGCTCGACCGAGGCCACGATCCGGGGGGTGACCTTCTTGCCGTGGTTGTCGAGCGTCGCGTAGACACCCGCCATCTCCAGCGGACTCGCGCCCATGGTGCCCAGGGTCTGCGCGGGCACGGCGGGCAGGTCCTCGACGTCCATGCCGAGCTTGCCCGCGGTCTCAAGCACCTCGTCCATGCCGACGTCCACGCCCATCTGCGCGAAGACCGAGTTGATGGACTTGTTCATCGCCTTCTGGACGGTGACCGGGCCGTAGCTCTTGTCGTCCTCGTTCGGTGGCGCGAAGCCGACGTCACTGCCCTTGACCGGGCGCTTGCTGGTGCCGTCGTAGATCGTGTTCGCCGTGATCGGCTGGCCGGACTGCGTCTTGGCACCGTTCTCCAGGGCCGCGGCCAGGATCAGCGGCTTGAAGGTGGAGGCCGGCTGGTAGTCGCGGCGGGTGGCGTTGTTCGTGAAGTGCTTCACGTAGTCCTCGCCGCCGTACATGGCAAGGACCTTGCCGGTCTTGGGGTCGACGGACGCGGCGCCTGCCTGGACCCGGGCGTCGGCCTTGCGCTTGTCGGGGTCGAGCTGCTTGTTCAGCTTCTTGTCGACGGCCTTCTCCAGAAGCTGCTGCTTCTTCTTGTCGATGTTGAGCGTGATCGTGTAGCCGCCCGCTTCGACCTGGGCCTCGGCCTCGGACTCGGACTCGGCTAGCCCTTGGTCGACGAGTTGCTTCTCCAGCACGGCGTCTGCCGCCTGCACCAGATAACCCGTCTGGCCTTCCATGCCGGGTGCAGGCTTGGGAGCGTCAGGAACCGGGAACTTCAGACCTGCCCGCTTGCCTGAGTCCAGCCAGTTCTTCTCGACCATGTTGTCGAGTACGTAGTTCCAGCGCTCCTTGGCCAGCTTCTTACCGGTCGGTGTCGCAGCCGCCCAGTCGTACTGGCTCGGAGCCTGGAGCAGCGCGGCGAGATAGGCACCCTGCTGAACCTCCAGGCCCGAGGCGTCGACGCCGTAGTACGCCTGGGCGGCGGCCTGGATGCCGTAGGCGCCGCGGCCGTAGTAACTGGTGTTGATGTACCCGGCGAGGATGTCGTCCTTGCTCTTCTCCCGGTCCACCTTCAGAGAGATGACCAGTTCCTTGAGCTTACGGGTGACGGTCTGGTCCTGCGTCAGGTAGTAGTTCTTGACGTACTGCTGCGTGATCGTCGAGCCGCCCTGCTTGCCCTTGCCCGAGACGGTGTTGATCAGCCCACGGGCCGTGCCCTTGAAGTCGACGCCCGTGTCCTTGTAAAAGGACTTGTTCTCGGCGGCCACGAAGGTGCGCTGCACGTCCTTCGGCACCTTCTCGAGGTCGACGATCTCGCGATTGACCTTGCCGTCGCGCGCGAGGATCGAGCCATCGCTGTACTTGTAGACGTTGCTCTGCCTCTTCGCTGCCGCATTGCCTGCGGGGATGTCGATGACCAGGTAGAGGACTACGAAGGCCCCCAAGCCGAGCAGGCAGACCCCGAAGAACGTCCCAAGTATCTTCTTCAGCGTGAAGAAGCGGCGTATGCCGGTGCGCTTGGGTTTCCCGCCGCCGGCGGGGCGCCCACGCGCTGCCCGGCGCGCGCCGCGCTGCCGCGCTTGTCGCTCTTCCGCTCGGCCCATGGCTCTGAGTGCTCCGCTTCCGTCTAGTTCCTCATGCGTACGTCGAGTCAGCTCACGAAGCTAACACCGCACCCTGGGACAAACTCCTGCCGATCCGGTCTTTTCCGGACGTGACAATGAGCACCTGTCCTTATGAACCGACGAACACGGGCCTCAGAAGGTTGCCCGCGTTTCGAACCTGTGCGCTCCCCGTGACCGGTATACATGCCACGTATACACACGGTGTAGAGTGCTCCGCATGTCCATCGGTCACACCCTCCTCGGCCTCCTTGAGTCGGGCCCGCGCCACGGCTACGACCTCAAGCGCACCTTCGACGAGAAGTTCGGTCACGACAAGCCACTGCACTACGGGCAGGTCTACTCGACCATGTCCCGCCTCCTGAAGAACGGCCTGGTCGAGGTCGACGGGATAGAGGCGGGTGGCGGGCCCGAGCGCAAGCGCTACGCGATCACCGAAGCCGGCATCACCGATGTCGAGCGCTGGCTCGCCACCCCCGAGAAGCCCGAGCCCTACCTCCAGTCGACCCTCTACACCAAGGTCGTCCTCGCGCTCCTCACCGAGCGCGACGCCGCGGAGATGCTCGACTCCCAGCGCGCCGAGCACCTGCGCCTGATGCGCATCCTCACCGACCGCAAGCGCAAGGGCGACCTCGCCGATCAACTGATCTGCGACCACGCGCTCTTCCATCTCGAAGCCGATCTGCGCTGGCTTGAACTCGCCGCCGCGCGCCTCGGCAAGCTCGCCCAGGAGGTCCGCTCCGCATGACCCCCGCCGGTTCCCTCCTCACCGCCTCCGGGCTCCGCAAGACGTACGGTCCGACCACCGCGCTCGACGACGCCGGGTTCTCCATCCACCCCGGCGAGGTCGTCGCCGTGATGGGCCCCTCCGGCTCCGGCAAGTCCACGCTCCTGCACTGCCTCGCGGGGATCGTCAAGCCCGACTCGGGCTCCATCACGTACAACGGCCGCGAGCTCACGGGGCTGCCGGACGCCGCGCTGAGCGCCCTGCGCCGCAGCGAGTTCGGCTTCGTCTTCCAGTTCGGGCAGCTGGTCCCCGAGCTGACCTGCCTGGAGAACGTCGCGCTCCCGCTGCGTCTGAACGGCGCCAGGCGCAAGGACGCCGAGGCGACCGCCCGCACCTGGATGGAACGCCTGGAGGTCGAGGACGTCGTCGCCAAGCGGCCCGGCGAGGTCTCCGGCGGCCAGGGCCAGCGCGTCGCCGTCGCCCGCGCGCTCGCCACGAGCCCGCGCGTGCTCTTCGCCGACGAGCCGACCGGCGCCCTCGACTCGCTCAACGGCGAGCGCGTCATGGAGCTGCTCACCGACGCCGCGCGCTCGACGAACGCCGCCGTGGTCCTGGTCACGCACGAGACGCGGGTCGCCGCCTACTCCGACCGCGAGATCGTCGTACGCGACGGCAGGTCACGGGACATGGAGCGGGCGATATGAGTCTCGACTCGCGCGCCAGGGCCGAGACGGCTCCCCGGCCACCACTCGCCGACCGCACCGCCCCTGAGTCCACGGGGGGACCCCGCGCCTTCGTCCGCGACCTCGCCCTGGGCATCCGCTTCGCCGTCGGCGGGGGCCGCGAGGGGTGGACACGCACCCTCTTGACGGCGGTCGGCGTCGGCCTCGGCGTGGCCCTGCTCCTCGGCGCCGCGTCCGTGCCCCATCTGCTCCAGCACCGCGAGGACCGCTCGGTGGCCCGCTCGGCCGAGGGCCAGTTCTCGGGCAAGAAGGTCGAGCGGTCGGACTCCACGGTCCTCCAGCGCGACCTTCCCACCGACTTCCGCGACGCGACGGTGAGCGGCCGCGTGCTGCGCGCCGAGGGTGCGCACCCGACCCTGCCGCCCGGCCTGAAGAAGATCCCGGCGGACGGCGAGATGGCCGTATCGCCCGCCCTGCGCAAGCTCCTGGACAGCTCTGACGGCGCCCTTCTGAAGGAGCGCTTCGGCGAGTACCGGGTCACGGAAACCATCGGCGACGCGGGCCTCACCCACCCCAGGGAGCTCTACTACTACGCCGGCTCCGACGCCCTCACCCCGGCCAAGGGCGGCCACCGCGTGGCGGACTTCGGCTACCAGGAGCCCGCCGAACCCCTGGACCCGATGCTGATCGTCCTGACCGTCCTGATCTGCGTGGTCCTGCTGACCCCGGTGATCATCTTCATCGGCACGGCGGTCCGCTTCGGCGGCGACCGGCGCGACCGGCGTCTGGCCGCGCTGCGTCTGGTCGGCGCGGACGCCCACAGCGTGCGGCGGATCGCGGCGGGCGAGGCACTGTGCGGCGCGCTGCTCGGCCTTGCGCTCGGCGGCTTGTTCTTCCTCGGCGTGCGGGAGCTGATCGGCACCCTCGAAGGGTGGAAGATCAGCGCCTTCCCCTCCGACGTGGTGCCGGTGCCCGGCCTCGCCGTGCTTGTCCTGCTCGCCGTGCCGGTCACCTCCGTCCTGGTCACGCTGATCTCGCTGCGGGCCGTCTCCATCGAACCGCTCGGCGTCGTGCGCAGCACCAAGCCGCGCAAGCGCCGCGTGTGGTGGCGCGTCGCGATGCCGCTCCTCGGCCTCGGGATCCTGCTGGCCGCGGGCCGGGTCGGCGGCGACATGGCCCCGCCGGTCTTCGCCATCGGCGCCGGCGCGACGCTCACCCTGGTGGGCCTGGCCGCGCTGTTGCCCTGGCTCGTCGAGGCGAGCGTGTCCCGGCTGCGCGGCGGTGGCCCCGTGCCCTGGCAACTGGCCACGCGCAGGCTCCAGTTGAGCAGCGGCACGGCGGCACGGGCGGTCAGTGGCATCACCGTCGCGGTGGCGGGTGCGATCGCCCTGCAGATGCTGTTCGTCGCGATGCACGACGACTTCAACCAGATGACGGACAACGACCCCGCCCGCGCCAAGCTGGTCGTCAAGGCCGATGTCGGTGACGGTGACCTCGCCGAGCGGATGATCGGCGAGTTCCGCACCACCAAGGGCGTCAAGAACGTCATCGCCACGACGACCTCGTACGTCGTGAGGCCGGGCAAGCTGGAGCGCGGCGAGGACTTCCGGCCCCTCACGGAGCTGACGGTCGGCACCTGCGCGAACCTGCGCGAGCTGGCCCGGATCGGCTCGTGCCGGGACGGCGACACCTACGTCGTACACACCGGCAACAAGCGGATGAACGCGTGGGTCGACAAGTCGGCCCGCCCCGGCAAGCCGGTCGACCTGAGCGTCGACAGCTGGGACGACCCCGGCAAGCGGCACGTCCCCTGGACGCTGCCCGCCGACTCCCGCACGGTCAAGGCCCGCCCTGACCCGGGCGGCGAGCTGCACGACGGCATCTACGCGACGCCCGGCGCGGTCGACATGTCCAAGATGGCCGACGCCTCGACGACCGCGATGATCCAGGTGGACCCTGGCACCCGGGACGCCGAGGAGTACATCCGCAACACCGCGGCCCACCTCGACCCGTTCCTCGACGTGATGACGCTGCGGGCGGTCGAACGCGACAAGCAGTACGCCACCATCCAGACCGGTCTGCAGATCGGCGCGATGGCGACGATGGCGCTGATCGCGGCGTCCATGCTGGTCTCGATGATCGAGCAACTGCGGGAGCGCAAGCGTCTGCTCGCCGCCCTCACCGCGTTCGGCACGCGTCGCGCGTCGATGGCGTGGTCGATCCTGTGGCAGACCGCGATCCCCGTCGCGATCGGCCTGACGCTCGCCGTCGCGGGCGGCCTCGGCCTCGGCTACGTCATGACCCGCATGATCCAGAAGTCGGTCACCGACTGGTGGCTCTTCGCCCCCCTGACGGCCGCGGGCGCCGTTCTCGTCGCGGTCGTGACGGTGCTCAGCCTGCCGCCGCTGTGGCGCATGATGCGCCCGGACGGCCTGCGCACGGAGTAACTCCGCTCACAGGGGCGGCGCGTTGCCGGTGCGGGGTCACAACACCCGCACCGGCAACGGCTGCACGGCCCCCCTCATCGCGGCGGCGAGCGCCTCGTACTCCGCCGCCCGCGCGGCCCCCGTACGCATCGCGAGGGCGATCCGCCGGGTCGGCGCCGGGTCCGCGAAGTACCCGGTGAGCAGCTGATTGCTGCGGCTGGTCTCGACGCGGACGGCGGTACGCGGAAGCAGCGTCACGCCGAGCCCGCCGGCCACCAGCTGTACGAGGGTGGAGAGCCCGGCGGCCGTGGTGGTCACCGGGGCATCCGCGCGCCCGGCCTCCCGGCAGATGTCCAGGGCCTGGTCGCGCAAGCAGTGCCCCTCGTCGAGCAGCAGCAGGTTCAGCTCGCGCAGGGCTTCGCGCGGGATTCCCTCGCGCCCGCCGAGCCAGTGGTCGAGCGGCGTGACGAGCACGAAGTCCTCGTCGAACAGCGGCAGTTCGCTCACGCCGGGCACGCCGAGCGGCACGGCGAGGAGGAGCAGGTCGAGCCGTCCGGCGCCGAGCCCCTCGATCAGCGAGGACGTCTGCTCCTCGTGCACCTGGAGATCGAGGTCCGGATACTTCTCGTGAACGAGACCGATGAGCGTGGGCAGCAGATAGGGCGCCACGGTCGGGATCACACCGAGCCGCAACGCTCCGGTGAAGGGTGCGCGCACCGCGTCGGCCTCCTCCATCAGCGCCCCGACCTCGTCGAGCACCGCCCTGGCCCGCACCGCGAGGCGCTCACCGGCCGACGAGAGCAGCACCTTGCGGGTCGTACGCTCGACGAGGGTGACACCGAGTGTCTCCTCCAGGGCGGACAGGGCCCCGGAGAGCGCGGGCTGGCTCATCCCGATCGCGGCGGCGGCATCCCGGAAGTGCAGATGCTCGGCGACGGCGGCGAAGGCGCGCAGCTGGGCGAGGCTGGGCTGCCGGGCGCCCCGCTTGGCCACGGACTTGGGCACGGAGTTGGCCACGGGCTTGACACTGGTTGCCACGGCACTCCTCCTCTCCTCTTAACTCTCAGACACTGATAACTGGGTCCGATCAACAAGACCCACTCTAGCTATTTCCATAATCAATGCACCCTGTGCCACCATCGACATCAGTCCAACCCCCCAGGAAATTCCCCAAAAGGGATTTTCTCTGCAGCAAGGAGAGCGCGTGCTCACTGTCGGTGACAAGTTCCCCCAGTTCGATCTGACCGCCTGCGTCTCGCTGGAGAAGGGCGCTGAGTTCAAGCAGATCGACCACAAGACCTACGAGGGCAAGTGGAAGATCGTCTTCGCGTGGCCCAAGGACTTCACCTTCGTGTGCCCGACCGAGATCGCCGCCTTCGGCAAGCTGAACGACGAGTTCGCTGACCGCGACGCCCAGATCCTCGGCTTCTCCGGCGACTCCGAATTCGTGCACCACGCCTGGCGCAAGGACCACCCGGACCTGACGGACCTGCCCTTCCCGATGCTGGCCGACTCGAAGCACGAGCTCATGCGTGACCTCGGCATCGAGGGCGCGGACGGCTTCGCGCAGCGCGCCGTCTTCATCGTCGACCAGAACAACGAGATCCAGTTCACGATGGTGACCGCCGGTTCCGTGGGCCGTAACCCCAAGGAGGTCCTCCGGGTCCTCGACGCGCTCCAGACCGACGAGCTCTGCCCCTGCAACTGGACCCAGGGCGACGAGACCCTGGACCCGGTCGCGCTGCTCTCGGGCGAGTGAACGGAAGGTTCTGACATGGCACTCGACGAACTGAAGTCCGCCGTACCGGACTACGCCAAGGACCTGAAGCTGAACCTCGGCTCGGTCATCGGCAACTCGGACCTCCCGAAGCAGCAGCTCTGGGGCACGGTGCTCGCCTGCGCGATCGCCTCCCGCTCCCCGAAGGTGCTGCGCGAGCTGGAGCCCGAGGCGAAGGCGAACCTCTCCCCCGAGGCGTACACCGCCGCCAAGTCGGCCGCGGCCGTCATGGCGATGAACAACGTCTTCTACCGCACGCGCCACCTGCTCTCGGACCCCGAGTACGGGACGATGCGTGCCGGCCTGCGGATGAACGTCATCGGCAACCCGGGCGTGGAGAAGGTCGACTTCGAGCTGTGGTCGCTCGCGGTCTCCGCGATCAACGGCTGTGGCCAGTGCCTCGACTCCCACGAGCAGGTGCTGCGGAAGGCGGGCGTGGATCGCGAGACGATCCAGGAAGCCTTCAAGATCGCCGCCGTGATCCAGGCGGTCGGCGTCACGCTGGACTCCGAGGCCGTGCTCTCCGAGTAGTACGCGCTGTTCCGTACGCGAAAGGGCCCCTCCGGCCAGTGGTCGGAGGGGCCCTTTCGTGTTGCCCGAGCTATTCGGCGGTGCGCTCCCGCTCCACCGGCGCGACATCCACGGCGGTCGCGCCCCGCGGCTGAGGAGCCTGCTTCAGGGCGGCCTCACGTGAGTACGCCCGCAGATAGCCCACCACGGTGTTGGTGACGGCGACCAGCGGCACCGCGACGACGGCCCCGCCGATCCCGGCGACGAGACCACCCGCGGCCACCGAGAGCACCACCGCGAGCGGATGCACCCGTACGGCACGGCCGAGGATGAACGGCTGCAGGATGTGCCCCTCGATCTGCTGCACGGCGAGCACCACGACCAGGGTCATCACACCGGTGAAGACGCCCTGGGTGACCAGGCCCACCACCACGGCGAGCGCGCCCGAGATGACCGCGCCCACCAGCGGGATGAACGCGAACAGGAAGATGAAGACGGCCAGCGGCACCGCCATCGGCACCCCGAGGAAGTAGATCCCGAGCCCGATGAAGATCGCGTCGATCAGAGCCACTATCACCGTGCCGCGCACATAGGCCGTCAGCGTGCGCCAGGCACGCGGCCCCGCGCCCGCGATGCCGGGCCGCGCGGGCGCCGGGACGAGCTTCAGGACCCACTCCCAGATGCGCTTGCCGTCGTACAGCAGGAAGAGCGTCGAGAACATCGCGAGCAGGATGCCCGTCATGGCCTCCACGATGACGGTGACCCCTTCGAGGCCCGCCGACGTCAGCTCCTCCGTGTTCGCCCCGACCGCCTCGCGCAGGCTCTTGGCGATGTCGTTGATCTGGTCCTCGGTGACATGGAACGGGCTGGTGAGCAGCCAGTTGCGCAGATCGTCGATGCCGTCCTGGACCTGACTGGAGAGCGTGTCCACATTGTCCATGACCTGCCAGACCACGAACCAGCCCACCAGGCCGATGACGACGAAGCCGAGCACGGCCGTGACGACCGTCGCGAGCCCCCTCGGAAGGCCGAGCCGCTTGAGCCGGACCACCGTCGGCTGAAGCATCGCGGTGACGAGCAGCGCCGCGACGAAGGCGAAGACGACGAGCTGCACGGCGCTGATGACCTTCATCAACACCCAGAGCGTGCCCGCGAGCACGAGAAGACGCCAGCCGGCCTCGGCCGCGACCCGCATCCCCCACGGCACCGCCGCGACGGGGTCGGGCCGTGCCGCTATGTCGGGGGCGTACGCGGGCGGGGCCGGCACGACCTGCTCCGAGGAGTCCCCGGCCGCCGCCTCCGCGGCCGCGTCGCCCTCGGCTGCTGCCGCGTCGTCGGCGGAGGGCCGCCGCGAGGTCCTGATGCCGTCCTCAGGGCCGGAATCGGGCTCCTCGCGGCCCATCCGCTCCCCCATCTGAGACAGCCCGGCACCGAGCCGGCCGATCCACCCTGGCACTCGCGACATGATCCGTCCTCTTCCCCCGTCTTTCCCCACCACTCCCCCCTGGAAGTTGTCGGGATGACCGTACACGGCTGAGGCCCCCCACCGAAGGACGGTGAGGGGCCTCAGAGAGGTTGAGCGATACGCGGCTCAGTACCAGTTGTTCGCCTGCCAGAAGTCCCATGCTCCGCACGGGCTTCCGTAACGGTCGTTCATGTAGCCCAGACCCCATTTGATCTGCGTGGCGGGGTTCGTCTGCCAGTCGGCACCGGCCGAGGACATCTTGGAACCGGGCAGCGCCTGGACGAGGCCGTAGGCACCCGAAGACGGGTTGCTGGCCTTGTAGTTCCAGGTGGACTCGTGGTCGACGATGTTGCTGAAGCACTGGAACTGGTCGCCGGGGACCATCTGCCGTGCCATCGCCTGGACCTGCGAGACGGAGTACGAGGACTGCGGGGCGAAGTCCGAGGCGTCGCGCGCGGAGGAACGGCTGGCCTTGGTCTCGGTCGCCTCCTCGCGCTCCTTCTTGGCTGCCGCCTTCTCCGCCTTCTCGGCGGCCTCGGCCTTCTCGGCGGCCTTCTGCTTGGCGATCGCCGACTCGGCGGCCTGCTTGCGGGCCGCTTCCGCCGCGGACTTCTTCGCGGCCGTGTCCGCAGCCATGGCCTGTGCGTCGGCCTGCTGCGTCAGGGACGCGGTCTGCACCTGGGCCTGCTGACCCGCGGGGATGTCTGCGAGGAGAGTCGCTTCGCTTGCCGTCGCCTCGAAGTCGTTGTCGTTCGAGGCGCCCGGGGTGCTGCCCGAGGCGACACCAACAACAGCGCCGACGGTGGTGACCGCGGTGGCGGATGCCACGGCGAATCCCCGGACCGAAATCCGGCTCACACGGTTTCCTTCCAGCATCGCCCGCATAGGTGACCTCGCGGACGCAATCGTGCCCCTGGCACTGGCCTCCGCTTGTATCTCGGTCACGGGAGGCACGGACCCGGTGGGCAACCCCCGTTGTGGGAGCGCCGCGTGGTGCTCGGGCGGCATGCGACGGCCACTATGAAGTTCTGGTGTTTCCGGTTTGCGGTACCGCTGGGGGTACAGGTGTGTCGCATGCGGGGCCTGACAGGACCCAGACTCTGCCCCAGCCGGACGCCGCAAGGCAATTCTCCGTTGCGTGTGAAAGCTCACACCTCGTTTGCCCCAGGAGTTTTTCGGAAAAGGGCGAACGCCAAGACGCCGCCCGACTAAGCTCCTTCGCTTCGCCGGGCGGCGCCAACTACCGCGTAACCAGGGTGAACTGGCTCAGATCGACCCTTCCTCCAGCATTTCGGTCACGAGCGCCGCGATCTGCGAACGCTCGGAGCGGGTGAGCGTGACGTGGGCGAAGAGCGGATGGCCCTTCAGCTTCTCGACGACGGCAACTACCCCGTCGTAACGCCCCACTCGGAGGTTGTCGCGCTGGGCGACGTCGTGAGTGAGCACGACACGGGAGTTCGCCCCGATCCTGGACAGAACGGTCAGAAGAACGTTCCGCTCCAGGGATTGGGCCTCGTCCACGATCACGAACGCGTCGTGCAGCGAGCGCCCGCGGATATGGGTGAGCGGGAGCACTTCGAGCATGCCGCGCGCCGTCACCTCCTCGATGACCGCCTTGCCCGCCACCGAGCCGAGCGTGTCGAAGACCGCCTGCGCCCAAGGACCCATCTTCTCGGCCTCGGTGCCGGGCAGATAGCCGAGTTCCTGCCCGCCCACCGCGTACAGCGGCCGGAAGACCATCACCTTCTGGTGCTGCCTGCGCTCCAGGACCGCCTCGAGTCCCGCGCAGAGCGCGAGCGCCGACTTGCCGGTACCCGCCCGGCCGCCCATCGACAGGATGCCGATGTCCGGATCGAGCAGCAGATCCAGCGCGATGCGCTGTTCCGCACTCCTCCCCTTGATGCCGAAGGCCTCCCGATCGCCGCGTACGAGACGGACATTGCCCTCGGCCGTGACGCGGCCAAGAGCCTTGCCCTTCTCCGACTGGATGGTGAGGCCCGTGTGGACAGGCAGGTCGGCCACCTCGGGGACGTACAGGGTGTCCTCCTCGAAGAGAAGGTCCACCTGTTCGCCGGAGAGGGTCAGTTCGGACATTCCGGTCCAGCCGGAGTCCGTGATGGCGAGCTCGGCGCGGTACTCCTCCGCGAGGAGGCCGACCGAGGACGCCTTGATCCTCAGAGGCAGGTCCTTCGACACGACGGTGACGTCGTATCCCTCTGCCTGGAGGTTGCGCGCGACGGCGAGAATCCGTGAGTCGTTGTCCCCCAACCGGTAGCCGGCCGGAAGCACGCCGGGATCGGAGTGGTTGAGCTCGACGCGCAGCGTGCCGCCAAGGTCGCCGATCGGGATCGGCGCGTCCAGGCGACCGTGCCTGACCCGGCAGTCGTCCAGGAGGCGCAGGGCCTGCCGGGCGAAGTAGCCGAGTTCGGGATGGTGCCGCTTCGCCTCGAGCTCCGTGACCACGACGACGGGCAGCACGACTTCGTGCTCGTCGAAGCGGTTCATGGCGTTCGGGTCTGCGAGCAGAACGCTGGTGTCGAGAACATAGGTGCGCCTGTCGGGCATGCGGCGCTTCGTGCTGGTCACCACGGAAGGACGTACCCCCTCGGATGAGGTCGGGGAGCGACGGGAAGGATGCCGGGAGAAATCCGGGCCGGTCTCGGATGGACCGGTCTCGGAGCGACCCGTCTCAGAGGGACCGGTCTCGGACCGCAGTGCGCGGGCCGAGCTCCGGCCCTCCACTTCGCCCGTACTCACCGCACGGTCGTCCTGGTGCAAAGGGCCTCCCGGGCGGACGGCCCCATGCCGCCCGCTGAGATACGACATCCGTGAATCGGATGTCGACCTGGAAGGCTTATTCCCTCGAACGAGCGCAGCCATGCCAGGGCATATGACGGCGCGTCCGTGAACTCTGGGTTACTCACGCCTCACCGACATGAGCACCCGGTGGCCTCTTGGGGTGCCGGCTCGGGGTGTCAGCCGCCGTAACGCCGGTGGCGGGCCGCGTAGTCACGCAGCGCACGCAGGAAGTCGACCTTGCGGAAGGCCGGCCAGAAGACTTCACAGAAGTAGTACTCGGAGTGGGCCGACTGCCAGAGCATGAAGCCGGACAGGCGCTGCTCGCCACTCGTTCGGATCACCAGGTCGGGGTCCGGCTGGCCGCGGGTGTAGAGGTGCTTGGAGATGAGGTCGACGTCGACGGTCTCGGCGACGTCCTCCAGGCTCGTGCCCTTGTCCGCGTGGTCGAGGATCAGCGAGCGGACCGCGTCGGCGATCTCCTGCCGTCCGCCGTACCCGACGGCCACGTTGACCAGTATTCCCTTGTTGCCGTGGGTCGCCTGCTCGGCTTCCTTCAGGACGGCCTGGGTGCGGGAGGGCAGCAGGTCCATCGTGCCCACGTGGTGCACGCGCCAGCGGCCGTCGGTGGCGAGGCTGCGGACCGTGTCCTCGATGATGCCGAGGAGCGGGATGAGCTCCTGCTCAGGGCGGTCGAAGTTGTCCGTCGACAGCATCCAGAGGGTGACGACCTCGACGTCCGTCTCGGCACACCAGCCGAGGAACTCCTCGATCTTGTACGCACCCGCCTGATGGCCCTGTTCGGTGGTCCCGCCGGACGCCTTCGCCCAGCGCCTGTTGCCGTCGAGGATGACCCCGATGTGCTTGGGCACCTGATCGTGGTCGAGGCGGCCTTCCACCCGGCGTGCGTAAAGTCCGTACACCAGGTCGCGCAGGTTCACTTCTGTCAGCCCCTCCATGCAGATGGCAGTCCCCGAAGGCGAAAGCCTACCGCTGTGAGGGCGGGCTTCCGCCCTCGGGTGATGTGGGCCTCGGGGCTTTGGTGACGCGGGTCTCGGGGCTTTTGTGACGCGGGTCTCGGGGCTTTGGTGACGTGGTCGGCCGCCGCTGGGTGGTGTGGTCTTCCGGCCCCGGGTGGCGTGGTCGACTGCCGCCGGGTGGCGCGGTCGGCTGCCGCTGGGTGGCCGCGGTGGTGGCCCCCGGAAGATCCGGGGCTGAAGTAGCTTCATACCCATGAACGACACGTCTCTGTACCGAGCAGCAACGGACCGTTACAGCACCATGGAGTACCGGCGCACGGGCCGCAGCGGCCTGAAGCTCCCCGCCGTCTCCCTCGGCCTGTGGCACAACTTCGGCGACGACAAGTCACTGGAGAGCCAGCGCGCGATCCTGCGTCGCGCCTTCGACCTCGGCGTCACGCACTTCGACCTGGCGAACAACTACGGCCCGCCGGCCGGTTCGGCCGAGCTCAACTTCGGCAAGCTGTTCGCCCAGGATTTCGCCCCGTACCGCGACGAATTGGTCATCTCGACCAAGGCGGGCTACCTCATGCACCCCGGCCCGTACGGCGAGTGGGGTTCGCGCAAGTACCTGCTGTCGTCCCTCGACGCCTCGCTCAAGCGGATGGGCGTCGACTACGTCGACATCTTCTACTCGCACCGCTTCGACCCGGAGACTCCGCTCGAAGAGACGATGGGCGCGCTCGCCTCCGCCGTGCGGCAGGGCAAGGCGCTGTACGTGGGTGTCTCCTCCTACAACAGCGAGCAGACCGCCGAAGCGGCGCGCCTGCTGCGGGAGATGGGCGTTCCGGCACTCATCCACCAGCCCTCGTACTCGATGATCAACCGCTGGACCGAGGACGACGGTCTGCTCGACACCCTCGAAGACGCGGGCATGGGCTGCATCTCGTTCGTGCCGCTGGCGCAGGGCCTGCTCACGAACAAGTACCTGAAGGGCATCCCCGAGGGTTCGCGCGCCACGCAGGGCAAGTCGCTCGACCCCGACCTCCTGAGCGACGAGGTCGTGCGCCGGCTCAACGGCTTGAACGACATCGCGGCCCGCCGCGACCAGTCGCTCGCACAACTGGCCCTCAACTGGGTCCTGCGCGACGAGCGGATGACCTCCGCGCTCATCGGCGCCTCCAGCGTGAAGCAGCTGGAGGAGAACGTCGCGGCGCTGGCGGGACCGAAGCTCACCGACGAGGAACTCACCGAGATCGACACCTTCGCGGTGTCCACGCCGGGCACGAACATCTGGGCGGGTCGCGGCTAGAACGGACGCCGGGCGCCCCTCACTTCGCCCCCCACTTCCCGTGGGGGCGTCCTGCTTTGGTGGGGGCGCTTGGCTCTGGCGAGGTGCCTGGCTCTGGCCGGGCGCCTAGCTTTAGCGGGGCGCCTAGCTCTTGGCCGGGCGCTTAGCTCTTGGCCGGGCGCTTAGCTCTTGGCCGGGCGCTTAGCTCTTGGCCGGGCGCTTAGCTCTGGCGGGGGCGCTTGAACCAGGCGGCCACGTTGCCGGTGGACAGCAGGATGACCGCCGCGATCGAGCCGAGCAGTGCGAGGCCGCCTCCCGCGTTCCCGCCGGCCAGCGCGCCGAGACCGAACAGGATCTGGACGCTCATCAGGACGATGCACGTCACCCGAACCCCGTGGCCCGCGCTCTGGAAACTGAACGCGAAGCCTGCGGCCACCAGGATGCACACGTTCGCACCGGCGGCAGCACCTGCCGTCTGCGCGTCCCCCGAAGCGGCTATGGCGACCGATCCGAGCATGGTGAGTCCGGCGAGGACCCAGATGACGATCTGCGCGGCACGCAGGGACCCCGGCATCTTCTGCAAGGCCACCGGTCCGTAGCCATATCCGTACCCGGGGTCCTGCGCCGGACCGGTGTAGCTGGGCAGGCCTGGGTGGGGGGTGGCGTGGTGGGCGGGGTGGTGGGTGGCGTAGGGGTTGGCCTGCGGGTCGTGGGGCGGCGGGGGGAGCGGGGGGAGCGGGGGGAGCGGGGGGTCCTGATTCGACATGTCCCTGACGATAGTCACAGCCGCTGCGGGGACGATCATGCGGGGGCGGATGGACCACGGGGGGGCATGAGCGGCGAGGGCTCGTGGGGTGCGTGGGCTCATCGCTCGTGCGGGACGCACAGTCACGTGGACTCATGGCTCGTGCGGGGCGAACGGTGGCCTCATGGCTTGAGCGGGACGCACGGTCACGCGGGCTCATGGGACGCCTGGACCCTTGGAACGCGTGGGCTCATGGGCCTGCATGACTCGTAGACGCGCTCGGCTCTGCGGGCACAAAAAATCGGGCCGGTCCGTGGGGGGGAGACGGACCGGCCCGAGGGGGGGTTTCCACCATAACCCTTCGTGAGTGATGCCGCTCGCATCGGCGTGCCACAACTACTCTCCGAAACCGCCCGGCAACTCCGCGGCCCTGCTTTCCCACCGATTTTCGGCCCTGGCGGCATATTCAGGCCCCGTGCGCCGGTAACCCAAAGGGGGACGGGGTCGGGCGCCCGCTTGACGCGCCGGATGCGTGAGCGCTTGACGGGGCGGACGCGCGGCGCTTGACGGGGCGGGCGTACGAGCGCTTGACGGGGTGGGCATACGGGCGCTTGACGGGGTGGACGCGCGGGCCGCTAGCTTCGGCTCGCATGGCGATGCTTCTGCTTCCGACCGGTCGGACACTCCCCCTGGAGATCGCGGACTCCGCCGGTGCGCGGCGGCGCGGGCTGCTCGGTCGGCACGGGGTCACGGGGGCCTTGCTGCTGACCCCGGCGAGCAGCGTGCACACCGTGCGGATGCGGTTCGCCATCGACGTGGCGTACCTGGACCGGGAGCTGCGGGTGCTGGCCGTGCGGACGATGCGGCCCGGGCGGATCGGGCGACCCCGGCCGCGGGCCCGCCACGTCCTGGAGGCGGAAGCCGGAGCGATGGCCGAGTGGGGCGTACACCGGGGAGTGCGGGTCGAGGTGCGACGGGGTGAGGCTGACGACGCCGCCGGAAGGTGAGAGAGCGAGAGGAAGGCGCGCGGGGCCGCGCAGCCCCCTCCACCGCGCGGCACCGCACACGTGGCTTTGCTCACGCGAATTCGCCTTGGTCTGAACTTACGTGATTCTCGCTGCTGGATCGAGCCAGTCCGGATAACGATGCGGAATCAACACCACCTGTTTCGGGATCACTTGGCTAACGATCACCCCGACAGGCAACCATCCGCCCGGTTTTCCCGTCAGGCGATTCTCGCGAGGGGCGGTGGGCCTGTCGGGGCGGTGGGCCTGTCGGGGCGGCGGGCCTGTCGGGGCGGCGGGCCTGTCGGGGCGGCGGGCCTGTCGGGGCGGCGGGCCTGTCGGGGCGGCGGGCCTGTCGGGGCGGTGGGCCTGTCGGGGCGGTGGGCCTGTCGGGGCGGCCCCTTCCGGCAGGGCAGTTCTCCCGTCAGGACTGTTCTCCCGGTCGGCGCGGCACTCGTATCCGGGCGGCCTCCCATCCGGGCAACCCTCCGTCAGGTCGGCGCTCCCGTCAGCCCGGTCCTCCCGGTCAGCACACCACTCGTATCCAGGCAGCCACCGCCAACGCGGCCCTCCCGTCAGAGCAGCCCTCCCGTCAGGCGGCCTTGCCTTCCT
The DNA here is from genome assembly GCF_040660195.1 of Streptomyces sp. NPDC050147. Lineage (NCBI taxonomy): Bacteria > Bacillati > Actinomycetota > Actinomycetes > Kitasatosporales > Streptomycetaceae > Streptomyces > Streptomyces sp. NPDC050147. Next base: position 148,253 of record NZ_JBFALJ010000002.1, on the reverse strand, counting down.
TCTTGCTGTCACGGTTGGCGACAAGCCGCTGCATGTTCTCGTCGCCCCACACGCCCAGCGGGATCAGTGCATCGTTCAGGGACGTGCCGAGGGGAGTCAGCGAGTACTCCACCTTCGGCGGCACCTCCCGGTACACCTCGCGATGCACGATGCCGTCGGACTCCAGCTCGCGCAGCTGCTGGATGAGGACCTTCTCGCTGATGCCGGTGATGTGCCGCCGGAGTTCGCCGAAGCGCAGTGTCCTGCCCGCGTACAGCGCCCAGAGGATCATCGGCTTCCACTTTCCGCCGACGACGTCCACGGCGGCGTCGAGCCCACAGGCGTACACCGTCTTGGTCTCCTTGGCACTCCCCCCGCCGCTGGCGCTCCCCTCGCCGCCCAGCGAACGGCCGCTCCCCGAATTACCCTCCGCGCCGCTCTTCGGCATGGTCAACTCCTCGTGTCCGCAGAGCCACTTCCCCGGTCGACAGTACCGAAGGAGACCCCGATGAGCGCCCCTTCCACCGTCACGTGGAGTGCAGCCAACGCCCGGCGCATGGAGCGGCAGTTCCTGCGGACCCCGGCCAAGCCTGGCGAGGCCGGGCCCGCCGAGGTGGTCGACGCGATGCTCGCCGCGCAGGCGCAGGTGATGTCGGCCGCCGAGCTGTCGGTGGGGCTGCGGATGGACGGGGCGACCCGGCAGGACGTACGCGACGCGCTGTGGGGTGAGGAGCCGAGCCTGGTCAAGACGTACGGGCCGCGGGGCACGATCCACTTCCTGCCGACCGCGGAACTCCCCCACTGGACGGGCGCGTTGTCCGCGGTGCCGGGTGGGCCGAGCCCGTTCAAGGCGGGTGATCGGCTGACGCCTGCCCAGACCGAGGAGATCGTGAGCGCGATCGGCGACGCGCTGGACGGGGTCCGGCTGACCATTGACGAGCTGAGCGAGGAGGTCGTGGCGCGTACGGGGCCCTGGGCGGGCGACCTGGTGTTGCCCGCCTTCCAGGGGATGTGGCCGCGGTGGCGCTCGGTCATGCATCTCGCGGGCCACCGCGGGGTGCTGTGCTTCGCGCCGAACCGGGGACGCAAGGTGACGTACACGCGTCCACCGGCCTCCGAGGAGCCGCAGCCGTCCGCCGAGGTGGCGACGGAGTGGCTGGTGCGGCGATTCCTGTACGCGTACGGCCCCGCGCAGCCGCGCGAGTTCGCCAAGTGGGCGGCAGTACCGGACGGTTGGGCGAACGGCGTCTTCGCGTCGCTGGCAGCCGCCGGGGAGATCGAGGCGGTGGAGATGGACGGGGGGTCGTCGGCCGCCGGTGCCAGTGCCGTCGCGGTCGCGACTGCGGCTACGGCTACGGCTACGGCTACGACGGTGACGGCGCCCGCGTCGGCGTCGGGGTCGGGGCGGGGGTCGGGGCGGGGGTCGGTGCCGGCGTCGGCATGGGTGGTCGCGGGTGACACGGAGTTTTCGGCGGAGCCGGTGCGGGGTGTGCGGCTGCTGCCGTACTTCGACGCGTACGTGATCGCCTCACACCCACGGTCACGGCTCTTCCCGGGCCGGGCCTACGAGCGGGCACTGGCCGGGGGCCAGGCGGGCAACTTTCCGGTGCTGTTGGTCGACGGAGTCGTGGCGGGAGTCTGGCACCAGCGGCGCTCCGGGCGGCGGTTGACGGTCACGGTCGAGCCCCTGGACGCGCTGAACACCACGCAGGAGCGGGAGCTTGCGGGGCAGGTAGAACGGGTGGGGGAAGTGTTGGAGGGCGTGGCGGAGCTGGTGGTGGGGAGGGTGACGGTGGGGGCGCATGCCTAGGGCGGGCGCGTAGGGCGGGTGGGTACGTCGGGCGGGTACGTCGGGGCGGAAGGGCGGGCGGGTACGTCGGGCGCGTACGTCGGGCGGGTACGTCGGGGCGTAGGGGCGGGCGGGTGCGTCGGGTGCGTACGTCGGACGGGTACGTGGGCGGGTCCCGTCGGGGCCTAGGACGGGCGGGTGCGTCAGGGCGTAGGGCGGGCGCGTACGTCGGGCGCCTAGGGCGACCGTGCAGGTCGGGCACGTAGGCGACCGCTTAGGGACCGCGCAGGTCGACTGCTTAGGCTGCCGCGTAGGGAGCGCTCAGCCGAGCATGCAAGCCGAGCGCGCAGGCCGACCGCGCAGCAGTCGACCGCTTAGGCAATCGCGTAGGAGCGTGCGGGCCGAGCGCGCAGACGCCACGCAGGCCGAGTACGCAGGCGCCCACGCAGGTCGAGCGCGCAGGTCTGGCCGCAGGTCGACCGCCTAGGTCCACCGCCTAGGTCCACCGCCTAGGTCCACCGCGTAGGGAGCGGGCAGGCCAAGCCCGCAGGCGCCCACGCAGGCCGAGCGCGCAGCAGTCGATCGCGTGGGTGCGTGCAGGCCGAGGGCGCAGGCACCACGCAACTCGAGCGCGCAGGCCGAGCCGCAGGTCGACCGCGCAGGTCTAGTCGCAGGCCGACCGCCTAGGTCCACCGCGTAGGGAGCACAGGCCAAGCCCGCAGGCGACCGCGCAGGTCGAGCGCGCAGATCGAGCGCGCAGGCGTCCACGCAGGTCGACCGCTTAGCTCCACCGCGTAGGGAGCACAGGCCAAGCCCGCAGGCGACCGCGCAGGTCGAGCACGCAGGCCGCCCGCTTAGGCGATCGCGTAGGGAGCACAGGCCAAGCCCGCAGCCGACCGCGCAGTTCGAGCACGCAGGCCGCCCGCTTAGGCGATCGCGTAGGGAGCGCGCAGGTGACCACGCAGACTGGGCGCGCAGGTCGACCGCTCAGGGAGCGCGCAGGCCGACCGCTCAGGCCGACCGCTCAGGCCGACCGCTCAGGTCACCCACGTAACTGCCGCTCAGCGCTTACGGGCGTCGAAGAGGTGGCGCGTGCTGTGGGCCACGAAGGAACCCTCCGCCTCGATCTGGTCGTGCATTTCCCGCAGTCGCGACCAGTACCGCTCCACCGAGAAGTCCGGCACCATCCACACCACCTTCCGCAGGAAGTGGACGACGGCACCGATGTCGTAGAACTCCATCCGCAGCCGTTCCGCCCTCAGGTCGACGATCTCCAGGCCCGCCGCCTCCGCCTCGGCCCGCTCTCCGTCGGGGTGACGCGCGTTCCGTACCGCATCGGGTTGCGGACCGAGGAAGTACTCGACTACCTCGAAGACGCTGGCGGGGCCCACGTGCTGGGCGAAGTACGTGCCACCGGGACGCAGCACGCGCGCGATCTCGTCGAAGTGCGCCTTCACCGGATGCCTGCTGGTCACCAGGTCGAACGCCTCCGCCGCGAACGGCAGCGGCGCGTCCTCCGGCGAGGCCACGACCACCGCACCTCGGGGATGCAGCAGCGAGGTGGCCTTGGCCACGTTCGGCGCCCACCCCTCCGTGGCGACGACGAGCGGCGGCAGCGAGGGCGCGGACGCGAGGACCTCGCCGCCGCCGGTCTGGATGTCGAGGGAGGCGGTGGCGTGCCCGAGCCGCTCCCCCATGGTGTAGGCATACCGCCAGGAGGGCCGCTCCTCCGTGGCCCGGCCCTCGAACCAGGAGAAGTCCCAGCCCTCGGTCGGGGCCGACTCCGCTTCCGCCACAAGTACGTCGAAACCGCTCATGGACCGATCTTCGCATCACACAGGGTCACGACTCACGCGCATTACTCCGGAGGGGCTCCGCTGACGCCTAGCGGTCTTTTGCGGCCGCTGTTCGGGGGTGGGCAGTGGCGGGGTGGGGGTTGCCACTCTGCATCCCTCCCATGTCCGGGACCCAAGTCCCCCTTATCGAGGCTTGATTAGGACGCACCTAGGGTCCGATCATGACCACAGAGAACCAGCAGCAGCCGACGGACACGGCGTCGGGCTCCTCGTCCGTCACCTTCATCAATATCTTCGAGATCGCGCCCGAGGACGTCGACGCCTTCGCCGAGAAGTGGGAGCAGCGGGCCGCCATCATGAGCAAGAAGCCGGGCTTCATCGACACCCGGCTGCATCGCGCCCAGTCCCCCGACGGCCGCTTCCAGCTCGTGAACGTGGCTCACTGGGAGAGCCAGGAGGCATGGGAAGCCGCCAGCGCCGACCCCAAGTTCGCGAACCCCGCGAACGCCGCGCGCGACTCCAAGGAAACGCCGGTCACGGCGACCCCGGGGCTGTACGACGTGGTCGTACGTTTCCCTTGACCCGCCCCCCGGAGGGGCCACCGGCGGTGGCATACGTACCGGGGCCGCCCGGTGGCCCCGAGGTTGGCGGTTCCGAGCCGGGAGTCAAGGGCGCTCCTGCGTCGCGTCGGCTGCGCCGATGACCCTCCGGGCCACCCTTGACACCCGTCCCTCCACCGCGCGAGGGAAGACGACCGGACGGCCAGGGGGCGAGACTCTCGACCACTGCCGGCTACTCACCCGGCTTCACTGCCGGGTGCGGACTGGTTCTTCTGGGGCTGGCGTCACGGGGAGGGGTGCACGGGGAGGGGAGGGGTGCATGAGGAGGGGAGGGGTGCTCGCCGCGGGGAGGGGATGGGTGCACGGGGAGGGGTGCTCGCCGCGGGGAGGGGATGGGTGCACGGGGAGGGGTGCTCGCCGCGGGCAAGGGTCGCCGGCACCGGTAAGGGTGGCCGGCTCGGGCAGGGGTGGCCGGCACGGGCAGGGGCCGGCATGTCAGGTCGCGGGTGGGTGGCTAGAGGGGTGATTTGCAGGAAAGTCCCATGTCGGGGGGTAAAGGGCGGCGGGGGCTGGTCGGGGTGGTGGGAGTTTTGTGCAGTGGGGTCGTTTCGGGCGTAGGCGGGGGGCTTTCGTCCTTGGGGCGGACCGACCGGGCTTCGGGGGCGGCGAGGCGTATCTGCCTACCCCACCGGCGCTGAACGCGTCGGTCAGTCCGGCGCGTCCTCCGGTGCGAGGCCCCGGGGGTTCGGGATCTTGCCGGGGCCCTGGCTTGGCCAGGCGCTCGGTGACGGGCCACGCGAGTGAGGGGTGTCGAGCCGCTCACGGTGCCAAGTGCCTTGGCGGCACACCAGGCCCCAGCCGGAGCTCAGGACGCTCCATTCACCCTCGTCCACGCAGCGCATCTCCTCGTGGGGACGGTAACGCCAGCGCCAGGTCCACCCCTCGCCGCGCTCGGCACAGCGGAGTTCTGTCCCGTGGCGGGTCTCGCCCGCGGGTTTCCGTGGCGAGCAGGCAGGGTTACTCCAGCCCCAAGTCCGCTTCCACTGCGGGGTCATGACCACCGTGACCACCGCGGTCGATGGGCTCGCCGAGGGCTGCTCCGGGCAGCCGCTGGACGTGGGTTCCGGAGGTGGAGCGGTGCCTGCCCAGAAACACATCATCGCGCCCTCTCCGGGGCGGGGCCCTGCAGCCGAAGGCTCGGCGGTTCCGTTTCCGCAGGCGGTGATCAGCGCCATGGTGCCGATGACGGACACGATCCCGATTGTGCGCATCCGCCTCATGGAGCGACAGGTTATGCGTGACGGCGAGAGCCCGTGGGGAGGTCCTCATAGATCGACCCAGACATGCCCTTCGTCGTACGAGGGCTCGCCCCTGAAAGGTCAGTCGGCCAGGTCGCCGATGCGTTCCAGGTACGCCTCACCTCGTGGTCGGCGGCCGGAGCCGGGCGGGGGCAGTTTGGTGTGCGGTCCACTGCGGTCCACTGCGGTCCACTGCGGTCCACCCTGGTACGGCGGTTGCGGCCTCGTAGAAGCCGTCGGCCAGCCATCGGTCGAGCTGGGGCGTCGACTGGGGGTGAGCGTAGACGGCTCGCATGCCCCTTCCAGACGGACAGGTGAAGGCGGCTCGGTCCCAGGTCAGGCCGACCGCAGCCGGTGCAGATAGCTTCCCTCCTCGGTTTCGAGTTCCTCGAAGTCCTCAAGTTTTCGTTCAGGTATGTCGCTTCGTCCGGCTTCGGGGGGAAGGGAGTCTCCTGGGTCTTCTCGCCCCTTCCCGCCCCACCCACCACACCTCGAAACGAGTGGCTGTGCCCTCGGCCGGTCGGCCCTGCGTCCGCCGTCGTCGGCGGGAGCAGACGTCGACTAAGCCGCCCACCGGCAGTCCGATGTCCATGCTCTGCTCACCTGGCTGACCCGCTGACCCGCTGACCCGCTGACCCGCTGACCCGCTCTCAGTGCATCGTGCGACCCTGCACGCATGCTCTCCCTGGGAGGGGACGGGCTGGGCCGTTTCAGGCCCGCCGCCTAGCTCTGCGCGCCCGCATCGCTTGCGCCCGCTCCTCCTCGCGGGAAGGTGACCTCGACGCGGCGGTTCTTCTTGCGGCCCTGCTCGGATGTGTTGTCCGCGATCGGATAGTCCTCGCTGTAGCCGCGTACGGAGTACGTGACCTCGGGGCCCAAGTAGCTCGCCAGCTTGTCGTGCACCGCTTCCGCGCGCTTGCGGGACAGGGTCTTGCCGTGGCTGTAGGAACCGAGGTTGTCCGTGAAGCCGAACACCCTGACGTTCGTCGCCTTCTGGGCCTTGGCCTCTTCCGCGATCGCCTTGATACGGGCGTTCGCCTCGGGGTTCAGCTTGTTGCTGTCCTTGGGGAAGAGGACTTCCGCCTGCAGCGCGAACTTCACGTCCGTGTTGGTGTCCTCGCGGCGCTCCTCGCCTCCGAGGTCCTCTACGACTGACTTGATGTCCAGGACCTTCGCGGGGGCGAGAGTCGCCCCGTCGGCCAGCTTCAGGCCCGGACTGTTGGAGTCGACCTCGGGGGGCGGGGACGTGGTGCTGCTGCCTGGGGGTGCGCTGGGGTCTTCGTCGTCCGCGTGGGCGGAGGTGCCGGTGAGGAAGACCAGGGCCGTGAGGGTGACGGTCACTGTGGCGAGGCTGCGTGATCGTGGGTGGCCCATGGGTCACTCGCCCTCGGAGATCTCGATGGAGGCGGGGGGCATCGCGCCTACCTGGAAGTCGACTTTGGTCGTCTCTGCGGGAGGCGCGGGGAACTGGGCGAACCAGTCCACCGTCTGCCCCGAGAGCACACCACCGGTGAATCGTGTGCATAGGCAACGACCCTCCGTATCGCGGAGGATGAGGTACTTCTTCTTCCCCTCGGTGTCCACGAGGCTGGCTCCAGCGATCGAGCCACCGTTCTTGGTCAGCTCCTTCTCATCCCCTCGCCAGCTGGCTGCCACCCAAGCCTTACTACCACCATTGGTCACCGTTCCCTCAACGGTGAGGAAGCCGCCCTCGTCCCGTTTGGCGGAGGTGACCTTGAGGCTTAGCCCTTGCTCACCCTTGACCTCTGCGAGCACAGAGTCCGCAGGCTCCCGGGACTCCTTGTCCTTCTCGCCACCTGCGTCATTCTTGCCGCCCGACGGCGTTGAACTCTTCTCCGTCTTGGGCTTGTCGTCGTCCCCGCCGCCGCCGCAACCGGCCACCGTGAGGACCAGCCCAGTCGTGATCGCCACAGCGGTCATTGCCCTGCGGGTCTTTATGGCGTGCCGAATGTTCATCGTTGCGGCTTCCTTCTTTCGTCGAGCACTCATCAGTCGGCCAGGTGGACGGAGAAGAGAGCGGAGGCGTCCGGGAGATCATCCAAATCGAAGTCATCCGGATCGATCTCGAAAGAGTCGCCGCCGTCACAGTCGAATTCGATGATCTTCTCTGGATCGATCGACGGAGAGACATCGCAACGCGGCTTAATGATGGCGGTGGCCTGAGCTTGGGCATGCATGGACTCCGTGCCAGGAATGATCGAGTCACCGACGGTGTACGTGGTCTCGATCCTCACCCAGAAACCTGGGTAGCCGTTCACTTCGTCCGGCCCAAAACCCTCGACGGAGGATTCGTTGTCGGCTGCAAGTGCATCCGCCGCCCCTCTGGCGCCGACTCCGGTGAACTTGTCGCCGTCCAACCAGTCGATCCAGTCGTCACCCTCGCCGATAGAGGCACCAAGCCCTTCGACAAGTTCGTCCCTGGCATCCTGAGCAGCCGCCAACGCGGCCGCGTCAGCGGCTGACTGTGCCCCATTACGTGCGGAGGCGCCCTGAGCGAAGGCGAAGAACGCGAACGCAACAAAGAGCAGAACCCCAGTCATCCAGATATAGATGGGGAGAGTCTGCCCTCGGTCACTGCCCAGGCTTCTGGACTTTACCCGCCGATAACGTTGTTGACCGCATCCAAGATCGCCCCGGAGATCAGCCCGTCCAGCCCAAGACCGTCGATCAACGTGAAGATCCCCGCAATAAGAATCATCAACCCCGCATACTCCACAAACCCAGCCCCCGCATCCCGCTCCCTCCCCCGAACCCGGGAAGTCACGGTCTCCGTCCAGTCGATCCAGACTCTGAGTACGCGATCCTTCAGCACGACGGCCCCTTCTCTCCCACCCGATACACGCACACGCACCCGCACTCGCACCGCGAACACCACCGCGAAACTCACCGCGAATCGCACCGCTGGCGCAACCGATTCCGACGCCGCTGTCGTCATAGGCAACGTACGCGAGATCTTGTGACCCAACAGCCACTCTCCGCAACCAATACCGTTTGTTGCGCGGAAGTTGGCGGGTTCCCTTCCCCGGTGGCGAGGTCATCACGCGCCCCGGAGGTGTGCGGTGGGGGTGCGTGGGTGGGTGGGCTTCTGGGTGATGTGGTTCACGACTTGCCCTCCTGTGGGGTTCGTGAAGTCATCTTTTGCAAAGGCCAGTTGGGGGAACGGCTCCGGCGAGGGTTCCGGTTGTGGGTGCCGCACGCTTCCCGACCCCTGAGTGACTGTCCCATATTTGGTTGCAGCCGCGAAGAGGTTTTGCCTGGTGGCTTGATAGCGGCGTTTGGCGCGTAGCGCTCCGTACTGGTCACGGCTCCCTCACTTCCCCAGGATCGAGCCGAAGTCCGAACCCGAGCCCAGAAACATCCCGGCCGCGATCAGGATCATCGTGGCCGGAAGCATGAACACCAGCGTCACCATCGTCGCCTTGGGGATCGTCTTCGCCGCCCTGCGGCGGGAGTTCTGGGCGTCCGTGCGGCGCATGTCCGTGGCCAGTTGGATGAGTGTGTCCGCGATGGGCGAGCCGAGTTCCTCGCCCTGTTGGAGCGCCGAGACGAACTGGGAGACCTGTTCGGAGGCGTTCCTGCGGCGCAGCTCGTCGAAGGCCTGGCGGCGGCTCACCCCCATGTCCATCTGGCGCAGGGTGATGCGCAGTTCGTCCGCCCAGGGGCCCTCGTAGCGCTCCGCGACGCGGTCCAGCGCCTGGCGGAAGCCGAGGCCCGCCGAGACCACCACCGCGAGGACGTCCAGGAAGTCCGGCAGTGTGCGGTCGATGACCTCGCGGCGTTCCCGTATCGCCTGCCAGATCAGCGCGTCCGCCGCCGTCACACCGAAGGCGAAGGTGAGCAGGCCGAAGAGGGATGAGCCGTTCGTGAGGAACACCAGCCCCATGACGAGGCCGAACAGGCCGTAGACCGCCCTCCGCGCCGCGTAGCGGTCGATCGTCAGCCCTCCCGGGTTGCCCGCCATGTCGATCTTGCGGCGTTTGGCGTCCACCCGTTTCGGGCCCATCAGGCGCAGTACGAAGGGTGCGAAGCGCATGCCCAGGCGGTCTACCGCCGAGCCCGCCGTCGAGACGCGCGTGGCGCCTACCTCCAGGGCTATCGCCAGGTCCGAGGGGAGCTTCGCCTCCGCGCGGTACATGCGGATGCCCTGGCAGACGCCTGCCACCGACAGCCCCATCACGGCCGCCATCGCCAGACCGAACACGTTGCCCCCTCCCTACACTTCGATCTTGCCGAGGCGCCTGATCACGAAGAAGCCCACCGCGTACAGGCCCAGCGCGATCAGGATCAGCGTCTGGCCCATGGGCGAACCTGTCACCCGGGCCAGCGCGCCCTCGTTGGACGAGTTGATGAGGAGCAGCGAGCCGAGGCCGAGGAGCGGGACCGTGAACGCCGTCGCGTGGACCTCCGAGAGCATCGTGCGGACCTCTCGGCGTGTTTCCTTGCGGTCCTCGAGGGTCTGGGTGAGGTTCCGGAGGGAGTTGACCACCGAGCCTCCCGCCTTGTTGGACAGGACCAGGGTGGTGACGAGGACGATCAGCTCGCGGGACGGGAGGCGTTGCGCCAGTTCGCCCAGCGTGTCGTCGATCGAGCGGCCCAGCGTCAACTGGTCGGCCACCATGGAGAGCTCTTCGCCCGCGGGGGCCTCCAGCTCCTCCGCCGCCATGGCCAGCGACGTTCTCAGGGCAAGGCCGGCCGCCGTCGCGTTCGCCAGGATGCGTGCCACGTCCGGGAGTTGGTTGATGAAGGCCTCGATGCGCTTCTGGCGTTGCCAGTTGAGGAACACGACCGCGCTCCAGACCGCCACGATGCCCGCGATCGGGCCGAAGAAGGGGGCCAGTGTGGCCGCCGCCATGAGCCAGAGCGCGGCGACGACCGCGACGACGTAGATGAAGAACTCGCCTGCCGTCAGGTCGAGTCCCGTCGCCGACAGACGCAGGTGGATGGAGCGGCCGAGGCGGGTGCGGCGCAGGCGGCGGTCGACTGCCGAGAAGCGGCGGCCACGGCCGCCGGCGTCGGCCGTGCCGGGGCCGATCGACAGGCGGTCCACCAGCGCCTGACGCTGGGCACGGCCCGACGCGTACGTGTGGACTCCCGCGACGGCGAGCGTGCCGGTCAGGATCGTCGCGCCGAGGGCCAGGAGGGCGGCTTGGTTCTCCATCAGGCGATGGCCTCTCCCGTACGCGGCTCTGTACGTGGCTTTGTACGTCGCCTTGTACGCGTCCCCGTACGCGGCTTTGTACGCCCCCGCGTACGTGCCCCCGTACGCGCCTGCGTGCTCATCCGATCGCCTCTCTCGTGTTCAGTACGTCGATGGCCTGGGCCACGCCGAAACCGGGCGGCACCGGCTCGCCCGCGACGTACAGCCGCTCGGCGACGGAGCGCGGCAGCGGCAGGTGCTCGAAGTAGCCGTGCAGGCGGCGGTCCAGGCCGTTGCCGCCCGGCCGGTGCGGCACGAAGCGGGTCACCGGGGCGATGCGGAACTGTTCGCGGCCGTGCGAGACGAGCAGGACGATCTCGGCGACCTTGCGGGAGCCGTCCGCGTGCCGGGCGAGCTGGACGACCACGTCGACGGCCGAGTTGATCTGGTCCTTCAGGGCCTCGAAGGGGATCTGGACCTCCGACATCGAGCCGAGGGTCTGGAGGCGCATCAAGGCGTCCTCCGCCGTGTTCGCGTGGACCGTCGCCAGGGAGCCGTCGTGGCCTGTGGACATGGCTTGCAGCATGTCCAGGGTCTCGCCGCCTCGGACCTCACCGACGATGATGCGGTCGGGGCGCATGCGCAGGCTGTTGCGGACCAGGTCGCGGATGGTGATCTGGCCCTTGCCCTCGACGTTCGGTGGGCGGGATTCCAGGCGGATGACGTGGTCCTGCTGGAGCTGGAGTTCGGCCGAGTCCTCGATGGTGATGATGCGTTCGTGGGCCGGGAGGAGCCCGGAGAGCGCGTTGAGGAGCGTCGTCTTCCCGGAGCCCGTGCCGCCGCTGACGATGATGTTGAAGCGTGCGCGGACGAAGGCGGACAGCAGGAGCAGCATGTGTTCGTCGAGCGACCCGAGGCCGATGAGCTCGTGCAGCGTGTACGCGCGCGGGAAGCGGCGGATGGTGAGCGTCGCGCCGGTGAGGGCGAGCGGCGGGATGATCACGTTCACGCGCTCGCCGGTGGGCAGGCGGGCGTCGACCATGGGGTTCGACTCGTCGACGCGGCGGTTGACCGTGGAGACGATGCGTTCGATGGTCTGCATGAGCTGGTCGTTCGACGCGAAACGGAGCGGGAGTTGCTCCACCCTTCCGGCTCGCTCCACGAAGATCGAGTCCGGGCCGTTCACCATGATCTCCGTGATGGAGGCGTCGGCGAGGAGCGGTTCGAGTACGCCGAGTCCCAGGGCCTCGTCGACCACGCGCCGGATGAGCTGGGAGCGCTCCGATGTCGAGAGGACGGGGCCCTCTCGGCTGATGATGTGGCCCATGACGCGTTCGAGGCGGACGCGGCGGTCCGCCGCCGTCAGGGACGACATCTCGGCGAGGTCGATCTCTTCCAGGAGCTTGGAGCGGTAGACGGCGACAAGGCTGTCGTCGCGGCTCGGGTCGCTGCCCTTGCCGTTCTCGTGCGGGGTCGCCATGCGGTCGCGGAGGCTCATCCTCTTCTCTCAGCTCCCGTCTTCGTCTTCGTCGTTGGGCATGGTGGCCGACTTCGAGACGGACCAGCCGGCGTCCACGAAGGGCAGGAGCGTGGGGACCTGGACGGTGACGTCCGCCGTCGTCGTGGCGCCGCCGCCGCTGATGGCGACGTCGGCATCGAGGCTGCCGTCCATCGCCGCCAGGCCCGCGGCCTCGCCACCCTCGCCCTGGGAGGCGACGCGGGCTGCGGCGCGGGCGCCCGAGCCCGCCTGGTTGACGGCGTAGCCGACGAGGCCCAGCTGGATGGTGGCCAGGCCGATGAGGAGCAGGATGGGGAGGAAGCCGGCGAATTCGAGCATGGATACGCCGCGGTCGTTCCAGCGGGAATTCTCGTGCCGGAGACGATGCACGCCGCCGGTCACCGGCCTCGCCGAGCTCGCCCTGTAGCGCCGGACGGGCTGGATCTTCCACGGCTTCACCGGCCTCACCCGTCCTCACCCTCCTTCGCCGCCCCCGCCTCCCCGCTGACGCTCCACCCCGCGTCGACGCCGGGGAAGAACAACGGCACGTCCGCGTCCACGTGGGCCTTCCACACCGCCCCCTCGTCCGTGCAGGCCACCTCCGCGCCCTGCCACGCCGACGGCAGATGTTTCTTCGCCGCGGCCTCGCAGGCCGCCGCGCCGCCCTCTCCCACCGCGTACGCCGCCGTGGCCGCCCGCGCCGCCTCGTCCGCGGCGTTTCCCGCCAGGGAGAACGTGTAGCCGTACAGCGCGCACTGCCACAGCAGGCCCACCACGGTGAGCAGCAGCGGGAACATCCCGGCGAACTCCAGCGTGACCGCGCCCCGGTCGCCGCCGACGCGCTTACGGAGGCTCAGCGCGCTCCGCCTGGTCCCGCCGGGCGCCTCCGGGTCCACCAGGCCGAGCTCGCCCGCCAGCGCCCACAGGGCCTGCTTGACCGAGGACTTGCTGTCCAGGTCCTGCATGCGGCCCGCGTCGACCGCGCCCTGCAGCTCCTTGAAGTTCGCGGGGACGGTGGTGCGGGCCACGCGCGTTCCCGTCACCCGTTCCACCAGGGAGGGCTGGATCTCCGCGCCCTTGCCGTGGCGGTTGACGACCGTGAGCGTCTCCTCCGCCTTACGGATCTGCAGGCGGTCCCACAGGCGGACCATGCGCTTGGCGGCGCGTACGGAGACGACGTCCGGGGTGACCAGGAGAATGGCCTGGTCGGCGAGTTCGACGGCTGCCGCGCTCGCCCCGGTGACGTACGTACCGCAGTCGACGAGTACGACGTCGTAGCGGCTGCGCAGGGCGTTGATCGTCTGGCGGGCCACCCGGTCGGTGATCTCCTCGCCGCGTTCGCCCTCGCCGGGGGCGAGAAGGACGCCGATGCCGGTCTCGTGGGTGTAGACGGCGTCCTGGAGGACGCGGGGTGTGATGTCGGTGATCGACGCCAGGTCGGCGATGGAGCGGCGGAACTGGACATCGAGGTAGGAGGAGACGTCACCTGCCTGGAGGTCCAGGTCGAGGAGTGCGACGGTGCGGCCTGAGGCCCTTGCCGCCAGAGCGAGTTGGACGGTGGCGAGGGTCGTTCCCACGCCTCCCTTGGCTCCGCTCACCGCGACGACGTGGCCACCGCCGGGGGTCTCGCCCGGCCCGGAGTAGAGCTCGATGCCCGCGCTTCCCAGGTGCCTGCGCATGCCCGCGGACCAGCCGGCCGCCGCGTGCACGCGTTCGGCGAGGGCGTCGTAGGCGAGGGGGAAGCCGACGATGCCGCGCGCGCCAGAATCCATCGCGGCGGTCAGCAGTGCCGGGCTCGTGTCGGCGGTGATCAGGACGACGCCGATGGCCGGGAAGCGGAGTACGAGGTCGCGGATGAGGTCCAGGGCGGGGACGGGGCCGATGCGCTCATGGATGAGGACGACTTCGGGGAGCTCGTCGATGGACTCCGCGGCGAGGCGGGCGAGGGTGTCGAGCAGCGCGGTCGAGTCGGCCACCGGCAGGGCGGGTTCCGCGTCCGGGAGTTGGCCGATCAGTGTCGAGAGCGCGCGGGCGGCTTCTATGTCCCCTACGGCGGGGAGGATGCGTGTCGTCATGCGGAGTCGCCTCCCGGCTGGGGGGCGTGTCCGCCTGCGGGGGGCTGGGCGTCCGGGGCACTTGCACTCGGCAGTGGGCCTGTCCCGCCTGCGGCGGGGTGGGCGTCCCGGGCACTCGCACTCGGCAGTGGGCCTGTCCCGCCTGCGGCGGGGTGGGCGTCCTGGGCGTTCTTCCCCTGCAGCGGGCGTCGGCGAACAGGCCTTTCCCGCCCACCCACCCGATTACCCCGCAGCACCCACCGACCGAACAACGCCCCGGGCCCGCCCACCGCACACCGCCGGGTAAACGGGTGGGTGGGCGGGAAAGATCCGCCGCGCAGCGGCAGCACAGGGCAGCCGCCCACACCGGAAGCGCGAGCTCCGCCGCGCAGCGGCGGCGTTGGGCGGCCAACCACGGCGGAGCCGCCACCCGGCGGCCTCACACGGTCACCCACGGCGGAGCCGCCACGCGGTGGTTCAGACGTGCAGCACATCCGCAGGCCCCCTACTTGTCCTCGTCGAGTGTGTAAGTCCGGTCACCCCGCGGGATCGCCGCCTCCTCGCCCTGGCCGACCAGGGCCAGGCGGACATGCGTGGCGAACGACTCCGCGTACGCGACGCGCTGCGCGTCCGCCGTCTCCAGGGCGAACGTGATCGGCACCGCCTCGGTCGCCGTACGACGGCTGCTGCGGTCGTCCTGGTCCGGGTCGAGGGCCGTCAGCTTGCCCACGTCGATCACCTTCGCGGACTCGACGATGACCTTCGACTGGTCCTTGGCGTTGTCGGTCTCGCCCTTGAACGTGGCGTAGATGTTGACCGTCGAGCCCGGCGTGATCTTGCCCGCGACGCCCGTCGCCGCGTCGATCATGATGGCGATCTCCTGCTGGCCCGGCTCCAGTTCGGGGCGGTTCACGATCATGTCCGTCTGGAGGAGCGACCCCTTCCGCAGCTCCGTCACCGCGATCTTTCCGCGGACCTGGCGGAGGTCGGTGACGGCGTTGTCCGACAGCCACCTCTCCGGCATCTCGACCTTCTCGAACTGGTCCGCGCTCAGCTCCTTGTAGGGGGCGATGTCCCCCTTGAGCTTGTACGCAACCACCTCAGGCCCCACCTTGGAATTCACGTCGCGGATCACCGAGAGGACTCCCGCGAACGCGCCGAACGCGGCCAGGACCGACAGGACCAGCAGGATGACGCCGCGGCGCTGGCGTGAGTTCATGAACCGGACTACCTCGATCGGGTGCGGGCGGCTACGGACAGTGATCGTTGTGGCGCGTGTTCAGTTCGGGTTCGTGCCCAGAGGGACCTGGCCTTACGTCCTGCCTCGCGGGAGCGCACGTACGGCAGGAGCAGAAGCAGAAGCAGGGGCGGGAGCGGGAGCGGGAGCCGTGGTAGGCGTGGGCGCCGCGCGTTCCGGAGGCGCCGGCAGCGGTGCGGCGCAGAAGCCGCAGCGGTCGCCGATGAGTTCGAGGCCGCACCAGTGGCAGTCGTCCCGCCGGACGGACGACACCAGTTGGTAGAGCACCGAGATGTCGGGGATCGCCGCGGCGAACTCGACGAGCTTGCCCGTCGCCCACCAGCGCCCGGAGTCCGCCGGAAGCCGCGCCTCCGCCACCTCCTGGGCCCGCCACGCGGGGGCGAGCGTCTCCGTGACCCAGCCGGATGCCAGCTGCCCGGCGGCGTACAGCATCTTCGTGCCGAAGCCGGGGCCCGGGAGCGTCGCTTCCCCCGTGACCTTGATCAGCTCGGGGCGGGGCGTGGCGAGGACGGCGAACTGGGTGCCCGGCATCCATGACTTGGCGTGGGACTGCAGCGTGACGGGGACCCGGTCCAGCTTCGCCACCGAGCCGAGCAGCGCGCCGGCGTAGATGTAGTGGGACAGGAGGCGGGCCGCCGAGGCGAGGACGCCGGGGCTGAAGTCGCAGATCGAAAGCTGGCGGAGCTGGAGCGCGAGGACCGCGAGGCCGAGCGGGGGCAGGTCCGGGCGGAGGATGGCGATGCGGTCGCTCTCCAGGACGGAGCGGATCGCGTACATGCGCTGGACGAGGGCGGGCCGCGCCGATGCGGGGCACAGGACGATCACATAGCCGTGGTGCTCGATGAGCGTGTGCATCTCGGTGAGCGCCTGGTCCAGGGAGTACGTGCGGGGTGACTGGACGGCGCTCTGCAGGACGGCCGCGGACGGGGTGTGCCGGTCGGGTGACGGCAGCACCAGGTCCGGGCCGGTGACGGCTATGGCGGTCGGCATACGCACACCCCCCGGTCTTCGTGCACTTCTGCCTCAGCACCTTATCCAGGTCATCGCCACCTCAACACCCAACTTCCCACTGTTCACGTGGAGGTTGGCCGGACTGCCGGGGTCCGGGTGATGCCAGGTGACGCCAGAGGCCTTGACAACGCAATTGGTCTGGACCAGCTTGTACAACCAAGCGCGCGCCCCAGCACCGCCGGTCGGAGCGCACGTCCACGACGTGCCGTAACCCAGGAGGCCCGCACAGGCCCGCACAGACCCGCAGCGCCGCCGCTCCCCCGGCGGCGCTGCCGCCTTCTTCGTGCGCGGTACGCGGTACGCGCTAGAAGAAGCTACTCCAGTCCTGATCCGTAATCTGCTTGATGCACAGGACCAGGAACAGCAGGCCCGCGATGGACAGCATGCCGTTGCTGAGCCAGCCGTTGCGCCACTCGCGCGGGGTGCGCGAGGAGTTGAGGAGCCAGACCAGCGTGAGCGCGAGGAACGGCATGAAGGCCGCGCCGAGCACGCCGTAGATGATGATGAGGCGGAACGGCTGCCCCTGGAAGAGCAGGATCATCGGCGGGAACGTCAGCCACAGCAGGTACGCGCGGAACGGCACCGACTTCTCGCGGGCGCCGGACGCCACCTCCTCGCCGGACACGGCCTTCTCGTCGGCGCCCGCCCGCTGCTTGCGGTAGCGCTCCACGAAGTCGGCGAACATCAGGCTCACGCCGTGCCAGACACCGATCAGCGAGGTGAAGGACGTGGCGAAGAAGCCGATCAGGAAGAGCTTGGCGGTGGCGTCGCCGTACTCCTTCTCCAGGATGCCGGAGAGCTGCACCAGGCCCTTGTCACCGCTGGCGATGGCGACGTTCGCGGAGTGCAGCAGCTCGGCGCCGACGAAGAGCATGGAGACGACGAAGATGCCGGTGGTGATGTACGCGACGCGGTTGTCGAGCCGCATCACCTTCATCCAGCCCGTGTTGGTCCAGCCCTTGGCGTTGACCCAGTAGCCGTACGCGGCGAGGGTGATCGTGCCGCCGACGCCGCCGATCAGGCCGAGCGTGTTGAGGATGGAGTCCTTCTCGTCGGGCAGCACCGGCAGCAGGCCCGCGAAGGCGTCGCCGAGGTGCGGGGTGACGCGGATGGCGAGGTAGACGGTGACGACGAACATGATGCCGACGAGCACCGTCATGACCTTCTCGAAGACGGCGTACTTGTTGAACCAGACGAAGACCAGGCCCACGAGTCCCGTGAGCATGCCCCACCACTTGAGTTCCATGACGTCCGGGAAGAGCGCCTGGAGGGGGAGTCCCGACGACGACATGGCCGCGGCCCCGTAGACGTACCCCCAGATCACCACGTAGACGACGAAGAACCACGTCGTCCAGCGGCCGATGCTGGCCCAGCCGTCGAAGAGGGTGCGTCCGGTCGCCAGGTGCCAGCGTCCGGCCGCCTCGGCGAGCGAGATCTTGACGACGCAGCCGATGACGGCGGCCCAGAGCAGGGTGTAGCCGAAGTTGCTGCCCGCGATGAGCGTGGCGACGAGGTCGCCCGCGCCGACGCCGGTCGCGGCGACGACGATGCCGGGGCCGATGTATTTCCAGCTGGACTTGCGCGGCTGGGGAGCCGCTTCTCCCTTGGCAGTGCCACTGCCTGTCGTTTCAGCCATGCCGATCAAGAAACCGCATGGCGGCGCGCGGCACAAGGGGTTGGCCGAAGACAGCATTGACGGGAGCATGCCAGGCTCCGACGATGGGGCCGCGCAACCCGCACCGCTGTCCGCACCACACGCGTCGCACTGAACCACCCCCCACCCCTCAGGAGACTTCATGCGACTTCGCATACGCGGCAGAAGATCCGCTTCCCTCGCGGTCCTTCTCGCCCTCGCCGTGGCGGCGCCCATCACCGCCAACGCCTCACCGGACTCAGCCGATCGGACCGACCGGACCGCCCAGAGCACGGCCGCGGTCGAAGACGAAACGCGCCAGTACGAGATCCCCCTCGGTGACGACCCCGCCGCCCGCACCGCACTCGCCCGCACCGGCGTCGCCATCGACGAGGTCGACGCCCGCGCGGTGGTCGTCTCGGCCGACGGCCGCGAGGCCGCAAGCCTCCGGGACGCGGGGTACAAGCTCAAGGCCCTGGCCGGGCCCCCGAAGCGTACGAACGGCGAACCGGTGGAGGCCAAGGACTTCCCGCCCGCCGACGCGAGGTACCACAACTACGCGGAGATGACCGCGGAGATCAACCAGCGCATCGCGGCTCATCCGACCCTGATGAGCAAGAGGGTCATCGGCAAGTCCTACGCGGGTCGTGACATCGTCGCCATCAAGATCAGCGACAACGTCGGCACGGACGAGGCCGAACCCGAGGTCCTCTTCACTCACCACCAGCATGCCCGCGAACACCTGACCGTCGAGATGGCGCTGTACCTTCTGCGCGAACTCGGCGACGACTACGGCACCGACGCGCGCATCAAGAAGATGGTCGACGAGCGCGAGATCTGGATCGTGCCGGACCTGAACCCGGACGGCGGCGAGTACGACATCGCGAGCGGCTCCTACCGAAGCTGGCGCAAGAACCGCCAGCCCAACAGCGGTTCGTCGAACGTCGGCACCGACATGAACCGCAACTGGAACTACCGGTGGGGCTGCTGCGGCGGCTCGTCCGGCTCCACCGGTTCGGAGACCTACCGCGGTCCGAGCGCCGAGTCGGCACCCGAGGTGAAGGTCGTCTCCAACTTCGTGCGCAGCCGCATCGTCGGCGGCAAGCAGCAGATCAGGGCCTCCATCGACTTCCACACGTACAGCGAGCTGGTCCTGTGGCCGTACGGCTACACGTACAGCGACACGGGCCCCGGCCTCACCCAGGACGACCGCGACGCGCACGCCACGGTCGGCCGCAAGATGGCCGCGAGCAACGGCTACACGCCCCAGCAGTCCAGTGACCTGTACATCACGGACGGGTCGATCAACGACTGGCTGTGGGGCAGTCAGAAGATCTTCAGCTACACCTTCGAGATGTACCCGTCGTCCGCGGGCGGCGGCGGCTTCTACCCGCCCGACGAGGTGATCGAGCGGGAGACGGCACGCAACCGTGACGCGGTGCTCCAGCTCCTGGAGAACTCGGACTGCATGTACCGGTCCATCGGCAAGGAGCAGCAGTACTGCACCGGTTGAGCGGACCGGGTGAGTGAAGGGCCGTCGCCGTCCGGCGGCGGCCCTTCGCCCAGATGCGGCGACGCCTGAACAGGACGACGATGGACACATAAGGGGACATGTAAGGGCCGCGACACGATCACCATCCCTGAGGGGGCATGTGGCCGATCCCCGGCACCTCCAGGCTGTCACTCAGGACGCTGATGTCGGGGCGTACCTTGTGGACGCGCATGACACATCTCCTGCTGGTCGCGGCGCCCGAGGCGCGGGTCGTCACCACGTTCACGGGTGCGGGGATCATGTCCTGTGAGCGCCCGCTGCCGCTCGACCGCGTCTTTCTGCTCAACCCCGGGCAGACCCTGGACGTCGGCGACCGCACCCTCACGGGGTTCAGGCCACCCCTCTTCGACAACCCGGCCACAGTCGGCTTCCTCGACGGCAAGTCGGGTGTCTGCTTCAGCTCCGACTGCTTCGGGGGGCCGATGCCCAGCGCCGACCTCGCGCAGGCCGATGACGTCCGCAGGTCCCCGTGGAGGACCTGCGGGACGGGGCGCCCGAGCTCGTCCTCTCCACGCATCTGCCGCCGGCCCTCGGAATCACCGGGACGATGATGGACACACTGGGCTCGGCGCCCGGGGCGTCACCGTTCGTGGGCCCTGACCAGGCGGCGCTGGAGCAGATGCTGGCCGGGTTCGAGCCCGCGGGCGGGCATCCGGTCGCCACATGACGAAGGTGCCCCGGACCATGGCGGCCCGGGGCACCCTCGGTGACGTACGGAGAGGAGGCGTACGAAGAAGAGGCGTACGACAGGGTGTGGTGCGGCTACACGAACAGACTGACCACGGCCGCGACCGCAAAACCGGCCACGGACAGCACCGACTCCAGGACCGTCCACGTCTTGAGCGTGTCGCGCTCCGAGATGCCGAAGTACTTCGCCACCATCCAGAAACCGCCGTCGTTCACGTGCGAGGCGAAGATCGAGCCCGCCGAGATCGCCATGATGACCAGGGCGATGAAGGCCTGGGAGTAGTCGCCCTCCGAGAGGAGAGGGGCCACGATGCCCGCCGTCGTCACGATCGCCACCGTCGCCGAGCCCTGGGCGACGCGAAGGACCAGGGAGAGCAGGTAGGCGAGGACGATGATCGGCAGGCCGACGTCCTGGAAGGTGTCGGAGAGGGCTCCCGCGACTCCACTGGCCTTGAGGACCGCTCCGAAGATGCCGCCGGCGCCGACCACGAGGAGGATGTTGCCGACCGGCTTGAGGGACGAAGTCGACACCCTCTCCAGGGACTTGCGGGACCAGCCGCGCCGGATGCCCAGCAGGTAGTACGCCATGAGCAGGGCGATCGTGAGGGCCACGAAGGGGCTGCCGAAGAACTCGATCACCGAGCGGGCGGTCGACGGGTCGAAGGCGATCGAGGAGAAGGTCGCGAGGAGGATCAGGAACAGCGGCGTCCCGATGATCGCGAAGACCGTGCCCAGCGGCACCGGCTTCTCCTGCGGGGCCACGCCTGCCGCATGCTGCTCGGCGACGACCGCGGCCTTCGCCTCTTCGGCGGCCTCGACCATGTCCTGCGGGACGGGCACGAAGATGCGCTTACCGATCCAGGCGGAGTACACCCAGGCGGCGATGACGGCCGGGATGCCGCAGACCAGGCCCATCAGGATGACCCAGCCGAGGTCCACGTGGAGCAGACCGGCCGCGGCCACCGGGCCGGGGTGCGGGGGCAGGAACGCGTGGGTCATCGACAGACCCGCGAGCAGGGGCAGGCAGTAGAGCAGGATCGACTTGCCGCTGCGCTTGGCGGCCGCGTACACGATCGGCGCGAGGACGAAGATGCCGACGTCGAAGAAGACCGGGACACCGAAGATGAGGCCCGTCAGACCCATCGCGAGGGGCGCGCGCTTCTCACCGAAGAGACCGAGCAGCCGGGACGCCAACACCTCGGCGCCGCCCGAGACTTCGAGGATCGCGCCGAGCATCGTACCGAGGCCGATGATGATCGCCACATGGCCGAGGATGCCGCCCATGCCGGACTCGATGACGGAGACCGCGTCGGACTTCTGGACCGTGCCGAAGAGTTCGGTGACGGAGAGGCCGGCCGAGAGGCCGACGACTATGGAGACCGCGAGCAGCGCCACGAAGGGCTGCAGCCTGACCTTGATGATCAGGAAGAGGAGAAGCACGATGCCGAGCGCGGCGACGGTCAGCAGACCCGCCGTGCCGTCGATCAGGGTGAGGATTCCACCTGTGTGCGGTGGCACGTCGGCGGCGGGGGCGGCCGCGAGCGCGATGAAGGGGGACGGGGACATCGTTGACCTCGTAAGTGCATGGGGCTTTCGGGGCAGGGGGGATCACGGCGCGGCGCCCGAAGGGGGGAGTTGGGCGCCGCGCCGTGAAGACGTACGGCTTGCGGGAGGTTCAAAAAGCGGGGCGGATCAGCTCAGGACGGCGAGCGCGTCGATCTCGATGAGCAGGCCCTTGGGCAGGCCCACGTAGACCGTGGTGCGGGCCGATGCGGGGGCCTTGAGGCCCTGCTCCTCGAAGTACGCGTTGTAGATCTCGTTCATCTCGGCGAAGTGGTCCACGTCCGTGAGGTAGACGCGCATCATCATCACGTCGTCCCAGGTCGCGCCGCCCTCTTCGAGGATCGCCTTGACGTTGGCGAACGTCTGGAGGGTCTGCTCGCGCAGGGTGGGGCCCGCGGGGGTGGGGGCCTTGCCCTCCTCGGCGGGGAGGAAGCCGACCTGACCGGCGACCTGAAGGATGTTGCCCTTCTTGACGCCGTGGGAGAACTTCGCGGGCGGGGTGGTGTGGGTGGCCGGGGTGAGAGCGGTCTTCTCGGTGGTCATGGCGTGCTCAGGCTTCCTTGAGGGGTGACTTGCCGGAGTACTCCCGACTGATGGCGTCCGCCGTACGGCGTACCAGCGGGAGCAGCGTGAGGAGTTCGTCGGCGGTGACGACGACATTCGGCGCGGAGACCGACATGGCGGCGACGACCCGGCCGTCCGCGCCGCGGATGGGGGCCCCGACGCAGTTGATGGACTCCTCGTGGCCACCGAGGTCGGTGGCCCAGCCCTGTTCGCGCACGGCGCTGAGTTCCTTGAGGAACGCGGCGGCGTTGGGCGTCGAACGGGACGTGTACGTGGGGTAGTCGAGCTTCTCGGCGATCGCGCGGCGCTCGGCCTCCGGAAAGTCGGAGATCAGCAGCTTGGCGACGGCGGCGACGGTGATCGCCACCGGCTTCCCGATGCGGGAGTACATCCGCACCGGATAGCGGCTCTCGACCTTGTCGATGTAGAGGACTTCCTGCTCCTCGTAGACCGCGAGGTGCACGGTGTGGCCGCACTTCTCGTTGAGTGCGAGGAGGTGGGGGTGCGCGATCTCGCGTACGTCGAGGTTCTCGACGGCCTCCTGGGCGAGCGCGAAGAGCCGGGCGCCCAGGCGGTAGCGCTGGTCGGACTGGCGGTAGACCAGGCCGTGTTCGTGGAGCGTGCGAAGGAGTCGCAGCGCGGTGGACTTGTGCACTTCGAGGCGCTCGGCGACCTGGCCGAGATCGGCGGGACCTTCGGCGAGCAGCGGCAGGATGGACAGGGCGCGATCGACGGTCTGGCTCATGTACGTGCCTCCTCCTTGGCCTCAGTGTTCACGGGGACGCCGTCCGTCCAGCCCGGGCCGAGACGAAGTGTCCCCCAGGCGTCGGCGTCCAGTGCGGCGAGACGATCCGTGTGCGCCCTCGCGGGCGGTGTCGCGAGGTCACCGGGGACGGTGAGCGCGGCGGCCGCCATGAGGTGTCCGTGGCGCAGGCGCTGCTCGGCGGTCAGTCCGCGCAGGGTGGCGGAGAGGAAACCGGCGGCGAAGGCGTCACCGGCGCCGACGGGGGCGACGACGTCGACCTTGAGCGCCGGCTGGAAGACGGAAGGCTCACCCTCGGTGTACACGGTGGCGCCGCCGCTGCCCTGCTTGACGACCAGCGTCGCGGGCTCAGGGAGCGCGGCGCG
Organism: Streptomyces sp. NPDC050147; assembly: GCF_040660195.1. NCBI lineage: Bacteria > Bacillati > Actinomycetota > Actinomycetes > Kitasatosporales > Streptomycetaceae > Streptomyces > Streptomyces sp. NPDC050147. The sequence continues at coordinate 124,725 of NZ_JBFALJ010000002.1, read as the reverse complement.
GACGGCGTCCGGGCCACCGGTGATGTCCCAGGCGTCGGCGGCCTCGTCCTCGCCGACGAAGACGAGGTCGGCGCCGCGGGCGAGTTCGAGGAGGACGGCCGGGCCTTCGCCGGTCCCGCCGCTCCACAGACCCGGACGGTAGTTGACGTCGAAGGACACCAGCGGGCGGCCGGGGCGGGGTGCGGTCAGCTCGCGCAGGAGGGCGAGGCAGTCCGTGGAGAGGGCGGCGGTGATGCCGGAGAGGTGCAGGATGCGGCCGGCGTCGAGGGCCTCGCGGTCCACGCTGTGCGGCGCCATCGCGGAGGCGGCGGAGCCCGCGCGGTAGTAGAGGACCTCGTGGGCGTCGGTGTCGCGGTCGTCGGCGGTGCGGAAGTAGATGCCGGTGGGTCGCTGGGGGTCGCGGCCCACGCAGCCGGTGTCGACTCCGTAACGGGCGATCGTCTCGACGAGGTGGTCCCCGAAGCCGTCGGCGCCGACGCGGCTGACCCAGCGGGTGCGGTGCCCCGCGGCGGCGAGCGCGCAGACGACGTTCGACTCGGCGCCGCCGATCCCGCGATCGAAGGAGGGGACGTCGGCGAGGCGGCCGGCACGGGAGGGCAGGAACGTGACCATGGACTCGCCGAGCGCGACGACATCCACTGCTGCCTGCGCGTCCATCGCTGCCTGCGCGGCCTCTGCGGTCACTGTCTTCCTGCCCCTCAACCGGCTCTCCGGATCCGTTGACCCGGCGTTGGCTCGGATGTTAGACAGCAGTAAACGACATACGCAATGACCGTTGCACACGATGCAACGCACCTTTTCGAGGAGGCGCCATGGCCGCCGACAACGCAGCCGACCGCTCCGCCGGACGTCTTGCCCGGGAGCTCGACCGGCTCGCGGAAGAGCGGGTCGACCATCGCTTCAAGGGCCTTCCGCCGGACGCGGAGGGCCTGACGGTCGGCGAGCTCGCGGCCCAGCGCCGGAACCTCTTCACGGACGGTTTCACCACCCCGGTCCTCGCCCTCTCCGCCGAGCGCCTGGAGCACAACCTCGCGCTGATGGAGACGTACTCCGAGCGCCATGGCCTCGCCTTCGCCCCGCACGGCAAGACGTCCATGGCGCCGCAGCTCTTCGCCCGTCAGCTGGAGCGGGGCGCGTGGGGCATCACCCTGGCCGTGCCGCACCAGGTGCGGGTGGCGCGCGCCTACGGCATCGGGCGGATCTTCCTCGCCAACGAGCTGGTGGACGCGGCGGCGCTGCGCTGGATCGCGGGCGAGCTGGACGCGGACCCGGCGTTCCGCTTCATCTGCTACGTCGATTCCGTCCCCGGCGTCGCCCTGATGGACGCCGCTCTGCGCGAGGCGGGCGCGACGCGTCCCGTCGACGTCGTGGTGGAGCTCGGCGCGGGTGAGGGGGCGCGCACCGGTGTGCGTACGGAGACCGAGTGCGTCGAGATCGCCAACGCCGTCGCGGCGGCGGACACGCTGCGTCTGGTGGGCGTCGCCGGGTACGAGGGCGAGGTGCCGGACGCGACTCCCGAGCGGGTGCGGGCCTGGCTCGGCCGCCTCACGGCGCTCGCCGTCGAGTTCGACAAGGCGAACCGGTTCGCGGATCTGGAGGAGATCGTCGTCAGCGCGGGTGGCAGCGCGTGGTTCGACGCGGTGGCGGACGTCTTCGCGAAGATGCCCGAACTGTCGGCGCCGGTGCTGAAGTTGCTGCGCTCGGGCGCGTACGTCTCTCATGACGACGGCCACTACCGCCATCTGACGCCGTTCAACCGCGTCCCGCAGGAGGGTGCGCTCGAGCCCGCCTTCCGGCTGTGGGCGCAGGTGGTCTCCCGGCCCACGCAGGAGCAGGCGTTCGCCAACGCGGGCAAGCGGGACGCGGCGTACGACATCGACCTGCCCGAGGCGCAGGTCGTCCGCCGGGGCGGTACGGAACGGCCCGCGACCGGGGTCACGGTCACGGGGCTCTCCGACCAGCACGCGTGGATCCGGACGACTCCGGAGGGGGAGCTGGCCGTGGGCGACTGGATCGGCATGGGGCTGTCGCACCCCTGCACGTCCTTCGACAAGTGGCAGTTGATTCCCCTGGTCGAGGCGGATGGCACGGTCACGGATTACATCCGCACTTATTTCTGACCCCTGGGTCTTGGGCGGCTCTCCTGAACCGCCGCTCCGCGGCGGGTCTTCCCCACCCACCCACCCGATCACCCCGCAGTTCCCCTGCGGGGCAGAACAGGACCGCCGCTCCGCGGCGGGTCTTCCCCACCCACCCACCCGATTACCCCGCGGCGCGGGGTGGGTGGGGGGCCGCCGCTCCCGTACGGGGCGGTGGGGGACCCGCCCCACAAGGGGCAGTCGCCGATGGCGGCTCGCCCCGCGAGGAGCAGTCGCCGACGGTGGGTCGCCCCCGCCGGGGCCACCCGCACCCGACCACGAGAGCCGCACGGGTGGTGCGGGTGGGGACAACAACCCGGCCGGAGGCCGGGTGCACCACACACAGCGCGCAGCCAAGCGAAGAGAAGAGGCCCCCATGGACCTGGTCATCCGGGACGCCCGCGTCATAGACGGCACCGGAGGTGCCTCCTACCGAGCCGACGTCGGCGTACACGAGGGCAGGATCACCGAGATCCGCCCCGAAGGGGAAAGCGGCCCCCGCCCTACGGGGGCCCGCACAGTAGACGCCCAAGGCCTAGCGCTAGCGCCCGGTTTCATCGACATGCACGCCCACAGCGACCTCGCCCTCCTCCGCGACCCGGACCACAGCGCGAAGGCCGCCCAGGGCGTGACCCTGGAGGTCATCGGCCAGGACGGGCTCAGCTACGCCCCCGTGGACGACCGCACCCTCGCCCAGGTCCGCCAGGCCATCACCGGCTGGAACGGCGACGGCAGCGACATCGACTTCGACTGGCGCACCGTCGGCGAGTACCTGGACCGCCTCGATCGCGCCCACGGCGGGCGAGGCATCGCCGTGAACGCGGCCTACCTCATCCCCCAAGGCACCGTCCGCATGTACGCGGTCGGCTGGGACGACCGTCCGGCGACCCCCGCCGAGGTCGAGCGGATGAAGCAGCTCGTCGCCGAGGGCATGGAGCAGGGCGCCGTGGGGATGTCCTCCGGCCTCACCTACACCCCGGGCATGTACGCCGACGACTCCGAACTCACCGAGCTCTGCAAGGTCGTGGCCCGGTTCAACGGCTACTACTGCCCCCACCACCGCAGTTACGGCGCGGGCGCCCTCCAGGCGTACGAGGAGATGGTCAACCTCACCCGTACCGCGAACTGTCCGCTCCACCTCGCCCACGCCACGATGAACTTCGGCGTGAACAAGGGCAAGGCACCCGACCTCCTCGCGCTCCTGGACGACGCGCTCGCGCACGGCGCGGACATCACCCTCGACACGTACCCCTACACCCCCGGCTGCACGTCCCTCGTCGCCATGCTGCCCAGTTGGGCGAGCGAGGGAGGGCCCGACGCGATCCTCGCCCGCCTCCAGAACGACGAGACCGCCGAGAAGATCCGCCACCACATGGAGGTCATCGGCGCCGACGGCTGTCACGGCGTACCGATCGAGTGGGACACGATCGAGATCTCCGGCGTCTCCGACCCGGGCCTCGCCTCCTGCGTGGGGAAGACGGTCGCCGAGTCGGCGGCCCAGCGCGGCGAGGCCCCGTGGATCACGGCCCGCCGCCTGCTCATCAACGACAAGCTGGGGTCCACGATCCTCCAGCACGTCGGCCACGAGGAGAATGTCCAGGCGATCATGCGCCACCGCGTGCACACCGGCGGCAGCGACGGCATCCTCCAGGGCTTCAAGCCGCACCCGCGCGCGTACGGCACGTTCCCGCAGTACCTCGGCCGCTACGTACGCGAACTCGGCGTCCTCACCCTGGAAGAGTGCGTCGCCCACCTCACCGCCCGCCCGGCGGCCCGCCTGCGCCTCCCCGACCGGGGCATGGTCCGCGAGGGCTACCGAGCCGACCTGGTCCTCTTCGACCCGGAGACGGTCGCGGCAGGCTCGACCTTCGACGCTCCCCGCACGCTTCCCTCCGGCATCCCGCACGTCCTGATCGACGGCAAGTTCGTGATGGAGGACGGCCGACGCACGGACGTCCTGGCGGGCCGATCCGTACGCCGGACCCCGTGATGCACGCCCCAGCGTCGGGCCCGTAAAGGCCGATCGCAGGAAAGTCCCACGACACGCCGGGCCAGGCCGGGCTGGAGCGGGACTTTCCTGCAATCCACTCCCTCGCGGGGGCCGCCGGGAGGGCCGCCGGGAGGGGGCCGCTACCTCTGGGTGGCCGTCGGGCGGGGGAGCTTGCAGCCCTTGCGGTCTAGGGTGATCTTGCTGTCGTGGCCTACGCAGGGCACGATGCCGTACGTCTGCTGGGCGTAGTTGATGCCCTTGCGGACCGTCACGTTGCCGTGTCGGTCGACCTCACAGGGGTTGTTGAGGGTGCAGCGTTCGCCGTCCTCGTTCCCCGTGTTGTTGACCGCGGTGACCTTGCCCGTCTTGTGGTCGATCACCGGCGAGCCGGACGTGCCGCCGATGGTCTGGCACTCGGGGGTGTAGCGGACGGAGTCCTTCCAGGTCCACTCGCCCTCCTTGAGGCGGTACGCGAACCCGTCGATCTTGCAGGTGTACGTCTTCTTCCAGTACCCGGAGACGACGGTGATCGCCCGATTCTTGACCGGGTGGGCGTCCTCGATCTCCAGTGCCTTGATGCCGTACTTCTTCTTGATGTCGGCGTAGCTCGTGGTGAGTTGGTACAGCGAGATGTCGGTGTCGGTCATCGTCGCGTACGAGATCTTGCTCGCCGTGAGCGTCGCCTTCTCCGCGCCCTTCGCGTCCAGGAGCTTGAAGGTGCGGGTGGACGGCTGGTCGACGATGACTTCGCCGGCCGCCGGGAAGCCGCTCTCCAGACAGTGGCCGTTGGAGAGGACCAGCGCCGGGTCGTCCGCCTTCGACTGGGGCACGCGTACGACGGAGCCCGAACAGTTGCTGAGCGCGACGGTGCCCGCGAAGTCGACGCCCTTCTTCGCAGTCTCCCCCGCCGCTCCCGTCGACGGCGCGCTGTCCGGAGCCGCGACGGCCGGTGCGGAGCCGAACCCTACGAGGGTGAGGGCGAGTAATCCGCCCGCAAGAGCCTTCTTCATGTGTGGAGCCCCCCTTGTAGCTACGTGTAGCTGTGCCCTGCGTGGTGGTTGTCATGGGCATTCTTCGGGGGCCCACGGATAAGGGACAAGGGGCGAGAACCCTTGCATTTCGTTGCGTCCGCGTGGACGGGCGGGGCCGGCCCGCGAAGGGCCGGCCCCGCCGTGGCCGGGAGCCGCCGTGGCCCGGAGCCTTACGGCTTGGGGAGCTCGCAGCCCTCGCGGCTCAGGTCGAGCTTGTTGCCGGGTGCCACGCAGGGCACGACGCCGTACGTCTGCTGGGCGTAGTTGATGCCCTCGCGGACCGTCACCTTGCCGTTCTCGTCGACCTCGCACGGGTTGTTGTCCGTGCACTCCTCGCCGCTCTCGTTGCCGGTGTTGTTGACGGCGACGACCTTGCCGGTCGCGTCATCGATCACCGGTGAGCCCGAAGTGCCGCCGATCGTCTGACAGTCGGGGGTGTAGCGGACCGAGTCCTTCCAGGTCCAGTTCCCCTCCTTGAGGCGGTGCGCGAAGCCGTCGATGCTGCACTTGTACAGCTTCTTCCAGTAGCCGGACGCGACGGTGATCGCCCTGCCCTGCTCCGGTCGCGCCGCGTTCAGTTCCAGCGCCTTGATGCCGAACTTGCTCTCGATCTCGCTGTACGTGCTGGTGAGCTGGTAAAGCGAGAGGTCGGTGTCCGTCATGGTGCCGTAGGCGATCTTGCTCGCCTTGACCGTGCCCGCGTTGCCGCCACTGGCGTCGAGGAGGGTGAAGCTGCGCGACGACGGCTTGTCCACGACGACCTCGCCGGGCGCCGGGAAGCCGCTCTCCAGACAGTGGCCGTTGGACATCACGAGCGCCGGGTCGCCGGGCTGCGAGTCCGGCACCCGGACGACGGAGCCGGAACAGTTGCTCAGCGCCACCGTGCCCGCGAAGTCGACCGCTTTCGGCTTGACGGGGCGTTCGACACTGACCGCCGCAGCGGGCGCCGCCGTCGCTCCGAGAAGCAGGACGGCGAGGCACGTACCGACGAGAGGCTTGTTCATGTGGGGGGTCCCCTCTGGTGTCTGTATGACCGAAGCACCTTCGGTCACAGTGACCGAAGGTGCTTCAGTTTTGTCATGCGCATTGTTGAGGCACCCGTGGCGTGAGGACAAGACCGCATACGGACACAACTGACCGCTGAGAGGACACTCGGGGGGTCTACGTGGCGCAAAACACGAGGCGGGGCTCGTTACGCGCCCGTAAGCTCGCGGACATGCAGGTCATCCAGTCGACGAAGCTCGCCAACGTCTGTTACGAGATCCGGGGTCCGGTGCTCGAGGAGGCGATGCGGCTGGAAGCTGCGGGCCACCGCATCCTGAAGCTCAACACCGGCAACCCCGCGGCCTTCGGGTTCGAGTGCCCGCCGGAGATCCTCGAGGACATCCTCCGCAACGTCGGCGACGCGCACGGCTATGGGGACGCGAAGGGTCTGCTCGCCGCCCGGCGCGCGGTGGTCATGCACAACCAGACCCTGGGCATCGAGACCGACGTCGAGCACGTCTTCATCGGCAACGGCGTCTCCGAACTCATCGTCATGGCCATGCAAGGCCTGCTGGACGACGGCGACGAGGTCCTCGTACCGGCGCCGGACTATCCGCTGTGGACGGCCGCGGTCTCGCTCTCCGGCGGCACGGCCGTGCACTACCGCTGCGACGAGCAGGCGGACTGGATGCCGGACCTCGCCGACATCGAGCGCAAGGTGACCGACCGCACCAAGGCGCTCGTGATCATCAACCCGAACAACCCGACGGGCGCCGTGTACAGCGAGGAGATGCTGCGCGGCCTGACCGACATCGCGCGGCGCCACAACCTCCTGGTCTGCTCGGACGAGATCTACGACAAGATCCTCTACGACGGCGCGGTCCACACCCCCACCGCCGCCATCGCCCCCGACCTCCTGACGCTCACCTTCAACGGCATGTCGAAGGCGTACCGGGTGGCCGGTTACCGCGTCGGCTGGGTGGCCGTCTCGGGCCCGAAGGCGCACGCGTCCTCGTACATCGAGGGCCTGACGATCCTCGCCAACATGCGCCTGTGCGCGAACATGCCGGGCCAGCACGGCGTGGTCGCCGCGCTCAGCGGGCGGCAGACCATCAACGACCTGGTGCTTCCGGGCGGGCGTCTCGTCGAGCAGCGCGACACCGCGTACGACCTGCTCACGCAGATCCCCGGCGTGAGCTGCGTGAAGCCCAAGGGGTCGCTCTACCTCTTCCCGCGGCTCGACCCGAAGGTCTTCAAGATCAAGGACGACCGCCAGATGGTGCTCGACCTGCTGCGGGCGGAGAAGATCATGGTCGTGCACGGCACCGGCTTCAACTGGCCCGAACCCGATCACTTCCGCGTCGTCACGCTGCCCACGACGACGGACCTCACCGAGGCCGTGACCCGCATCGGGACCTTCTTGGACGGCTACAGCCAGCCGTAGCCACCGCGGACCGGCCCCGCTCGGGAGCTACCTGCTTCAACTTTAGACAGAATCTAATGTAGGATGGCTTTCAAGCTACCCGCCAGGAGGCCATCCCATGTACGAGCCGATCCGCACCAAGTCGGTCCATGCCATGGCCGACCCGGGGGACTTCCCGCACCGCTCCCGCGAGGAGGAGCTGGACATCCAGCTCGCCTCGCATCTGGCGGCACTCCTCGCCGTCACGGACGAGCTGCGCGCCCTCGCGCCCACGGCCGACCTGGACGACGCGGCCGAGCAGCTCTCGTCCGAGGTGGCGCGGCTGCGCGGCGGTCTTCCCCCGGCCCGCTCGGCCGTGGTGACCGCGATACACGAACCGCACCTCACCGCCCTGCACCAGCGCGCCCACGCCCTCGCGGGCCGCGCCCTGGTGGTGGCCGCGTCCCGCGCCGACACCGCGGCGGCGATTCTCGCCGCGCGGCGTATGGACGCGCACGAAAGCGCTGCCCGGCTGGTCGGCGCCCTCTGAGCTGCCACTGAGGCTGCGTGCGCGGCTGCGGGTGATGCGTGGCTTGTCGCGCCCACGCGGCGGAGCCGCACGTGTCACAGCCCCGCGCCCCTTTGGGGCGCGGCCTTGAACGGCCCCGGTCCGAACGCCCTCGAGGCGCTCGGACCGGGCGCCATCTACCCCGCTAGCTGATCACCCGCACCGTCGCCTCGGCCGACGAGCCCGAGTGCAGGTCGTCGCCCTCGTAGCTCACCGCGTAGACGGTCCTGCCCCGCTTGTTCGGCAGGTCCTTGATCCTGAACGTGCCGTCGGCCGCGACCGACGCCGACGTCAGCTCACCCGTCGTGCCGAACCTGTCGGTCCGCGTCACCTTCAGGGCGCTGCCGGCCGGCAGCGCACGCCCCTGTCCGGTCAGCTTCCCGGTGATCTCGACACCACCCGCGCGGGTCGCCTCCGCGGGCGCCGTCAGCTCGATCGCCGTCGCCGCCTTCGCCACGTCGACGGTGAGCGTCACGTCCTCGGCGGGACGGTGTGTGACATCACCGAGGAACCGCAGCGTGTACGTCGCCTCGCCGAGCCGGTCCGGCACGTCGAGGACGGTGAAGCCGCCGTCGGCGGCGACCTTGGCGGGCGCCACCTCCGTCGTACCGTCCGAGTCCTTGCGGACCGCCTCCACCTTCACCGGCTCCGCGGGCGCGGGCCCGTCGAGCTCCAGCTTGCCGCGGATGCCGAGCGGTTCACCGACCACGGGCTTGGCGGGCGTGGTGCTCAGGGTGCCCGTGAAGCGCGAGTCGTACTGGGCGGCCGGGGGCTTGATCACGTGCAGCCAGTGGCCGTAGACGCCGTCCGAGGTCACTGCGAAGAGCCGCGAGCCGTCCTTGGACCAGTCAAGGCCGCGCGGCACGACCCGGGAGCCGTCGAGCTCCCCGTCGAAGGCGAACTCGATCGGCGTGGCGCCGTCCGTCGGGTCGGCGGGCTGGATCAGCAGGTCGGACGTGCTGCCCGCGGCGGCCGCACCGCGCGCCACGTACTTTCCGTCGCCGCTGAACGCCACCGCCGAGGCCTTCGCGCCCGCCGGGAGCGGCTGGTAGCCGACCGGGGCGTCCGCCAGGTCGGCGGCGTCGAGCAGCCGGGTGCCGTACGCCGCGTCGGCGACGGCGATGCGCTTGCCGTCGGCGCTCTGGGCGATGTCCTTCAGGTCGAGCGCGCCCTTGCCCTCGGCGTCCGCGAAACGCCGCTGCGGGCCTCGTACCAAGGTGTCGCCGCTCGCGTCGAAGGTGGTGACGAACGCGTTGGCCGCGCTGCCCGCGCCCGCCTGCCCCATCACGAGCCGGTCCGGTGCCCCGGGCCCGCTCTCCAGCTTCAGCCGCCCCTCGCTGTTCCAGCCGGTGTTGACCGAGGTGGTGCCGCTGACCCCGTACAGCAGGGCCACGTTCTCGGGCCTGTCGCAGTACGAGCTGCCGGAGTACGGCGTCTCCGTGAACCACGTCTTGCCGCCCGCGACGGCCACCTCCCGGCCGCAGGTCGCGTCGTAGGGCGTGCCCGCGGCGCTGGTCCTGGTCTGTGTCGCCGTGTCGAACGCCAGGATGCGGTTGGACTGCGACACGTGCAGTGTCGCGCCGTCCGCGCTGAGCGCCATGCCGGACGCGGGCTGGTCGGTGGCGAGCGTACCGACGCGCTGCCCCTCGAAGTTGTAGACCAGGACGCTGCTGGCCCCGCTTCCGCTCATCCGTCCGTCGGTGACATAGACACGCTCGTGCGCGTCGTCGACCACCATCGCCCCGAACGACGAGATCGGCAGCTTCGCCACCTCGTCCGACGGTGTGGCGGCGTACGCGGCGGGCGCGGTGACGGCGACCAGACCGGCCGCCCCCAGGACCACCGCGAGCGCGGCGCCCGTCACACGTCTTAACCGCTGAGAGTGCATCAACTTGGCCCCCCACAGGCTCTTCTGACGGCCCGAAATGATCGACGGGCCCCATGTGGGGGTCATTGAAACATGTGAGGGGCATGTGAAGGAGGCGTATGCAAGGTGCGCATGCACGCGGACGGGCCCCGCACGCCGTGGCGCGGGGCCTATCCGGAATGTGCGAAAGGTCAGCCGAGACGCTGGACCAGGGCGCGGTACTCGTCCCACAGTTCCTTGGGCGTGTGGTCGCCGAAGGTGTTCAGGTGCTCGGGGACCAGCGAGGCCTCCTCGCGCCAGACCTCCTTGTCGACCGTGAGCAGAAACTCCAGGTCATCCTTGGCCAGGTCGAGGCCCTCGGTGTCAAGGGAGTCGACGGTCGGCAGGATGCCGATGGGCGTCTCGACGCCCTCCGCCTTGCCGTCGAGGCGCTCGACGATCCACTTCAGGACGCGGCTGTTCTCACCGAAGCCGGGCCACACGAACTTGCCGTCGGCGTCCTTCCGGAACCAGTTCACGTAGTAGATCTTCGGCAGCTTGGACTGGTCCGGCTTGTCCGCGCCGACCTTGACCCAGTGGGCCATGTAGTCGCCCATGTTGTAGCCGCAGAACGGCAGCATCGCGAACGGGTCGCGGCGCAGCTCGCCGACCTTGCCCTCGGCCGCTGCGGTCTTCTCGCTGGCCACGTTCGCGCCGAGGAAGACGCCGTGCTGCCAGTTGAAGGACTCCGTCACCAGCGGCACCGCGCTGGCGCGACGGCCACCGAAGAGGATCGCCGAGATCGGCACGCCCTTGGGGTCCTCCCACTCGGGCGCGATGATCGGGCACTGCGAGGCGGGCGTGGTGAAGCGGGCGTTCGGGTGCGCGGCCGGGACGCCCGATTCAGGCGTCCAGTCGTTGCCCTTCCAGTCGGTGAGGTGGGCGGGAGTCTCCTCCGTCATGCCCTCCCACCAGACGTCGTTGTCGTCGGTGAGCGCGACGTTCGTGAAGACCGAGTTGCCCCACAGGGTCTTCATGGCGTTGGCGTTGGTGTGCTCGCCGGTGCCCGGTGCGACGCCGAAGAAGCCGGCCTCGGGGTTGATCGCGTAGAGCCGGCCGTCCTCGCCGAAGCGCATCCAGGCGATGTCGTCACCGATGGTCTCCACGGTCCAGCCGCGGGTCGTCGGCTCCAGCATGGCGAGGTTGGTCTTGCCGCAGGCGCTCGGGAACGCGGCGGCGACGTACTTCGACTCGCCCTGCGGCGGGGTGAGCTTGAGGATCAGCATGTGCTCGGCCAGCCAGCCCTCGTCGCGCGCCATGACGGAGGCGATGCGCAGGGCGTAGCACTTCTTGCCGAGCAGGGCGTTGCCGCCGTAGCCCGAGCCGTACGACCAGATCTCGCGGTCCTCGGGGAAGTGCGAGATGTACTTCGTGGAGTTGCAGGGCCACGGCACGTCGGCCTCGCCCTCTTCGAGGGGCGCGCCCAGCGTGTGGACGGCCTTCACGAAGAAGCCGTCCTCGCCGAGCTCGTCGAGGACCTGCTGACCCATCCGGGTCATGGTGCGCATGGAGACGGCGACGTACGCGGAGTCGGTGATCTCCACACCGATGGCGGACAGCGGTGAGCCGACCGGGCCCATGCAGAAGGGCACGACGTACATGGTGCGGCCGCGCATGGAGCCGCGGAAGACACCGCCCTGCTCGCCCTTGCCCCGGAAGATCTCCCGCATCTCCGCGGGGGCCTTCCAGTGGTTGGTCGGGCCCGCGTCCTCTTCCTTCTCGGAACAGATGAAGGTGCGGTCCTCGACGCGCGCGACGTCGGTCGGGTCGGAGGCCGCGTAGTACGAGTTCGGGCGCTTGATCGGGTCGAGTTTCTTGAAGGTGCCCTTGGCGACGAGCTCCTCGCACAGGCGCTCGTACTCGGCCTCGGATCCGTCACACCAGACCACGCTGTCCGGCTGCGTCAGTTCGGCGATCTCGTTCACCCAGGAGACGAGCTCCCGGTGGTTGGTGGGGACAGTGCCCAGGGACTCTGCGAGAAGGGGAGCCGCGATGTCGCGCGCCACGATTGCTCCTATACGAGGGGTTTATAGGTTTGGTTGCCCCGTGGGGGCTGCGACCCGGACGCTTCACGTGTTGTTCCCTCTGGCGCTCATCCGGTGCCGACCGCACTCATTTGATCATCCGACGCATCCGCGCATATGTCCAGAGGGCCTCACAGGTGAGCGGCGTGAGTATCGCCACTCACCCGGTCGGCCTTCCGTCCGCGAATCCGTCACTTGTACGCTCGGGTATCACCGTGAGCATCGCCACTTGTGCACCACGGTTCCCCATGACTGACCCCTAACTTACGGTTGCGTAGGTACGATGCCGATATGACCGCTCCCGGCCCTGACGCGATCACGAACACCAAGGCCACCAGCCCCGATTCGTCCGCCCGCGACTCCCTGCCGCTCCCCGATCTCGCGGAAGTGAAGCCGCTGATGCGCGGCTGGCTGCACGCGGGCATGTTCCCCGCGGTGCTCGTCTCGGGCATCGTGCTCATGGCGCTCACGGACTCCACCCGCGCGCGGATCGCCTGCGGGATCTACGTCCTGACCGCCTGCCTGCTCTTCGGAGTGAGCGCGATCTACCACCGGGGCACCTGGGGCCCACGCGCGGACGGCGTGCTGCGCAGACTCGACCACGCCAACATCTTCCTGATCATCGCGGGCACGTACACCCCGCTGACGATGCTGCTCCTGCCCGACTCCAAGGGGCAGTGGCTCCTCTGGGGCGTCTGGGGCGCGGCGGTGGCAGGCATCCTCTTCCGGGTCTTCTGGGTCGGCGCGCCCCGCTGGCTCTACACCCCGTGCTACATCGCGATGGGCTGGGCCGCGGTCTTCTTCCTGCCCGACTTCCTGCGGGCGGGCGGCGCCGCCGTGCTGGTCCTGGTGGTCGTGGGCGGGCTGCTCTACAGCGCGGGCGGCGTGATCTACGGCATCAAGCGCCCCAACCCGTCCCCGCGCTTCTTCGGCTTCCACGAGGTCTTCCACCTGCTGACGCTGGCCGCGTTCGCGGTGCACTACGTGGGCATCTCACTCGTGGCGTACCAGCACGGATAGACCAGCTCGGTTAGACCGGCACAGAAAGACCAGCACGAACGGGGTCACGCCCCTCCCCTCCTTCCCCCTCCCCTTCATGGCCGCGGCTTTCGAGCCGCGGCCATTCGCATGTGTGGACACGTTGACGCTCGCACGACTTGACGGTCACCACCTTTTGAGAGCTACTCTCATTTCATGGCCACTGTCACAAGCTCGTCTGTCACGCACCGGCAGGACCCCCGCCGCTGGTGGGCGCTCGCCGCCCTCGTCGCGAGCATGCTCGTGCTCGGTTTCGACATGACGATCCTCAACGTCGCCCTGCCGACGATGGCCGGGCAGCTGGACGCGAGTACGGGCGAGCAACAGTGGATGGCCGATGCGTACGTCGTCGTCTTCGCGGCCCTGATGCTTCCGGCCGGGCTGCTCGGCGACCGGTTCGGGCGGCGCAGGATGCTGATCACCGGGCTCGGGATCTTCCTGGTGGGCTCGTTGATCGGCACGCTCGTCGACTCCGTCGAGCTGGTCGTCGTGGCGCGAGCGATCATGGGCATGGGCGGCGCGCTCGTCATGCCCCTCGCCCTGGCCGTGCTGCCCGCGCTCTTCGCTCCCGGCGAGCGGACCAAGGCCGTCGGCATCGTCTCGGCGGCCTCCGCGCTCGGCGCGCCGCTCGGGCCGGTCGTGGGCGGCTGGCTCCTCGACCACTTCTGGTGGGGCTCGATCTTCCTGATCAACGTCCCGATGGTCGCGATCGGCATCACCGCCTGCGTCTTCCTGCTCCCGGAAACGACCGACCCGTCGTCCCCCAAGGTCGACGTCGCCTCCACCGCGCTCACCGCGGCCGGGCTCGGCGCGCTCATCTACGCGATCATCGAGGCCCCCGTACGCGGCTGGGGCGACCCGCTGATCCTCGGCATGTTCGCGGGCGCGGCCGTCCTGATCACCGCGCTCGTCCTGCGGGAACGGAACATGCTGCGCCCGATGCTCGACATGTCGCTGCTGCGCAACCGCGGGTTCCTGCTCAACACGCTCGCGGCGACGCTCGTCATGTTCGTCCTGTCGGGCCTGATGTTCGTGCTCCCGCAGTACCTCCAGGCGGTGCTCGGCCATGACGCCTTCGGCACCGGCCTGCGGATGCTGCCGATGATGGGCGGTCTCCTGATCGCTGCGCGGGGCGCGGAGCCCGTCGTACGGAAATTCGGCCCGCGCGCGGTGATCAGCGCCGGGCTCGTCGTGCTCGCCTTCGCGGCGATCCTCGGCAGCCGCACGACGGCCGACTCCGGCTACGGCTTCACCGCGCTGTGGCTCACCATCGCCGGCATCGGCTTCGGCTTCGCCATCGTGCCCTCCATGGACTCGGCCCTCGGGGCGCTCCCCGTGGAGCGGGCGGGATCCGGCTCCGGGCTCATGATGACCGTGCGGCAGGTGGGCAGCGCCATCGGCATCGCGCTGCTCGGCTCGCTGCTCTCCAGCGTGTACGTCGACCGCCTCGACACCGGCAAGATCCCGGACGCGGCGGCGGACGCCGCGGGCGAGTCGGTGGTGGCCGCCCACGCGGTCGCCGAACGGCTCGGGGTCTCCCGCCTTGCCGACTCCGCCGACGAGGCGTACATCGACGGCATGGTGACGGTCCTCCTGGTGAGCGGCATCGCGGCGCTGGTCACCGCGCTGCTCGTGGCGGCGCTGCTGCCGAAGGCTCCACCGCCGCCGGACGACGCCGACATGGCACGGCAGACAGAGGATGCCCGACAATGAGCGCCATGACGGCCGCACGAATCACCCCTTCCACACACAACCCACAGCTGGGACAGACGGGACACATGGGACAGCTCGGGCTCCGTGAGCGGAAGAAGCTCAAGACGCGCATCGCGATCCGTGAGGCCACGTACCGGCTGATCGACGAGCAGGGGTACGACGCGACGACGGTCGAGCAGATCGCGGAGGCAGCGGAGGTGTCGGCGTCGACCGTCTTCCGCTACTTCCCGACCAAGGAGGACATCGTCCTCACCGACGAGTACGACCCGCTCCTGGAGGACGAGCTGCGGGCGCGCCCCGTGGACGAGCCGATCGTGGAGTCCCTGCGGCACGTGCTGCGCAGGGCGGTGGGCCTCGGCTTCACGGAGGACCCGGAGGTCACGCGCCTCCGTACCCGACTGATGATCGAGGTTCCGGCCGTACGCTCCCGGCTCCTCGAAAGCATGTCGGTGACCGGCCGGATGCTGTGCCGCGTCATCGCGGAACGCTCGGGCCGTGATCCCGGGGAACTCGAGGTCCGGGTGTTCGCGATGGGCCTCATCGCCGCGCTCACGGAGACGGCGGCGTACTGGGCGGAGCGCGGCCACGAGGACGACCTGGGCGAGCTGGTGGACCGCGCCCTGTCCATGCTGACCACCGGCTTCGGTACGGGCGTGCCCGAGGCCTGACGCCGGGCCCGGCGCCCCCGCGGCAAATACCCGGCCGTCCCTGCTGCCGCCATGCCATCCTGACCGCATGAACGGTCCGGAGATCCTCATCCGCTTCGCCCCCGAGCTGGGGCTTTTCGTTCCGCAGGGGCGAAGGGGCGGCCCCACCAAGGCGGTTACGGACGGCGCGTCCACGCTCGGGCACGTCGTCGAATCGCTCGGGGTGCCGCTGACCGAGGTGGGCGCGCTCGTCGTGGACGGCGCCGAGGTCCCGGTGGCGCACATCCCGGCGGCGGACGAGTCGGTGGAGGTCCGCGCCGTCCCCCGCCCCCAGCCCGTCCCCGGCGCCCCCCTCCGCTTCCTCCTCGACGTCCATCTCGGCACGCTGGCCCGGCGGTTGCGGCTCCTGGGCGTCGACGCGGCGTACGAGAGCACGGACATCGGCGACCCCGCCCTCGCCACGCGCTCGGCCGCCGAGCGGCGGGTGCTGCTGAGCCGGGACCGGGGCCTGCTGCGGCGCCGCGAACTGTGGGCCGGGGCGTACGTCTACAGCGACGCTCCGGACGAGCAACTCCGGGACGTACTGGGCCGGTTCGCCCCCTCCCTGCACCCCTGGACGCGCTGCACCGCGTGCAACGGCTCCCTGCGGGCGGCCACCAAGGAGGACGTGGCGGACCGTCTGGAGGGCGGCACGCGGGGGACGTATGACGTGTTCGCGGAGTGTGTCGATTGTGGGCGGGTGTACTGGCGGGGGGCGCACCATGACCGGCTGGAGGGGATCGTGGAGCGGGCGGTGAGTGAATTCTCCCCGACCCCGCCCCTTCCCGAGAACCGTGCCTGCGCCCCGGACCTACCTGGGGCTCCGCCCCAGACCCCGCTCCTCAAACGCCGGAGGGGCTGAATCTTTCATCCCCTCCGGCGTTTGAGGAGGGCCCTCGCGCCGAGCGAGTTTTCGGGAAGGGGCGGGGTTGGGGAAAAGAAACCCGGCCCTCAGCCCGACAGCTTCGCCGCCAGCTCCCCCGCGTCAGTGGTGGGCGCGTCGCAGACGAACCGGCGGCAGACGTAGGCCGCCGGCAGGTCTCTCCCCGCGAGCAACGGAAACTCGTCCCCGCCCGCAGGGCCGACAGCGACCACGGCCCCGGGCGCCGTCCCCAGCAGCGCGGTGCGGTGCAGTTCGGAACCCACCTCACCGATGACGGCGACCTCGCGCGGCCCGTCGAGCGCCGCCTCGGCCACCGCGAGGCCATGCCCGATGAACCGCGGCGCACGCGGCGCGAGCCCCTTCACCACGCCCAGCGCCCGCTCCGCCGCGAGGCGATGCGGCTCGGCACCGGTCTGCGCCGCGTACGAGAGCAGCGCCCCCGCGGCCGCGGTCCACCCGGACGGCACCGCGTTGTCCGTAGGGTCCTGCGGGCGCCGGATCAGTCGCTCGGCGTCCGCGGCCGTGTCGTACAGGGACCCGGACTCCGCGTCCACGAACTGGGCGAGCACGTGGTCGAGCAGGAACCCGGCGAACTCCAGCCAGACCCCCTCCCCCGTCACGGAGGCCAGCGCGAGGAAGCCCTCGGCGACATCCGCGTAATCCTCCAACACGCCTGCGTTGGCGCCGACTTGACCGTCCTTGGACGTACGGGACAGCCGCGCCCTGTCGTCCATGTGCAGGCGCACGAGGAGGTCACCGGCGCCCACCGCGGCCGCCACGAGATCCGGCCGGTCGAAGTAGGCGCCCACCTCGGCGAGCGCGGCGACGGCCAGACCGTTCCAGGCGGCGACGACCTTGTCGTCACGGCCGGGCGCGGGCCGCTGCGAGCGGGCCGCCAGCAGCCGCTCACGGATGGATTCGAGCCGCGCGGCATCCACCACCACGCCTTCGGCCACCGGGAGTTGCAGCACCGACGCGCCTTCCTCGAAGGTCCCTTCCTCGGTCACCCCGAAGCAAGTGGCGGCCAGCTCGGTGTCGGCGTCGCCGAGCACCTCGCGCAGCTGCTCCGGCGTCCAGACGTAGTACGCGCCCTCGACGTGCTTGCCGCTCACCGCGTCCTCGCTGTCCGCGTCGAGCGCCGAGGCGAAACCGCCCTCGTTCGTGCGGAGTTCGCGCACCATGAAGTCGGCGGTCTCCAGGGCGACGCGCCGCGCGAGGT
The DNA here is from genome assembly GCF_040660195.1 of Streptomyces sp. NPDC050147. Lineage (NCBI taxonomy): Bacteria > Bacillati > Actinomycetota > Actinomycetes > Kitasatosporales > Streptomycetaceae > Streptomyces > Streptomyces sp. NPDC050147. Next base: position 107,143 of record NZ_JBFALJ010000002.1, on the reverse strand, counting down.
CCGAGCCGGTGGCCCGCCACAGATGGGCGTAGACCCGGCAGAGCAGCGCGTTGTCGTACAGCATCTTCTCGAAGTGGGGCACGACCCACTCCCGGTCCACGGAGTACCGCGCGAAACCGCCGCCCAGCTGGTCGTAGATCCCGCCGCGCGCCATCCGCTCGCAGGTGTCGGCCGCCATCTGGAGTGCGCCCTCCGAGCCCGTGCGGGCGTAGTGCCGCAGCAGGAACTCGACGACCATGGACGGCGGGAACTTGGGGGCGCCGCCGAAGCCGCCCCGCGAGGCGTCGTAGTCGCGCGTCAGGCCGAGCAGCGCCTGGGCGAGCTCGTCCTCGCCGGGCAACTCGTCCGAGCCGAACGCGAGCTGCCGGTCGGCGAGGTCCCGCACGATCTTCCCGGCGACGTCGGTGACCTCGTCACGCCGGTCCGTCCAGGCACGCCGGACCCCGTCGGCCACCTGCCGGAAGGAGGGCATGCCGTGCCGCGGCTCGGGCGGGAAGTACGTGCCGAAGTAGAAGGGCTCGGCGTCGGGCGTCAGGAACACCGTCATGGGCCAGCCGCCCTGGCCGGTCGCGGCCTGTACGGCCTCCATGTAGACGGCGTCGATGTCGGGCCGCTCCTCGCGGTCGACCTTGACGTTGACGAAGTGCTCGTTCAGGAAGGCCGCCGTGTCGGCGTCCTCGAAGGACTCGTGCGCCATGACGTGACACCAGTGGCAACTGCTGTACCCCACGCTGAGCAGCACGGGAACGCCTCGCTCCCGCGCCTGTGCGAAGGCCCCCGCCGACCAGGGCCACCAGTCGACGGGGTTGTCGGCGTGCTGAAGAAGGTAGGGGGACGTCTCATGGGCCAGTCGGTTCGGCATGCCCTCCATCCTCCCGCACGGCGCCGGACGCCGCGTGTCCGCCACGAGGGTGTGGCGAGCCGCCCGGCCTTCGGGCTCCGCGGCCCCGTACCATCCGGCCGGTCTCGACGCCGGAACCGAGCGCGCACTTGATCCGCGGACTCCCTCGCGTCAAAGGCCCGTACGCAGGACACTTGTGGCCGCAGGTGACTATTGCTCTCGGAGGGGGACGCATATGCGGGACAGCCATCGGGCCGAAGCCGAGCGGCTGTTGGTACGGGCGGTGGAGGAAGAGGTGCGGCGCTCCGGCGGGCGTATCGACGGGAGCGTGATGCTCTCGCGGGCCCGGGACGCGCTGGACGCCATGGGGCAGACCGCCGCCGAGGAGTACGCCGCTTATACGCGGGCCGTCGACGAGGCGGGGGCCGGGCAGCTCTCCTTCGGGCAGCGGTATGCCAAGGAGGGCGCCGGTACTCCGCTGCTCGTGGCGGCCGTCGCCGCCGTCGGCGCGTGTCTCGCCGACCTCCTGCTCGGGACCGAGGTCTCGACCGCCATGGGCGCGGGCGCCGCCGTCGCCGTCGTCGGCGCGGCCACCACCGTCCTGAAGGTCACCGCGTCCCATGTGCCCGCGGCCAGCCGCCGCGCCGGTGCGATCAGCCAGCCGGGCGGGCCCGAGCAACTGCGGCTGCAGTGGCTCACGGCCCTTGAGGTCCGGGGCATCCGGCCCTTCCTCGACCAGCAGCGCGTACTGCAGGCCCCTGCCGGCAAGAAGAAGACCTCGCCTCAGCTGCGGGGCACCGACAAGAGCGCGGCGGCACGCAGGCGCACCGCACTGGAGCAGTCGTTCGCTCAACTGCCGCAGTCCAACGGCCCGTTCGCCGGTCGGCGGCCCGAACTCGCCCGCGTAGCCCAATGGGTGCACGCCGCGCGGGCCAGCACCGAGACGCGGCCCACCGTCGTCGTGCTGCACGGCGCGCCGGGCTCCGGGCGCTCCTCGCTCGCCGTCCGTGCCGCGCACGATCTGCGGGACCAGTTCCGCGGCGCCTGTGTCGTCGACCTGCGGGGCGAGAGCTCCCAGCCGCTGTCCACGCGGGACGCGCTCCTGCATCTGCTGAATCGATTGGGCGCCCCGCGCGAGCAGCTCCTGTTCCGTGAGCGTTCCTCACAGGAGCAGCAGGTCAAGCGGCTCAGCGAGCTCTACCACCAGTATCTGACCGGGCTCGCCGTGACCGTCGTACTCGATGACGCGAGCGACCCGGAGCAGGTGCGCACCCTCGTGCCCGAGCGCTCCGACAGCCTGGTCCTCGTCACCACCCGGGGGCCCCTGGAACTTCCGGCCGACTTCCCCGCCTGGGTGCACCAGCTGCCGGTGGAGCCGCTGGACGCGGCGGGTGCGGAACAGCTGCTGCGGGAGGCGGCGGAGGACACCTCGGGCCCCTACGACGCCGAATCCGCCGACGCGGTGCGGGAGTTGTGCGGCGGCCTGCCGCTCGCCCTGCGCGTCGCCGGTTCCTCGATCGGCGCGCGCACGACGCGGCAGCTCGCCGCCGACCTGGCAGCGTACGGACCCTTCGAAAAGGCCGCGCCGGTGGAACGCGTCCTGTGGCTGCGCTACACCGACCAGAGCGAGCCCGCCCGGCGTCTTCTGCGCAGGCTGGCGCTGGCCGGGCGCGCCTCCCTGGGGGCGGCCGCCGCCGCTGCCCTGCTCGGTGCCGACGAGCAGGAGGCCGCCCGCCAGCTGACGGCGCTCTCGCACGCGGGCCTCGTCGACCACGTGCGCGGCACCCGCTACCGCCTGCACGATCTCGTACGTGCCTTCGCGCTCGCCCGCCTCAACGACGAGGAGGAGCCCACGGAGCGCACCGCCGCGCAGGAGCGTCTGATCGTCAGCTACAGCGAGCTCGCCGGATCGGTGATCCGCCTGGTCGACGGCAAGATGTCGACGCGGGCGGGCCAGTTCGACGGGCACGGCTTCTCCTCGCTGGAGGCGGCCCTGCGCTGGCTGGACGACGAGTCGAGCTTCATCACGGCGGCGCTGCGGCATGCGGAGGGCGTCGACCAGGAGGCGGTGCTCAATCTCCTGGGCGCGCTGTGCGACTACTGCCTGCTGCGCGGCGATCTCTACCGCCTGGGCGAGATCAGCGAGCTGACGCAAGCCGTCGACCAGGGTCTCCTCGCACGGAGCGTGCGGTGGCGCACCGGCATCGCGTCCCGTCAGCTGGGCGAGCTCGACCAGGCGCGGACGACCCTGACATCGGTCGTGGACCTGTACAGGGAAGCCCATCAGGACGCGGGCGCCGCCCTCGCGCTGTGTTCCCTGGGGATCACCCTGCACCACCAGGGCAACCTGACGGAGGCGTCGGCGCGCCTGCGGGAGGCCCTCGAACTCCAGGCCGCCGACGAGCTCGCCGGTGACCGCGCCTGGACGATGCACGCCCTGGCGGCGGTGGAGCGGGACCGCGCCAACCTCAACGAGGCCCTCGGCCTCCTGGAGTCCTCGCTCGCCCTGCACCGCGAGAACGACTCCCTGCACGGCGAGGCCTGGGCGCATTTCCAGCTCGGCCAGCTCTGCCTGCGCATGGGCGACGTACCGCGCGCGCAGGAGCAGCTGCGGGGCGCCCTCGACCTGTACGGGCGCACGCGTGACGGCCGCGGCGAGGCCTGGGCCCTGACGCAGCTTGCGCGGGCCCGTCTGGTGGACGGCGACGCGTCGGCGGCGGTCGACGAGCTGCGGCAGGCGGTGTCCCGGCACCGCGACAACGAGGACGCGCGCGGCGAGGCGTGGAGCGCCTACTACCTGGGCCAGGCCCTGGAAGAGGCGGGCAGTCTGGACCAGGCGGTGCGCGAGCTGGAGCGTTCGCGGACGATGTTCTCGCGGATGCGGGACGTGTACGGCCTGGCCTGCGCCCGGCACCACTCGGCGCGGGTGACCCGCGACCAGCGCGCCGCCCAGACGGGCTCGCTGCGCAACTCCGGCTTCGCCCGCCAGCTCCTGGTGGACGCCCGCGCCGACTTCCAGCGCATCGGGGTCGCGCACGGCGAGGCCTGGACGTGCCTGGAGCTCGCGGTGGTGGACGCGGGGAACACGCGTGCCCAGCAGGCGCTGGCCCTGTGCGACGAGGCGGCCACGCTGTTCGCGTCGTACGGCGACCACAGGGGCGAGGACTGGGCCCGCTTCCTGCGCTGCACCCTGCTGCCCTACGCGTCACCCGGCGGCTTCGAGATCGGCACCGCGGTCGCCCAGGAGGAGCTGATCCGGCTGGCCCGCGCCGGTCACCCGACGCGTGACGGCAAGCTGGACGACTACATGGAGGCGTTCGGCCTGCTCCTGGAGCGCGGCGCCGACCTGGAGTCCGGCTGGCAGGCCTGGCGCCTGGGCATGGTGCCGAACCGCCACTCCCGAGAGGTGATGGGAGTGACGGTGGCGAGGGCGGACTAGCCCTTGGGGGTCTTCGCCGCGGAGGGCTCGCCTTCCGCGGCGGAGCCGGAGGTGGCCGCCGCGGAGGAGCCGGAGGTGGCCGCCGCCGAGGAGCCGGAGGTGGCTTCCGCGGGCTCCTGGAAGTCGACCTTCCGCATGTGCTTGTTCATCGACTTCATCAGCCCCCACACGGCGACAGCCATCACCGCGAAGACGATGAAGCCGAGAACACCCGGGGTCACCTTGTCATCGTCGACCTCTTTGGCGAGAGGGACGAGATGCGTCATTGCCAGATGTACGTTCACGCTAGGCATTGTCGCGGATGCCCGCAAAGAGGTCGTCCTCGGGGAGGGATGTATCGACGAGCGACTTCGCGAGCTCGTACTCCTCCGTGGGCCAGACCTCCTTCTGGAGCTCCAGGGGGACCCGGAACCAACCGCCCTCGGGGTCGATCTGGGTGGCATGCGCGATCAGCGCGCGGTCGCGGACCTCGTAGAAGTCGGCACACGGAACGTGCGTGGTCAGCGTCCGCTCGACCCGCTCGAACTCGTCCCACCGCTTCAGCCAGTCCCCGTAGGGCGACTCCAGGCCCCTGTCGAGCATGGCCTGGTGGAGGGCCTCGGTGCGCGGCCGGTTGAAGCCCTGGTTGTAGTAGAGCTTCAGCGGCTGGAAGGCCGGGCCGTACTCGCTCTCGGGGTACTTCTCGGCGTCCGCCGCACCGTCGAAGGCCACCATCGTGATCTTGTGGGTCATGATGTGGTCGGGGTGCGGATAGCCGCCGTTCTCGTCGTACGTCGTGATGACCTGCGGACGGAAGGAGCGGATCTGCCGGACCAGCTCACCGGCCGCCTTGTCGACGTCCTCCAGGGCGAAGCAGCCCTCGGGCAGCGGCGGCAGCGGGTCGCCCTCGGGCAGGCCCGAGTCGACGAAGCCGAGCCAGTCCTGCTTGACGCCGAGGATCTCGCGGGCCTCGTCCATCTCTTTCCGGCGCACCTCGTGGATGTTCTCCTGGATGTACTTGTCACCCTGGAGCTTGGGGTTGAGGATGTCGCCGCGTTCCCCGCCCGTGCAGGTCACGACGTGCACGTCCACCCCCTCGGACACGTACTTGGCCATGGTGGCGGCGCCCTTCGACGATTCGTCGTCGGGGTGGGCGTGCACGGCCATCAGTCGCAGCTGCTCAGTCAAGACTCGATCCTCAGTGATCCGGCGCCCGGTCAATTCGGCGCAATGTGCGGCTTCTATAGTGACGGAACCGGGGGGCGGAAAATTCCGGCATCCCCTTTTACTGGAGGACGATCATGGCGGCCGTGAGCGAGGAGCTCCCCGATGGCCGGTACGGCCGCGAGCGCTCGGCCGACGAGCGCGCGGACCGCAAGCTGAAGATCATCGGCTCGGTCCTCGGTGTGCTCTTCCTCGCGATGATCGGCTGGTTCGGATACGACTACGTCTCCGGCACCAAGGTCAGCGGGGAAGTGATCAAGTTCGACGTCGTCTCGGACAGCGCGGTCGAGGTGCACCTTGAGGTGCGCAAGGACGTGACGGCGAACGGCTACTGCACCCTGCGTTCCCAGGCCGAGGACGGCGAAGAGGTGGGCCGCGCCGACTTCCGCTTCGACCAGGACGAGGGACGGATCGACAAGGTCGTCACGCTGCGCACGAAGGCACGCGGGACGAGCGCCGAGCTCCTCGGCTGCCACTCCGACTGATGCCGGAGGCCCGCGGCGCGCCCCTTGCGTCACGCTGACCGGCCGACGCCCCGGGCGTACCTGCTCTCACCTGCGTTGACGCATTTCTGATGCCTTATGTCCTCCCCCTCACGCGCCTGAATTGTTAGGCTCGTGGTTTCGCCCACCCGTGAGGGAACATCCTTCTGGGTAGGGCGATGCTTTGTATTCCCAGTACCTACGAGGAGCACCTGTGACCCAGACCAGCGAGAACGTCACCTGGCTGACCCAGGAGGCGTACAACCAGCTCAAGGCCGAGCTGGAGTACCTGTCTGGTCCCGCGCGCACCGAGATCGCTACGAAGATCGCGGCGGCACGTGAGGAGGGCGACCTGCGCGAGAACGGCGGGTACCACGCGGCCAAGGAGGAGCAGGGCAAGCAGGAGCTCCGCGTCCGCCAGCTGACCCAGCTCCTGGAACATGCCAAGGTCGGTGAGGCGCCGGCCGCGGACGGCGTGGTCGCGCCCGGCATGGTCGTGACGATCGCCTTTGACGGCGACGAGGACGACACGGTGACGTTCCTGCTCGCCTCGCGCGAGTACGCGAGCGCCGACATCGAGACGTATTCGCCGCAGTCCCCGCTCGGCAGCGGCGTGAACGGCAAGAAGATCGGCGAGGACGCGCAGTACGAACTGCCGAACGGCAAGCTCGCCTCGGTGAAGATCCTCCAGGCGAAGCCGTACCAAGCCTGAGGCGACTTCCGCTGCACTTCCGCGGCCGAAAGGCCCCCGGCGCCGAGCGCGCCGGGGGCCTTTCGCACGCCCGCTGTCAGGCGGTCGCCGAGCGGTACTTGCGGACCGCGAGGGTCCTGAAGAGCACGACGATCACGACTGAGTAGATCACCGAGGCCCAGACCGGGTGCTGCATGGGCCAGGCCGAGGAGTCCGAGACGCCGGGGTTTCCGAAGAGCTCACGGCAGGCCTGGACGGTCGCACTGAAGGGGTTCCAGTCGGCGACGTGCCTCAGCCAGGGCGTCATCTGACTGGAGTCCACGAACGCGTTCGAGATGAACGTGACCGGGAAGAGCCAGATCAGGCCGCCCGAGGTGGCCGCTTCCGGGGTGCGCACCGAGAGGCCGATGAGCGCGCCGACCCAGGTGAACGCATAGCCGAGCAGGAGCAGCAGACCGAAGGCACCCAGAGCCTTCCCGATCCCCTCGTGGACGCGCCAGCCGACGAGGAGCGCCACGATCGCGAGGACCAGGAGGGTCAGCGCGGTCTGCACGAGGTCGGCGATGGTGCGCCCGGTGAGGACGGCACCGCGCGCCATGGGCAGCGACCGGAAGCGGTCGATGAGGCCCTTGTGCATGTCGTCGGCGATTCCGGCGCCCGCGCCGGCGGTGGCGAAGGTGACGGTCTGCGCGAAGATGCCGGCCATCAGGAAGTTGCGGTAGACCGCCGGGTCGGTGCTGGCGCCGATCTTCATGGATCCGCCGAAGACGTAGCTGAACAGCACCACGAACATGATCGGCTGGATCAGGCCGAAGATGACCATCTCCGGGATCCTGGACATCCGGATGAGGTTGCGCTTGGCGACGACCAGCGAGTCCCTGACGGACTGGCCGATGCCGCCCGCGGGCCTGGGGCCCGCCGCGGGTTTGGTCACGATGCCGGTCACGGAGCTCACTTGTCGGCCTCCTTCTCGGGACCGGGCTTCGCGTCCCGTATGCCGTCCCCGTTGCCGTTGCCGTTGGTCGCGTCCATCTCTGCCGCGTGGCCCGTCAGCGAGATGAACACGTCGTCCAGGGTCGGGCGGCGCAGCCCGATGTCGTCGATCTCGACCCCGCGGGCGTCCAGCTCGCGGATGACTTCGGCGAGCAGCTTGGCGCCGCCGGAGACCGGGACCGTGAGCTTGCGTGTGTGGTTCTCGACGGCGACCTCTCCCTTGCCGAGGGCGCGCAGGACCTCCGTGGCCGGCGTGATGTCCTCGCGCTCGTGCACCACGACCTCGACGCGCTCGCCGCCCGTCTGCGCCTTGAGGTGGTCGGAGGTGCCGCGCGCGATGACCCGGCCGTGGTCGATGACGCAGATGTCGTGCGCCAGGTGGTCGGCCTCTTCGAGGTACTGGGTGGTGAGCAGCAGGGTCGTGCCGCCCGACACCAGCTCCTGGATGACCTCCCAGAGCTGCTGCCGGTTGCGCGGGTCGAGGCCCGTCGTCGGCTCGTCCATGAACATCACCGGGGGCGACACGACGAGCGCCGCCGCGAGGTCGAGGCGGCGGCGCATGCCTCCCGAATACGTCTTGGAGGGGCGGTCCGCGGCGTCGGCGAGATTGAACCGGTCGAGCAGCTCGCCCGCCCTGGCCTTCGCCTCCTTCGCCTTCATCTGGTAGAGCTGGCCGACCATTTGGAGGTTCTCGCGGCCCGTCAGGTACTCGTCGACGGCGGCGAACTGGCCCGAGAGGCCGATCGATCGCCGCACTTCGTTCGGATGTTTCAGTACGTCGATGCCCGCGACGACCGCGCGACCCCTGTCCGGCGTCAGAAGCGTCGTCAGACAGCGCACCGCCGTGGTCTTGCCCGCGCCGTTCGGCCCGAGGAGGCCGAGCACGGTGCCTTCCGGGACATCCAGATCGACGCCGTCCAGAGCCCTTACGTCGCCGAAGGTCTTCACAAGACCTTCGGCGTAGATGGCGCCTGGCATGTGGGTTCTCCCAGTGGTTTGGGTGACTTCCTACGGAAAAGCTTAGATTTGCCGGGTATCGGACGCCCGGCGACCAGTGACGTGAGACACACCATAACGCGATACATCGCGTCTCTTCAATGGGGTTGGCGAGCCTGTGGACAACGCAAAATAGCGGGCAACGGCGGCTGGACGCAGGCGAATTTCACGGCGGACGCCCGCGAGGCGGGCTGTCGTCGTTGTAAGCGTCAGCCGATGACGGTGTAACCCGCCTCGCGCAGCGCCGCACCGACCTCGGTGCAGTGCGTGGGCCCCTTGGTCTCCAGGTGCAACTCCACCTCCACCTCCGTGAGTCCGAGGCGCGGATCGGTCCGCACGTGGCCCACGTCAAGGACGTTAGCGTCGACCACTGACAACACCCCGAGGAGCGTGGCCAGCGCCCCGGGCCGGTCCGTGAGGCGCAGGCGCAGCGAGAGGTAGCGGCCGGCCGCCGCCATGCCGTGGCGCAGGATCCGCTGCATCAGGAGCGGGTCGACATTGCCGCCCGACAGAAGCGCGACCACCGGACCCTCGAAATCCCGCGGCTTGCTCAGAAGCGCCGCGACAGGGCTCGCGCCCGCCGGCTCGACGACCATCTTGGCCCGCTCCAGGCAGAGCAGCAGCGCGCTGGACAGCTCGTCCTCGGAGACGGTGACGATGTCGTCCAGCAGGTCGTCGATGATGCGGAACGGCACGTCGCCGGGGCGCCCGACCTTGATGCCGTCGGCCATCGTCGCCGGGTTCTCGATCGACACCGGGTGACCGGCCGCGAGCGAGGGCGGATACGCGGCGGAGCCCGCCGCCTGCACGCCGATCACCTTGACGTCCGGGCGCAGCGACTTCACCGCCACCGCGATGCCCGCGGCGAGCCCGCCGCCGCCGACCCCGAGAACCAGGGTCCGCAGCTCGGGGCACTGTTCCAGGATCTCCAGGCCCACCGTGCCCTGCCCCGCGATGATGTCGGGGTGATCGAAGGGGTGGATGAAGACCGCGCCCGTCTCGTGCGCGTACTCCTGGGCCGCGGCCAGCGTCTCGTCGACCACCTGGCCGTGCAGCCGCACCTCCGCGCCGTACTCGCGGGTGGCCGCGACCTTGGGCAGCGGCGCGCCCACCGGCATGAAGACCGTGGACCGCACGCCGAGCAGCGAGGACGCGAGGGCCACGCCCTGCGCGTGGTTGCCCGCGCTCGCGGCGACCACACCGGCCGCGCGCTCCTCGGGGAGCAGGCCCGCGATCCGTACATACGCGCCGCGCAGCTTGAAGGAACCCGTCCGCTGGAGGTTCTCGCACTTGAAGTGCACCGGCGAGCCCACCAGCTGCGACAGGTGCCTGCTGCCTTCCATCGCGGTCATCCTTGACACGCCCGAGAGCATCTTCTGGGCGCCACGCACGTCGTCGAGGGTGACGGCAGGCAAGGTGTGACGCGTGCGGTAGCTCATGACGGCCAGTCTTCCAGTTCACGCCGGGGTCCTCCTGCGATGACCACGGGGCGAGACTGGTTTGCGCAGCGCTGGTACGCCCCGCGTCCCGGCCGCGTACCCTGTCCCCCAACCCATCGCCCTCGCATGAAGTGAGCCCCCGGCCATGCCCACAACTCCGGACATGACGACCGCCAGCGATCCCGGCCTCCTCGACACGCTGCAGCACCAGGTGGCCGTGTTCGCCCGCCGTGCGGAGCAGACGCGCCTCGGCGGCGTAGGACAGGTCCGCAACTCCATGGACCGCGCCGCGTACCTGCTGCTCAACCGCCTCGACAAGGAAGGGCCGATGGGCGTCAAGGCGCTCGCGGCGAGCATGGGCATCGACTCCTCGACGGTCACCCGGCAGGTCGCCCCGCTGGTCGACACGGGGCTCGTCAAGCGCACCTCGCACCCCGAGGACGGCCGTGCCGTGGTGCTGCAGCTCTCGCCGCGCGGCGAGGCGCGCCTGAACGAGGTGCGGTCGTCGCGGCGTGACCTCATGGCCGAACTGACCGATGACTGGTCCCCGGAGGAGCGCGAGAGCTTCTGCACGCTCCTCACGCGCTTCAATTCAGCGCTCTCCGCCCGCCAGACCTCACAGTCGGCTCCGGAGACGCCTGATTCCTGAGGCCGATGAGTCGGCAGGGGCCGGGAAATACCTGTAGGGACCGAAGAGGTCTATAGGGACCAAAGGGTTCCGACGGGACTCAAGGGGTCCGCTTCCGGAAGCCGACGGCTCCGCGGGTTCCTGCCTCTTGACCTGGCCCATGTGCCTGGCCTCATATGAGACCGGGGGCCCGGCCCCCTCCAGGCGGGAGGCGCGGTGCGCGAACGGCAGGCGTCCCAGAACGCCCGCCGGGCCCGAGAGTTCGAGGCGTTCGTCGCGGGCGCGGCAGGGCGGCTGCTCCATGCCGCGACGCTGCTCACCACCGAGCCGCCGGACGCCAACCCACGCGCGCGTGCCCTGTTGACCGCGTCACTCGCGCACTCGTACGCGACCTGGGACCGGATGCGCGGCGAGGACCCGTACGACCGCACCCGCCAGCAGCTGGCCATCCGCTTCGCGCGTGGCGCCTGGCGCCGGCACCGGAGCCACGGCGGCGTCCTGGCCCGGCTCACGCCCCAGGAGCGGCTCATTCTCGTGCTGCGGCTGTACGAGGGCGTCGCCGAGGAACAGACAGCGGCGCTGCTCGGCCTGCCCACCGACCGGGTCGAGACGATCTGCGCCCGCGCGACGGAGACAGTGCTGCATCCGCCGCGCGGCCCGGCGCCGACCGTTCCGCTGGGAGAGGCGGCCCCGTCATGAACCAGTACGACCGCAAGGCGAACGCGGTGCGCCACCTCCTGGACGACGGCACGCCCCCCTCGGCCCCGCCCGACCTCTACGAGGAAGCGGTCCGCCGCGGCGGGCGCATGCTGCGCCGCAGAAGGGCGCTGCGCAGGCTGCTGTGGCTCCTGCTGCTCGGGGCGGCCGTGGTCTTCGCGGTCTGGGCGTCGATCGAGCAGCCATGGGTGGAGCCGCCGTCAGAGACGACTCCACCCCTCACCCGCTGGTGACCGGGCCCGATGCCGCCGAGGGCGACTAGCCCAGCGCCTGCTGCAGATCGGCCATCAGGTCGTCCGCGGCCTCGATGCCGACCGAGAGGCGCACCAGGTCCGAGGGGACCTCCAGTGCCGAGCCGACCACCGAGGCGTGCGTCATCCGCCCCGGGTGCTCGATCAGCGACTCCACGCCGCCCAGCGACTCCCCCAGGGTGAACAGCTTCGCGCGGTCGCAGACGGCGACCGCCGCTTCCTCGCCCCCTGCGACCTGGAAGGACACCATCCCGCCGAACGCCTTCATCTGCTTGGCCGCGGTCTCGTGACCGGGGTGCTCCGGGAGCCCCGGGTAGAGAACACGCGTCACGCGCGCGTGCCGCGACAGCATCTCCGCGACCTTCGTCGCGTTCTCGCTGTGCCGGTCCATCCGGACGGCCAGCGTCTTGATGCCGCGAAGCACGAGCCACGCGTCGAAGGGCCCGGCCACCGCGCCCATCGCGTTCTGGTGATAGGCCAGCTCCTCACCGAGCTCCGGGTCACTGACCACGAGCGCGCCGCCCACGACGTCCGAGTGCCCGCCCATGTACTTCGTCAGGGAGTGCACGACGACGTCCGCGCCGAGCGCGAGCGGCTGCTGGAGGTAGGGGCTCGCGAAGGTGTTGTCGACGACGAGCCGGGCCCCCGTCTCCTTGGCGACCTGCGCGACGGCGGCGATGTCCGTGATGCCGAGCAGCGGGTTGGAGGGGGTCTCCACCCAGATCGCCTTCGTGCGGTCGGTCACCGCGGCCCGTACCGCCGCCGGGTCGGAGGTGTCGGCGACCGACCACTCGACGCCCCACCGGGAGACGACCTTCGCGAAGAGCCGGAACGTGCCGCCGTACGCGTCGTTCGGGATGACCACGTGGTCGCCGGGAGCGAGCAGCGTACGCAGGAGGCAGTCCTCGGCGGCAAGACCCGACGAGAACGCGAGCCCGCGCCTGCCGCCCTCCAGGGCGGCCAGGTTCTCCTCCAGGGCGGTACGGGTGGGGTTGGCGCTGCGGCTGTACTCATAACCGCCGCGCAGTCCGCCGACGCCGTCCTGCTTGTACGTCGACACCTGATAGATCGGCGGGACGACCGCGCCGGTGAGCGGGTCGGCCGTATTGCCCGCATGGATCGCCACGGTCTCGAAACTCTGACTGCTGAAGCTGTCACTCATGTGGCCAGAGCCTAGTCCGGGACGGCGGGAGACCCGACGAGTTCGGGACTGGTTCGCCAAGTGTCAGACCGGTCTGGTTCGCTTGTACTCATGGAGATTCTCTGGGTGCTGATGGCGGCGATCATGATCGGGGCGGTGCTTGGCCCGTTGCTGCTGCGCAGGCGCGGCGGAATCCGCCAGGTCGCCCCCGGTTCACCGGACGCCGCGGACCCGGCGGACTACGGCTTCGCGCGGCAGGAGGAGCTGGACATCCGCATGCCGGGTCCGGACCACGACCTCCTGGACGTCCTCGACGTGGTCCAGCGTTCGCAGAGCTGGAAGGCGGCCTCGCAGCTGCTCGCGGGCACGGAGATGCACGGCGAGGTGCGCTGGCAGCGCGTGCAGGCCTTCGCGGGCGCCGCCTCCCTCGAGCTGCAGGAGCGGCCGGGCGGGGTCAGCGACGAGCCCGGGGGGCAGTGGCTGCGGGTCTGGCGGGCCGAGGCGCCCAAGGACGCGGGCGGCGCGGCGGTGCACGCCGAGTTCCTCGTCCAGCAGGCCTGGCGGTCCTCGACGTCCGGGACGGACGAGTTCCGGATCATCCTGGAGGAGGCCAAGGAGGCCTGCGCGCAGGCGGCACTCCTCGCCCCCGGCGACCCCATCCCGTACATCATCGAGCTCTCGATCGCGCGCGGCCTCGCGTACCCGCGCGAGGAGTTCGAGCAGCTGTGGCTGAAGATCCTTGACCGCGCGCCCGCGCACATGGGGGCGCATCTTGCGGCCCTGCACTACTGGTGCGAGAAGTGGCACGGCTCGCGTGAGCTGGCGCACAGCTTCGCGGAGGCCGCGGCGGCCCGCGCACCCAAGGGCTCGCTCCTGTCGGCGACCCCCCTGTTCGCGGTGTACGAGCACCTTCCCGAGGTGAACCTCGTCCGCGGCTTCTACGAGAGCGAGGTCGTCACCAAGGCCGTCGAGGGCGCGCTCTACGCGGTGCACTCGGCCCGCCCGGACGACCCGATGCTGGCGCATGTGCGGCACCTCCTGGTCTTCTTCCTGGTCCGCTGCGAGCGCTGGGGCGAGGCGATGAACCAGCTGGTCCACGTGGACGGCCACGTCGGCGCCCTGCCCTGGACGGTCTCCCACGACCCGGCCGCGGACTACGCGGTGTACCGCGCGCTCGCGGTCGCGGGGTACGAGGCGAACGGCGGCAGCCCGGCGACGCTGTCGCACTGAGGCGTCCGGGCTCCCCGGCGTTCGAACGTCGCGGCATCCGGACTTCCCGGTATCCGGACGTCCGGGCTCCGGGCTCCCGCCTCCGGCCTCCGGACCCAGGAATGCGGCTTCCCCCGGGCACGTTGACGTAGGAGCCACTCGACCACGCGCTCGACCACGCTTCATCCCGCCCCAGGAGGAAAGCCCCCATGCTCTTCGGCCGTACGCCCGAGCTCCCCACCCCCGAGCAGGCCCTCAAGGGCCGCGCGACCCCCGAATTCGAGGTGCCGTCCCGCCACACGGTCCTCGGCAATCCGCTCCTGGGTCCCTACCCCGAGGGCCTGGAGATCGCGGACTTCGGACTCGGCTGCTTCTGGGGCGCCGAGCGCAAGTTCTGGCAGACGGAGGGCGTCTGGACGACGTACGTCGGCTATCAGGGCGGCTTCACGGAGAACCCTTCGTACGAGGAGGTCTGCTCGGGCCTGACCGGCCACGCGGAGGTGGTCCGCGTGGTCTTCGACCCGGCCGTCGTCTCGTACGCCGAGCTCCTGAAGCTCTTCTGGGAGTCCCACAACCCCACGCAGGGCTTCCGCCAGGGCAACGACGTGGGCACCCAGTACCGCTCGGCGATCTACACCCACTCCGCCGACCAGGAGGCCGCGGCCGTGGCATCCCTCGACGCGTACCAGCAGGTCCTCACCGCGGCCAACCTCGGCACGATCACGACGACGATCCTCCCGGCGGCCCCCCGCCCGCTCTGGCCGGCCGAGGGCTACCACCAGCAGTACTTGGACAAGAACCCGGACGGCTACTGCGGAATCGGCGGCACGGGCCTGCAACTGGACAGCCCCTCGGAGACAAACTGGGGCCGGGCCTGCCCGACGGGGATCGCTCCGGCGCCACAGACCTCGGAGCAGTAGGCCTTCAGCTCCCGCTCGACCGAACAGACAGTGCCGCCGACTGTGAGTCAGTACGGCGGCACAGCCGTTCCACGCATCGTTCAGCCGCGGTGACTGCGCAGGGTCCTCCCTAGCCGTCCTGTAGCCATATTCAGCCATACCGCCCACTTACTGCGTGAACCATCAAGCTCGCCGCCACGATTACAAACATGGCGACTTCGGGGGAAAGAGGCAGTCTGCTTGGCGGTCTAGGGCAGTGGTGGGGCATCTTGGCTGGCGCCTTACTCATCGCCGCGTGGATCAATGAGGCCGCAGGCCCGGCAGCGATCATCGCCCTGTCCGCCGTTGTCCTCCTCTGGTCCTTCTTCCAAGCCCCGGTGACCTGCGGAGCACCCGTCAGAGGACGGAAGGACGGCTGCAGAAACAACGCAACCGGCATCCTCATGGGCTGCCACATCCACCAGCATCGATGGCAGAAGCTCAAGATGCTGATCTTCCGGCGGCGCGTACGGGAGTTCTGCTCTGGGCTGTTCTCAGATGGCAAGGGGACTCTCGTCACGCTGGCAGCAGCAGGCAGTTTCCTATCTGGGCTAGTGGCGCTGATACCTGGCGTCGCCGTCTGACGTGCTCCAAGTACCGGGTTCTCTCCCCCGTGAGCGCACTGGCGCCTGTCGGCAGGAGCGGGTGACTGCCTCAAGGAGCGATCGTCGCGGCTGTGTCCCGGACAAGAGCTGAGAGCTCCGCAGGAACTGAAGCTGCTTGATCGACCCAGCAGTATCTTTCGAGCAGCAAAAACCCGGGCGGCTACTGCGCTGCGGGATCGGCGGTACGGGGCTTGAGCTGGACAACCCGTCAGAAACGAACTGGGGACGGGCCTGCCCGGCAGGGATTGCGCCCGCTGACGAGTAACCACTCGGCGGGACACGAACTCTGGCATCGTGTTTCAGCGGAAGCGGCTTGGAGGGGCGGATGCTAGATCTCGTGTACTTGTCGGAGCGCAAGATTCGGGAAGAACTCTGCCGGGTCGGCTTACCCACCCCAGATCGATCCTTCTCGGGCGAACTCTCCCTGTCCCCCAAGATCACCTTCTCCAACGGTCCCAGTACTCCAGGAGCTACCGCAGAGGACAACCTGCCCGCGCTATTCAATCAAGCGCTCAGCTATGTGGAGTCTCTGGCGAGACCCTTCACAAATCTCGACGTCAACCACCCGGACTGGATCAGTTTCGACCTGCCCATGGGCTACTCAAAGGGCGGACGCGACGGTCGCGTGCCAGCCGTCCAGGACGTTGCATTGTTCGCAGGAGTCGTCCCCGGAGAGACAGTGGGTCAGGAGAAGCCTGTGAAGCTGCTCCTCTGTGGCGATGCACGCCACATCGTCGAGGGAGGGTGTAAGCCCATCAGCCCGGACGATCCTTTGGGAGCTGGGTGGATGGGATCCGGCACAACGTGGCTGTACAAGCTCGTGCGGCAGATCGAGGACTCGGAAAGCCCAGGTAATGACGACCTACCTCCGGTCCTGAGTAGCCCAGAAGTCCATCGGACACGATTCAACAATCCCGAGCAGGTTTGCCAGTGGGTCTACCGATACATCGCTCGGCAGCATCCAGCTGAGCAAGAGGGGCGCCTTAGAGGCCATGCACGAGTGCTTCTCAGCACACAACGAGAGTGGCCAGAGAGACTGATCCTGGCGACCCCTCTGTATGTCGAGCGCTCGCACCGCAAACCCGATTCGTGGCTCGCACGCAAGCGCGACAGGAACTACCGACGCCAGACAGCCTGAACCTCTGCGGACATGAGCAGACGCCCCGCCAAGATGCACAGCACAGGATCGGCGGGACGGGTATTCCTGCCCGATCGGCGTCTCGCGCCTGCGGGACACTGAGCGAGTCCCGGCAGGATCCCTAGCCGATCGCTTCGCCGTTCTCCAGGTATCGGGTGCTCTGGTCTGTAAGCACACTCAGTGCCTGAGCGGCACGGCGCCGGGTCCGGGGCGGGAGCTGCCTCAAGGCATCGTCCGACGAAAAGAACTCACAAGCTGAGAGTTCATGATCCCTAGGGCGGAGACTGGCAGTCTCCTGTGCTGTGAGCGTGCCGCCGTCAAAGATGAAGGCAAGCTGGTCGTCCCACGGTCCATGTGGGGCGACCCAGTCGACACACAGCAACCCTCGGAGTTGGGCAGAAAGCCCTAGCTCCTCGCTCAGCTCCCGGCGAGCGGCATCCTGCGGGGATTCGTTGGCTTCGGCCATACCGCCCGGCAGGTCCCACGCTTCCTTGTACGTCGGCTTCACCAGGAGTACCCGCCCGGCTTCGTCTCGGAAGAGAACGTCTGCCGATACCCGCTTGCGGGCCTGCTTCGCGTTCCCTTCCGCCAGGTGCGCTTCCCACGCGGCTGTTCCGGGCTGGGGCCGTGTGGTCACGTGGTCGTACCTCCGCCGTGCGGCGCGCTGATTCCTGCCAGGAGCAGCGCGCGTTGCTGGTTCACCGCTGTCAGGCAGTCTAGGAAACGGGCCACGACCCGCTCACCGCGATACGGGGCGAGCGAACTGGCAAGCTCGTCGAGCTGCTGCGTGATCCGCATCGATCCGAGCGTGCCGCAGGCCATGAGCAATTCGTGGCCCACCGCGCAGGCGGCTTCTACCTCACCTTGCTGAGTCCGGATCTTAGCCAATGTGATCTGCCCGAACACTCGGCTGCGCGCGCGGTCTCCCGTTCGTAGGGCAATGGCATTCTCTGCTGCCGCCACTGCTGCGGGCAGTGTGCCGAGATCCTGGAGCGATAGTGCTGTTTCGCTGGCTAACGCGGCGTCGTCGAACGAACTGATCCAGTAAGACGGTGTCCCGTCAGTCGCCTTGGTGAGTTCCCTCTCGGCAAGATCCAGCGCATGACGGGTGGCTTCGGCCTCTCCACGCTGCGCCAGGGCACGCGCCTCCATCGCGTGCAATCGGGCTGTCAGCGTGGGCACACGAGGCCCCGACGCCACATGATCTCGACCGGCTCGGGCAAGCGAGACGGCTTCCTCAAGTTGGCCGAGTTGTAGGGCCAGATGACTCATGCTGGCCATGACGTTCGCGCCAAGCGCGCGGTCTCCCCCGGCTCTTGCGAGCGGAAGTGCCTTGGTGAAGTGCTCGCGCGCTTGACCGTTGCGGCCAGAGTCGTGCGCCATCCAACCGGCCATCTCTGTTAAAGCCGCCGCTGCTTGGAACATCTGGGAAGTATCCGGAGCTTGCTTGCTACCGAAGATCCGGGGAGCCATTTCCTTGTGCAGATAGAGCAGGACGGAGCCGTATAGGTGGCCGCCTCCCAATTGGCGATCTGCCGCACGGAAGGACTCGACTGCGGTCCTGTCCGGCGAGCCCGGCGACACTGACGGCGGAACGTGTTTTCTTACCGTCGGCGGCGCAGGGGAAGCCAACTCACACTCTCTGCTCTTCCCTTCCCATGCTCGCTGGGTGAGACCAAGCATCTGACCGGGGATGCGCAAACCGTCGGCGATGCGCTCGACAACGCTCATGTCCTTCACGATGCGTCGGCCGCTGAGGACTTCGCCGACACGGCTGGGGGTGAGGTCACAGCGTCGGGCGATGAGCGCCGGATAGATACCCGCATGATGTTTGACGAATCGAAAGACCGAAGTGAAGTCCCGTGCGCTGCAAGCCCGGATCATCTCGGGATCGCTGAGAACTCGCTCTGGAAGCTCGCGCGGCGGTTCGTAGGTAGGCATGAGCGACGCTCCGGAGTGAAGGACAAGACGCTGGCCGGTGCTACTCGTTATCGGCTGATGCTACTCACCGTGGGTATCCAGCTTGGGCTACTTCTCAGGCACTCCAGTCGGAAGGCTGAAAGATCAGACCCCGACGACCGCTGAGACGGTCCCGGGGCACGGCCCACCTGAGAAAGCAGGTCGACATGCCGGACGGTATCGCCGCGTCTTCGGACCGCTGTTGCAGCTACTCCTCCCCGCTACGGGGCGCCACAGGCCTCCCGGACCAAGCCCGGCTGCGCGGGACATCGATGCGCCAACTAGGCCTCTGCCGCGCGTGCCCGTGCTGCGGGGCGAGGACATCGGCTTGGTGCGCCCATACCTCGTCGCCTGCGAGCGGCGGCAGGAGGAGCGTCGGCAGCGGACGCGGTGGCGTGAGCTGTGGCTGGCCGTGCACGGCGTGGGTATCGGCCCACGCTTTGTCCATGGAGTGGAGGTGACGGCATGACGCATCAGGCTCGGTTGCTGCCGTGGTCGACGCTGGAGGGGAACCCTTGCGTTCTCGTGGGTCCGAGTACGGGCTTCATGTCGCAAATGGCCGACAACATCGAGAGCATCCAGCTGGGCATGGCGAGTGATCTTCTCGGGCATGCGGCGGACACGCTCGCTGACCCCAAGGCCACGCGTGAGGAGCTCCGTTACGTGACCGCCCGGTTGACCGAGTCGCTCCGGGAGGTTCACCGGATCGCAGACAGCCGGGGAGATCGCCTATCGGAATTCGATCAACCCGATTTGGACGACAGCGACGACGACAACGATCCGCAGCTTCCGGCGGGGGCGTTCGGATGAGCGAGGGAGACGTGCAACGGGGGCGCTACGTGCCGCTGCAATGGACGCTTGCGGCCATGCCCGGGATAGGTGTGTGGCATGTCGGCAAATGCCTCGTCTGTAGTCATCACTCGCTGGATACGGCCGATCCGGACGAGGCACAGCTGTGGTGTCTCAAGCACGCGGGCATGACGCGCCATGCAGGGTTCGAACTGTCAGCGTTTCAGTTCTTCAGTGCCGCTATCACTGATGCTGCGGTGGGTGAGGCGGGCCCGCCGACGTAAAGCAGGGCGGGGTTGGCGTGGCCTCACTCCGTCAGTCCCGCCCGATCGGCTTCCCTCATCCCTAAGGAGCCGCACCTCCGCGCCCCCTCTGCCGTCAGCGAATCTGCTGCAGGGCGATAAGCCTTACGCGGCGGGGGTGGTCGGTCGAAGGTGGTGGGACAGAGCAGCGGTCCGCAGGTGAACCGCCGCACCGCACCCACCGTCTGGAGGACGATCGATGTCGCCCCTTGTCAATGCCCCGCATGCCTCCGAGGGCGAGACGCCCTCGTCGCGGTTCGACGACCATCTGGCCGCGCAGTTGCTGACCCAGCGGATCGTCTTCCTCGGGACCCAGGTCGACGAGGTCTCCGCCAACCGCGTCTGCGCGCAGCTCCTGCTGCTCTCCGCCGAGGACCCGCGCACCGACATCAGTCTGTACATCAACAGCCCGGGCGGGTCCGTCAGCGCGGGGCTCGCCATCTACGACACCATGCGGCTGATCCCGAATGACGTGTCGACCCTCGCCATGGGCTTCGCCGCCAGCATGGGGCAGTTCCTGGTGACCGTCGGCACCGCCGGGAAGCGGTACGCCCTGCCCAACGCGCGGATCATGATGCACCAGCCCTCCGCGGGCATCGGCGGGACCACCGCCGACATCGCGATCCAGGCCGAGAACCTGGAGTTCACGAAGAAGGCCGTCGAGCGGATCACCGCCGAGCACACCGGGCAGAGCGAGGACACCATTTCGCGTGACGGCGACCGCGACCGGTGGTTCACCGCCGAGCAGGCCAAGGAGTACGGGATGGTCGACCGGGTGCTCGACTCGCTCGCCGATGTACGACCCGCGGCCCGCAAGCCGCGTATGGGACTGGGGGTCTGACCGACATGAGCCAGTACACGATTCCCACCGTCGTCGAGCGCACTCCGCAGGGTGAGCGCGCCTATGACATCTACAGCCGGCTGCTCTCGGAGCGGATCATCTTCCTCGGGACCGAGATCGACGACGGGGTCGCCAATGTGGTCATCGCCCAGCTGCTCCACCTGGAGTCGTCACAACCCGAGCGCGAAGTCGCCATCTACATCAACTCCCCCGGCGGCTCCTTCACTTCGCTCATGGCGATCTACGACACCATGAGCTTCATCAGCGCCCCGATCTCGACGTTCTGCGTCGGTCAGGCCGCCTCCACCGCCGCCGTGCTGCTGGCCGGCGGCGACCCCGGACGGCGGTTCGTTCTCGAGCACTCGCGCGTGCTGCTCGGGCAGCCCGCGAGCGGGGGCCACCAGGGGACGGTCTCCGACCTCAGTCTCCAGGCCAAGGAGATGCTGCGGATCCGCTCGCAGGTGGAGGACGTGCTGTCCCGTCACTCGGGACACGACGTCGCCACCCTGCGCGCGGACATGGACCGCGACAAGGTGTTCACCGCCGAGGACGCGGTGGCGTACGGGCTGGCCGATGAAGTGCTCAGTCGGCGGATGCTCGCCGCCGCCTGAATCCCGGGGCTCGGCGAGCATCCCGGGGAGCTCTCGGCCTTACGCCGCCAGGCGGACGTCTCCCTGGCGCGGGCCCGCCGACTGCGTGTGCTGCCTGCCCTGCGTGTGCTGCGTGTGGCGGATCAGCTCGGTCTGGGCCAGGGAGAGGAGATCCGCCAGGCTCAGGCCCAGCGCGCGGGCGCCGGCCGCGAGAACTTCGGACGAGGCTTCCTTGCGGCCGCGCTCCAGCTCGGAGAGGTACGGCATCGAGATACGGGCCGCGTCGGCGACATCCTTGAGCGTCCGCTCCTGGGCACGGCGCTCGCGACGCAGCACGTCACCGACCACGTCCCGCCACAGGGGCTCTTTCGCCGTCGGTGAGGCGGGAGTTGCACGGGGGCGCAACGGGATGACGCGGGCCTGCCGCTCCGTCTTCGGGGCCTGCTCCGGCTCGTGGTACCGCTCTTGGCTGCTCACCTTCTCAGGGTAGAAGCCGCCCGGCCCCCCGGGCAGTGATCAGCGTTCCGCCCCCGGCGAACGCCGTCACGTCGGCGCCCCGGCGGACGCCTCACGTCAGCGCCCCGACGCTCCCCTCACGTCAGCGCCTCCGCAAGCGCCTCCGTCGCCGTGATCACCCACGCGGGGTCCCCGTGCCGCAGCCCCCAGTGCGCCGCCGTCACCGCCCGCGCCTGAGCCCACCGCCTGGCCCGTTCACGGTCCACCTCCGCCGCGTCGGCGAAGACAGCGAGGCGGCGCAGGGCTGCGGCGCGCGGATCGGGAGCCGTGAGCAGGGGCTCGAAGCGGGTACGCAGAAGTGTGATCGAGTCGTACGCCGGGTCGCCGACGTAGCCCTTGGGGTCGATGGCCAGCCACGGCTCGCGTTCCGCCCTCAGTACGTTGGTGAAGTGCAGGTCGCCGTGGATCAGTGTGTCCGGCTGGTCGTTGCCCAGTTCGCGCACGGTCGCGATCGCCGCGGCCACCACACGCGCGGGCATCGGCGAGCCCAACTCGCGGTCCTCGTCGCGCAGTTCATACTCCCACTCGGCCACGAGCGAGCTCATCCGAGGCAGCCCATCGGGCGCGGGCACGGCGAGGCGGCGCGCCAGGCGCCCGGCCACGGTCACCGCCTCGTCGGTGTCCTCGACGTCCGCGAGCGAACTCACGCCCGCTCCGGACCTCGTTCCGGACCCCCCTCCGAGCCTCGCACCCACCCGTTCGAGGAGCATCGCGAACCGCGCGTCGTCCCGCTCGTACAGGCGGACCGCCCCCCGGCCCGCCCACACCGCGAAGGCGTCCGGTTCGTGGACGTTGCCCGGGTGCGGGAAGGAGATCTTCAGGACGGCGGGCGTCCCGTCGTACCGCCGTCTCACGGGGACGACGATGCCGACCTGCCCGTGCGTGGCCGGCTCCGTCGGCTCGCAGTCCCAGCGCCGGAGCAGCTCGTCGGCAAGACCCGGCAGCGTCGCGAGCCAGGCCCTGCCCCGCTCGCCCTCACGCTGGACGGTGCTCCGCGCGAAGCCTTCTGGTACCTCGATGGATGTGCCGTTCATCCCGGCACCCTAGGGCCTGTCGCCCTGGGGCCCGGCGCCCTGGGACCTGTCGCCCCGGCGGTGAGATCGGGGACGGCGGGTGGCTACCGTTCACCCCATGCCCTTCGCTGAAGCCGCCGACGGCACCGCCCTGCACTACGAAGTCCACGGCTCCGGCCGCCCCTTGGTCCTGCTCAGCGGGCAGTCCAACAGCCGCCGCTGGTGGGACCCGGTGCGAGGCGACTTCGCCGCCGCGTACCGGACCGTCGTACTCGACTGGCGCGGCACCGGCGAGAGCGGCCGACCCGACACCGACAGTTACAGCACGCCCGGCTTCGCCCGCGACGTCGTCGCCGTGCTCGACCACGCGGGGATCGACCGCGCCCATGTGTACGGCACGTCGATGGGCGGCCGAGTCGCCCAGTGGCTGGCCGCCGATCACCCCGAGCGGGTCGACCGCCTCGTCCTCGGCTGTACGTCGCCGGGGGCGCCGCACGGCGTCGAGCGCGGGCCCGAGGTGCGCGCGGCCCTCAGCCAGGGCGATCCGGCGGCCGCGCGCCGCGCGCTGCTGGAGCTGATGTACACCCCCGAGTGGATCGCCGAGCGGGAGCGCGGACCGCAGGAGCCCCTGTTCCACACCCTCGGCGATCCGGACATGCCCCCGCACGCCCGTCGGCGCCATCTGCGGGCCAGCGCCCGGCACGACGCCTGGGACGCGCTGGCGCGGATCACGGCGCCGACGCTCGTCGTGCACGGCACCGACGACGCGTTCAACCCGACCGCCAACGCGCCTCTGCTCACGGAACGCGTGGCCGGGGCCCGGATGCGGCTCATCTCCGGTGCGCGGCACGCGTACTTCGAGGAGTTCGCGGACGTCGCGACGCCGCTCGTGCTCGACTTCCTGGCGGAGGAACCCGACGTCCCGGCGGAGGCAGGTGCCTAGGACCCGCTGCCGTACGGCTTGGTGAGGATCTCCAGGCTGTGGCCGTTCGGGTCGTCCCAATAGACGCCCCGGCCACCGTCGTTGGTGTTGATCTCGTTGACGACCGTGTGGTACGGGTCGGCCCAGTAGGTGAGCCGCGCGTCCTTGATGCGGCCGAAGATGGTGTCGAACTCGTCGTCGGAGACCAGGAACGCGTAGTGCTGGGGGGTGATCGGCCCGCCGCCGCTCTCCAAGTAGTCCAGTGTGACGCCGTTCGGGATCTCGACGGGGATGAACGGGCCGTACTGCGGGCCGACTTCGAGTCCCAGGATGTCGGCGAGGAACTGGGCGGACGCCTTCTTGTCCTTCGCGGTGACGATGGTGTGGTTGAGCTCGATGGACATCGCGCGACCTCTTCCTGTGCGTCCGGGGTGCCGTGAAGACACCCACCACACTAGGCACGGGTCACGTGACCGGCATCGGTCACAAGGCCCCCCGCCTGGTCCGCAATGCGGCCTAGGGCCGCGGCCCGAGGCGAGTTCTGGCCATACGCCGCGCTGCCGCCGCTTCGGTCACGCGCCGCGCATCCTGGCCGCCATGTCCGCCGGGTCGTAGTCCGGGGCGACGCCGTCGACGATGATCACCTCGCCGACTATGGTGCGGGTGCGCAGCGGCACCAGCTCCTGGTACGCCTTGGACTCGTACCAGGCGTGGGCCGTGGCGCGGTCCGGGAAGGCGATGACGACGGCGTAGCCCGGCCAGGAGCCCTCGACCTCGTCCAACTGGCCGCCGTGCACCAGGAATCGGCCGTCGAAGGGGTCCAGTGTCGACTGGAACCGCTCGATGTAGGTGAAGACGTCCTCGCCGGGCTCAGCGGTGGGCCGGAGATGGGCGATGGCGTAGGCGCTCATGAGGTCCTCCTGGACGTCGTTCCCGTGCGGATCGCTCGGATGTGATGCTCCGATCCTGCCGGGACGCGCCTACGCCGTCGATTACGCCCGAGGTAATGCCCCGGGCGCAATCGACGGCGTGCCCAAGCCTCAGTCTCGGTTTCGGTCTCAGTCTCAGTCTCAGTCTCAGATCGTCGCCGCGTCGATCACGAAGCGGTAGCGCACGTCGCTGGCGAGGACACGCTCGTACGCCTCGTTGATCTGGTCGGCGTCGATCAGTTCGATCTCGGAGCCCAAGCCGTGCTCGGCGCAGAAGTCCAGCATCTCCTGGGTCTCCTGGATGCCGCCGATCATGGAGCCCGCGAGGGTCTTGCCGCCGCCGATCACCGAGAACAGGTTGAGGGAGACCGGCTCCTCGGGGGCGCCGACGTTCACGAAGGCGCCCTCCGAGCGCAGCAGGCCCAGGTACTTGTCCAGCGGCAGCGGCGCGGAGACCGTCGAGAGGATCAGGTCGAAGGAGCCCGCGAGCTGCTCGAAGGTGGCCTCGTCGCTGGTCGCGTAGTAGTGGTCGGCGCCCAGGCGCAGGCCGTCGTCCTTCTTGCGCAGGGACTGCGACAGGACGGTGACCTCGGCGCCCATGGCGTGCGCGATCTTGACGGCCATGTGGCCGAGACCGCCCAGGCCCACGACGGCGATCTTCTTGCCGGGGCCCGCGTTCCAGCGGTGGAGCGGGGAGTACGTGGTGATGCCCGCGCACAGCAGCGGCGCGGCGACGTCCAGGGAGAGGCCGTCGGGGATGCGGACGGTGAACGCCTCGTCCACGACGACGTGCGTGGAGTAGCCGCCGTAGGTCGGCTCGCCGTCCTTGCCGAGGCCGTTGTACGTCGGCACGTTGCCCTGCACGCAGTACTGCTCCAGGCCCGCCTTGCAGTTCTCGCACTCGCGGCAGGAGTCGACCATGCAGCCGACGCCGACGCGGTCGCCGACGGCGAACTTGGTGACGGCGGAGCCGACCTCGGTGACGACACCGGCGATCTCGTGGCCCGGAACCATCGGGAAGATGCCCTCACCCCAGCCGTCGCGGGCCTGGTGGATGTCCGAGTGACAGATGCCGGCGTACTTGATGTCGATCAGCACGTCGGTGGCGCCCACGGGGCGGCGCGGGACGGTGATCCGCTCCAGGGGGGCCTTGGCGGACGGGGCTGCGTAGGCGGAAACGGTGGTGGTGCTGGTCTGTGCGGTCATGACCTCCACGCTGCCAGGCTCGCTGACATCTACCCAGGTCACAGCCTTGCCTACGTCCAGTGGTCCTACTACTGGCGGGGACAGGCTCCGCTGCGTACGACCCGGGATACTGGGATGTATGGACCAGCCGACGCCCGCCCCCGCCCCCGAGCCCCTCGACGGCCGCGCCGAGCTCAGCGAGTTCCTGCGCACCCGCAGGGCGCGGCTGCAGCCGCAGGACGTGGGGCTGCCGAACTTCGGGCGTCACCGCCGGGTGCCGGGGCTGCGCCGCGAGGAGCTGGCGCAGCTCGCGGGGGTGTCCGTGGCCTACTACACACGCCTTGAGCAGGGCAACGGCCGCAATGTCTCCGGCGAGGTCCTGGACGCGATCGCGCGAGCCCTGCGTCTCACGGACGCCGAGCACGCCCACCTGACGCACCTGGCCAAGCCCAAGCAGCACAAGAAGAAGCGTCCGGCCCGCCCCCAGCAGGTGCGGCCCGCCCTGCTCCAGCTCATGGACGCGATGGACGGCATCCCCGCCTACGTGGTCGGCCGCCGAGCGGACGTCCTCGGCTGGAACCGCATGACGGCCGCGCTCTTCGGCGACTGGGGCGCCCTGCCGCCCGAGGAGCGGAACTGGGCACGGATCTGCTTCCTGCACCCCGCCTCGCGGGAGCTGTTCGTGGACTGGGAGCAGAAGGCGACGGACATGGTGAGCTTCCTGCGGATGGAGGCGGGCTGCTTCCCGAACGACCCGCTGCTCTCGGCCCTGGTCGGCGAGCTCTCCGTGAAGAGCGAGGAGTTCCGGAGCCTGTGGGCCACGCATGACGTCAAGGAGAAGAGCCACGGCGTCAAGCGCATGCACCACCCGCTGGTGGGCGACCTGACCTTGTCGTACGAGACGCTGCGGC
Source organism: Streptomyces sp. NPDC050147 (assembly GCF_040660195.1). Lineage (NCBI taxonomy): Bacteria > Bacillati > Actinomycetota > Actinomycetes > Kitasatosporales > Streptomycetaceae > Streptomyces > Streptomyces sp. NPDC050147. Next base: position 80,475 of record NZ_JBFALJ010000002.1, on the reverse strand, counting down.
TGCCGGACGACCACGACCAGTCACTGGTCACGTACCACGCGCAGCCCGACTCGGCGTCGGCGCAGGCCCTGCGGCTGCTGGCCAGCTGGGGAGCGGACGCGACGCGCGCCGGCGCGGCGGGCGCGGGGCAGTAACCCCTCCCGGGCGCCCTCCGGCACGCGCCCGCCGCGGCGTCACGGCTGGTACGGCGGTGTCACGGCTGGTACGGCGGCGCCGCCCCCCAGTTCCACAGCGGCACCGGCTGGTCGGTGGGGCGGCTCGCGTCGGGGCCCGAGAAGTAGACCGCGAGGCGGGTGCCCCACTCGACGTAGGCGAGGAAGGCGGAGCGGAACTCGGCGTCCGTCGGAAGACCCGCGTCGTCCGCCGCGTCCTGCATCAGGTTGACCCAGCGGCGGCGCTGCGGCTCGGTGATGCCCTTGCCGAGGTGCTTGCCGACCATCTCGGCGTGCCCGCCGTGCTCCTGGGAGTACGTGGCCGGGCCGCCGAAGACCTCGCCGAGCCACTGGGCGACGTGCCGGGCGTGCTCGGCGGGCAGGCCCTCGAAGAGGGGGCGAGGAGGTCGTCCTTGAGGACCTTCTCGTAGAAGACCTCCGTCAGGCGCTCGAAGCGCTCCTCGCCGCCCGCCCAGGTGTAGAGGGTCGGGGTCGAGGCGCCGGTGCCGCGCACGGCGGTGGGCATGTAGTGGCGCATCTCCTCGATGTTCTCGACGTACGGGCGGATCTCGGCGAAGAACCCACGGAACAGCTCCGAGCCCCGGAAGCCCTCCAGGTGGTCCTTGGTCGACGTCCAGGTGATGCGGAGGATGTAGTGCTCGAAGTCCTGCTCGCAGCGGGCAAGTTCGTACTCGATGCACTGCGGGGCCGCCGCGAGCGGGACGGAGGCGCGGGTGTAGGCGGAGAGGAACTCCGCGGAACGCTCGGGCGGGATGCGGTAACGGATGTACTCGACGGTGTGGGCGGTCATGTGACGTCGGCTTCCTCTGCGGTGGGTGATGCCGGCACGCGCGCTCCCCAGTCCCACAACGCCTGGAGGACCGGGCCGAGTTCTTCTCCGCGGGGGGTGAGTTCGTAGGTGACCGTGGGGGGCCAGCCGGGTGTCCTGGTGCGCAGGACGACACCCGCGGCGACCAGCTGGGCGAGCCGCTCTGTCAGCACCTTGTCCGCCAACTGCGGGAGCGCGGCGGCGAGTTCGCTGTACGCGTAGGAGTCGGCCCGCAGCAGTTCGCGCACGATGAGGGTGGTCCAGCGGCCACGCAGCGCGGCGAGGGTGATCTCCACGGGACAGGCGGGCGTGGGCGCCGTGACGCGGGCCCTGGGGTCGTCCGGGAGCCCCTGGCTCACCGCCTGGCTCACCGCCTGGCTTACCGTTCGGTGAGTCACGAGGGGGCCTCCTACTGTTGCCGGCACAGGTCCACTCCAGGAGGCTCGCACATGACGACGAAGACGCTTCCCACCCGTGCCGAGGACGTCCCCGCGGCCTTCGCCGAGCGGTTCAACAGCGGCGATCCGGGGGCGGTGCACGAACTGTACGAGGAGCATGCCGCCTTCGTGCCGGAGTCGGGGGAGGCGGTGCACGGGCTCGCGGGCATCGCGAGGGAGAACGGCCCGTTCCTCGCGATCGGTCTTCCCATTTCCGTACGCCCCCGCCAGGTGCACGTCTGCGGCGACATCGCGCTGCTCGTCGTGGACTGGGAGATTCAGGGCATCGTGGCATCCACCGCCACGGACGTGGCACGCCGCGGCGCCGACGGGTACTGGCGATACGTGATCGACAGTCCCTTCGGCGCCGCGGTTGCCGCCTAGACGCGCGCGGGGCGCGTGGTGCGGCTAACTCACCACCGGCCTACTTGCCGTAGTACGCGTTGTAGATCGACAGCGTCGACTTGTTCCCCTTCTTGTCCGTGATCTTGGCGTGGAAGGAGATCCCCTCACCCGCCGCCGGGTTCTTGACCTTGATCTTGCCGCCGCTGACGGTGACCTTCTTCCAGGTCTGGCCGTAGTCGTACGACACGTACGCGGCAAGGGACTTGAGGTTCGAGCCCGCGGCCGCGCCCTGCACGGTCACCGGCACGGACTGGGTGGCGCCTGCCTTGGCCTTGCTGCTCAGGTCGGTCGCCGCGGCGAACCGCGCCGTCGAGAGCGGCAGCGTCGCGTTCTCCGCCTTCTTGGAGCGGAACGTCCAGCTCGCGTCGATGCGGGTGGAGGCCGCGGCCACCTTGACGCTGCGCTTCACGGACGTCGACAGCTTGTACTCGGCCTCGGCCGCCGGGACCTTGAACGGGGCGCTGCCGACCAGCGGGTCCTCGTTCTCGCCGATCTTGGTCGCGCCCTTGTGGAGGGTCGTCCTGACCGACGAGTAGAGCGAGGAACCCGCGTGCGTCTTGCCGTCGGCGAACAGCGGCAGGTTGCCGACGATCTTGTTGTCCTGACGGAAGACGCCGTAGTCGCCGCCGATGCGCGGGCCGAAGACGGCCGTGTTGAACGTCTTCTCGTAGCTCTTGCCCGCCGCGAACTTCTGCGCCGCGCCCAGGATGTAGACCGCGTCGACGATCGGCCAGCCGTCCGGGTCGAGCCCGGCCTGCTGCTCGAAGTCCATTCTCCACTTCACGTCGTCGGCCGTGGACAGGTACAGCGTCCGGGTGCCGGGCAGCGGGGTCGGAATGCCGATCGCGGAGCCGCTCGAGCTGCCGGGGAGCAAGCCCATGGCGCTGAACGCGCCCTTCTTGCCCTTGGCCGACGCGCCCAGGTTCGCCTTCACCGTGGCCAGCTCGGACGCCTTGTAGTGCTTGGTGTAGCCGGTCGCCACCTGCTTGACCTTGCCTCCGGCGACGGTGTCGTACTCGGCGTCGTCACCCTTCACCCAGTGCCCGTCCCACTGCTGGTACAGCGAGCCGTCGGTGACCTGCGGGCCCAGGTGCGCGGACCGGAAGTTGGTGTACGAGTCGAGCCACCAGCCGAAGGTGTAGCTGCCGCGCTGCGCGTCGACCGTGAAGTCCGCGGTGGCGAAGTGCGACTTGGCGTCCGCCGACGGGACCGTGATGTCGACCGGCTTCGTCTTGCGGGCGTCCAGCGTCACCGTCGTGTCCTTGGTGACGCTCAGCTTGGGCTGCGCGATCCAGTCGGCGCCCTTGGTGAAGTCCCTCGGGTCGGCGTACATGCCGGTGTTCAGCACGTAACCGCCCTTGGGGACACGGATCTTGACCGTGCCGGACGCGTCGAACGGGTTGAAGGACTTCTCGGCGGCGAGCCCGGAGACGCCCTCCAGGTCGCTGTCGTAGTACTTCGGGGCCTGTCCGTCGCGCCCGATGTGCTTCAGCGTCAGCTCGTACGACTCGACCTCGCGCTCGACCGCTGCCGCCGTGCGCACGGACTGCCCGCCGCCGGTCGCCACGACGTACGCGGAGTACGCGCCGTCGACCGTCCCGCCGAGCTTGGTGTCGGTGGTCAGGTCGACCGACGCGGTGCCGCCCGCGGGGACCTTCACCGTCTTCGCGCCGAGCTTGAAGAAGCCCGCGGGAGCCGGGGCGCCCTTGGGGTTCGTGCCCGTCACGGCGAGAGTGAGGGTGACGTCCTCCTTGCCGAGGTTCTTGTACGTCACCTTCTTCGTGGCCGGCTTGTCATCGGTGTGCGGCCACGCCTGTGTGGCGAAGGAGAGGGACACCGGCTCCGCGATGACCGACTGCTTGATGGCCTTGTCGACGGCGATGCGTCCCGAGCCCTGCTGGAACGGCGTGTACGCGCCGCCCTTGGTGGACGCGGTCAGCGCGCCCTTGAGCTCGGAGTACTTCCAGTCCGGGTGCTGCTGCTTGAGCAGAGCGGCAGCGCCGGCCACGTGCGGGGTGGCCATCGACGTACCGGAGATCGTCAGATAGCCCTCGGGCTTCTGGCCGACCTCCTGGTCGATGACGCTGCCGGGTGCCGCGGCGGCTGTGATGTCCACGCCGGGGGCGGTGACATCGGGCTTGATGGCGCCGTCGCCGACGCGCGGGCCCTGGCTGGAGAAGCCGGCGAGCTTGTCGCTGTCGTCGACCGCGCCGACCGTGAGGGCCGCGTCCGCGCTGCCCGGGGAGCCGACGCTGCCGGGCATCCCGTCGTTGCCCGCCGCGATCGCGAAGAGGATGCCCTTGTCCGCGGAGAGCTTGTCGACCTGAGCTTCGAGCGGGTCGACGCCCGGGGTGTCGCCTCCGCCCAGGCTCAGGTTCACGATGTCGGCGCCCTGGTCGGCCGCCCAGTCCATGCCCGCGATGATCCCGGAGTCGTCGCCGGAGCCGTTGTCGTCCAGGACCTTGCCGTTCAGGAGCTTGGCGCCCGGCGCCACGCCCTTGAACTTGCCGCCCGACTTCGCGCCGGTGCCCGCCGCGATGGAGGCGACGTGGGTGCCGTGGCCGTAGCGGTCCGTGGCGTCCGGCGCCGGTGTGAAGTTCTTCGCGCCGACGACCTGGTCCTTCAGGTCGGCGTGCGTGGCGTCGACGCCGGTGTCCAGGACGGCGACCTTGACGCCCTTGCCGTCGAAGCCCGCCGCCCACGCCTTGTCGGCGCCGATCTGCGGCACGCTCTTGTCGAGGTTCGCCTTGCGGACGCCGTCCAGCCATACGCGGCTGACGCCGGACGCGGTGGCGCCACCCTTCTCCGCGACGAGCGCGGACCACAGGTCGCCGGCGTCCTGCTTCGGTGTCGTGATGGCTTCGGCGTTGAGGGACTTCAGGGTCCTGCGGACCGTGGTGTCACCCGCGGCGCGCACATCGGACCTGGCCCCGGCGGCCGCTCCCTTGTAGCCGACGATCAGCTTCAGGCCCTTCTTCTGGGCCTTGCGGTTGTCCTTCTTGCTCAGCTCGGTGATGTCGAAGAGCCGCTGGTCGAGCTTGCCGGCGGCTATCAGGCGCTGTGCGTCGGCCGGGATCGCGAGGGTGTGGCCGCCGACGCGCTTGGTCAGTACGGGTATCCGCTCCCGCCCCTTGGCCCGCTCGAAGGCGGTGACGCGACCCTTGGAGTCGGCGGTGACGCGGTCGCCGGTGATGAGGGTGATGCGGTGCCTGGTCTGTTCGGCGCTCTTGAGGCCCGCCGGCTGTGCGGCTGCCGCGTCCGGCGACTGCTTCGCCGCCGACGCCGGGCTGGTCATGCCCGCGGCGAGGGCCACGGCCGCCGCTGTGGCGATCGTGGCCCCGTAGGCTCTCTTCACTTTTCTGCGCAAGTCTCCCCCTGGAGGTCAAGGGGCTCTCGCCCCTGAACCAGGAAGTATTGCCCAGGGTCGAACATCTGCTCAATAGTGCGTCACAAGTGACGAGTTGGCCGAGCGGGTCACCGGTCGGCGCGCTCCGTGACCTTGATCTGCCCGCGCTTGATCGTCGCGAGCCGCGGGGCCTTCCGCGCGATCGCGCTGTCATGCGTGACCATCACGAACGTCAGGCCGTGCTCCTTCCAGAGCCCTTCGAGCAGTTCCATGATCTCGTCGCGCATGGACTCGTCGAGGTTGCCGGTCGGCTCGTCGGCGAGCAGCACCTTGGGCCGCTTGACCAGGGCGCGGGCGATGGCCACCCGCTGCTGCTGGCCGCCGGAGAGCTCGGCGGGCAGATGGCTGCGGCGTTCGCCGAGGCCCACAGACTCCAGGGCGTCGGCGGCACGTTCGCGGCGGTCCGTGGCGCCGAGGCCCAGCGGGACGAGCGCCGTCTCCACGTTCTCCTGGGCGCTGAGCGTGGGGATCAGGTTGAAGGACTGGAAGACGAAGCCGATGGACTCGGCACGCACCTTGGTCAGCCGCGCCTCGGGCAGCGCGGCCAGGTCGACGCCGTCGAGTTCGACACTGCCCGACGTCGGCCGGTCGAGTCCGCCGAGCATCTGCAGGAGCGTGGACTTGCCGCCGCCCGTAGGGCCCTGGATGACGAGCCGGTCACCGTCTCCGATGGCCAGGTCGACCCCGGCGAGCGCGTGCACGCTCTCCTTGCCCCTGCGGTACTGCTTGGTGACGCCTTTGAGCTGGTACATGCTGTGACTCCTGCGATGCGTAAGGGGGTTGGCGGCTCGATCGGGTCGCGTGAGCCGCCTACTCGACGCGGCGCAGGGCGTCCGCGGGCCGCAGCCGCGAGGCGCGCCAGCCGCCGAAGGCGCCCGCGATGAGACCGCCGGCCACGGCGAGGCCGACGGCGAGGGCGATGGTGGTGGCGCTGACCGGCGCGGTCAGCGAGATGTCCAGGGCGTTCGACGCCGACTCGCTCAGCGAGGCACCCGGGCCGCCGGGGCCGCCGCCCATGACGCCGCCGCCCGGCTGCCCGCCCGCCGAGCCGAGTTCCGCCGTGAGGGTGGGGCTGATCGCCGTGACCACGTACGCGCCGCCGAGGCCGACGGCGATGCCGAGCACTCCGCCCACGAGGCCGTGGACGACCGCCTCGCCGACGACCTGCCGGGTGACGCGGCCGCTCTTCCAGCCGAGGGCCTTCAGGGTGCCGAACTCCCGTACGCGACGGCTGACCGCGGACGACGTGAGCAGTCCCGCGACCAGGAAGGCGGCGACGAGCACGGCCACGGACAGCCACTTGCCGACGCTGGAGGCGAGGTCGGAGGCGGTGGAGAGCGAGCCCGACACGGTGTCGGCGAGGTCGGCCGACGTGGTCACGGTCGTCCCGGAGACGTTCTTCTGGATGGCGCTCTTGACCGCGTCGATCTGCTGCGAGTCCGCGGCCTTGACGTACACCGTCGTGATCTTGTTCTTCGAGTCGGCGAGGGTCTGCGCGCGCTTGAGCGGGAGGTACAGGTCGGCCGCGGCGTCCCCGCTGTCGGGGGTCGCGATGCCGACGACCTCGATCTTGGTGCCGGATATCGTGACGGTGTCGCCGACGGAGAGCTTCTTCTCCTTGGCGTACGAGGCGTCGGCGACGGCCACCTTGGCGTCGGACTCCGCCCCCGTGAACGTACGCCCCTTACTGATCCTGGAGGAGGTCAGCGGCCCCAGGTCGAGCTTGCCGACGTCCGTGCCGTAGACGCTGTAGGAGTCGACGTCGAAGTCGGCGCCACCGCCGCGCACCTCCCCGTTCTGCTGGTCGCTGCCGCCGGGCGGCTGCGCCTTGCCGTCCGTGCCCGGCGCCTTCTCGAACCGGCCGCGCTCGAACTGGCCGTTGACCTTCATGACCTGAAGGCTGAGCCCGCCGACGGCGTCCGCGACCCCGCTCTGGCCGCCGACCTCCGAGACGGTGGACGCGGAAAGCGTCTGGAAGCCCTGCACCATGACGCGGTCGCTGCTCTGCTCCTTGCCGCCCTCGTCGGCGTCCTTGGCGTCGAACTTGAAGCGCGGGCGCCCACTCTGACCGCTCCCCTCCTTGGGCGGGGTGGCCGCCTTGGTGACGGTCATGTCGGTGCCGAGTCCGTAGAGCGACTCCAGGACCTTGCCCTGCGCCTGCTTCATCCCGGACGACACAGAGCTGACGACGATGACGAGCGCGATGCCGAGCGCGAGACCGGAGGCCACGACGAGGGCCGCTTTTCTGCGGCGGCGCAGCTCGCGCCTCAGGTAAGTGAAGAACATGTGCGTGAAGCTAGGTACGCACGGTGATGAACGGATAAGGGCGGCATAAGAGAACCATGAGAAGCCCGAACGGCGGCGGCCCGCACCCCTGTTGAGGGATGCGGGCCGCCGCCGTACACGGGAGGGGGACCGAACGCGCCTTAGACGGCCGAACCGGCCTTCCACTGCGCCCAGTCCATGACCCAGCCGTTGAAGCCGTTGTCGGGCTGGACCGTCTTGTCGCCGGTGTTCCGGACCTCCACGACGTCACCGACCATCGAGTTGTCGTAGAACCAGGCGCCCGGGGTGCTCTTGTCGTTCGCACCCTTGGCGTCTTCCAGGCCGACACAGCCGTGGCTGGTGTTGGCGCCGCCGAAGATGGACTTCGCGCCCCAGTAGTTGCCGTGGATGAACGTGCCCGAGTTCGACAGGCGCATGGCGTGCGGCACGTCCTTGATGTCGTACTCGCCCTTGCCGTCGTCGTCCGTGAAGCCGACCGTCGCGCCGTTCATCCGGGTCTCCTTGAACTTCTCGGAGATCACCATCTTGCCGTTGTACGTCTTGTTCTCCGGCGAGCCCGCGGAGATCGGGATGGTCTTGATGACCTTGCCGTCCCGCATGACCTTCATCTGCTTCGTCTTGGCGTCGACGACGGAGACCTGGTTACGGCCGATCTTGAACTGGACCGTCTTCTGCTGGACGCCGGTGACGCCGTCCGCGCCCTCGACGCCGTCCAGGGCCAGCTTCATGGTGACCGTGGAGTTGCCCTGCCAGTAGTCCTCGGGGCGGAAGTCCAGGCGGTTGTTGCCGAACCAGTGGCCGACGACTTCCTGGCCGCTGCTCGACGACACCTTGATGTGGGACTGGACGTCCTTCTTGTTCGTGATCGCCTTGTCGAAGTTGATCGACACCGGCATACCCACACCGACCGTCGAGCCGTCCTCGGGCGTGAAGTTCCCGATGAAGCTGTTCTTCGGCGAGACCGTCGTGAACTTCGAGTTCTCGTGCGCCTTGCGGCCGTCGGAGTCCTTGGCGGTGGCGGAGATCTTGTACGTGGTCGCCCGCTCCAGCTGGCCGCTTGGCTTCCAGCTCTTCTTGTCCGCCGCTATCTGTCCCTCCACGGCGGTGCCCGTCTCGGTCGTCATCGTGACGTCCGTCAGCGAACCCTTGCTCACCGAGACCTTGGCCGCGCTGTTGATGCTCGCGTTGTTGGAGCCGTCCTTCGGCGCGATCTTGATGTCGGCCTCGGAGGTCTTCTTGGCGGCGGCCTCGTCGACCTGGTTCTGCGACTCCTTGCCGCCGCCGGCGCTCTTGTCACCGTCGTCGCCGCTACAGGCCGAGAGCACAAGGACGCCGCCGACCAGAGCGGACACGGCCGCAAGACCCTTGCGCCGTCCGCGCCGCCGCCTACTGTCCGTCATCACACGCTTCTCCATCGTTGCCGAAATCCCCAACACGCCATGAACGCCGAGAGTCCCCGTCAGTCCCGCATAACGTCCTGCCCGGTTCGTCCCGTTCCACTTCTGCGGAAGATGTGGGGAACACCACGTCATGCGGTGCGCCGGTGACAGCCGTGCACCTCTGAGACGACGGAACCCCGGGCGGCGGTTGCCGTCCGGGGCTACGGGTTCCGTTTTTTCCGTCCGGTAGACGTACGACTTTCCGTCTACCGCCTACAGCCGGCCACCGCCCCCGGCCGCAACGTCACCGGCCGCACCGTCCTCGTCGTCGTCATCATCCTCGTCCGGGTCCCAATCCGGCGAATCGGGGTCGTAGTCGATCTGCTCGCTGCTCCAGGAGGCCTGCGAGAGCTCCACCCCCGGCACCCCGCTGACCAGGTCGAAGGGGTCCACCAGATGGGCGAGTGCCTCCGCGTCGTCCTCCTTGACGGCCGCCTCGGCGTGCAGCCGCTCCTCGGCGGGCATGTGCTCGTCCTCCGCGATACGGCGCAGGGCGGAGGAAGCCAGCGCGCCGGAGTCGTCGACCTCGACGACCAATTCGACGCGGAGACGTACAAAACGTGATGACTCTGATGTGCTCATGGGTCGGAGGGTACGACCCATGGCCCCCGCGGCTTTCCCGCGACCCGCGCCTTTCATTACCATCGCCCCACACGGCCAATTCGCCAGCGCCACAAGGGGGATCCGATTCCGTGTCCGCACGTCGATCGCTGCTCACCGCCACTGCCGCCGGGACCCTTCTCGGCGCCCTGTGGTTCGTTCCCTCCGCAAACGCGACGGCGACGTTCAGGCCCCAAAAGGCCCCTGACTCCACTCGGGTCGTCCACACCGAACAGCGCCGCGCGACGCTGACCTCGGAGAACACCGCCACCACCGCCGCCACCCAGGATCGCCTCGCCGACACGGGCGCCGGCGTCGACACGACCCCGTACCTGATCGGCGGGACGGCGTTCCTGGCCCTCGGGGCGGGGTTCGTGGCGCATTCGGTACGACGGGAGCGACAGGGCCCGGCTTACTGACGGGAGCGACAGAGCCCGGCTTACCGAGGGGCGCTCTTACTGGGGGCTCCCCTCTCGGCATGCCCCGGAACCGCGGTCCCTGCCGGGGCCGCGGGTGCGCCCAGGCGTGCCGCCCGCAGCGCGGGGAAGCCCGCGGCCACCAGGAGCGTCGCCACCACGCACACGAGTCCACCCGTCGTCACCGCGGCCCGCGCACCGGACAGTTCGGCGAGGAAGCCGACCGCCGCGTTGCCCAGGGCCGGGGAGACCGTCGCCTGGACCATCCAGAGGCTGCTCACCCTGCCGCGCAGCGCGTCGGGGGTGCCGTGCTGGAGCAGGGCCGAGCGCAGGGTCTCCGAGATCAGGTCGCCGAGGCCGGCCAGGGCGAGCAGGGCGAGTGCCAGCGGCAGGTATGCCGTCAGGCCGAAGCCCGTCAGCGAGAGGCCCCACACGAGCACCGCCCCGATCAGCGCGTGCCCGCCCGCGCGCGCCGTCCAGCCACTGGTCGCCGCCCCGACGAGGGCACCGAGCGCGGGAGCGGCGTAGAGCAGGCCGACCACTGAGGGCCCACCGCCGAACTGCTCGTCCGCGAGGACCGGGTAGAGCGCCTGCGGCATCGTGAAGACCATCGCCGCCGCGTCGATGAGCAGCAGCCCGACGATGAGGCGGTGTCCCCGCACGAAGCGCACGCCGTCCGCCACGGCCGCGAAGGCCTGCCGGACTCCCTTGCCCGCGGCGGCCGTCTCCGGCGGCAGCGGGCACACGAAGAACAGAGCCACGGTGAAGACCAGGAAGCCTGCCGCGTCGATCGCGAAGCAGGCGGCGATCCCGGGGCCCGCGATGAGGGCGCCGCCGAGCGCGGGCCCGATCAGCGCGGCGAGCTGTGTGGACGCGGCGGTCAACGCGCCCGCCGCCGCGAGCCGTTCGGTACCGACGAGGGCGGGGATCGCCGCCATCATCGCCGGGCCGCCGAGCCCCGCGAAGAGCCCGGTGAGAGCCGTCGCCGCGTAGATCACCCACAGCTGCGGGTGCGGCAGGAGCGCGTTGGCCGCGAGACCGGCGGCCACGAGCGTCAGGGGGAGCCGGGTCACCAGCATCAGGAGGCGGCGGTCCCCGCGGTCCGCGAGGACGCCGCCGATCAGTACGCCGACGACGAGCGGCAGCGCCCTGGCCAGGCTCACCAGGCCGATCTGTAACGGCGATCCCGTGAGGTCGTAGATCTGCACCGCCACGGCGACGCTCGTCATCAGGGTGCCGATGAGGGCGCCGAGGAATCCGATGTAGAGAAGCCGGAAATCGCGGTGCTCGCGCAGCGGCGTGAGGTCCATGGCGAGGCCGGACAGGCGGGGCATGAGCGGCTCCAAGGGGGGTTAGGCCAGCCTTACTTGGATCACTCTGGCGGCGCCGCCTATTAAAGTCAACAGGTGTGAAGTTCAAGGGGGCGGTACCTTCAGGGGCGATGTGCAGTGAGACTCTGGACCCCGAATCCCCGACCGGCGCCGCAAGGCCCCGGCGCCGCCCCACCCACCGCAAGGGCCGCGCCACCCTCACCCGCGAGGGCGTGGGCGAGGCCGCGCTGGAGTTCCTCGGCGGTCACGGAGCCGCCGAGCTGACCATGCGCTCCCTCGCGAACGAGCTGGGCGTCTCGCCACGGGCCCTCTACAACTACGTGGAAGACCGGCGAGATCTGATCACCGTGGCCGCCGAGGTCTTCGAGGCGCGGTGGCAGCCGCCGGAGCTGGACGCGGGGCGGTGGCGGGACTCCCTGCGGGCCTACCTCCGGGATCTGCGGGCCCACTACCGGCGCCATCCGGGCATGACCACCCTCGCGCTGAGCGAGAACATCACCGCGGCCCGCCATCCGGCCATGCTGCGGAACATCGACGGGCTCATCGGCTTCTTCACCGAGACCGGGCTTTCCCTGCGCGACGCCTACCTCGCGTGCATGGAGGCCATCCGGCTCGTCGTCGGGTTCGTGGAGCTGCAGGACCGCGCCTACGACCGGCCGCCCCCGGGCCTCGACCGCGCCGACCTGGAGCAGTTTCCGCCGCCATGGCTGCGGTCCGGTTCCGGGGACGAGCTGCCGTACCTGCGCCGGGCGGGCGAGGAGCTGGCCGCCGAATCCTCGGATGCTCTCTTCGAGTTCGCCTTGGATGTGCTGCTCGACGGGCTCGCGCGCCGGGCGATCGGGTGACCCTGGCCGCGCGGCAACATGGCCGGATACGGGGCGAAGGCTAGGCATGCGGGTATGAGATTCGAGCCCCGGCACAAGCACACCGGAACCCCCCGCGCCCGCCACCTCCGTCTCGTCGGTGCCGTGTGCGCCCTCGCGGCCTCAGCGGCCCTGGTGACAGGCTGCGGCGAGGACGGCGACAAGTCGTCCGCCGAAGCGACCTCGAAAGCGGCGAAGTCCGTTCCGAAGGAAGCTCCGACGGGTAGCCCCACGGCCAGCGCGTCCCTCACGCAGGACCAGCAGGAGCGCAAGGCGCTGCTCGCCGACACCAAGGTCACCTACGACAAGGCCGCCGCGACCGCGGTGGGCGAGGTATCGGGCGGCAAGCTGACCGACCTCGACCTGAAGGGCGTGGACGACGACACCGACGACACGGACGCCGACGACGCGAGCGCGAGCCCCAGCCCGAACGGCAGCGCCAGCCCGAGTGCCAGCCCCAGCCCGAGCGGCAGTTCCACCGGCCCGGAGTGGGTCGCCGAGGTCGCCGAGAAGAACGGCACCGTGCACCACGTCCGCATCGACGCGGTCTCGGGCAAGGTGCTCAGCTCCGCCCCCGACAACGACCAGGACACCGACGACAAGAAGGAGACGGCCGACTGGCTGTCCCGCGTCAAGCAGTCGCCGGAGCAGGCGGCCAAGACCGCGACGGCCAAGAAGAAGGGCACGGTCACGTCCATCGGTCTGGACGACAACGACGACAAGACGCTCGTCTGGTCCGTCGATGTCGTCACCGACGACTGGAACAAGACCGACTTCGATGTCGACGCGGTCAAGGGCGACATCACCCGTGAGCACGTCGACCGCGACTGACCCGCGGCCACGCACGGGAGGGGTGCCGTCAGGACCTGACGGCACCCCTCCTCGACGTCCGGAGCGCCGCCGCTAGGCCAGCGGGCCCGTCACCGGCTCGACGGCGTCGAGCAGCGCGCCGGAGCGGACGAACTCGTCCGCCGCCGCCAGGTCGGGGGCGAGGAAGCGGTCAGGACCCGGGCCCTGTACGCCCGCCTTGCGGACCGCCTCGATGACCGCGCGCGTCGCCGGGGCCGGCGTGAGGCCCTCGCGGAGCTCGACCGCGCGCGTCGCGGCGTACAGCTCGATCGCGACGATGCGGGTCAGGTTGTCGACCGCGGTACGGAGCTTGCGCGCCGCCGACCAGCCCATCGACACGTGGTCCTCCTGCATCGCGGAGGACGGGATCGAGTCGGCCGATGCCGGGACGGCGAGCCTCTTCATCTCGCTCACCAGCGCCGCCTGCGTGTACTGGGCGATCATCAGCCCCGAGTCCACGCCCGGGTCGTCGGCGAGGAACGGCGGCAAGCCGTGCGAGCGGTTCTTGTCGAGCAGCCGGTCCGTGCGGCGCTCCGCGATGGAGCCGAGGTCGGCCGCGGCGATCGCGAGGAAGTCCAGAACGTACGCGACCGGCGCCCCATGGAAGTTGCCGTTGGACTCGACGCGGCCGTCGGGCAGGACGACGGGGTTGTCGACGGCGGCGGCGAGCTCGCGCTCGGCGACCGTACGGGCATGGGCGAGGGTGTCACGCCCCGCGCCGGCCACCTGCGGCGCGCACCGCACCGAGTACGCGTCCTGGACGCGCGGCGCGTCGTCCTGGTGGTGGCCGGTCAGACCCGACCCTTCGAGGACCGCGAGCATGTTGGCCGCGGACACGCCCTGGCCCGGGTGCGGCCGGATGGCGTGCAGTTCGGGGGCGAGGACCTTGGCGGTGCCGAGGAGTGCCTCCAGGGTGAGGGCCGCGGTGATGTCGGCGGACTTGTAGAGGGCGTCGAGGTCGGCGAGGGCCATCACCAGCATGCCGAGCATGCCGTCGGTTCCGTTCAGGAGGGCGAGCCCCTCCTTCTCCTTCAGCTCGACCGGCGTGATGCCGTGCGCGGCGAGCAACTCGCCCGCGGGCTTCAGCTCGCCGTCGGGACCTTCCGCGTCCCCCTCGCCCATGAGGGTCAGCGCGCAGTGGCTGAGCGGCGCGAGGTCGCCGGAGCAGCCGAGCGAGCCGTACTCGTGGACGACGGGAGTGATCCCCGCGTTGAGCACATCGGCCATGGTCTGCGCGACCTCGGGGCGTACGCCGGTGCGGCCGGAGCAGACCGTCTTCAGCCGCAGGAACATCAGCGCGCGCACCACCTCGCGCTCGACGCGCGGGCCCATCCCCGCCGCGTGCGAGCGGACGATGTTGCGCTGCAGCTGGGCGCGGAGGTCCGGCCCGATGTGCCGGGTGGCGAGGGCGCCGAAGCCGGTCGATACGCCGTAGACGGGATCGGGCTTGGCCGCGAGGGCATCGACGATCTCACGCGAGGCGGCGAGGGCGGCCACGGCCTCGCCCGACAGCTCGATGCGCGCGTTGCCGCGCGCGACGGCGATAACGTCCGCAGCGGTTGTCCCGGACGTCCCCAGGACCACGGTGTGCATATCCATATTCAGCAGCGTACGGACTGAATCGCCAAGTGTCACGGGCGGATGCTGGTTGAGCCTCTTACGGGCTCGACGTCACAACGCTTCCAGGGCGCACACGGGAAACACCTGGCGGACCCGACGTAGCGCCAAGGCGGACACGGGGAACGACGCAACGGGCCCCGTAAGGGGCGCGAGGAACGGCGCGCCAAGCCCCCACAAGCCCGCAGACAACACCGGGCCCAGCCCCGTCAGGGGCGCGGGGAACTGCGCGCCAAGCCCCCACCGCCCCGCAGGAAACCAGGAGACGGGCCCCGTCAGGGGCGCGAGGAACGGCGCGAACAAGCCCCGCCGACCCGCAGGTCAACCCCGCCCCCCCCTGCCGCCGTCCGCAGGACCCCCGCGACCACGGAAGCGCCGCCTCTCTCCCGCAGGCCGCGCCCCCTCCGAGTTCGCGAGCCGTACCACAGGGTCGTCCGCGCCCTCCCGCCCCGCGACCACCGGCTTCGGCGCACGCGCCGCCTTCGCGCGGTACTGGGCCGCGTCCGCGAGGCGGAACAGGCGGCGGGCCGAGCGCACCTCGCCGATCGGGTCCTGCGTGGAGGCGACCCCGCACGCGACCCCCTCCCCCATCTCCAACTCGGCCGCCCGTACGCAGAGTTCATCCGCGACCCGCACCACCTCGTCGGCGGTGGGACCTACCGAGAGCAGGCAGAACTCGTCGCCACCGAGCCGCGCGGCCAACGTCCCGGGCAGCATCGCCCCGCACAGGGAAAGCACCGAGCCGAAACGTTCGAGCAGCCGGTCACCGACCGCGTGACCCTGGGTGTCGTTGACCCGCTTCAGCCCGTTCACGTCGCACACGACCAGGCTCACCACCGTCCCGTCCGCACGGTGGCGCTCCACCGCCTCCTCGAGCCGCAGATCGACCGCGCGCCGATTGGCGAGGCCCGTCAGGGCGTCGGTGAAGGCGAGGCGGCGGGCCTCCTCAAGGCGTTCGGTCTGCGCGATGCCCGCCGCGACGACCGAGGCGAGCACCGTCGCGAAGTCCGCGTCCGCACGGCCGAAGGGCAGCGCCCCCACCGGTCGCGCCACGTACAGCTCGCCCCAAGCCCGCCCGTGCAACACGATCGGCGCCACCACGCAGCACCCGCGACCGCGCCTGCGCAGGGCGGCGACACGCTGGTGGCAGTAACCAGGGGCCGTGGCTTCCGCGGGCCCGCGCGCCGTCTCGACCCAGGCATGCGGCTCGCCCCCGCCGGCCCAGCGCTCGTGCAGAAACTCGGTGATCTCAGGGAACTCGTTCACCGGATACGCCTCGCGCTCGGGGAACTCTTCCTCCCCCTCGGCCCGTTCGCCCACGTTCACGAGCACCCTCAGCCGTCCGAGGTCACGCTCCCAGACGGACAGCGCCGCGAAACTCCCGGCCAGCGCACGGCACGCGCCGCGCGCGGCCGCCCGCCAGGACTCACGCGGAGTGTGCGCGGCGGCCATCCCCTGCGCCAGCACCACCACGGCCCGCAGCCGGACATCCTCTCCCATCTCCCTAGGCTAGGAGATATGCGGCAATTTGGGCGTTTGGAACATTACACAGCGTGTGGACCGGACGCTCCATGCACTCCCGGGGCACCGGGCCCGCTCACGCCGGGGCACCAAGACTGCTGACTCCCGGGCACCGGGGCTGTTCACTCCCCGGGCCACTGCGGCTTCCGCTTCTCGTTGAACGCGGCGACGCCCTCCGCCCGGTCACCGGAGAAGGCCACGGAGCGCCAGGCGGCGTCCTCGACCTCAAGGCCGGCACGCAGGTCGAGGCCGTGCCCGAGCCGCAGGGCACGCTTGGCGGCGCGCAGCCCGACGGGCGAGTTGGCGGCGATCCGCGCGGCGAGCGCGAGCGCTTCCGAACGGTCCTCACCCTCGCCCACCAGCTGGTCGATGAGCCCCAACTGCCGCGCCTCGTCCGCCTCCAGACGCCGCGCGGTGAAGATCAGCTCGGCGGCCCGCGCGGCGCCCACACGGCGCGGAAGCAGCTGCGTACCGCCGCCGCCCGGGATCACGCCGACCGATACCTCGGGGAGCCCCACCACGGCGGTCGGGTCGGCGACGATGAGATCACAGGCGAGCGCGAGCTCGAACCCACCGCCGAGCGCGAAGCCGTGCAGGGCCGCGACCGTCGGCATGGGCAGTTCGAGTACGCCGGTGTAGGCGGCCCGCGCGGTGGGCCGCTGGCGCACCAACTCGGCGTCGGAGAAGGAATTGCGCTCCTTCAGGTCGGCGCCGACACAGAACGCCCGCTCGTGGGTGGACGTGACGACCACGACGCGGGCGTCACGGTCCTCCGAGAGGGCGGCGCAGGCCGAGCCGATGGAGCGGGCCATGTCCGTCGACACGGCGTTCATCGCCTTGGGCCGGTCGAGGACGAGCTCGGCGACGTAGGCGTGCCGCCGGACGCTGACGAATTCCCCGAACCGCTGCTCGTCACCCATGACTTCCTCCACGCCTGGTTAACGCCCGTTACCGGACCACCCTGCGGATCATGCCACCACTACGGGGCATTCGGGTGGTCGGGCGAGTAAATTCCGCCGCGAAGGCGGCGGTACAGAGGTGGGGCTCAGCTACGCCGGGCCAGCAACCAGGGCTCGACGACGCCGAGACCTCGTACGGGCCGCTGCCACATCGGCTGGAGCGCGAAGCGATAGGAGGGTGGCTCGGAGCCCTCCTTCTCCGCCGCCTCGGCGGCCTCCGCCGCCTCGGTCTCGGAGGCGGGCGCCTGCCCCACCCGCGTCAGCTCCTCGGCGAGCGCGCCGTCCACCAGGACGGCGTCCCGAGGCGCTATCGACGTGAGGCGGCTCGCGAGGTTCACCGTCGTACCGAAGACGTCGCCCATCCGCGTCGTGACCGTGCCGAAGGCGATGCCGACGCGCAGCTCGGGCATCGTCTCGTCGTTGGCCATGGTCTCGATCAGCCGCAGCGCGATCTCCGCGGCGACGCCCGCGTCGTCGGCGGCGTAGAGCACTTCGTCGCCCAGCGTCTTGATGAGCCGCCCGCCATGCGCCGCGACGAGGTCCGCCGCCGTGGTCTCGAAAGCCTCGACGAGCTCGCCGAGTTCCTCTTCCTCCATCCGCCGGGTGAGCCGCGTGAAGCCGACGAGGTCGGCGAAACCGACGGCAAGCCGCCGGTCGACCATCTCCTCGTCGTCCGCGGCCTGCACGACCCGCCCGGTCGCGGCGGCGAGCTGGCGCCGCCACACGTAGACGAGGAACTCCTCCAGCTCGGGCAGGAGCAGCTCTATCAGCGGATACGTGACTTCGGTCCGCGTCATGCCCGGCTCGGGCGGCTCCGTCAGCCCCTCCAGGAAGGAGTCGATCTGCCATTCGGCCAGGCGGGCGGTGGTCTGCCCGGTCGACCGGGCCACCTGCACCGCCATCGCCTCGCTGAGCAGCCCCGCCTCGACGAGGCCGGCGAGGCGGCGCAGTGCGAGGACGTCCGCCTCGGTCAGGGCCTTGGCCTGGCCGATGTCAGGAAAGCCCATGGCCCGCCAGAAGCGGGAGGCCAGCTCCATGGATACGCCGGCGCTGCGGGCCGCCTGGAACGGGGTGTAGCGGCGTTCCGCGCCGAGGATCAGCCCTTCGAGGCGCAGGGCCAGGGGGTCCTTCTCGGGGTCCCCCGGCTTCTCGTCCCCGGAGTCCATCGAGTCGAACGCGTGTGTGGCGGCCCCTGCGGTACGTCCGGGCTCACCGTCGGGGCCGGGGGATGCACCCGTGCCGGAGCCCGCGTCGTCGACGGTCACGCCTGCTGCCCTTCCGATCTGCCGCGGTCAGGTATCGACCGGCGCCAACTTTACGGCAGGTGTGCCGCAGCTCACGCCTGGCGGTACGCCTTTGCCTGGCGGGACGCCTCGAACAGGGGTCCCCCGCAGCCACGCCCCCGAACACACCTACTGCCGCCACCCGCCCGTTTGCCCCACACCCTCACCTGAACGAAGCCTCGCCGCACCACCGGCGCCCCCGGCACGCCACTCGCAGCCCCCGCAACACGACGCAACGCCCCAAACCTTCCCACCCACCTACCCGATCACCCCGCACCACCACCTGAACGACAAACCTTCCCCACCACCCACCCGAACACCCCGCAGCCCCACCCGACGCCGAGAGACCCCGAAGGCCCACACCCACCCGCAGACGACACCGCACCCCAGGGGGGCGGGCCGTCAGGGCAACCACACACGGACCGCCACCGCAGCCCCCACACACCCGCACTCGGCCCCGAGACCCGAGGGGACGTGCCGGTTTGTCCGCCCGGAGCACAGCTCGCGGCACACCGGCGCCGAAGCAACCCGGCGGCAACCGGACGATAGCGAGGACGGACATACCGGCGCGGCCCCGCCCCACCGACAAGCGGAAGCCGCAGCCCCGCACGCGTCCACAGACGGTGATGCGACGCGAGGGGCGGGCCGTTAGCGAGGACGGACACACCGGCGCAGTCCCGCACCCACAGGTGAGCAGACGCCGCCGCAACCCCCACACGCCCGCACCCGGCCCCGAGACCCGATGGGACGTGCCGGTTTGTCCGCCCGGAGCACAGCTCGCGGCACACCGGCGCCGAAGCAACCCGGCGGCAACCGGACGATAGCGAGGACGGACATACCGGCGCAGCCCCGCCCCACCGACAAGCGGAAGCCGCAGCCCCGCACGCCCCCGCAGGGACCGCCCCCGCCACCTCCGCCTCCCCTACACCCCCCGCAAATGCACCACATCCCCCGCCCCCACAGGCTCCTGCATCCCCTCCGCAGTGGCCAGGACAAGCCGCCCGTCACCGTCCACCGCCACCGCCTCGCCCGTGATCGACCGGTCGCCCGGCAGCTCAGCCCTGACCGTGCGGCCCAGCGTCGCGCAACCCGCGGCGTACGTCTCCTGGAGGCGGGAAGCCGCCGGGTCGCCCTCTGCCGTGCGCCAGTCCCCGTACCACTGCTCCAGGGAACGCAGCACCGCCCGCAGCACCGTGTCCCGGTCCGTCGAAGCGGCCCCGGCCAACGCGAGCGACCCCGCCCCCGGCACCGGCAGTTCGTCCGCCCGCAGGGTCACGTTGATGCCGATACCGACGACCACGCCCCCACCGCCCGCGGAGCCCGCGGAGCCCGCCCGCTCGGCGAGGATCCCCCCGGCCTTCCGCTCCTCGCCCCCCACCGTCACCAACAAATCGTTCGGCCACTTGAGCGCCGTGTCCACCCCAGCCGCCCGCGAGAGCCCCGTGGCCACGGCGACCCCGGTCAGCAGCGGCAGCCACCCCCACCGCTCGACCGGCACCGCGGGCCCCGGCTTGAGGAGTACGGAGAAGAAGAGACCGGAGCGCGCGGGCGCCGACCAGCGGCGGTCGAGGCGGCCACGCCCCGAACTCTGCTCCTCGGCGACGAGCACCGCGCCCTCGGGCAGCTCGTCCGCACGGGCGGCCAGATCCGTGTTGGTCGACCCCGTCGCGGGCACCACCTCCAGGGAGGTCCAGAGCCCCCCGTCCCGCAGCAGCGCACGCCGCAGCGACCCCGCGTTCAGGGGCGGCCTTTCGAGGTCGGACCAGCGGTTGTCGTCAGGGGTGTCAGAAGGGTCGTCTGAAGCATCTCGCGGCGTCATGCAAGCCACCTTAGGTGTGGTAAACGCCGCACTGCCGAACCGTATGCGCGCCGCTACCCTACGAGTCAGTAGCAAGCGATCATCAGCAGCCGCAAGCCATAGCCGCAAGCCGCCAGCCGCCCCTTTGAGCAGGCAGGGAGCCGCATCCCTATGTCCGAGCCGGAAGAGCCCAACGTGCCCGTGCCCAGCGCCGCAAGCGATACCGAGAACGCCACCGCCACCGCGACCGCCTCCGCCACCACCACCGCCCCCACCCCCGGCGCCGGTATCGACATCCATACGACTGCGGGCAAGCTCGCCGATCTGCAGCGCCGCATCGAGGAGGCCAAGCACGCCGGTTCGGCCCGCGCGGTCGAGAAGCAGCACGCCAAGGGCAAGCTGACGGCGCGCGAGCGCATCGAACTGCTTCTGGACGAAAGCTCCTTCGTGGAGTTCGACGAGTTCGCCCAGCACCGCTCGACCGACTTCGGCCTGGAGGCCAACCGCCCGTACGGCGACGGGGTCGTGACCGGTTACGGCACCGTCGACGGCCGCCCCGTGGCCGTGTTCTCCCAGGACTTCACCGTCTTCGGCGGAGCCCTCGGCGAGGTCTTCGGCCAGAAGATCGTCAAGGTCATGGACTTCGCCCTGAAGACCGGCTGCCCGGTCATCGGCATCAACGACTCCGGCGGCGCCCGCATCCAGGAGGGCGTCATGGCCCTCGGGATGTACGGGGAGATCTTCCGCAGGAACACGCACGCCTCCGGCGTGATCCCGCAGATCAGCCTGGTCGTCGGGCCCTGCGCGGGCGGCGCCGTCTACTCCCCGGCGATCACCGACTTCACGGTCATGGTCGACCAGACCTCGCACATGTTCATCACGGGACCCGACGTCATCAAGACGGTCACCGGCGAGGACGTCGGCTTCGAGGAGCTCGGCGGCGCCCGCACCCACAACAGCACCTCCGGTGTCGCGCACCACATGGCGGGCGACGAGAAGGACGCGATCGAGTACGTCAAGTCCCTTCTCTCCTACCTGCCTTCGAACAACCTCAGCGAGCCCCCCGCCTTCCCGGAAGAGGCGGACCTGGCGCCGACGGACGAGGACCGCGAGCTCGACACCCTCATCCCGGACAGCGCCAACCAGCCGTACGACATGCACACGGTGATCGAACACGTCCTGGACGACGCCGAGTTCTTCGAGACGCAGCCGCTGTTCGCGCCGAACATCCTCACCGGCTTCGGCCGGATCGAGGGCCGGCCGGTGGGCATCGTCGCCAACCAGCCGACGCAGTTCGCCGGCTGCCTGAACATCGACGCGTCCGAGAAGGGCGCCCGCTTCGTGCGCACCTGCGACGCGTTCAACGTCCCGGTCATCACCTTCGTCGACGTGCCGGGCTTCCTGCCGGGCGTCGAGCAGGAGCACACGGGCATCATCCGCCGGGGCGCCAAGCTGATCTACGCCTACGCGGAGGCGACGGTCCCGCTGATCACCGTCATCACCCGCAAGGCGTTCGGCGGCGCGTACGACGTCATGGGCTCCAAGCACCTGGGCGCCGACCTCAACCTGGCCTGGCCGACCGCGCAGATCGCGGTGATGGGCGCGCAGGGCGCGGTGAACATCCTGCACCGCAAGACCATCGCTGCGGCCGAGGCATCGGGCGACGTGGAGGCGACCCGCGCCCGCCTCATCCAGGAGTACGAGGACCGTCTGCTCAACCCGTACACGGCCGCCGAGCGCGGTTACATCGACGCGGTGATCATGCCGTCGGAGACCCGCTCCCATCTGGTGCGGGGCCTGCGTCAGCTGCGTACGAAGCGGGAATCCCTGCCCCCGAAGAAGCACGGCAACATCCCCCTCTAGACCCTCCAGACCTTCTAAGCCTTCTAAACCTTCTGGACCGAGCCAGCTAGGAGAGCGAGGAGACCCTCCATGATCAAGGTCGTACGGGGCAATCCCACCCCGGAGGAGTTGGCCGCCGCACTCGCGGTGGTCCAGGCGCGCGCCGCGGCGGTCGCGAACCAGCCGTCCGGCGCGCCCGCGGCACTCGACGCCTGGGCGGACCCCGCGCGGGTGGCCCGCCACCGGCTGCCCGCACCGGGGCCGACGTCGTGGGGCCGCACCTACTGGCCCGGCTGAGCCGGGCGGCACGACCCCAGAATGAGTGAGACGGGCCGGGGCGCCTGAGTACGCGCCGCGACGGTTCAGCACCAGCTGCAGCACGTTGGCGAGCCGGGTCTTGCCCGCGCCGGGCT